>CAZCFB010000001.1:0-7944 GCA_964497805.1 uncultured Kofleriaceae bacterium
CTACTACGCTATGATGCCTCCGTCATGGATATCCACCATCCCAGCACCCTGAGCGAGGCCCATCACCTGCGGCGTTTCTTGCCGGGATCGGTCTTCCGCGGGGGGGGGACTCGCCTGGTTGAACGGCTGGGCTCCAGGGCCACGGCGCTGCCCGAGGCGATCATCCACCTGGCCGGCGTCCCGGAGCTCAACGGCGTGGAGGTGGGCCGGGAGGTGGTGCGCCTGGGGGCCATGACCCCGCTGCGGGAGCTCGCCCGGAGCCGGGAGCTGCCGGCCATCTGTCCGTCGCTGGTCAAGGCCGCAGGACAGGCGGGGGCCGGGGCGAAGGCGGGCGCCACCGTGGGCGGGGCCCTGTGCGAGGCGCCGTCCGGCTGTTCACTTGCGCCCGCGCTGATGGTGCACGACGCCTGGGTGGAGCTGGCCGATAGGCGGAGCAAACGCCAGGTGGGGCTGGAGTACTTCTTCATGGCACCGGGCCTCACCAGCCGCACGCCAGGCGAGGTGATGCTCGCCGTCTGTTTCGGGCGTCCGCACGCCGGCCAGGTCTCCGGCTTCACCCGGCGGGCCGGCGCCCTGGGTCAGGTCAGCGTTGCGGGGAGCCTCTCCCTGCGTGACGGCCTGTTCGACGGCGTGCGCCTGGCCGCGGCGGGTGCGGGGCCCACGCCCCTTCGCCTGGAGCCCGTGGAGGAGCTGCTTGAAGGGGCCCGCCCCTCGGCGGACCTGCTCAGGGAGGCGGGACACATGGCCTCCGGGTGCGCGGTCCGAGCGGGAGCCACCCGCGCATCGGCCGCCTTCCGCCGGCGGATCCTGGGCGAGCAGGCGCGTGGCCTGTTGAGCTCCCTGGTCCATTGCAGGGCCCGTCCATGATCCGGGTCTTGCTGGCCGCCCTGGCCCTGGCCTCCCTGCTCACCGCTTGCAAGGAGAAGCGCTCCCCTTCTTCCGCGCCTGGCCCCCGCCCCCCTGCCTCACCGGCCGCCGTGGCAACGAAGCCGCCGCCGAGCCTGCCTGACCCCTTCCTGCTCAATGATGGGAGCCGGGTCTCTGACAGGGCCGGGTGGGTCAAGCGCCGGGGCGAGATCGTGGCCCTGTTGCTGCGCGATCAGTACGGTCAGGCCCCGGCCGCGCCCGCCTCCCTCCCCCACAAGGAGCTCTCCCGGGAGGACCTCTTCGACGGCCAGGCAGTGCGCAGGCGCCTGCGCCTGGACCTGGGCAAGGGCGCCTCCATGCAGCTGGGCATCACCGCCCCGGCCGAGGGGGGGCCCTACCCTGCCATCGTTCACATTGACCACAGGCCAGCGCTGTTCGGCTGCGCCATCCCCCGGGAGGTCACGGCCCGCGGCTACATCCTGGCCGAGCTGACACCCACCGACCTCTGCCCGGACCGGCCCGGCGCCAGGAGCCCCCTGCGGCTGGCCCACCCGGGGCGTACCTGGGGAGTCATCGCCTGCTGGTCCTGGGGCGCCTCGCGCGCGCTGGACCTCTTGAGCCGGCTGGATCAGGTGGACCGGGAGAAGGTGATCGTCACCGGGCACTCCCGCTCGGGCAAGGCCGCCCTCTGGGCCGGCGCCTACGATGAGCGGTTCGCGCTCACCGCGCCCATGGGCTCGGGCTGCGGCGGCGCCGGGAGCCACAAGGTGCGCGGCCCCGGCTGCGAGCGGCTTGCCGACCTGGTGCGAAACTTCCCCCACTGGTTCGTGCGAGGCCTGAGCAGGTTCGCGGGCAACCCGGCGAAGCTCCCCTTTGACCAGCACTGGGTTGCTGCCCTGGTTGCTCCCCGGGCCCTGCTCACCCTGGACGCCGTGGGCGACCGCTGGGCCAACCCCCTGGGCACCGGCGCCACCTACCTGGGGGCCCTGCCCGTGTTCCGCTTCCTCGACGCCAAGGATCGGCTGGGTGTTTCATTCCGGCCGGGCAAGCACGAGCTGGCGGACCGCGACTGGCGCACGCTCATGGACTTCGCGGATCGTCTCTTTGGCAGGGATCCCCAGCCGGGGAGCGCGGGCCGGGCGTTTGATCAGCTGGCGGAGCCGGCGAAGCCGGCGGGAGCTAGCGGGAAGGAGCCTGGCGGGGGGGGATAAGGGGGAAGGCGATTTATTAGCCTTCTTTCACTTGCAGTAGCCCGTGCACGTGGCGCCCTTGGCCTTGTCCGCGGCGTGGGCCTTCTGGCACTTGCACGCCTTTTTGCCGGACTTCTTGCACTTGTCGCAGATGGGGGGGTGGCCCTTCTTGCAGCCGCACGGCTTGGCTGCGGCCTTCTTGCAGGCGCAGGCCTTCTTGTCAGCCTTCTTGCAGGCGCAGGCCTTCTTGTCAGCCTTCTTGCACTTGCAGTCGCCGCCCTTGCACTTGGCGCACTTGGCCTTGGCGCACTTGGCCTTGGCGGCGGCCTTTTTGCAGCCACAGGCCTTCTTCTCCACCTTCTTGCACTTGCAGTCGCCGCCCTTGCACTTGGCGCACTTGGCGCCGTCCTTCTTGGAATGGGCCGGGCCGCACTTGCCGCAGTTGGCCTCCGCGGTCAGGGGAGCCGCCGCGAAGCCACCCATGGTGAGCAGGAGAGAGAAAATGCCGATGATGAGATGACGACTCATTGTGTTGCCTCCGTTCAATGTCAGTTTTCCTATGGACTATCAGGCTTGTACACAAACGCAAGATTTGATGTGCGGTTCCAGAACAGAAGAGACGTTCTGGGTGAGCCAAATATTCGCATCCTGTATATAATTACGCGATCCTGTGGGCGGTTAGTGGAAAGCCAAGCGTCGGTGGCCTGCGCCGCCGGAAGGTAAGAGGTGTCATCGCATGAGCCAATCAGGGCCCGCGCGTAAGATGATCATCGTGCTTGAGGAGAGGGGGCTCTACAAGGCGATCCAACGCAACTTCTCACCGGACGCGTTCGAGCTGGTCAAGGCGGTGAGCGTTGAACAGGTTCGCCTGTTGGCGTCCATCCGCACCCTACGTCTGGTGGTGGCCACGGCCGGCGAAGAGACCGCCGAGCTGGCCCGCGCGCTCAAGGACATCAGCGCCGGGAGGGTGTCGACCCTGGGCCTGATAACGGGCGAGGACGTGAGCCTGGAGGAGACCCGCTCCTTCACTGCCGCCATCCCCGCCGATGATCTCAGCGCCATCCTCAACCTCTGTTGTGATCTCCTGGACGAGCGGCGGGCCGAGCCACGCGTGGCCCTGCGCTTCCCGGTGGTGCTCAACGAGATGGGCGAGGGGATCGTTCAGAACGTGAGCGCCTCCGGGCTGCTGATCCGCACCATGATGCCCCTGACCAAGGGGCAAGCGGTCAAGGTCCAGGTGGGGTGGGGGGCGACCCCCCTTAACTTCAAGGCCAAGGTGGGCAGGTCCGCGCCGGCCTCGCTGGGGCAGAAAGCGCTGGCCCTGCTGGTTTCACAGGATGAGACGGAGGCCCGGCACTTCCTCAAGGGGCTCTCCGACCGGGTGCTGGACCTGCACCACTACCTGGCCGCGTGGCACCCGGACCCGGCGGACGACGACGCGCGGCTGGAAGACCTGGTGGATCTGTACGGCCTGGACATGCCGGGCCCGGGCGCGCTGAAGGTGGATCTGAACCAGCCAACCAAGGGCCCGCTCCTCCCAGACAAGGTGCGCCTGGCCGACGGCGGCTCCGAGGACGACGACGAAGAGAAGCCGTCCGGGAAGGAACAGAAAGAGCCCGAGGAGAAGGACGAGCAGGACGAGGAGAAGCAGCCCAAGCGGCCCAAGCGAGACCCCGGGCCAGAGCTGAAGCCAGAGCCCGACCCTCCAAAGAAGGCCGCCAATAAGGGCGCGGCTGCCGAGGAGGAGGAGAAGCAGCCCCGCGAGAAGTCCAACATGGCCACCTGGGCCCTGGCGGCCGTGGTGGCTGCCGCCCTTGTCATGGTTGTGGCCTGGCCCCGGATACAGCGATGGCAGGAGCAGACCCTCGCTCCGCCTTCCGTCGTTACCCCGCCTGACCTGGGTCCCCCGCCCGAACCCGACGCCAGCGACGAGGTGGTGGAGATCTCCTCCAGCGAGCGCGCGAACCTGATGAAGCAGGGCCGGAGCCTGATGGCGAGGAAGAAGTACAAGCGGGCGCTCCAGTCGCTGGAGCAGGCGCTCTTCCTGGAGGACGGCGAGGATGTCCGCCGCCTGCTGGCCAAGATCCACCGCCGCACCGGCAACGTGAAGCTCGCCATCGAGCACTACGAGTTCCTGGCCAAGCAGGCCCCCGAGGTGGCCTGGTTCCCGGACATGATCGGGCGGCTACACCTGCAGAGCAACGACCGCGACAAGGCTTGCGAGGCCTTCCGCGAGGCCTTCAAGATCGATCCTGCCTACAAGGAAGCTGGCAAGAACCTCAAGCGCCACTGCAAGGAAGACGAGGCGCCGTAATCTCCCCCCGGGACGCGGGGCGTCCCCCACCTCAATACGTCTTTTCTATTGTACGAACCGTCTTGTTCCAGGAGTCCACGGCCTGCAACAGGGGCAGGATCATCAGCATGGATCCTTCAATCTTGTAGTCCGGCGAGTCGATGGCGTCAGGGGGATCCATCTCCCCGGTGTCCAGCTTGACGAAGGTGGCGTAGGCAGCCGTGACCCGGGTGATGCCGTCCTTCATGGGCGTGAAGTGGCGATCCCGCAGCGCCGAGGGGGCGGGCTCGGCCTCGTAGACCCAGTCTGTGCAGCGCCCCTTGTCGAAGGTGTAGGTCACGTACAGGTCGTTGCCGTCCGGATCGTCGAGGGCGCGCAGCACCATCACCCCGGTGAGGTTCACCGCCTTGCGCAGGTGGGTCGGGTCATTGTTGATGACCTGCACCGACTCCTCGACCCCTTCGCGGCTGAAGTAACGGGCCATTGGGCCTCCTTATCTTGAAGAGAGGAGGAAGGGTAGCATGGTGAACAACAGGCGGCGGCTCACCATTGCCACACGGGCTTGTTGAAGAACGGCTTGCCGGTCTGCTTGGCCCATGCGACCAGCTGGGCCGCGGTTTTCTGGTGCAGCTTGGAGGTCCCGGGCACCCAGAACAGCTCCAGATCGCGGCCGCAGTTCACCTGCAGGGTCAGGGTCAGCACCTTCACCCCGGCCAGCGCCGGCTCCAGGCTGGCCGCGTCTTCGATCTTCCACGGCAGCTTGGTCAGGTTGGTGTTGACGACGAGCTTGGCCTTGCGGGTCCCCTGGCTGAGCTGGATCTCCTTGCCGTCGGCGCTGATGTCCGCGGTGGTGACCTTGGCCCTGGTGTGGAGCCGCCACTGGACAGAGTGGGTTGGCTTTGAAGGCTGCTTACACTGCGAGTCCTGGTAGCGGATGGCGTCCTTGACCAGGACCACCCGTGAGGCCGGGTCCAGGTAGAACCCGCGCAGGAGCCGGCTCAGGTTGCTGGGGCCGCCCTTCTGCAGGTACGCCGCCTTGAGGTCCAGGACCGACCAGATGGTCCCATCCTTGGGCGTCTTGTAGTGCGTGATGGGCGAGACCGCGGACTGGTTCTGCACCTTCCCGTCGATGACGAGGGTGTTGTGTCCCGCGTTCTTGCAGCGGTACTTGGTCAGGTTGTTGGAGCATGATCCGTAGCCCGTGTCCTCCACCCAGCGCACACCGTCAGCCTCGAAGATGAAGGTGCCGTTCTCCATCTGCCGGTGCGGCGTCGGCGCCACCCCGCCCTTGAACCCGAAGTAGATGGCGTCGCCTGGCGGGGTCTTGAAGTTCTCGCGGAACACGGCCAGGTGGACGTTCTTGAACTGGCGCGAGGTGCCTGCCTGGATGGCCTGCTTCCAGGACGGCAGGTCGCGGTGCCAGAGCAGGTAGAGCGCCAGCTTGTTGGCCCTGCTCTTGGCCAGCAGCCGTGGGTCGAACATGCGCCGCCGCTCCAGCCTCGCGGCGTCGGGAGCGTTGAACAGGTCGGCCAGGTAGAGGGCGGCGGGCGCCGGGTAGAGGTCGGTCTTGCAGTCAGAGAAGTTGAAGGGCACGCCGGTGACGCCCTGGGTCCAGAAGTGAAAAGAGACCGTCTCCTTGAGCCCGGGGACCTTCTCCAGCCCCGCGGTGGTGTTGCGCGCGGCCTTGAGTGAGGAGAGCGCCATGGAGAGGTAGGTCATGGCGTACTCCCAGTAGGCGGGGCCCTCGGACCAGCCGCCCCCGCCCGCGAGATCGTCCAGCCCCAGGCGCAGCGACGAGGGCTCGCCGGTCTTCACCGCCACCAGCGCCGCGTCATTGCATGCCTTGAACAGGGCGCGATCCGCCTGGCTCATGTCCGGGGCGTTGAGCTCTGGCTCCACGGCGAGCAGGCCCAGGATCAGCGAGGCGTTGGAGACCGCGTTCCAGTTGCTCTGGCTGTCCACCCACCAGTGGGCCAGCTTGTCCTTGGTGCACTCCTTGTCCTGCGCGGCCGCCGGGCCGAGGTTGCTGCAGCGGTAGGCGCGGCGGTAGTGGGCAAAGGATCGGTCGAACAGGGCGCGCCGCACCGCCTTGCGCTGGGCCGGGTCCAGGTGTGGGTAGAGCCAGTCATACCCCAGGGCCACGGCCGCCGTTATCTCGGCGGTGGCCAGCCACTGGGTGGCGTGCTTCCAGTCGGGGAAGAGCGGACCGGTCACCGCGGCCATGAGCTCGGTCCGGGCGCGGGCGAGGTAGGTCTTGGCCTGTGGGCCCGTCGGTGAGAGGTGGTGCAGCAGGGTGAAGGTCATCACCCGGTCCAGCACGTTGCGGCCGATGTTGCCGGTGTTCGGCAGCTCCTGGGCCAGGGTCTTTTTGGCCAGCAGGGTCGTCGCCTTCTTCTGTAGCTCCTGGAGCAGCAGGGCCGGCCCGGAGCCCTTGACGCCAACCCGCTTGCTCACCGCGGTGAAGTCACGCAGCAGCAGGCGGGGGTGCGCCGCGGCGGGGGCCTTGATGTCTGGCGTGGCCCCCTGGTCATGCCCGGCCAGGTCTGCTCTGTCCGGTGTATGGTCCCGGGCGGTGGAGCGGTCTGTGCCCTGGTCCGCCATGGCGTCCAGAGCAGAGGACGCCTCCTGGCGCTCGCAGGCGGAGGTGGCACCCAGGATCACGAGCAAGAGCAGCAGGAGGAGCAGGAGGGTACAGGAGGGTCGCTTCTTCATCATGGATGATAAAGAAGCATGTACTGGCTGTGGCCGCTACCGGCGAATTTACCGGCTACCGGTACCGCACGCGCTTGCGCACCCGCTTGCTGCCCACCTTGATCCGGGCCAGGGGCCTGGTGGCCTCGCTGGAGAGCACGAAGGGGATTGTGCGGCTCCGGCCGTGGGCCCGCACGATGACGGTGCCCGTGATGGGTGCGCTGCCCACGTCGGCGCTTGCCGGGCGGGTCACCTCCAGGCGGTAGGTGCCGGACCGGGCGCGGCTCATGAGCAGCACCTCCTCGATGGTGCCGTCGCGGCTGTCTGCCGGGACCCTGCCGCTGGAGACCCCCTGCATGGCGCTGAGGCGCCTGCCACGAGGCGTGATCAGGGCCAGGTCCAGGTCCACGGGCTTGCTCCAGGTCGCCCTCACCAGGATGGCCCCGCGTGGCCGCCGTCTGGAGGAATCCAGGCCGTCGTACGCGCCCCGCTGCAACGCGGCCAGGGCCCTTCCGATGGAGGCCGCGTACCGCCGGGCCCGCGGGTTGGCCGACAGCTCGGACAGGATCTTGAGCGCGGTCTCCTTGCCACCGGGCAAGGGGGCCAGGCAGCGCACCAGGTTCAGGTTGTAGCTCAGCTGGTGGGGCCGGATGGACACCAGGCTCCAGAGGTGAGCGCACGCCCTGCGAGCCTCACCCTTGTTGCGGTACATGCGGGACATGCGCAGGTGGATGCGGGCGCTGTACGGGTTCACCTCCACCTGGGACCCATAGGTCCGGGCCGCCTCCCGGCTGTTCCCGGAGGCCAGCTCCATGTCCCCCAGAGCCCGCAGCGCCTCGGACGAGTCGCTGTCCAGCTTGGCCCACTCCCGCGCGTGGGTGAGCGCCATATCGTAGGCGCCGA
>CAZCFB010000001.1:8044-108998 GCA_964497805.1 uncultured Kofleriaceae bacterium
GGCGAGGATGCAGGCTTCTTCTTGGCCTTGGGCGCCGGCCTGACATCGGGCTCCGGCGGGGGCACCGGGTCCGCGCTGGCCCTCAGCGGCTCGGATGACGGGGCCTCCTCAGCCTCGCCTCCGATATCATCTTCGGCCTCCGAGCCGTCGCCACTCAGGGCGTCCAGGTCCCTGCCCGAGGCGCTGCCCAGCCTCCTCACCATGCTCTTGCTTGCGACCTCGTCCTGGAGCCTCGCCTTGCGCTCGCTGGCCCGGCTCGAGGAGCCAGAGGCAGGCTTGTCCGCGGCCGTGGTGGTGGGGACTGGCCCGGCGCTCTCGGTGGCGGTCTTGCCCCCGCCCGCGCCTGGCTGCCCGGTCACCGACTTCTCGGCCTGGGGCTGGTCCTTGACCCCCTTGCTCGCGACCCCCTCCCCCTTCCAGTACTGGCGGTTCCGGTTGCGCTTGACCCGGAACTCCCGGTACATGCGCTCGTTCTCCAGCACCAGGAAGGCGGTGGCCCGGCTCAGCACGCTGTAGCGCTGAGAGACCCGCACGATCTCGGCCCGGTTCTTACTGAAGCCCGCCAGGTTGAGCGCCTCCAGGTGGAGCCGCGCCCAGATGCGGGGGATGAAGCTATTTACATGGGCCTCTGTGGGCGAGGCCGCCAGGGTCACCGGGTAGCGGCGCTCGAAGGCCCGGCCCCCCACCTTGCCCTTCACCTTGATGACTCCGCTGCCGCCGGCGCCGTAGCGCCCAACCACCACGAGCTCCGACCCCGCGCTCACCGAGGCGAGCTGCCCGGGGTACACATGGTGCGCCCCCAGGTTCCCCTCCAGGCTTAGCTCCACATCGGTGAGGGTTGGCCGGTACTGCGCGGTCACCAGATCGAACACGCGGGTGGCCAGATCGTCGCCCGCGCCCAGGAGGTGCACCCCGCCCGAGAGCCGGCGTGTGGCCTGGGCCATGAACAGGGCCGACGCGTCGTCCCCAACCTGGAGTATGTCCAGGGTGGCGCCGACCTTGCCCAGCGCCGCCACCACCAGGTTGGCCAGCTGGGGCTCGCGAAGCTCGCCGACGGTGGGCTTGCCGTCGCCCATGTAGATCACGCGCACGCCCTTGCCCATGGTCGACACCCTGGCCGCCGCCTCCTCGAAGGCGCCCTGGATATCGCTGGATCCGCCCGGGGTCAGCGCCTTGACGAAGGCCACCGCCTCCTTGCGGGCGGCCGCCGACGGCGACTTGGCCGCCTGGGACCAGGTGACACAACGGCCGTGGCAGGCCATGACGTTGAACTTGCTGCGCAGGTCCATCTCGGCCAGGAACGCCTCCAGCGCCGCCACCTGCAGGGCCAGGCCCTCTTTTCCGGTGTTGTATGAGGTGTCGAGGATGAACAGGTGATCCCGGGGCGCGGCGCGCTCACCAGTTGGCAGCTCCGGCCGCAGCACTGCCATGAAGAAGCCCCCACGATCCCCGCATCGGCTCTTGGGCGCGCCCATGCCCAGGGCCCGCCTGCTCAGGGTAGAGGCCCGCCAGTTGCCCAACCCAGCACACCCTGGTCCGCTGCCCGGTCCGCCCTCATGGAGGGAGAGCTGCAGCTCGGGCGGCGCCCGCTCCGGGCGCATCTCCACCACGAAGCTGGCCGCCGGGCGAAAATCTGACGCCTCGTAGCTCAGAGAAACCTCGCCCGCCTTCTTCTGGCTGGTCACCGGGTAGAGGGGGGCCTTCACGCTGGCCAGCCCCAGGCTGCTGCTCACCTTCATGGCCACGCTGAAGCTGCCCACCGACGTGGCCTTCCCCGCCTCGGAGGTCATGGGGTAGACGTAGCGGTAGCGGCCGTAGGAGGCCGGCAGCACCTGGGTATAGGCCAGCACCACCCGCCGGGATGACCGCGGCGGGATGGGGAAGATCTTCATCTGGAACATGCGCCCGCCCACCCACTCCAGCAGCGCCGGGTCGCGGGGCCGGATGGTGTCCTCCACGATCTTCTTGAAGATCGCCTTGGCCCGCCGCCGCTCCACCACCTCCCCCTCCTCCAGGCGGTTCCCCACATAGAGGGCCAGCCGGGAGATGCTCGCCCCGGCAGGCAGCGGGAACCGGTAGGTCCCCTCCAGGGTGGAGCCCCCGGCGTTGTGCCAGCTCTGCTCGATCTCGGTGCGCGCCACGTTGTCGCGGACGGTGACCCGCACCTTGTGGTCGGCCAGGCTCAGGGCGTGAGACTTGCCCCGCCCCGGCGCCCTCGCCTTGAGGCTGCCGAAGCCCGGCCTCGCGCTGTCCGCCTGCTCTGACGGCGGCGTGATCTCCCGGGCCCAGCGGGTGACATGGGCCAGGTCCGCGCCTGCCACCACCCGCGGCCCCTTCCCCTTGCGCAGCTCGGCCCGCTCGCCGGCGCCCACCTCCAGCCGGGCCTGCCCTGCCCCGCCGCTCACCTGCACCGTCCCGCGGGTCACGTCCACCAGATCCCGGTCATCCCCCACGCGCACATGCAGCTTGGTGCCGCTCACCTTCACCTTCCCCCTCGGGGTGGCGATCTGCAACGCCTCGCCGCCGCTCTGCTGCCGGTCCACCAGCACGGCGCCGCGGGTGAGGGTCAGGCCACGCGCGTCCTTGATGATCAGCTCGGTGTCCTCGTCCAGGTGCAGCACAACGCCACCCCCGGCCAGCGACAACCTCGCCCGCGCTCCCTTGGCGCAGCGGACCGCGCTCCCCTCGGCCAGGGCGTCCCCCACCTTGAGCCCGGACCAGGCGTCCTTGCCGCCCGGCGCACGCGCTGACACAGCGGGTGCCTTGAGCGATGTGAGGGCCAGCAGCGCTGTTACCTTGCCGGCCTCCGGGCCCTTGAGCCTGGCCTTTGCGGTGGCCGGCTTGGCCGCCTTGTCCTTGAGGTCGCCCCCCTCCTGCTTCTTGCAGCCGGATGAGAGGGCCATGGCCAGGGTCAGGGCCAGGGCCAGGGTCTGGGATCTTGGATGGGAGGACAGGCTCGTATCCATGGCTGGCTCCAGTTTTGTTCGCTGCCCCTCTAGTTACGCACGCAGCCGGGTATCGGTCTACGGAATACCCGGACGCTGGCAAGGGTTGAGCGCACAGGAGGAGCGAACATGGCCCAAAGCCGCCCCACAACTCGCTGGTCCCTGGTTAGCGCCGCCCTGCCCGTGCTGGTGGCCCTGCTGCTACGCGGCTTCGTGGCCGAGGCGGCGGTGATCCCCTCCGGTTCCATGATCCCGACCCTTCAGGTGGGGGACCGCATCGTGACGCTCAAGCCGGCCTTCGGCTTGAAGGTGCCGTTTATGCCCCTGAAGCTGCTGCAGGGGAGGCCCGCGCGCCCGGGTGAGGTGGTGGTGTTCATGGACCCACGCGACCCGGGGGGTGAGGACATGGTCAAGCGGGTGGTGGCCGTGTCCGGCGACCTGGTGGAGGTGCGGGACGACGTGCCCTGGGTCAACGGACGCCCCCTCCCCCGCAAGCAACCGCCCGGCCATGGCGGCAGTGGCGGTTCCGGTTTCGGTTCGTGCAGCTACCTGGCGCGCGCATCCCTCAACGGCGCGGGCGTGCCCACCCCGTGTAGCGCCCACCAGGAGAGCAACGGAGGCGTGACCTATACGATCTTCCAGGACCCGCGAACGTCCCCCGCCAACATGAGCCCGCGCCGGGTCCCGCAGGGGCACCTCTTTGTCATGGGGGATTGCCGGGACAACAGCTCTGACAGCCGAGTCTGGGGCACGGTGCCCCACTCACATGTGAAGGGGAAGGTCGTGGGGGTGTTCTGGAGTTGGGAGCCTGGCGAGGGTCCGCGCTGGGAGCGGTGGTTCAGCCGGCTCGTGGGATCTGAATGAGTCAGGAATGTCTCATTAATAGACGCACCACATCTGGACAGGGAGTCACTTGAGACAGGGAAATGTGCTCTGCCTGTCCCTGATCAAGTTCATTTAAAACAAGACGTTACCTAAAAAATTTGGCATTTCCTCCCTCAGGTGGAAGACTGGCCCAGATCTTTCATTTAGAGGCGCCAACTTGGTTCGAGGCAGCGATGGTGCTCGAACAGTTACAGACTGCGGAAACGTTCCCGAGGAGATCAGCCATGTTTTCATCCCTACGACACCCATTGACCGCCGCTGCAACAGCACTCGTTCTCACCGCGGGCTGGACCACCCCTGCCCTGGCCCTGAAGAAAGAGGTGGTGGATGAGAAGGTCGATAAGACCGAGGACGCCGCCGAGGGTTGGGAGGGCATGGTCAAGCTGGGCGCCAATCTGAGCCTGGCCAGCTCCAACAACGTGGTGGGCGCCCAGGACGGCGTCACCTTCGCTGTGGGCGCCAACTTCCAGGGCGAGCTGGGCTACGTGGGCGGTGGCCACGAGTGGCGCAACCGCCTGGAGATCGCCGAGACCTTCACCAAGACCCCGGCCATCGACCGCCTGGTCAAGAGCATGGACTTCATCCTGTTCGACAGCATCTACCTCTACTCCTTCGAGAAATTCCCCTGGATCGGCCCCTTCGTGCGCTTCGGGCTCAAGTCCTCCCTGCTGCCCGGCTACGACGTGCAGGCCCAACCGTACACCTACAAGACCTCCAAACTGGACGGCACAAGCTTTGTCGAGGCGGGCCGGGATTCCAAGCGCCTCACAGACCCTTTCTTCCCCTTGCTGCTCAAGCAGTCGGCTGGCGCGTACGCCAGGCCTTACAAGGAGAACTTCTTCGGCATCGAAATCCGCCTGGGCGTCGGCGCCAATGAGTTCTTCGGCGACGACCAGCTGGCCGTGACCAAGGTGGACTCGGACAACACGGAGGTCCTGGTCAAGGAGCTGGAGGACTACCAGCAGCTCGGCGGCGAGGCGGTGGTCGAGATCGACGGCAAGCTGTGGGAGGACAAGATCACCTACCGGCTCTACGCCGAGGCGATGATCCCGTTCTACACCTCCATCGAAGACAAGGAGGATCGCAACGCCGGCGAGCTGACCAACGTGGAGTTGGGCGCCTCGCTCACGCTCAAGCTGGTGGAGTGGGCCTCCATTAGCTACGAGTTCAAGGCCGTGCGCCTGCCCCTGGTCCTGGACGAGTTCCAGATCCAGAACAACCTGCTGCTCACTTTCAGCTACTCCCTGACCAAGAAGGCCGGCAAGAGCCTCGGCGAGGAGTAGTTCCCCTTCCCCTGGGATTCCCCCCCCCACCTGAACTAGAATGAAGCCTCCACCACTGGAGGCACCCTCCATGAAAATCTGCATCGCTGGCGGCTCTGGCACCGTCGGCCGCGCCCTGTGCTTGCGCCTGCTCCGAGACAGGCACCAGGTCACCGTGATCACGCGGGACCCAAAATCCGCGCGCAACTGCGTGGGGGCCAAGGTGAACCTGGTTGACCTGTCGGACGACATGGCCGTGGGCCACGCCATCAAGACCAGCGAGGCTGTAGTGAACCTCGCCGGCGAGGCTGTTGCGGACAGGCGGTGGAGCTCCAGACGCCGCCGGCTCCTGCGCGAGAGCCGGGTAGATTTGACCAGGGCCCTGGTGAAGCACATGGCCAGCAGCCCCCCCAAGGTGTTCATCTCCGCCTCGGCCATCGGTTACTACGGCGACCGGGGAAACGAGGAGCTTGCCGAGCACTCCACCCGCGGGGACGGCTTCCTGGCCGAGCTGTGCGAGGAGTGGGAGGCAGCGGCGGCGGAGGCGGCCCGGCTGGGGGTCAGGGTGGTGCACCTGCGCATGGGCATCGTGCTGGGCGACGGCGGCGCCCTGGGGCGCTTGCTTCCCATCTTCCGCCGCGGGTTTGGCGGCCGGTTCGGCTCGGGCCGCCAGTACGTCTCCTGGATCCACATCACCGACCTTGTGGAGCTTGTGCTGCGTGCCCTGGAAACGCCCCGCTACGAGGGTGAGATCAACGCGGTGTCCCCACAGCCGGTGACCTCCGCCGCGCTGGCCCGGGCCCTGGGCGCGGTGCTGCACCGGCCAGCCTTCCTGCCGGTGCCCGCCCTGCTGCTCATCGTCTGGTTTGGCGAGATGGCCAGCGTGCTGCTTCACGGGCAGCGGGTCCTGCCCAAAAAGGCCCTCTCTCTCGGCTTCCGCTTCGCCTTCACCGGAGTGGAGGCGGCCCTGGACGACCTGCTCGGCGGGACCCGCGCGGTGAAGATCGGCAAGGCGGGGGTGGCGCCCGAAACCTCTTACCTGCGCAGCCGAAAGCCGGTCTACCTGCTGGAGCAGCGCACGGTGGTGGACGCCCCCCTGTCGCGGGTCTTTCCCTTCTTCGCCAACGCCGAGAACCTCGGCGTCTTGACCCCCCAGAACTTCACCTTCACCAACACCGGGCAATCCCCCCCAGGCTTGCTCAAAGAGGGCACCACCGTGGAGCACCGCATCAAGCTCGGGCCGTTCCCCGTGCGGTGGCGGGCGGTGATCGAGCAGTGGTCTGACCAGCGGATGTTCATCGACGCTCAGCACAAGGGACCGTACGCCTGCTGGTGGCACGAGCACCGCTTCGAGTCCAACGGGGGCCGCACCGTGATGCAGGACCGGGTGTACTACGCCGTGCCCCTCTCCCTGGTGGGCCGCCTGGTCCACCGGCTGTACGTGGCCCGCGCCCTGCGGACCATCTTCATCCACCGCCGCAAAGCCCTGGCCCTCCGCTTCGGCGTAATCGAATAGGTTAAGCGAAACCGCCAAGAACCGCCCTTGACACTGCTCTGCGCGTAGCTAGTCTACTAAAGGAATAGACATAGAGGGTTTAATAGCTAAACGCCTCTCAATTTCTGGAGTTTTCATGGAGCAGATACCCCCAAACATCGCCACGGTTTCGCACCAGGACAGCTATGAGGCGCGGTGGGGCTGGCGAGATCCTGAATCTTACGTGTTCAAACCCAAAAAGGGCCTGAGCCGTGAGGTGGTGGAGGAGATCAGCTGGCTCAAGTCCGAGCCCGGCTGGATGCGCGATTTCCGCCTGGACGCTTACGACAAGTTTTTGGCCAGGCCCATGCCCGCCTGGGGGGCGGACCTGTCAGGCATCGACTTCAACGACATCTACTACTTTTTGCGGGCCACGGATCGCCCTGAACGGGACTGGGAAGATGTGCCCGAGTCGATCAAGAACACCTTCGATCGCCTGGGCATCCCCGAGGCGGAGCGCAAGTACCTGGCCGGCGTCTCGGCCCAGTACGAGTCCGAGGTGGTCTACCACAAGGTGAAGGAGGAGCTCTCCTCCCAGGGCGTGCTCTTCTGCGACATGGACAGCGCGGTGAAGGACCACCCGGAGATCGTGCGCAAGTACTTCGCCACGGTGATCCCGCCCAATGACAACAAGCTGGCCGCGCTCAACTCCTCGGTCTGGTCCGGCGGGTCGTTCATCTATGTGCCGCCGGGCGTGCAGGTGGAGGTGCCGCTGCAGGCCTACTTCCGCATCAACGCCGAGAGCATGGGCCAGTTCGAGCGCACCCTGATCATCGCGGACGAGGGGGCCTACGTACACTACGTGGAGGGGTGCACAGCGCCCACCTACTCGTCCAGCTCGCTGCACTCGGCGGTGGTGGAGTTGATCGCCATGCCCCACGCGCGCATCCGCTACAGCACCATCCAGAACTGGGCTCCCAACGTCTACAACCTGGTCACCAAGCGGGCCGTGGCCCATGAGGACGCGGTGGTTGAGTGGGTGGACGGCAACCTGGGCTCAAAGGTCACCATGAAGTACCCGTCGGTGGTGCTGCGCGGCCGGAAAGCCCACGGCGAGGTGCTCTCCCTGGCCATGGCCGGAGCCGGCCAGCACCAGGACACCGGGGCCAAGATGATCCACGCCGCGCCGGAGACCTCCTCCCTCATCGTGAGCAAGTCGATCTCCCGCGACGGCGGGCGCACCTCCTACCGGGGGCTGGTCAAGGTGCCCAGGGGGATCAAGGGCGTCAAGTCCAGCGTGCGATGCGACGCGCTGCTCCTGGACCCGGAGTCGCGCACCGACACTTACCCGTACATGGACATCGGCGAGAAGGGGGCCAACATCGGGCACGAGGCCACGGTGGCGCGCATCAGCGATGAGCAGCTCTTCTACCTCATGAGCCGCGGCGTGCCCGAGGACGAGGCGGCCGCCATGATCGTGCGCGGCTTCATCGAGCCCATCGCCCGTGAGCTGCCCATGGAGTACGCGGTGGAGCTGAACCGGCTCATTGAACTGCAGATGGAGGGCTCGGTGGGTTGAGCCCCCGGGCACACAGGACCAAGAATGGAAATGACCCCGACCGTTGAAGTCGCGCTCAAGAAGCGTCCAGAGGCCGGCTGGCTCAGGGCCGCGCGGCAGCAGGCACGGCAAGATCTGGAGCGCATGGAGCCACCCGGCCGCCGTGAGGAGCTGTGGCGCTTCACTGACCTGAAGCAGTACAGCCTTGAGCATTACCGCAAGCACCCGCTGGCCCGGGGACCGCTGCCCACGGCCGCCGAGCGAGGGGAGGCCCTGACCCTGGATGAGGGCGTCATACCCGCCGGGCATGTGGTGGTGGCGGACGGCGGCCACATACGGACAGAGCTGGGGCGTGAGGCCCGTGATGCCGGGGTGATCCTCACATCCCTGAGCCACGCCGCCATGGCCTTCCCCGAGCTCGTACGGCAACACCTCGGCGCCCAGCTGGCAGGAGATGACTACTACGGCGCGGCCTCCATGGCCTCACACCGGGACGGGTTCTTCCTCTTTGTGCCAGAGGGCGTTGAGCTATCCGGCCCCATCGTCGCCATCAACTGGCTGAGGCGACACGGGGGCCTGGTCGCCACTCGCAACCTGGTCATGGCGGAGCGCGGGGCCAGCCTGGTGCTGGACGAGCTGCACCTGTCGACCACGCTCTCACTGCCCACCCTCTCCTTCCCCTCCACGGAGCTCGTGGTTGGCGAGGCGGCGACCTTGCGTCACGCCTCCTGGCAGCGGCTCCATGGCGAGGGCCGGTACATGGGGCGGAACCGGGCCCTGGTGCAGCGGGACGCCACCCTGGATAGCCTGAGCATCACCACAGGCGGGCACAGCTCCCGGGCCTGGACAGAGGTATCGCTGGACGGCCCCGGCGCGTCGAGCCGCATGCTCGGGGTGAGCTTTCTCGACGGGGCGCAGCGCGCCGAGCACTGGACCGTGCAGGACCACCGCGGCCCACACACCACCTCGGATCTGCTCTACCACGGGGTGGCCGGCGGCCTGGCGCGCTCCCTGTTCAACGGGACCATCCGGGTGGCCCCCCGCGCCCGGGGCACCAGCGCCTTCCAGGAGAACCGCAACCTCCTGCTCGCCGACGGCGCGCGGGCCCACACCATCCCCCAGCTGGAGATCGCCGAGGACGATGTGCGGTGCTCCCACGGCGCCGCGGTGGGGCCGCTGGACGCCGGGCAGCTCTTCTACCTCACCGCCCGCGGCATCCCGCCCGCCGAGGCTGAGCGGATGCTGGTGCTCGGCTTTTTGGCCACCGTCTCGGAGGAGGCGGCCTGGGCCGGGCTGAGCGCGCAACTGGAAACCGAGATCCGCCAGCGCCTGGGCGCCGGCCATGAGCAGGACACCGACGGAGAAAAAGAATGAGCGAGACCATCCTCGAGATCCAGGACCTGAAGGCCAGCGTGGACGGCCAGCCCATCCTGCGCGGCGTGAACCTGAGCGTGCCCCGGGGCGAAGTGCACGCCCTGATGGGCCCCAACGGATCGGGCAAGTCGACCCTGGCCAACGCCCTCATGGGGCACCCCGACTATCAGGTCACCGGCGGACGCATCCTGTTCAAGGGGCAGGATGTTACGGAGCTCCCCACCGACGAGCGGGCCCGGCTCGGCATGTTCCTGGCCTTTCAGTACCCGGTGGAGGTGCCAGGCGTGTCAGTGCTCAACTTCCTGCGCGCGGCCATGGGCGCGGTGCGCGGCAAGGCGGTGCCCCTTCGTCAGTTTCGCGCCGAGGTTGGCGAGCGGCTGGAGGAGCTGGGCATGGACATGTCCTTCGCCCGCCGCAACCTCAACGAGGGCTTCTCCGGCGGCGAAAAGAAGCGCAATGAGGTGCTGCAGATGGCCCTGCTGCGGCCCGAACTCGCCATCCTGGACGAGACCGACTCCGGCCTGGACGTGGACGCTATCCGCCTGGTCTCCGAGGCCATTAACCGGCTGCGCGGCCCCGAGGTGAGCGCCCTGGTGATCACCCACTACAGGCGCATCCTGGACAACCTGCGCCCCGACCGGGTGCATGTGATGTTCGGCGGCCAGGTGGTAAGGAGCGGCGGGCCCGAGCTGGCCAGCGAGCTGGAGGCCGATGGCTTCGACGAGATCCGCGCCGAGGCCACGGCGGGGGCGGTCGAATAATGAGTTACGATGGGGCCATCGGGGTGACCCCCGTGGAGGAAACCAAGCTGGTGTTCGACCTTGAGGCCATCAGGCAGGACTTTCCCCAGCTCTCTCGCCAGGAGAATGGGCGGCCCCTGATCTATCTCGACTCCGCGGCCACCAGCCAGAAACCGCGGGCCGTGATCCAGGCACAGACCCGGGTCTACGAGCAGCAGAACGCCAACGTGCACCGCGGCCTCTACCTGCTGAGCCAGGAGGCCACTGAGGCGTACGAGGGCGCCCGGGACATCGTGGCCCGCTTCACTGGCGCGGACGACCGGCGCGGGGTCCTGTTCACCAGCAATTGCACCGCGGCCATCAACCTTGCGGCCCACGCCTGGGGGCGGCGGAACCTCCGGCCCGGCGACGAGATCCTGATAACGGGCCAAGAACACCACTCCAACCTGGTGCCATGGCAGCTATGCGCCCGGGACACCGGCGCCACCCTTCGACACCTGCCCCTGGAGCCCGGCGGCGCCCCGGACCTGTCGCGCCTGGACGAGTTCATCGGCCCCCGCACAAAGCTCGTGGCCGTCAGCGGCATGTCCAACGTGCTGGGCCAGGTAAATGACCTGGCGCCCGTCATCGAGGCCGCCCACGCACAGGGCGCCCGGGTGCTGGTGGACGGGGCGCAGTTGATCATGCACGGCTCCATCAATGTGCAGACCATGGGGGCGGACTTCTTCGCCTTCTCCGGGCACAAGGTGCTCGGCCCCACCGGCGTCGGTGTCCTGGTGGTGCGGCCAGAGCTGCTGGAGGAGATGGACCCGTTCCTCAGCGGCGGCGAGATGGTGCTCCGGGTAACTCTGGAGGAGACCACCTTCGCCCAGGCGCCGCACAAGTTCGAGGCCGGCACGCCGATGATCGCCCAGGCGGTGGGCCTGGGCGCCGCGCTGGAGTATCTGGAGCAGCTGGGCCCCGAGGTCATGGCGGCCCGGGACGCGCACCTGGTCCAGCGGGGGCTCAGCGTACTTGGTCAGGTGGAGGGGCTGAAGCTGTACGGCCCGGGTGCGGGGCCTGGCCGGGCGCCCACCTTCTCCTTCAACCTGTTCGGGACATCCTCAGGCCGGCTGATCCACCCCCACGACGTGGGCACCATGCTGGCCCAGGAGGGGATCGCCGTGCGCGCCGGCCACCACTGCGCCCAGCCGCTGATGATGCACTTTGGCGTGCCCGCCATGTGCCGCGCCTCGGCGCTGTTCTACAACTCTGCAGCCGAGCTGGAGCAGCTGGCCGCCGCGCTTGAGCGGGTCACCCGCTTCTTCGACCGATGAGCAACCCCATGGACGACCTTTACCAGGAGATCATCCTGGACCACTACCGGGCGCCCCGGAACCAGGGAACCTGCCCCAGGTGCGGCCAGCGGGTGCGCCACGACAACCCGCTGTGCGGCGACGAGATCACCCTGGAAGTGAACATGGATGGCGAGACCATTGAGGCCATCGCCTTCGAGGGGCAGGGCTGCTCCATCTCCATGGCCTCGGCGTCCATGATGACCGAGCTGGTCAAGGGCAAGGCCATGGGAGATGCCCTGGACGACGTGGAGGCGGTGCGTAAAATGATGCACGGCGACACCCCCGAGCGTGATCTGGGAGACGCCGAATCCCTGGAAGGGGTGGCCAAGTTCCCGGTGCGGGTCAAGTGCGCGCTGTTGCCCTGGATGGCCCTCAAGGACGCCCTGGGCGTCGACGGTGAGGGGACGCCATGATCTCAGAGGGTCAGGTGTGGGAAGCCCTGGAGCTTGTGTACGACCCGGAGCTCGAGATCGACCTGGTGAACCTGGGCCTGGTGTACGAGGTCACGGTGGCGGAGCGGCGCGTGGACCTGCTCATGACCCTGACCACCATGGGCTGCCCGGCTCAGGACGAGCTGGAGCAGTCGATCATCCAGGCCGTGGGCGGCCTGCCCGGCGTGGACGAGGTGAAGATCACCTGGACCTTCTCCCCCCCCTGGACCGCCAGCCGCGTCAGCGAAGAGGGCCGGGACATGCTGATGGCGCTGGGCTACCTGTAGCCCGCCCCCCCCCTGGCCCAGGCCCCGGCCCCCCTACCCTTAATCCCATTTCCAGTAGATCTCCCCGCGCGCTGGCGCGTTGATACCGAGATTCGCCGGCGGTGAACCTGCGCCTTATCCAAGCGTACGGGCGGGGAGTCCTGCGCCGGCCGATCTCTTCAGCCAAAAGGGGAGCGCGAACATGAGCCTTCGACCACTGAGCACCGCAGCCACCGTCGCCGCCCTGGCTATCCTCTCTTGCCCGGCCTGGTCCTCGCCCGCCGGCTCCCAGGCAGACGCGGATGACATGAAGGTGGAGGCGCTGGCCTTCAAGGCAGCCTCCAAAGCCTACCGAGAGACAGTCAACCACCTGGTCCGGCAGGCCGCCAGGCAGCGCCGCGCGAAGGTCATCCGCGGGTATGACCGGAAGATCCGCAAGCAAGAGGCAGCAGCGCGCACGCTCCGCGACTCGGCCATCAAGCTGTTCGAGGACTTCCTGCGCCGCTACCCGGGGAACCGGCGTTGGACCCCGGACGCGATCTTCCGCCTGGCCGAGCTCTACTTTGAATCGTCCAGAGACGCCTACCTGCTCGCCGACCAACGCTACAACAGGCTCCTCGCCTCCCACGACGCCGACCTGGCAGCCTTCGAAGCGGGTCAGCGCGCAGCCAGGCCCGTGGCCCCCACCCCCCCCGCCGTGGACTACTCCCGCACCATCAGCCTCCACCGGCGGCTCATCCGCGATTTCCCCGGCTACCGCCTGCTCGATGGCGCCTACTACTTGCTCGGCTTCTGCCTCATGGAAATGGGTCGTCAGGAGGCAGGGAGCGCGGCCTTCCTGGCGCTGGTCTGCGCCAACCATCACCGCCTGACCCCCGCTCCGGCGGCCCGCCCGGAGCAGGTCGCCGAGTACAGCTCGTGCCGTCCCCTCAAGCCACGGGGCCGGTTCAACACCGAGGCGTGGATCCGCCAGGGCGAGCACCACTTCGACCAGAACGAGCTGGATCGGGCCATGGCCGCCTACAGCCAGGTGCTGGCGCTGGGTCCCCGGGATAATGCCTACTATGACGAGGCGCTGTACAAGCTCGCCTGGACCTACTACCGGGCTGACCGCTTCGCCGACGCCATCGCCCACTTCGACAATCTCTTGGTGCTGTCCAACAGGGAGGAGCTACGCACGGGTAAGGCCAGCGCCCTGCGGCCCGAGTCGCTGCAATTCCTTGGGCTCTCTCTTGCCGAGGAAGACTGGGACGGCGACACCCTCCCTGACAGGGAATCCACCATGCAGCGGCTTCAGCGGCTCTACGGGGCCCGGCACAAGGAGCGGCATGTGCGCGACGTGTACCAGCGCCTGGGCGACATTACCCACGACACCACCAGGTACGCCGTTGCGGCTCAGGTTTACAGGGAGCTGCTCCGGCTATGGCCCCACCACCCGGACAACCCTGGCGTGCAGGACAAGCTCATCTCGGCGCTGGACCGCCAGCGAAAGTTTGATGAGGCCATGGTCCAGCGCGGCCGGTTCAACGGTCTGTTCGGTGAGGGCTCAGGGTGGCAGCGCCGCAACAGGCACAACCCCGGGGCGAGGAAGCGCGCCCGGCAGCTCACCGCGCAGGCCCTGGTCCAGGAGGCCATCTACCATCACCGGCGGGGGAAAGAGGCCAGGGGAAGGGGCATCGCCATGAAGGACGGGGCCTCGCTACAGCAGGGGCGAAGGTCATACGGCCGGGCGGCCCGGGCCTACAAGGCGTACCTGGAGCGGCACCCCGGCGCCAGGAATAGCCACGAGCTCAAGTACAGCTATGCCTGGTGCCTGTACTACTCGGAGAGGTTCACAGCGGCGGCCAGGGTGTTCGCCGAGGTGCGAGACAGCAACCTGGACAACCGCTTCCAGGAGGAAGCTGCATTTTCGGCGGCCAAGGCGTACGAGCAACACATCACCGCGCTGGTGGAGGCTGGGCAGCTGCAGTCACCGCCCCTGCCCAGGGCGGACAGCCCGCCCGCCTCGCTCTCTCCCCTACGCCTCCCCGAGCCGTACAAGCGGTGGCGGCAGGCTCTGGACGCTTACACCAGGGTGCTCCCCGAGAGCCCAAGGACCCCTCGCATGGCCTACAAGGCCGCGGAGATCCCTTACCGCTTCTTACACCTGGGCGAGGCACGAAAGCGGATGTCCGAGATCCGCCAGCGATACTGCAAGCACCCCGTGGCCGGAAACGCGGGTCAGGCCATCCTGGTGACCTACCAGCTGGCAAAAGACCTGGACAACCTGGAGCGGTGGGCCATCAAGATCCGTGACGCCAGGTGCGCGGGAGAGCCGGCCAACGCGGAGGGTGTCATCTCGGCCGCCGGCATTGCGCGGGCCGATGAGCAGATGAAGCAGGGGCGGTTCGCTGCGGCGGCTCGACGATACATGGCGGTTGTGGAGCAATACCCCAGGGGCAAGGATGCGCCCCTGGCCCTGAATAACGCGGCGGTGGCCATGGAACGGACCGGGCGGTTGGACTCCGCCTCCAGGCTCTACCAGCGGCTGTGGCACAGCTACCCGGACAGCCCCCATGCGCCCAACGCCCTGTGGCGCACAGCCGTCAATGACCACCGGACCTTCGAGTTCCAGAGGGCTGTGACCAGCTATCTCAACCTGGCCCAGAGCCCCAGGTACTCGGGATTCAGCGGGCGCGCAGACGCCATCTGGAACGCCGCGGTGCTCCTGGAGAATGATCAGAGGTACGGCGAGGCGGCCAGGTGGTTCCTCAAGTACGCCAAGGTCAGGGGAGCCACCAAGGAGGCGGCCGAAGCCTACTTCCGCGCAGGCCTGGTCCAGCGAAAGATGGGCGACATCCCGGCCATGGCCAGCACCTTCAAGACGTTTATCCGGCGCTACAGCCGCGTCGCGGGACAGGAGCAGCGCATGGTGGAGGCGCTCTTCCGTCTGGCCGAGCACCAGGACGTCCAGCGCAAGGATTGGCGAGGAGCGAGCCGGCTGTACAGCCGCGTCATCGGCACATGGAGACTGCACGGCGCCCGGCCTGCCGGCGATGATGCCGAGTTCGCGGCCAGGGCCGCCTTCCGCCTGGCCGACAAGGAGCAGGAGCGGTTCCAGCTGCAGCGGCTTGGAGGATCCTTGCGGACCATCCAGCGCCAGGAGGAGCGCCTGGCGGCCCGGGCTACCAAGCTCCGGCGGGCGTACCAGGAGATCTGGGGCTTCGGCAAAGCCCGCTGGACCCTGGCCGCCATGTTCCGAGCAGGTACTGTCTTCGAACACTTCGCCAGGACCACGAACATGGCCTACAGCGGCGCGCCCGTCCCGGCGCAGGTCCGGCGCCTGGGCTCCGATGCCGTGGAGCTCTACCGCAAGAAGCTGGAGGAGCTGCTCGTGGCGCGTGTTGACCCGCTGGTCCGCCAGGCCACGAGCCTGTACTCGGCCTGCCTGGAAAAGGCCCGGGAGCTGGGCGTCTCCAACCAGTACACCGAGCAGGCCCACCGACGGCTCCACGCCTACGACAGGAAGGCCTACCCCATGATCCGCCGGGCCAAGGTGGCGTTCATGGTGGATTAATTCAGTTGTTCTATTGGCTGCTTGCCCCCCTCAGAACTCAGCCCCAACAAACGAACTCACAGCCGGCAAAACATCGATGGCCCAGTGCGCGGCGATGAGCGGCGGCAGGCTCCGGTAGCGGTCCCATAGCAGGCCAAAGATCATTCCAACGATGAACACCGGGAGCCCGGTGCCGACCAGCACTGAGCCCAGGTCGCCTGCCTGCCCCTCAACGCCGCTGGCCAACAGGTACCGGGTGGGCAGGTGCCAGGCCGTGAACAGGGCTGCGGTGATGAGCAGGCCCGGCCCGCGCCCCGTCACCGCCTCCAGGCGCGTCTGCAGCAACCCCCGATACACGATCTCCTCGGGCAGGCCCGCGCTGAACAGGGGGAGGATGACGCCGAGGATCAGGGCCGCCGCCCGCCGGGTCGCGTCCATCCCCTGGAGCGCGGTCTCGATTCGGGGCAGGTGGCCGAGGTTTAGGCAGAACCCCGCGGCAAATGCCAGGGCCACCACCAGGCCAGAGCGCAGGCCGAGACGCCAACCAGGCAAGAGATCTCCAGGGCGATAGCCTCGGCGGTGGAACCAGATACACGGCAGCACCAACAGCATCCCGATCTTGAAGAAGAACAGGTACCAGAGGTCGTGGTTGAACTTCCAGGCCCCGAGCAACGGCAGCGGCCAGTGCCGGATCAGGAGGCCGGTCAGCGCCGCAAGGCCGATGTAGAACAGGGCGTAGGCGCCCAGCCACGCGGCCTCCCGGCGGGGATTGTTCATGCGCACCTGGTCCACGGGCACACGCTGCCAGCCCAGCCAGGAGCGCAGGCCACGCCAGGCCCCCCTCACCACAGGCGCCTCCCCACCTCACCGATCACCGCCGCGTCCGCTGGCGACCAGGCCAGGTCTCCCACCTGTTCAGGGTTGATCCAGCGCAGCTCGGCGTGATCCAGGGCCCGGGGCTCTCCGGCGGGCAGCGCGCAGCGGAAGACCATCAGGCGGATGGTGATATCCGGGTATTCGTGCACCACCTCGGCCAGGCGGGGCCCCACCTCCACGGCCACGCCGAGCTCCTCGCGCAGCTCCCTCGCCAGGCAGAGCTCGGGCGTCTCGTCCGGCTCCACCTTGCCGCCGGGCAGCTCCCACAGGCCGCCTCGCCCGTGCCCCTGGCGCCGCCTGGCGGCCAGCAACTTGCCACCCCGGAGGATGGCGCCGGCAGTGACCTCCACCGGCGCTCCGCTTTTTCTGATTTTCATCGCGCTCTTAATTTAACCTTTAACCGTCGCAGGGGTAATCTGGGAGCCACTGAAAACCATGACGCCCTGAACGATGTACAAGCTCCATCTAACCGCCCTCTGCCTCATGATCCTCCTGCCCTCTGGCGCGGCCCACGCCCGCTCGGGCGCTGGCGTGACCACGGCCAGCTCGGCCCACCCCTGGCAGGGACAACCGGCAGCCCCGAAGCAGGCAAAGAGCAGCAAGAAGCGGGCGCCCAACGCGGCCTGGCGGCCCCGGGACCTGATCAGGCTAAAGTCCGGCCCGGGCTGGCGCGTCAGGGAACCCCACCACGCCTGGGGCACCCCCCTCACCGTCTCCCGGCTGCGCAGCGTGCTGCGCACACGCCACCGTCAGTTCCCCTCTGCCACGGCGACGCCGGTGTACGACCTGAGCGCCCAGCGCGGTGGGCCGCTGGAGGGTCACTACTCTCACCGGCGCGGGCGTGACGCGGACATCGGCATCCCCGCCATCCTGGCCACTGGCGTACGCTACTGGCGCAAACGAGACCGCCACCTGGAGCACACCCTCTTCCTGGTGCTGGCCCTGCTGCGCACCTGCGACGTGGAGTTCATCCTGCTCGACCGTGAGGCCCAGCACCTGCTCCTGCACCACGCTCTCTCACGGGGCGTCACCGCCGACGAGGCGGCCCTGATCTTCCAGGCGCCTGGACGCGGCCCCTTCGGCATGGTGCGCCACAAGGTGAACCACCGCCGGCATATCCATGTACGCTTCCGCAAGGAAACCAGCTCCAACGAACCGCCGCGCAAGGCGAGGGTGGTCACGGACCGGGAGAGCCGGGAGGAGCTGTGCGTGGCCGACGCTGGGCGCCCCCTCATCGAGAAGATCTTCAGTCGGCTTTACGAGTAGGAAAGACCTGCCCCACGATCTTCTCCAGCCACTCCACATCCACCTCGTCGAAGGCCGCCAGCCTGGTGCTGTCCACGTCCAGCACGCCGGCGACCTCGCCATCCTCACCGCGGAAGGGCACCACCACCTCGGAGCGTGACCGGCTGTCGCAGGCGATGTGATCCGGGAACTGCTCCACGTCCGGCACGAGCTGGGAACGCCCCTCCCGCACGGCCGCGCCGCACACGCCCTTGCCCGGCGCCAGCACCTGGCAGGCCAGGGTGCCCTGGTACGGACCCACAAGCAGGGAACCGTCCGGCTGCAGCCGGTAGAAGCCGGTCCAGAAAAAGTGGGGTTGCTTGTGGTGGAGCAGGGCCGCGGCGGTGGCCATGCGCGCCACCGGGTCCGGGCTCTTGCTCAGCTCATGCTCGAGTTGTTGGGTGAGGCGGCGATAGCGGTCCAGCTTCACCTTCTGCTGGTCCATGTTGGATCAGCGGCGGATGCGGGTGGGCACGCGGCGGATGGCGCGCACGCCGGGGGGCGGCTTCAAGTTCTTGAGCTCCTTGGGGGTGTGCACCCCGTTGGACTTGGACTTGGACTTGGTCTTGTGCTTGGGCTTGGCCGGCGCCGTCTTGGCGGGCTTGAGCGGCTTCTTGGAGTGCTTGATCTTGCGGCCCTCGCGGATGGGGTCCTTCCTGGGAGGCGGGGGGTTCAGGTTGTTCCGGAAGGAGCCGAGGCCCGTGCGGACCTTGCCGTCCTTGGGGCCCTTGGGCTGCCAGGTTCCGGTGAGTTTGGAGTTGAGCCAGCCAATGCCCCTGGCCACATCCCACCAATTATTGGAGTTGCCCCCGCCGTGCCCCGGTTTTGCCTGGGCGATGCCGGAACACATCAGGATCAAACAAGAAAGCGTCAGGATGATGATCTTTGACCGTACCATTTGGTTCCTCCGCCACCTGTTAGGATGCGAATTCCGGGCCAAGAAATCGCGGGACAGCCGGATCCATCCAAGGCCTTGAAATCTTGAGATCTTGCAGGATCGAGCCCCAACAAAGCCGGGCCCGAGGTGGCCGCCGGACTTGCCACCCCGAGGCCTGGACAGCTCATCCCCGGCGTTGTATGGAACCTCCGGGTCCAGGCGTGGGCGGTTGAGGTACGCGACAGATGACCTGACAAGCTGAGGAGCAAAGATGAGTTCTCTCCTTCAGGACCAACCCGGGCACCGGGCATTCTTGATGGGCAACGAGGGGATCGTACGCGGCGCGCTGGAGGCCGGCGTGGAGGTGGCCACCGCCTACCCCGGCACCCCCTCCTCGGAGATCGCCGACAACTTCTACCGCCTGTCGGCCCAGTCCGACCTCTACTTCGAGTACGCCAGCAACGAGAAGGTGGCCCTGGAGGTTGCGGCCGCGGCGGCCATCGCGGGCATGCGCTCCATGTGCAGCATGAAGCATGTGGGGCTCAACGTGGCCGCGGACCCGCTGAACACCCTCTCCTACACCGGCGTCAAGGCCGGCCTGGTCATCGTCACGGCTGACGATCCATCCATGCACTCCAGCCAGAACGAGCAGGACAACCGCTACTACGCGCGGCTCAGCCTGATCCCCATGGTGGAGCCGGCCGATCCGGACGAGGCCCTGCGCTTCACCCGGCACGCCTTCGCTCTGTCCGAAGAGCTGCAGATGCCGGTGCTGCTGCGCACCACCACCCGCGTGAACCACTCCCGCGGAGTCTGCACCCTGGGCGAGCTCACGCCGCGGCGGTTCGTTGGCCACTTCGACAAGGACTTCCGGCGCTGGGTGCCAGTGCCCGCCGTGGCGCGTGAGCTGCGGCCCAAGCTCATCGCCAAGCAGGATCAGGCGTACGCGGCCATGCAGCGCATCCCGGAGCTGAACCTCTCCGAGGGTGAGGGCGAGCTGGGCATCATCACCGCGGGCGTGGCGTACGCCTACGTAAAAGAAGTACTCATCGAGCTGGGCATGGAGGGCAAGTGCCAGCTGCTCAAGATCGGCGGCATCCACCCCCTGCCCCGGCGCAAGATCCGGAACCTGCTGGCCTCCACCCGCCGCATCCTGGTGGTGGAGGAGCTGGAGCCGTACATCGAAACCGAGGTGCGCGCCATCGCCCAGCGGGCCGGGGTGTCCACCCTCATCGAGGGCAAGGGCGAGAGCTGGATCCCGCGCATGTACGAGCTGTCCGGCGACAGGATCCGCGAGGCCGTGGCCAAGCTGTTCGGGATGATGCTGCCGCCGCGCCCGGCCCCCGCCGTGCCAGAGCTGCCGGGGCGCCCGCCCATGCTGTGCGCCGGCTGCTCCCACCGCACCTCTTATTACGCGGTCAAGAGCATCGCCGAGCCGGACACCTACTTCTCCAGCGACATCGGCTGCTACACCCTCGGGTTGCTGCCGCCGCTCTCCACCACCGACAGCTTTTTGTGCATGGGCTCCAGCGTGACCATGGCCAGCGGGGTCTCCATCCGCAACGACCAGCGCCACGTGGCCTTCATCGGCGACTCCACCTTCTTCCACTCCGGGGTCAACGGGCTGATCAACGCGGTTCACAACCGGCATGACCTGCTGCTGATGATCCTGGACAACTCCACCACCGCCATGACGGGGCACCAGCCCCACCCGGGCAACGCCCTGGCCGAGCAGAAGGAGCGGCCCATCGACATCGAGCGGCTGGTGCGCGGCCTCGGCATCGATGACCTGCATGTGGTGGACCCGGCGGACCTCAAGGGCGCCATCGAGACCATCCGCGCGGCGTACCTGCGCAAGGGCGTGCGGGTGATCATTAGCCGCCGCGCGTGCCACCTGTACGCGCGCAAGCTGCTGGGGCGCCGGGGAGAGGAGCTGGTCTACCGGGTTGACCACGACAAGTGCAAGCGGTGCGGCAAGAACGCCTCCCACGAGGGGTGCGGCGTGCCCACGTTGGCTGACGACGAGATCCTGCGGGCGCGCAGCAAGCTGCTGGCCACGGACCTGGATCCCATGGGTTTCCCGGCCCAGGGGCGGGCAAGGAAGCCAGAGTCCGCGCCCTGTACGTACGCCTGCCCGGCCAACATCTGCGTGTTCGGCTACCTGTCTCTGGCGCGGGCCGGACGGTTCAAAGAGGCGCTGGCCCTGATCCGGGAGCAGGTCCCGCTGCCCCTCATCCTGGGGCGGGTTTGCCACCGGCCGTGTGAGGGCTCGTGCGTGCGCGGCGATCACGACGAGGCCATCGCCATCAACGAGGTGAAGCGGTTCGTGGCCGAGCTGGAGGGCGAGGCGGAGCGGGCGGCTCACTTCGAGGCCGAGCGTCTCAAGGCCGAGACCGAGCGGGAGGCCAGGGCTGACATGCCGCCGGTGGCGGTGGTCGGCGCCGGCCCCGCGGGCATCGCCGCGGCTTACGACCTGACCATGCGCGGCTACCGGGTGACCCTGTTGGAGAAGGAGGAGGTGGCCGGGGGGTTGCTCGCCACGGGGATACCACCCTACCGGCTGCCCCGGCGTGTGCTGGAGGCTGAGCTGGACGGCGCCCTTTCCGTGGGCATGGAGCTGCGGACGGGCCAGACCCTGGGCAAGGACTTCACCGTGCGGGGTTTGCTGGACGGTGAGGGGTACGGCGCGGTTTGCCTGGCCCTGGGCGCCGGCCTGGGCATGCAGATCATGGTTGAGGGCGAGGACGCGCGCGGGGTGGAGGACGCGCTCTCTTTCCTGCGCAGGGTGCACCTGCTCGGTGAGCGTCAAGTGGGCCAGGACGTTGTGGTCGTGGGCGGCGGCGACGCGGCCATCGACGCGGCGCGCACCGCGATCCGGCTGAGGGCCGGCAAGGTACGTATCGTCTACCGCCGCTCCGAGCAGGAGATGCCCGCCTCGGAAGAGGAGGTGGCCGCCGCCAGGGCCGAGGGCGTGGAGCTGGACTTCCTCTCGGTGCCGGTGGGCTTCGATGTGGAGGACGGCAAGGTGACCGCCGCGCGGGTGGTGCGCTGCGAGCTGGGAGAGCCGGACGCCTCGGGGCGGCGGCGCCCGGTGCCCATGCCCGAAACCGAGGCCCCGCTGGCCACGGACCATGTGATCCTGGCCCTGGGCCAGCGCCCGGACGCGGTGGCCCTGGAGGGCGACCTGGAGGTGGGGCAGACGAAGAAGGGGTACATCCCGGCCGGGAACAAATCCGGCGTCACCGTGGACCCGCGGGTCTTCTGCGCCGGCGACCTGTCCGGCGAGGGGTGGACTGTCATCGCGGCCATGGCCCAGGGCAAGCGGGCTGCCCACGGAATCGATCGCCTGCTGGCCGGGGACGCTGCCGAGCCCCTTGTGTTGCACACGGTGGATGAGCTCCCGCCCGAGGGCCGCTACCAGCCCCCGGCGGTGAAGGAGATGGCCCGGGCCGTGCCGGGCGAGCGATCCCCCGGCGAGCGGCGGGTTGACTTCGAGCAGGTGGCCGCCCCCCTCACCGCGGGGCAAGTGGTGGGCGAGGCGGAGCGTTGCCTGAGCTGCGGCCAGTGCGCCCGGTGCAACAACTGCATCGACAACTTCGGCTGCCCGGCCATCTTCAAGAAGGACGGCAGGGTCTTCATCGACGAGGTGCTCTGCGTGGGCTGCGGCGTCTGCGCCCAGCTCTGCCCCAACGACGCCATCGAGCCGGGCCGCGCCCCTACCCCGGAAAAAGGATAAGAGCCATGGCACTTGATCCCAACGCGCCGAGGACCACAGATATATACGTCGTCGGCGTGGGCGGCACGGGCAGCGTCACCTCCGCGCGCTTCATCGGCGAGGCGGCCACCCGGGCCGGCTGCAAGGTGCTGGTGGGCGAGGTGCACGGCATGGCCCAGCGGGGCGGCATCGTGGAGTCTTCGGTGCGCATTGGCGAGGTGTACGGCCCGATCATCGACGACGGCGGGGCCGAGGTGCTGCTGGGCTTCGAGCCGGTGGAAACCCTGCGCGCCCTGAACAAGGCCACGCCCGCCACCCTGATCGTCACCAACACCTACCCCATCGTGCCGGCCACGGTATCCATGGCAGGCGAGACCTACCCCGATCCCGAGGAGGCCATCCGTTACCTCCGCACCTTCGCCCGCCGGGTGCTGGCCCTGGACGCCACCGCCCTGGCCGGGGAAGCGGGGAGCCCCCTGGCCCAGGGCACCGTGTTGCTCGGCGTGCTGGCCGGCGCTGGCGCCCTGCCCTTCCCGGGTGATGTGTTGCGGGAGGTGATCCTGGAGGGCGTACCCGAGCGGGTCCGGGAGATCAACGAGGCAGCCTTCGCCGCGGGTGAGGCCTTCGCCGCGGAAAACGCCAAGATCATCGGCAGGGGGAACTTGTAGATGATCATTCGAGATACCGTCCAGGCCGCCCTGGCCCAGGGGCGTCAGGTCTTGTTGGAGCACGAGGTCTACGCGGCCCTGGAGCAGCTGGGCATGCCGGCGCCATGGCACAGGTTTATCCCGCTGGAGCGGGCCGAGGCCGGAGACGCGGGCGCTCTATCCGGGGCTCCGCTGGAGGGTGGGGCCGTGCTCAAGCTGGTCTCACCCGAGATCCTGCACAAGTCCGACGTGGGTGGCGTGCGCCGCCTGGAGCGGGTGGACGGCGCGTCGCTGGCCGGGGCCGTGGCGGCCATGAAGGCGGGCGTGTCCGCGGAGCAGTGGGCCACGGTTCATGGCGTGATCCTGTGTGAGGCGGTCGCCTACACGCGGTCCCCCGGGCGTGAGCTCTTGCTCGGGATGCTGGCGAGCCCCGACTTCGGGCAGGTGTTCACCTTGGGCCTGGGTGGCACCGCGGTGGAGGCCCTGGCCGCGGCCACCCGCCCGGGGCAGAGCACCATCCTGTTCAAGCCGGGGTGCACCTCGGAGGCGAGGCTGGAGGACAAGCTGGAACAGGCCCTCTTCTTCCGTTGGGCCACGGGGGGCGTACGCGGCGTCGAGGGCGCGCTGGCGCCGGAGGAGCTGCGGAGCGAGCTTGGCCGGTGGACCGACGCCCTTGAGCGGCTCTGCCACGAGGTGGAGGCGGCCGGCGCGTCGGTGGCCGAGGTGGAGTTCAACCCCCTCTGCCTCACTGACGACGGGCGGGTCATACCCCTGGACGGGCTGCTGCGCCTGGCCCCTGCGGCCGCGCAGGAGCCGCCCTTCCCCCGCACAAACCTGGGCAAGGCCCTGGCCCCGGAGTCAGTGGCCCTGCTCGGCGTCTCACGGAAGCTGAACGTTGGGCGCATCATCCTGCGTTGCATCCTGGAGGGCGGGTACCCGTCTGAGCAGGTGACCGTGTTGCGCGGCGACGTTGACGAGCTGGACGGCGTCCAGTGCGTTGCGTCCCTGGAGGAGCTGCCCGAGCCGGTGGACCTGCTGATCATGGCGGTGGCCGCGCCGGCGGTGCCCGGAGAGCTGGAGCGGGTGCTGAGCACAGGCAAGGCGCGCGGGGTGTTGCTCATCCCCGGCGGCATGGGCGAAACCGAGGAGGGCAAGGGGATCGAGGACAGGGTGACGGCCCTGCTACAGCGGCACGCGGGCGAGGACCGGGCCTGCCTCATCGGCAACAACAGCCTCGGCTTCATCACCCGCTCCTGCGGCTTCGACTCCCTGTTCATCCCCCGGAGCAAGCTGCCCCGGGAGGAGCACCCCGGGCAGACAGGCAAGGTTGCCCTGCTGAGCCAGAGCGGCGCCTTCATGATCACGCGGGCCAGCAAGCTGGACTGGCTCTGCCCCGCCTACCAGCTCTCAATCGGCAACCAGGTGGACGCCCGGATCTCGCACTTCATGGAGGCCCTGCTGGATGACGAGGAGCTCACCACCCTGGCCCTGTACAGCGAGGGGTTCAAGCCCGGGGACGGGGCGCGGCTCCTGGAGCTGACCCGGCGGGCGGTGGGCGAGGGCCGCGACGTGGTGGCGTACAGGGCCGGGCGCTCCCCGCTGGGCCGCAGCGCCGCCATGGGGCACACGGCCAGCATCGCGGGCGACTACCGCCTGTTCGCCGAGCTCATGGCGGACGCCGGCGCCCTTGTGGCCGACGACTTCGGCGAGTTCACCGACCTGGTGACCCTGTCGGCCACCCTGCGGGATCGGCCCATTGCTGGCCGCCGGGCTGCGCTCATGAGCAACGCCGGCTTTGAGTCGGTGGGCATGGCCGACAACCTCCGGGGGCTTGAACCGTGCGCCCTCTCGCCAGGAACCCGGGAGGCCATGGCCAAAGCCCTGGGCGAGGCTGGAATCGGCCACCTGGTGAACGTGCAGATCCCGCTGGACGTCACGCCAATGGCCGGCGACGCCCTGCTGGTGCAGCTCATGGCGCACCTGCTCGAGGACCCGGGCGTGGACCTGGCCCTGGTGGGAATGGTGCCGCTCACGCCCATGGTGCAGACCCTGCCCGCTGGCGCCTCGGACCAGGACAGGTTCGACGCGGAGCGCGGCTTCGCCCGCCGGGCCATCGACCTGTTCCAGCAGCGCAACAAGCCCCTGGTCCTGGTGGTGGACGGCGGCCGCATGTACGACCCCATGGCCGCGCTGATGCAGGCCGGCGGCGTGCCGGTGTTCCGAAGCGGCGACCGCGCGGTGAAGGCGCTGGCGAGGTACGTGGACGTCCGGTTGAGGAACAAATAGGCCTCTTTGAGAGGAACAGATCAGCCGGGGCGTACCGCGTCCCCCGCCTGCCGCATGAAGGCCCGCCGCGCCAGCCCCAGCACGGCCCGCTGCCCCAGGGCGATGCCGGCCGGGCTGAGCAGCCCCACGAGGGTGGCAAGGTCCAGCACCAGGGCGATGACCAGGGTAGAGCGCGGCACCCAGGGGGGCAGGACCACCAGGGTCAGCAGCCCCATGGAGAGGCCCAGGAGCAGGACGGCGCACAGGATGGTGTAGATCAGCGGATAGGCGCCGGCCATGCCCGCGCCGCCCGAGCCCGGGCCCAGGGCGCACACCGACATTCGCCGCACCTGCCACTCCTCCTCACAGGCAGCGCAGCACATGCCATCCTCCGGCGCATGGACCCGGCAGAGGGGCGCGCCGCAGCGGGGGCAGCGGTCCGTGCCATCATCGCCACACTCGCCGCAGGCGTTGTGAAGCGCGTTCTGCCGGTAGGGATCCTTCATCCTTTTGATAGTATAGCTGTGCCTTGCCAATTATCACGGTGTGCCCATGCCCCAAGCCCTGCCCCACGAGCTGCTGAAGATCCTGGAGGACCACCAGGTTGAGCCCGCCTTCTCAGACCAGGTGATGGCCGAGGTGGCCGCCCTGGAGGCTTATCCAGGCCTCGACGATCCCGCGCTGGAGGACCTCACCGCCCTCCCCTTTGTCACCATCGACTACGAGAACTCCCGCGACCTGGACCAGGCGCTGCAGCTGGAGCGCACGGCCGCGGGGGAATACCTGGTGCGCTACGCTCTGGCCGACGCTGCCCACTTCGTTCGCCCCGGCACGGCGCTGTTCCAGGAGGCCCTGGCCAGGGGGGTGAGCCTCTACCTGCCCGGCCTCACGGTGCCCATGTTGCCGGACCAGCTCTCCGAAGGCATCGTCTCCCTCAACCCTGATGTGGACCGCCGGGCCATGGTGTTCGAGATCACCCTGGACGCGCAGGGTGAGGTGCTGCACACCCGGGTGCTGCGGGCGCGCATCCACAGCCAGGCCAAGCTCTCTTACGACGGGGTGCAGGCCGCCATGGATGCAGGCTGGCGGGATTACGAGGGCGCCCCGTACCTGGAGTCCCTGCGCTTGCTGGCCGAGGTGGGGGAGCTGCGCCTGGCCGAGGCCCGCGCGCGGGACGTGATCACGTTCGACCGCCAGGAGGTGGAGGTTGAGGTGGAGGCCGGGGAGCTGGTGATCTCCAGCCGCCGGCGCAACTTGATCAGCCGCTACAACGAGCAGATCTCCCTGCTCACCAACATCGAGGGCGGGAGGCTGCTCATGGGCGACGGCTCACCGCTGCCCCATGTGCAGCCGGTGTACCGCGTGCACGAGGCGCCCGAGGCTGACAGCCTTGACCGCCTGGAGCAGGTGCTGCTGGCCCTGGCCCGGGCTCACAACGTTAGACGGTCGCGCCTGGCCTGGCGGCGTGGGGACGAGCACCTGGGCGCCTTCCTGGAGCGGCTGCGTGGCGAGGACCTCCCCAAGCCGCTCAAGCGCACCGTGCAGCGCCAGTGCCTCATCGCCAACAGCCCCTCCCGCTTCACCTCGGGGCCGGGCCTCCACTTCGCCCTGGGGGTGGAGCCGTACAGCCGCTTCTCGGCGCCCATGCGGGAGATCGTGGGAATCTTCACCCACAAGGAGGCGCTGGAGCAGCTTGGTCTGAGCCCGGTGAGCCTCCTGGCCGAGGAGGACGAGCAGCTGCGGGAGCTCGTGATCCAGGCCGGCAACCTGGGCAAGGAACGCCAGCGCGCCCTGGACCGGGCCGTGCGGCGGCTGGCCATCGACACCCTGCTCGGCGCGGACCTGAAGCGCCCCCCGGAAGCGCGCCCGGTGCGCAGGGGCACGGTGCTCGGCCTGCGCCCCTCACGCGCCTACGTGCGCCTGGAGGATCCGCCCCTGGAGCTCAAGGTGTACCGCGAGGACCTGGAGGCCTGGGCCGGCGCGAAGCTGGAGCTGAGCGAGGACGAGGTCATGTTCTCATCCCCCGGTTCTGATGAGCCGAAGCTGCGCATGGGCCAGGCCATCGACCTGCGCACCGCGGGCAAGGACTCGCGACGGGATCGGTGGATCCTGGAACCTATTTAGAATCTGGTTACACTACCCGCACCCATGAGCTGCCGTCACCAGAACGCCGCGCGCCTCCTCGCCATCCTCGCCGCCCTGCTGGCTGGGACGGCGGGGTGCAAGAACAAGACGCCCGGCGCGGCCGAGGAGAAGAGGACCCTGGCCCTGTTCCACGCCGGGAGCCTGTCGGTGCCCTTCCGCGAGATCTCAAAGGTGTTCCAGCAGCGGCACCCGGGCGTGGAGGTGCGCGCCGAGGCGGCCGGCAGCCGCGACACCGCGCGCAAAGTGAGCGACCTGAAGCGGCGCTGTGATGTGCTCGGGTCCGCGGACTACCGGGTGGTGGAGAACCTGCTCATGCCGGACCACGCCGCCTTCAACATCCAGTTCGCCACCAACGAGATGACCATCGCCTACACGGACCGCTCACGCGGCGCCGCCGAGATCACGGGTGACAACTGGCACCAGGTGCTGCTGCGGCCGGAGGTATCTTTCGGCCGCTCCGATCCGGATCGCGATCCCTGCGGCTACCGCACGGTCATGCTCTTCCAGCTGGCGGAGGCTCACCTGAAGCTGCCCGGGCTGGCCAGCAAGCTGGAGCAGAAGGGGGGCAAGCGGTTCGTGCGCCCCAAGGAGACCGACCTGCTCGCCCTGCTGGAGAGCGGGCAGATCGACTACCTCTTCATCTACAACTCCGTGGCGACCCAGCACCACCTCAAGGCCCTGCGCCTGCCCGCGGAGATCAACCTCGGCTCGGCGGCCATGGGCAAAAGCTACGCGGCGGCCCGGGTCTCGGTGACGGGCAAGAAGCCCGGGGAGCGGCTCACCCGGGTGGGCGCCCCCATCTCCTACTCGGTGACCATCCCTGGCAGCGCGGCCCAGCGCGACCTCGCCGAGGCGTACCTTGATCTCCTGCTCTCCGACGAGGGGAGGGCCATCATGGACCGCAACGGCCAGCGCCCCATCACACCGCCGCGCGCGCGGGGGCCGATGCCCGCGCGCCTGCGCAAGTACTTCCCGGCCGGGCCCGCAGCCAGATGAGCGGCCAGGAACTCCGCGGCGGCGCGCCCTGGCGGGTCCCCTGGTTCAACCTGCTGCTCACGGCCCTGGGCGCGTGCCTGCTGCTGTTCATCATCGCCCCGCTGGTGGGCCTTCTGCTCTCCACCTCGACGTCCTCTCTGGGCGAGGCCCTGGCCGACCCGGAGGTGACCGGGTCCATCAAGCTCACCCTGGCCGCGGGCCTGGCCGCCACCCTGGTCTGCACCATCTTCGGCGTGCCCCTGGCCTACCTGCTGGCCCGCCGCAGCTTCCCGGGCCGCGCCCTGTTGCTGGCCATCATCGACCTGCCCATCATCATCCCCCACTCTGCCGCGGGCATCGCCCTGCTCACGGTGCTCGGGCGCAACGCCTGGCCCGGGTCCACCCTGGAGGCGTGGGGCGTGGGCGTGGTGGGCCGCATCTCAGGCGTGGCCGCGGCCATGGCCTTCGTCTCGCTCCCCTTCCTGGTCAACGCCGCCCGGGAGGGCTTCGGCGCGGTGCCCGAGCGGCTGGAGAAGGTGGCGCGCACCCTGGGGGCCTCCCCGGCGCGGGTCTTCTTCACCATCTCTCTTCCCATGGCCTGGCGGGCCATCGTCTCCGGCATGGTGCTCATGTGGGGCCGCGGCATCAGCGAGTTCGGCGCGGTGATCATCATCGCCTACTACCCGATGACCACGCCGGTGCTTGTGTACCAGCGCTTCAACGACTATGGCCTGGAGAGCGCCGAGGCGGTGGCCGTGGTGCTCCTGGTGGTGTGCGTGGCCCTGTTCGCGGCCCTGAGGCTGGCCGCGCGCCCGTGGCGTTCCCAGGGGGCCCGCGATGCCTGAGCGCCACCCTGGCCCGCTGCTGGAGCTGCGCGGCCTGAGCAAGCGGCTGGGCGGGTTCCACATGTCCGGGCTGGACCTGACCCTCGCCGACGGCGAGTACTTCGTGCTCATGGGCCCCTCGGGCACGGGTAAGACCGTGCTGCTGGAGATCATCGCCGGGCTGCTGGCGCCGGATCGCGGCCAGGTGCGCTGGCGGGGCGCGGACATCACGACCCTCCCCCCGGAGCGGCGGCGCTTCGCCATGGCCTACCAGGACCACGCCCTCTTCCCGCACATGAACGTGCGCGACAACATCGCCTACGGACCAAGGGCGCGGGGCATGGAGGCGCCGAGGCTCAAGGAGGCGATCTCGCGGGTGGCCGGGCTGCTGGACATCGAGCCGCTGCTGAACCGCTCGGTGGGGCCCCTGTCCGGCGGGGAGAAGCAGCGGGTGGCCCTGGCCCGGGCCCTGGTCACCGAGCCACGGCTCATGCTGCTGGACGAGCCGCTCTCATCCCTGGACGCGGGCGCGCGGCGGCGGCTCATGCGAGAGCTTGGACGCATCCAGCGGGAAGCCGGCGTGCCCTTCCTGCATGTGACCCACGACCCGGAGGTGGCCCTGGCCCTTGGCCACCGCGTGGGCGTCATGTTGGATCAGCGCATCGTGCAGGTGGGCCCGCCCGATCAGGTGCGCGCGGCCCCTGCATCTGACGCCGTGGCCCAGCTGCTCGGCCGCTGAGCCTCCTCTCCTCCTACCCCTCCCACTCCCAGGCGACTTCGCCCATGGGCGCGACGTCGTAGCCGCCCAGCGCGCTCACCGTCTCCTTGAAGTCAGATGAGGCCAGCGTGGTGCGCACCTCCTGGATCCGCGCGTCCTCCCAGAACCGCGTGGGCACGCACAGATCGTAGCGCTCGGTGGCCACCGGCACGAAGTCCAGGTCCAGGGCCTGCGCCGCGGCCAGGATGCCGAGCCCCACGTCCGCCGCGCCGGTGAGCACCTGCACGGCCACGGTCATGTGGGTGTACTCCTCCTGGTCGTATCCCTGGATCCGCCGCGAGTCCACGCCCTGCTCCTGGAGGTGGTAGTCCATCAACACCCGGGTGCCCGATCCAGCCTGGCGGTTGACCATGCGCACGTCCTCTCGGGTCAGGTCGGCGAAGTCGAGGATCCGCTTGGGGTTGCCCCGGGGCACCATGAAGCCCTGCTCCCGAAAGGCCAGGGTGAGCAGCCTGGCCGGGATCCCCGGCAGGTGGCGCCGCACGTAGCTCTCGTTGTATTCGCCGGTATCTGGATCCAGCAGGTGGGTCCCGCCCATGTGGCACCTGCCCGCACGGATGGCCATGAGCCCGGCCAGCGATCCCACGTGGGAGGCGGACATCTGGAGCTGTGGCGCGCGCCGCCGGGCGTGGTCAGCCAGGTGATCCAGGGTTACGTCGTGGCTGCCCACGACGATGAGGGTGCGGTCCACCGCCCCGGGCGGGCCCAACACCTCGGCCTCGGCCGCGGCCCCCTCCTCCAGCCCCTCGCTGTCCGCCGGGATGCGGAGCACGCCGTCGGCCCTGGTCAGGGATGAGATGGCCCCGGCCCCGCGCTTGAGCGGCGTGGCGACCACCTGATCTCCCACCCGCCCCAGGTGCACACGCAGGAACTCCTCGTGGCCCAGGCGCGAGGGGAGCCGCCGCCCCGCGGTCACGGCCACCCGCTCCCGGTGAGGCGGGAGCTGCCCCTGCATGCGGGCCAGGGCCGGCGCGATGAACTGGTCGAAGCAGACCCAGGCTGACACCGGGTAGCCGGGCGTCCCCACCAGCGGCTTGCCCCCCGCCTCGGCCAGCAGGGTGGGCTTGCCCGGCATGGCCATCACCCCATGCACCAACACCTCCCCCAGCGCCTTCGCCACATGGGAGGTGAAGTCCCGGGAGCCGGCCGACACGCCAGCGTTGAGCAGCACCATGTGGGCGTCCGACGCCAGGGCTGCCTCCACCGCCGCCTGGATCTCCTCCAGCTGATCCCGCGCCAGGGGCAACACAACCGGCTCGCCCCCCGCCTCGCGCACCAGCCCCGCCAGGAAGGCGGCGTTGGTCTCGATGATCCGCCCCGGCCCGGGAGGCTCGCCCCCCAGGTCGTGCCACGCCACCAGCTCGCTGCCGGTGGGCAGGATGGCCACCCGCGGCCGGACCAGCACGGGCACCTGGAACACGCCGGCGGTGAGCAGGGCGGCCACGTCGGCCGCGTGCAAGCGATGATGGTGGGGCAGGACCAGCTCCCTGGTCACGATGTCCTCCCCCACCCGACGCACATGCTGCCAGGGGAAGGCGGCGCCGTGGATCACCACCGCCCCGGCCCCTGACTGCTGCACCTTCTCGATCATGATCACCGCGTCGGTGCCGGGCGGAAGGGGCTGGCCCGTGTTGATGGGGAAGGCTGCGGCGCCCAGCTCCAGGCTCAGGGGCTGCTCCTCGCTGGCGCCGTAGGTGTCGCTGGCGGCAACGGCGAACCCGTCCATGGCCGCGCCGTTGTAGCCCGGCGATGAGAGGTTGGAGATCAAGGGCTCCGCGGTGACCCGCCCCAGAGCGCTGGCGGTCTCCACCAGCTCCCGGCCCGCCAGCCCTGCCCAGTCGAAGCTGGAGAGGAAGATCTCGCGGGCCTCCTCCAGGGGCTTCATCTTCAGGTAGACATTTCGCTTCATGACGACCTCATGTTCATATCAGGCTTCAGGGGAAGAGCAGCACCTCGACCTCATCTCCCTGGTCGAGGCCCTCGTGCCCCAGGGGCACCCGCACCAGGCCATGGGCGCGGATCAATGTGTGCAGCAGACCAGACTTGCCCAACAACGGCTCGGCCAAGGAGCTGTGACCTTCCCGGCTAAGGCGCACGCGGGCGAATGTCTCGCGTCCCGGCGCGCCGTGGAGGTTGCGGGTGAGCCTGGCGCGGACGCGGCCGAAGCCGGGCAAGGGGCGCGCCTCCCGCCCCAGGAGCCGTTCCATGATGGGCGCCACCAGGAGGTGGAAGGCCACCACGCAGGAGGTGACCTGGCCGGGCAGGCCGAGCATGTTGTGACCGCCGGCCCGAACCCAGATGAACGGCTTGCCCGGGGCCACGCTCACGCCATGCACCAGCAGCTCGCTGCCCGGCCGCGCCATAAAAACCTTCGCGGTGAGATCGCGCGTCCCCACCGAGGACCCGCCGGAGAGCAGGGTCAGATCGCACCCGCCCGCTGACTCCTGCACCGCCGCGGCCAGGGTGGGCTCCTCGTCGGGCAGCAGGCCCAGGGGCACGGCCTGGCCCCCCGCCCGCTCCACGAGGTTGGCCAGGGTGAAGGTGTTGACGTCGCGCACCTGGCCAGGGGCGGGCACCTGCTCCGGGGGCACCACCTCGTCCCCGCTGGAGATGATCCCAACCAGCGGGCGGCGCCGTACGCCCGGGCGCAGCACACCGAGGGCGGCGAGCAGGCCCACCTCCTGAACGCGCAGGGCGGTCCCGGCCGGGAGCAGCTCCTCTCCCGCTGCCGCGTCGTCAGCGCGGCCGACCATGTTCCCCCCGGGCGGCACCGACCGGGTCACCTCCACCAGGTCATCCTCCACCTCGCGGGTGTGCTCCACCATCACCACCCCGTCAGCGCCGCCGGGCAGCATCCCGCCCGTGCCGATGCGCGCGCAGTTCCCCGGGCTCAGCTCCAGCCCGGGGGCCTCCCCCATGCGCACATCTCCGGCCAGGGTCAGGTAGGCCGGCGACGACTCGCTGGCGCCGAAGGTGTCCCGGGCCAGCACCGCGTAGCCGTCCATGGTGGCGCGGTCAAAGCCAGGCAGATCGTGGGGGGCGAGCAGGGGCTCGGCCAGCGTACGGCCCAGGACCTGGTCCAGGGCCACCGCCTCGCCTGGCAGGGGCTCCACGGCCGCGGCCAGGGCCATGACCTGCTCCAGGGTTTGGACATTGAAGAATGGCTTCATGCCCCAAACCTTACGGGGCCTCGCCGCCTAATGCCATACCACCTTCTCCTCATGGGTACAGTTCACCAACTCCGTGGGAATCTCCAGCTCCACCAGCAGGCTCATCACCCGGTCCAGCCGCTCCTTCCGCACCTCCTTGCACATGCCGTCGGCGCCTCTCCAGGCCTCGCGCTGGTCCTGGTCGATGCCCCACCGCTCCGGGTCCCGGCTGAGGGCCGAACCCCGGAGCAACGCCATGCTCGAGACGTTGAGCGCCGAGCTGATGGCGCCCGCGTTGTTGCGCAGGAAGAAGAGGGTCTGCTGGAAGTCTTCCTCTGTCTCTCCGGGGAAGCCGACGATGACGTTCACCGCGGCCCGGATGCCCACCTCCGCGGTGGCGCGGATCACCCGCTGGGCCAGGCCCGCGCTGTACGGCTTGCGCATGCGGCGAAGCACCGCGTCGGAGCCGCTCTCGAAGCCGTAGTGCAGGTCGGTGCAGCCGGCGGCGTGGAGCAGGGCCAGGGTATGGTGGGTCAGGCCCGGGTGGATCATGGCGTAGCTCGACCAGACCACGTCCAGGCGGCGGCGCCGCACCTCCTGAGCAAGGTCCAGCAGCCGGTCCATATCGCCGTTGCAGATCAGGTCGTTGAAGGGGAACACGGTCCTTCCGTGGCGACGCGCGATATAGGCCATCTCATCAGCCGCGTGCACCCCGCTTCGGCAGCGGAAGTGCGGGGCCAGCTCGCAGTCGATGCAGAACACGCAGCGCGCCGGGCACCCCCGGCTGAACAGGAAGGGCATGGTCTGCCGCGACGAATAGCCCGACAGATCAAACTCCTCATAGGTGGGGTGCGGGATGCTGTCCAGATCGTCCAGCGGGAGCCGCGGCAGCCACCGCGTTGGGATGGCAGCCTGGCTGTCCCAGTGGGGCCCCTGGATGGCGCCGGGGACCGTGCCCACAGGCCCGCCGGCCAGCGCACGCCGGGTTATCTCAAGCAGGGTCTCCTCACCCTCGCCGAGCACGTACTGGTCCACGCAGAATCGGCTCAGCCTCCCCTCCTCCAGCAGGGCGAGCACCTCGGGCCCGCCATACACGATGGTACGCCCCGGCGCCTCGTGGCGAAGGCGCCTGGCCAGCCAGCCCGCCGAGTGGCGGTTGGCCGAGTTGACGCAGAAACCGATGACCGGGGTGTCGCTGCTCAGGATGCGCTCGATCCCCTGCTCCAGCAGCTCCTCTGCGTTGTCCATGAGCAGGTGGTACAGGGCCATGGGCTTGAGGTCTTCAAGGGTGCCGATGGTCCAGAGGTGCCCCAGCCCGACGTCCTTGAGCTGGCGATACACCTCCACGTTCAGGTCCTCCACCTGCACCCGCAGGCCCTGACCGCGCAAATACGCTGCCAGGCAGGCCACGTGCAGCGGCGGCCGGTCGATGCCCCAGAACGGTGGCAGCACCAGGGTGACGTCGGGCCTGCGCCGGTGGAGGCGGGCCCGGAGCCTCTTGATCGGAGCCGGATGCACCTGGTGATAGTATCACCGCATGATCACAACTCGCCGACGCGGCGCCCTCGCGGCGTCCCTGATTTTTTCCCTCTCGCTGGCCTGCTCAGATGATGATTCATCGTTCCCTGACGCCGGCGCGGCTGGCGACGGGACGGTCAAGAAGAAGGACAAATCCACGGGCGACACGGGCAAGGCAGCCGACAAGGGCGGCGGGGTCAAGGACCTGCCGAACCCGGGCCCGAACCCCACCTGCCCCGGCGGCCAGAAGGACGGGGCCGCGCCCCTGGGCACCGTCGCCGGCAAGGTCTCCACGCCGTATCCCACCTTCACCAACCTCACCGTGGAGTGGGCCATCACCGGGGACAGCGACCTGGACGGCTCCGTGCGCGTCCGGTATCGCAAAAAAGGGACCGCCGCCTGGCGCCAGGGCATGACCCTGCGGCGCGTGCCGGCCGGCTCCCTGGAGAGCTTCACCTGGGGCAACCGCCACTCGGGCAGCGTGTTCGACCTGCAGCCTGGCGCCACCTACGAGGTCGAGCTCTGGTTGCGGGATCCCGACGGCGGCTGCCGCTACAGGACCGTGTCAGTGGCCACACGCGCCCTGCCCGTTCCCATGCCCGGGGCCAAGGTGAAGGCCGTGACCCCGGCCACCCTCAAGGCCGCCCTCTCCTCGGCCCAGCCCGGGCAGATCATAGACCTGGGCGCCGGCACCTACAGCAGCTTCACGGTCACGCGCGACGGGGCCAAGGGTAAGCCCATCGTGATCCGCTCGACCAAGGGGGCCAAGGTCAGCGGCACGGTGGACGCCAGCAAGCGCAGGTACGTTCACATCGTGGGCCTCACCGCCAACCGCATCCGCTTCGACTACTCCAAGCGCGTCTCGATCATGAAGAACAAGGTCACCCTGTCGGGGCAGTACGACGGCATCGGTTGCTGGAACCGCGCCGAGGAGGCCTACATCGCCGACAACGTGGTGACCGGGACGACCACCTGGAAGGAGTCCGCCCTGGGCTCCAGCGGGAGCAACCTGGGCGAGTGCATCCTGGTCACCGGCCCGGGCCACGTCATCACCCACAACCGGGTCACCGGCTGCCGCGACAACATCTCCTTCTTCGAGGGCAAGGGGAACGCCGAGGATCAGTACAGCATCGACGTCATCGGCAACGATGTGTACAGCGCGGGCGACGACGGCCTGGAGGCTGACTTCTGCCAGCACAACTGCCGGGCCCTGCGCAACCGGTTCACCAACGTGTTCATCGCCATGAGCTCCCAGCCCGGCCTGGGCGGCCCCACCTACTTCATCCGCAACGTGGTGTACAACAACGCCTTCAACGCGGCGTTCAAGCTCAACCGGGGCTCCATCGGCGACGTGATCCTGCACAACACGGTGATCAAGAACGGGGACGCCCTGGCCGGCACGCCGGGCAAGTCCCACCAGCGGACTTACATGCGCAACAACCTCTTCATCGGCGGCAAGGGCGGAACCTGGAACAGCTGGTACAGCGGCAGCGGGCGCATCGTGTACCTGCCCTACGCCCACAGCAACGGGAGCTACGACTACGACGGCTTCGGCTCCCTGGCGGGCAACTTCAGCGGCAAGGTGGGCTCAACCAGCTTCTCCAGCTTCAGCCAGCTGCGCGCCAACACCAGCTACAAGCACGCGGTGAAGGTGGACCTCTCCATCTTCGCCAAGGCGGTATCCTTTCCGGCCAACCCCTTCCCGGCCCGCACGCCCCCCGACCTGCGGCTCAAGCAGGGGGCCGCCGTGGACAGGGGGCTCGTGATCCCCAACATCACCGACGGGTACCGGGGCAAGGCGCCGGACCTTGGCGCCCTGGAGCTGGGCGCGGCGTCGCCCAAGTACGGGCCGAGGTAGGAGGACATTTAGTGAACCACGCGATCAGAAGCTATTGCGCCCTCTCCTTGTGTTTCCTTCTGCTCAGCTGCAGCGATGAACCCAGGAAGGGGGGCGTCAACGATTCCTGCAGCAGCAACACCGACTGCGCCGACAATATCTGCCACCAGGGAATCTGCGTCTCGGAATATCCCGGGAGGAACGGCGAGCCATGCAATGGCCCCGGGTATTGCAGGAGCTTTGTCTGCGCCAACGGAAAGTGTGCCGCTGGCACAGGGGTGCTCGGCTCGACCTGCCTCCACTCCGAGGAGTGCGCCAGCGGCGCCTGCGTGAGCGGCAAATGCGGCCCCGGCACTCCACGAGACGGGGGAGGGTTCGACCTGGCCGTGGACGCGCTCGGCATCGATCTTGGACGCGACGCCTCCCAGCCCGATGCCCCGGCGCCCGACATCAGCCTCCCTGACATTGCAGTCCCCGACAGAGCAATCCCCGACATTGAAGTCCCCGACAGCGCCGCGCCCGACAGCCTCTCGCCCGACCTCGGCCCGGATGCCGCCGTGCCAGACCTCTGCTACTGCGGCAACAACGTCATCAACTGCACCGAGGTCTGCGACGGCTACGCGGTCAACAAAAAGACCTGCGCAGACTTTGGCTACTCCAGCTCGGGCATCCTCAACTGTGCCTCCAACTGCAAGGCCTTCGACACCAGGGACTGCTTCTCCTTCCCCGACACCAAGGGGCTCCGGATCTCCACCCATACGAGCTCGGACGACACCCCCCAGGTGGCCTACAACAAGGCCAGCGATTCCTGGCTCGTGGCGTGGGTCCGGTCCAACCACATCAACACCGCTGTCGTGGACAAGAGCGGCTCGGTTACCAGCGCAAAGGTGATCGTCACCAACGCCAGGCAGTTCGCCCTGGTAGCTGACGGCTCGGACTATTTACTGGCCTACTTCCATTTCACCACCCTCTCAAAGGGGCTGTACTTCGCGCGCCTCAATCCAACGACAGGCTCCATCAAGAGCGGCTCGAAGACCCTGCTGGTCAATAACCTCACCACCCTCGCGCGCCCCCATATCGCCCGCATCGGCACCACCTGGCTCGTGGCCTACCAGGAGGGTTCCGCCAAGGCGGTGGCCCAGCGTGTGAGCACCAGCGGGTCGGCGCCGGCGGCGGTGGGGGCCAAGATCGAGATCGCCCCGGCCACCGCCAGCACCCCGAACCTCCAGGCGCTGGGTACTGACGGCGTATCGTGGTTGGCGCTCTGGAGGCAGGGCGCCGGGTCCGGCAGCAAATACGATCTCTACGCCCGACACATCCATATCAACGCGTCGATGTCCACGCCGGTGGCGGTGGCCAAGACCACCAAGATCAATGAGCACTACGCGTCCATGGTGCACACGGTGGGTTCCCGGTACCTGGTCACCTGGGTCGCGAGCACGCCCAAAAATGTCACCCCCTATAAATGCGACGTGATGGCCATGCTGCTCGACGCCAAAACGCCGACCATCACCACGGGAACGCCGCTCACCGTCTTCAAGAAGTGCGGCGACTTTCAGGGGACCGCGTCATCTTATGATGGAGACAAGAAGACCTACCTCTCCATCTTCGGTTGGGACTTTAACGGTGGCGACATCAAGGCCCAGCGCTTCGGCCCGGATCCAGCCACCGGGGTGCTGCGGCTGGAAGAGACCTCGCCAAGACTTATCTCCACGGCGGCCTATCAACAGCACAACGCCCAGGCCGCCTTCGGCAGCAAGCACCACCTGATCGTCTGGGGCGACAAGAGGCTGTCCAGCCATTTCGACATCTACGCCGCGCGATATCGCTAAGCAACAGGCTTCCTGTCGCGTAGGCGATGGGATGCTAGGATTCCTGCTCATCTTCAACCAAATGGAGACCGCACCGTGGAGCAACCAACGATCCTGGTTCAACAGATCCAGTGGTGGGCCGAAAAAAAACCGAACGCAAAGGCGATTCACGAGAAGACCGAATCAGGCCAGTGGCGCTCGTTCACCTGGAGTGAGTACTGGCAGGCAGTTCGGGACACCGCCAAGGGCCTCATCGCGCTGGGACACAAGGAGGGCGACTGCGTGGCGCTCCTGGGTGGGTCGCGCTGCGGCTGGGTGATTTGCGAGTTCGGCATCATGGCGGCTCGGGGGGTGCCGGCGCCCATCTACCCCAACAACACAACAGAGCAGGCCGCCTACATTGTTAGCCACTCCCGGGCCAAGATCGCCGTGGCCGACACCGCCGAGCAGGTGGCCAAGTTTCAGGAGGGGAGCGAAAAGGACCTGCTCAGCGTGGACAGGCTGATCCAGATGGACGATGTGGACGGCGACGACGAAGAGGCGATGTCCCTTGCTGCCCTCCAGGCCCTGGGCCAGGAGCAGGACGATGCCGAGCTGGACCGGCGGCTGGCTGCCTTGAGCCCCGACGAAACCCAGCTGCTCATCTACACCTCGGGCACCACCGGGCAGCCCAAGGCAGTGCAGCTGTCCAACCACAACATACACTCCCTCACCCAGGCGATGCTGGACTGCTTCCCCATATTGCGCGAGGAGCCCGACTTTCGCATCGTCAGCTACCTGCCCCTCTGCCATGTGGCGGAGCAGATCGCCACCAACTTCACCCAGATGGCCACCGGCGGAGAGGCCTTCTTCTGTGGCGACCTGACCCTGATAAAGGACTACCTGACCGAGGTTCGCCCCACCCTGTTCCTGGGGGTTCCCCGGGTGTGGGAGAAGTTCCAGGGAGCGCTGGAGGCCCGCTTCGCCCAGACCACCGGGCTCAAGGCCGCCCTGGCTGGTTGGGCGCGCAAGACCGAGCTCGCCTGTTTCAAGAGAGAGGTGAAGACGGGTCGGCCCTGCATGCCGCTATCCCGGAAGTTGGCCAGGAAGCTGGTGATCTCCAAGGTCCAGGAGGCCCTGGGCCTGGACAAGCTGTCCATGGCCGTCACCGGCGCTGCGCCCATCTCAGGTGGGACTCTGGAGTTCTTCGCCTCCCTCGGTGTGGTCATCTACGAGGTGTACGGGCAGAGCGAAACAACCGGGATCGTCACCTCGAGCCACCACGGCAAGCCCCGGTTCGGCACCGTGGGCAAGGCGTTCGACAGCATCCAGCTGACGATCGCCAGGGACGGAGAGATCCTGGCCAAGGGGCCGGTGTGCACCTCGGGTTACCTGCATCAGCCGGAAGCCACCGCGGAGCTGTTCGACGAGGACGGCTGGCTGCATACCGGTGACCTGGGGAGCCTGGACGACGAGGGCTACCTGCGCATCACCGGGCGAAAGAAGGACATCATCGTCACCGCGGGAGGAAAGAACATCGCCCCGGCCGAGATGGAGGCCTACATCAACCAGATCGTCGGCGTGGGGCCGGTGGTGGTGGTGGGCGACGGCAAGCCTTACCTGACTGCGCTGCTGACCCTGGACCCGGAGGCGCTCGACGTACTTTGTGACGATGTAGGGGTGCCCTCGGGGACGCTGGCGGAGGTGGCAGCAAACGAAAAGGTCCAGGAGTACCTGATGGGCCGGGTGGAGCGGGACTGCAATGACAGGGTGGCTCGCTACCAGACCATCAAGAGGATCAAGATCCTGCCCGTGGAGTTCACCGTGGAGGGCGGCGAGATGACCCCCACCATGAAGGCCAAGCGGAATGTGGTCATGGAAAAGTACCAGGACGTTATCGAGGGGATTTACGCTGCGGCCAAGTGACCCGATTGCGGCGTTCTGCAGAAACTAGAATCTTACGGTCATCGACCCGCCGCCCAGCCCGGGCGCGATAGTGACCTTGCCTGCCTTGGCTGGGGCTGACGGCGGCGCATCCCGGGTGCGGGTGGCGAACAGGTAGATGGCGGTCCCGGCGGCCACCGCCGTGACACCCAACAGGACCTGGCCGGCGACGACCAGCTTGCGGTTGGACTCCACCTCATCCCAGTGGCCGGAGATCTCCGTCGGGTCATCGGCGTTGGCGTAAGCGTCGTACGCCTCGTTACCGTTGGTGGTGCCCACACCGTAAAGCGCCGCGCCGGTGACCAGGAGGGCCGCTCCGACGCCCGCAGCGGTCCACGCGCCGATGGTCCGGGCGCGGGAGATGGTCAAGCCAGCACCGGAGATGCAGTCGGGTGGCTTGGGACATGGCGGCGGCCTGGGACACGGCTTCGCCACGGGCGCGGGCGGCTTGATCTCCTTCTTGAGGAAGGCCGAATCCAGGGGCAGCGCCAGCGGGACATGCTGCCCCGGTTTCAGAGTGACGGTGGTGGAGAAGGTCTCGAAGCCCTTCTTCTGCACCTCCACTTTCTGCTCGCCCGGGTTGAGGTAGACGGGGATCACCAGCGGGGTCATCCCGCGGGTTACGCCGCCGATCCTGATGGACGCCCCCTCCACCAGGCCAGTCACCTGGACGCTGGCGGTCTTCTCCTTCAGCTCGTCCAGGCGTTCCCGGGCGATGCCCGTGATCTCCTCGGGCGCCTCCACGGAGTTGACCAGGAAGCGATGAAAGTAGGCCGCGGCGTCGGTGATTCGGCCCATGGCGTCCAGCACACCGCCGATGTTGAGGTCGATCTTGAAGCTGGGGTAGAGCCGCCGGGCCTGGTGGTACAGCTTGAGGGCCGGGCCGTACATGCCGCGCTCATTGAGCTTGTTGGCCCGGTGGTAGAGCATGTTGGCCCTGCGCCTGTCCTGGGCCACCCGCCGATCCAGTGCGTCGGCCCGGGCCGGCGAGGGGATGAGGATGAGCAGCAGAAGCCCCAGCGCCCCCAGCGCCACTGGTGCCCGGCTGGAGCGCCCCGTCTTTGAGCCTCTCATCATCATTGGTCCGAGGCCCCCTGTCCAGTGTCTGGCGGCCCGGCGTCGCTGCCGGGGCAGAGGATGGGGACCTTGCCCGAGGGATCTTTGCCCGTGTGCCCGCACGTGTAGTGCATCCCGTTCCAGCCGCACCCGCCCAGCCCCAGGCTCTTGCACGGTGTGGCATAGGTCGTGGCGTTTACGCACTTGATCAGATAGATGGGGCCGCAGCAGCCCATTGTGGGGTAAGAGGCAGGACACGCGGCGAGGCCCGCCTCCGGGATCGTCGCGTCGGGCGTGCCGGCATCGGAGCCGGGGCAGGCGTAGGGGTGCTTGCCCGTGGGATCAGCGCCTATACCGCCACACTCGTAGAACAGGCCGCTCCAGCCGCACTTGGAGCTGCCGCAGGGCCAGTTCTTCAGGGTGCCGGTGTTGTCGCACCAGCCGGTGTTGGCCCCGTTGTTCATGCAACAGCCCGCCAGGGTGGCCGCGCCGCACACCTTGTTGATGTCTGGCGAAGCGGCCTGGTCTGGAACAGGCAGATCCGGCACCGGCCCGTCGGGAACGGGCAGGTCCGGAGCGGCCTGGTCAGGTGGGGACATATCTGGTGGTCCAGCGTCTGCGCCGGGGCAGGCGTAGGGGTACTTGCCCGACGGATCGGCTCCGGAGCCGCCGCATACGTAGAGGGGGCTGGTTGCGTGCCAGCCGCAGGCCTGTGCCTTCTTGGAGCAATCCTCCTGGGTGAGCACCCCAGACGAACTGCAATACTTCATGATGTTCCCGGCGCAGCAGCCGGTATAGGTGATGCCCCCGCAGTTGCTGGTGTCCGGATTGGGGGTCTTGTCCGGCTGGAGCGTGTCCGGCACAGGCAGGTCGGGTTTGGGCATGTCCGGCTTTGGCATGTCCGGCGTCGCCTTGTCCGGCAGGGGCATGTCCGGGATTGGCATGTCCGGCGCTGCCTGGTCCGGCGGGGGCATGTCCGGCGTCGCCTTGTCGAGGATGGGCATGTCCGGCGGGAGCATGTCCGGCACGAGTACGTCTGGTTTGGCCAGGTCCGGCGTCGGCATGTCCGGCGGGGGCGCCTGGTCCAGCCCTCCGTCCAGCCCGGCGTCCTGGGCCCTGCACTCGCCGTCGATGCAGGTGGATCCGGATTCGCAAGCTGGATCGCAGCGGCCAGGGTCGTTGGGGTTGATGCGGGGCCAGCCGGTGCATGCCGCGAACGTCAAGCCCATGAGCAGGGCCGCCGGTCGCATTGATATGTTTATCGCGGTGCGCATGGTGCCCTCTACAAGTCATCCTTGAAATAGAGCGACTTCTTCTTCGGTTTCTTGGCGGCGGCTGGCGGCTTGGGCTTGGGTGGCGGCTTGGGCAAGCGCGGCCGAGGCGGCTTGGGCGGCGCTGCCTTGGCGGCGGCCACCACGGGAGGTGGGGCCACGGCGTCCGCGGGCGGCAGGTCAGGCTCGGGCTCCGGCTCGGGTTCAGGCTCGACTGGCGGCGCCACCGGCTCGGGGGGCACGGTGATCATCTCGGACTCGGGGGGCGGCGGCAGGGTCACGTCAACCGGGGGCTTCACCACGGCCATGGCGCCCTCCCCCTCCAGGCGCTTGTCGCCGGGGCGGAGGGTGATATGGATGGTCTGATCTCCGTCGTCCAGGAAGTCCCGCCGCTGGGAGGTGTACCCCTTCGCCGAGACCATGAGCGTGTGCCGCTTGCCGGAGGCCGGCAGCCGCACCGGGTTAGCCTTCACCGCCTTGCCGTCCATCAAAACCGAGGCTCCGGGCGGTCGGATTACGAGGGTGATGCGTGCCTTCTTTGTCTCGGCCTTCTTACTGCTCCGGACCGTGCGTCCGTACTTCTTCTCGCAGGCGGCGTACAGGGCATCGGCGTCCGATACAAGCTGGCCGAGGTAGCGCACGCGCTGATCTCTGGTGAGGCAGACTGTGGTGCGTCCCGTCAGCGACTTGAGCAGATGCGACCAGGACTGGTTGGCGCTCCAGAGCCGGGCGGTGTTGTCCAGGGAGGCGGTGATCACCCTGGCGCCCCTGCGGTCGAACAGGGCCGCGGTCAGGCCCGCGCCGTGTCCATCGAGGTTCACCGGCGTGCCCTGGCCGTCGGCCCGCCAAACCCGCGCCTCGTCACCAGACATGGTGACCACCCGCCCACCGGTGGCGTCAAAGCGCGCGCCCGTCACCCTGGAGCGGTGGCCCCACAGCACGATGGGCGTGCCCTGGCCGTCGGCCCGCCAAACCCGCGCCGTGCCGTCCTCCGAGGCAGTCACCACCATCTTCCCGTTGGGGCTGAAGCGGGCATCAGTTAGCTCGCTCCTGTGCCCGGCCAGGATGACCGGCGTCCCCTCGCCGCCGGCAGGCCAGACCCGCGCGGTCCCGTCCATGGACGCCGTCACGATGTGTTTACCGTCAGGGGCGAAGTCCGCGGCGATGACCGCCAGGCTGTGGCCCTTGAGCTCAACCGCTCCACCCTTGCCGTCGGCTCTCCAGACCCGGGCCACGCCCTCCTCTGTGCCGATGACAACCCTCTGCCCGTCCGGGCTGAAGGCTGAGCTGGTCAGCACCTGGCCGCCGCTCTCCAGCAAGACCGGGGCGCCCTGCCCGTCGGCGCGCCAGATCCGCGGGGGGCCATCTGATGAAGCGGTGAGCACCAACGAACCATCAGGGCTGAACCTGGCCGGGATCAGATCGCCGGAGTGCCCCGTGAGCGCCACCGGGGCGCCCTGACCATCGGCCCGCCAAACCCGAACCACGCCATCGGCCGAGGTGGTCGCCACCCGGGCGCCGCCAGCGCTCAGGCGCGCGCTCTCCAGCGCCGAGCCAGCGTTGAGGGTGGCCAGCAGCCGCGCCTCCCCCCGCACCACCCGCCAGATCCTCGCGGTACCGTCAGTCGAGGCGGTCACCACCACGCCGCGCGGCCCCGCGTCGGCGTCCACCACCGCGCCCTCGTGGCCGATGAGGTTGATGACCGCCTTGACGGGCGCTGCGCTGGACCAGACCCGGGCCGTGTGATCGTGGGAGCCCGTTAACAGATGCCCACCCTCGGGGCTGAACTGTACCGAAGAGACCTCCCCCCCATGGCCAGCCAACAGGACCCGCTGCATGCCGCTGGCCGCGCTCCAGATCCGGACTGTGCCGTCTGCCGACGCCGAGGCGACCTGTTGGCCGTCCGGGCTGTAATCAACGCTGGTCACCTTGTCCCGGTGCCCGCGCAGCACCAGGTGCTGGCCCCTGGGCGAGGGGATCCAGAGGTGCGCATCTCGGCCAGCCGCGGTAACCACCCGCTTGCCGTCGGGGCTGAACTTGGCGTCGGTGACAGGTCTGCCATGACCCGCCAGGATCAGAGGGCGCGCCTGACCGCCCAGGGTCCATACCCTGGCGGTTCCGTCCGTCGATGTGGTGACAACGCGGCCGCCCTCGCCGTCGAACCGCGCCGAGGTGACCGCCCCGCGGTGTCCACGCAGCACCCGCGGTTTCTGGCCACTGCCGGATGCCCAGATCCGCGCCGTGCCGTCCCTGGAGGCGGAGGCCAGCAGCTTGCCGTCCGGGCTGAACGCCACCCTGAGCACTCCGCGGGAGTGCCCCTTGAGCACCGTCGCTTCACCCGACCCATCTGCCGGCCAGAGCCGCACGGTTTTGTCCGCCGAGGCGGTGGCCACCCACTTGCCGTTGGGGCTGAACCTCGCGCACAGGACCTTCCCCTTGTGCCCCTCCAACGCCACGGGCTGGTCCGGATTGTCCAGAAACCAGACCCGCGCGGTGCCGTCCGCCGAGGCGGAAACCACCCTGGCCGAGTCAGCGCTGAACGCGGCGTCTGTCACCGGCCCCGTGTGCCCCTTGAACTCCACGGTGGCGCCGCGGCCGTCGCTGGCCGACACCCGGATGGAGCCGTCCGTCGCCGCGGTCACCACCCGCTTGCCGTCGGGGCTGTAGCGCGCCACGGTGACATGGCCATGGTGTCCACCCATAACGGCCAGGGGGATGACCTCCCCCAGCAGCTCCAGGGCCCGGCTCACCCCGTCAATGGGCGACGGCTTCCCCTCCAGCTCCTTGAGCAGCTGGATAGCCAGCAGCGGATCATGCTTCAACGTGCCGATGGTGTGGGTCACCAGCCGCACGAACTGGCGCTCGTTGCGGGCCTTCTCCCGCTCCACCCGCGCCTTCTCTTCCTCCACCTCTTTACGCCGCTGTTCGGCCAGGTCACGCTGCCGGGTCGCCTCCCGTTCCGCGCGCACGGCGAAGACGGTCGCCACCAGGGCAGCGACGAGTAGCAGGAGGCTTATCGCCAGCCCCAGGGCCAGCCTCCGCGCCGCCACTGCCCTGCTGTGGGCCAGCGCCTGGGCCTGCTCGAGGTCCCGCTCGCGCTGCTCAGCCTCGAGCCGCTCTTGCTCCCGCCGCTCCTCGTCCACGGTGAGCCGGGACTGTCGCAGGAACTCCTTCTCCACCAGGCCTTGCTCGTCGGCCTGCTCGGCGGCCCACGCCTCGGCCTCCTTCAGCGCGTCCCCCCGGAGCAGCAGGTCCGTGGGCCGCTGTTTCTGTTCCCAGATGCGCGCCTGGAGCTGAAGCGGCACCAGGTTCTCCTGGCGCCACCGCTAGTTGTCCTCCCGCACCGGCCCCACAAGCCGGTCGTGGGTCAGCTCATACCAGATGGCGCCCCGGTGGGACTCGGCCCGCACCAGGTGGGCGTTGACCAGCCTTTCGATGGCGGCGTGGGCCAGGCCCTGGGCCTGCTCGTCGGTGCGGAGCACCTGGACGCGGATGCCGGCCTCGGAGATCAGCCGCTGCTCCACCCAGTCGCGTACGTGGCTCTCCTTGACCCCCGCGGAGTCGGCCGCGGCCTCGGTCTCCGAGGCGTAGTACCCGGCGAGCGCCTGGTCCACGTCCCCCACCTCCCGCAGCAGGGACAGCTCGATGCGATCCGTGTCGGGGGAGAGGTCCCGGAACAGCTCGTGGCACACCACCTGGAGCTGCACCGGCTCCACATAAGGCCCCAGCGTCTCCCGGGCTTTGCCCGCGGCGTCCATCTCGGTGACCCGGCGCAGGTCGTCCACCAGTCGCCTGGCTGCCTCCCCAGCGAAGGGGATCCCCGCCTCCTTGGCCGGCCCCTGCACCGCCTCCATGGCGCCCTTGTGGCCCAGCAGATCCAGGCGGAAGGCGTTGCGCAGGCCAGTGGGCAGCCGCAGCTTGTACGGCGCCAGCGCGGCCAGGTAGTCCTCGCGGACGGCGATGATGGCGTACCGGTGCCGTGCCCGCAGGCACTGGCCCAGCTGCGCGAAGAAGGCGACCTTGGCTTCGGTGTCGGTGCGGTCGAGGGTCAGCACCTCCTCGAACTGGTCCACGATGATCAGCTCGGGGCGCTTCTCCCCCCGGGCCTCCCGGCGCCGGCTGAAGTAATCCACCATGGTCATGCCGGCCAGCTCGGCCGGCGGCAGGCGCTCCTCGACGGGCAGCTCCTCCTCCACGCTGAGCATGGCGCTCACGGCGAAGCGGTTGAAGCCCTCGCCTCGATCTTCACCCGGCTCGGGAGGGAGCAGCCGGTTGACCCGCAACACCGGCACGAGGTCGAAGCTGTCGTCCCCCGCCAGGCCCCCCTCCTCCTCGGAGAGCACCTCGGGGATCAACCCCGCGTTGAGCAGCGAGCTCTTGCCCGCCCCAGACGGCGAGTGCAGCACCAGGATCCGCTCGGCGAACAACATGTCCAGCAGGTCGTCGAGTTCGGTGTCCCGCCCATAGATGGTGTCGCCGCGCTCAAGGGGCTTGGGGCCGGTGAAGGGGTTCTTCCTGCGCTCTCCGCCGCCCATCAGCCCGGGCCCTCCAGCTCCCTGACCAGCGCGGTGAGGAAGGACTCAGCGTCGCCCCAGAAGACGCTGATGTTGGCGCTGCCCAGCTTCTTGCGTAGGTATCGCCGCGTACCCTCCGCGTCGATGATCCGCCCCTCGTCCGGCTCCACCTGGGCGGCCACATGGCTAAGGCGGTCGGAGATCGCCGTGCCCTCGCCGCTGCGCAGGGCGCGGAAGAGCACTCGGAAGCTCCAGTCCTCAAGCTTGAACCCGATGAAGAGCAGCGCGGTGGTGGCCAGGGCCGCCCTCACCACTCCCGGCACATGCTCCTTGTTGCGCGCGAAGCCGGTGAGGAAGTCGAAGTGGTCGTCCTCGCTGAGCACCAGGGAGTTGGGATCGTCCAGGTGCCCGAACATGTGGTAGACCAGCGGCTTGTCAGGGGTGGGCCGCTCGTCTCCCAGGGGCTCGAACACCGGCTCCGGGTCATGCACCAGGTCATCGTTCCAGTAGCAGATGCCCGTGACCGGCTCCTTGCCCTGATCCTCGAGCAGCGCCTCGAGCATGTTGTCCTGGTTGGCGGTGATGTAGAGCGGCAGGTTCAACTCGGCGAGCACCTTGTACCCCTCCACCTTGCCCGCCTCTGCCCTGGCCGCACCCAGGTGCACAAGCAGGTCGGTGAGGTACGGGTTCTCCTCGGCCTCCTTACGCAACCCCTCGGGCAGGCGCGTGCCGAAGCGCCGCACCACCTCGCCGCAGAGGAACCGCTCCAGATCGTTGTGCAGGAAGCGGTGCTCCACCTTGGTGTCCAGGAACTGGGCGATGTGCGGCAGCTGCTCCATCTCGTACTGGCTCAGGGGGAAGCCCTGCTGCTGGGAGAGCCCGGCGGCCATGTCCTGCAACCGGCCGATGTACGGCTCCAGCAGCCCTGGACCGATGATGGGTGTACACCCGCCCTCCTGGCGCCGCGGGCGCCGCCGCCGCCGTCGTCCCCCACCACCGGCGCTGCTATCTTCGTCCCCTCCGCCGCCGCCCGAGCTGGATTGCTTGATGTGCCGCACCAGGGCGGGCCACTTGTCCTCGGCGTCCCCGGTCTGGCCGAAGCCGGGCTGGTACCAGATCCGGCCGTTCCTCAGCCTCGTGAAGAGCACCGGCATCCACCAGTCGTCCCGCTCCTTGACCCGCCCCCGGGCCACCGCCGCCGCGCGATCAACCCGCCCATCCTCGCGCAGCTGCTCCATGAAGCAGCCCATGAACCCGGCCTCGGTTTCCATGGAGATGTAGCCCTGCATGGCCAGCACCGACGGGATCCCCGCCGCGCTAAGGCCAGGGCCGAGGGCCGCCAGCAGCCCCCAATCCTTCTGGCCGCCCTCCTCCCCGGGAGCGGCCGCGGTGCCGGTTCCCGCGCTCTGGCAAGAGGCAAGCACAGCCACGCTCGGCACCTCGCTCAGGTCCCTCACCCGCTGGATCAGGTCGCTCCCCTTGGTGCGGGCGGTCTCGCCGCCGGGAGCCTCGAGCCACAGGTAGGGCGCCCCGCGCACCAGGGCGCCATGGGCCACCAGGTAGAAGATGTCGGCGCCGGTTGCCAGGGCGTCAGCGATGTTGCCCAGGGTGGCCTGGCCCGGCTCGGCCAGGAAGGTGGTGGGGATGTCGCCCAGGGCAACGCCGATGCGCTCCTTGATGCCGGCCGTGTCCACCGGCGCCAGGTCTGGGTAATCGCCCAGATCGGTGGGGTTGGCGATGGCCACCAGGGCGGTGAGCTCCCGCCGGGGCTTGATCCAGACCGGCCGGAAGTCGTTGCTGGTCAGGTAGCGCGAGAAGTGGATGTTCTGCTGGGTGGTCAAGGGCGACTCGGGGGTGCGCGGATCACCGAGAGCCTCCCAGCGCAGGTTGTGCAGCTCCGGCGCGCCGGGGCCGATGAACAGCCGCACACGCAGGGGGTTGCCGTCTGACTCGCTCACCGACCGCGCGGTGTTGATCTCGTTGCGGATCTCTTCTGTGTCGAAGATCTTACACAGGCGCGCGCCGTAGGCCTCGGGCCGGAGCGACTCGCTGATCAGGGCCGCATGATCCAGCCCCACCGTGGCCGGGGCCACCATGCGATCTGACTCGCTACCCGCCTGATGAAAGCGGAGCTGGATTGAGTACTGCTCCCCCTCTGAACTCTGCGCAGACCGATCCAGCCATATCTCCAGTTCGGAGGAGGCCGTCATTTGTCTCCTTGCTTACAAAGACCGTCTCATGGAAGTGCGTTTCGGTAAAGGGGGAGAGATGAAAGACAGTTATAAAATCAGGGGCATAGGGGTAACTATCGCGGCCCGATCAAGAACCGCCTCAGGTACGCCGCCGTCGGCGACGCGTCATCTTCCAACAGGCCTTCCCTGGGCCCCTGGTACATGAGCTGGCCGCCCCGCTCGCCGCCGCCCGGGCCGAGGTCGATTAGCCAGTCAGCCGAGGCGATGACGTCAAGGTTGTGCTCGATTACCACCACGGTGTCCCCCCGATCCACCAGGCGCTGGAGCACCTGGAGCAGCCGCTCCAGATCGCTGGCGTGCAGGCCGGTGGAGGGCTCGTCCATGATGTACAGGGCGCCAGCGCCGCCCTCCTTGCGGAGCTCCTCCACGAGCTTGACCCGCTGGGCCTCGCCGCCGCTCAGAGTGTTGGAGGGTTGCCCGAGGGTGAGGTAATCCAGGCCCACGTCCCGCAGCAGCTCCAGGGAGCGACGCACGGGCGGCACCGCAGAGAGCAGGTCCAGGGCCTCGTCCACGGTGGCCTCCAGCACCCCGGCGATGGTGCGGCCGTGGTAGCGCACCTGGAGGGTGTCCGGGTTATAGCGCCGCCCCTGGCACGCCTCGCACGGCACGCGCACATCGGGCAGGAAGCTCATCTCATGCTTCACCTCCCCCTGACCCATGCAATGCTCGCACCGCCCCTCCTTGACGTTGTAGCTGAAGCGCGCCGGGGTGAAGCCGCGGGCCCTGGCCTCGGGCACGCCGGCGAAGAGCTTGCGCAGGTGGGTCATCAGGCCCACGTAGGTGGCCGGGGTGGAGGCCGGGGTCTTGCCGATGGGAGACTGGTCGATCTCGCGCACCCGCTTTGGCAGCGTGGCGCCCTCCACCTGGATGTGGCCCAGCAGCGGCTCCTGGCCGGCTGTCAACCGCCGCAGGCCCTGGCCCAGCACATCCCGGACCAGGCTGCTCTTTCCGCTGCCGCTCACCCCGGTGACCACGGTGAGGCAGCCCATGGGGAACTCGACGTCCAGCTCCGCGAGGTTATGGTGGGTCACGCCAGAGAGGTGAAGCCTTGGGACCCCCTGGTCTGTGTCCCGGCCGCGGTGCAGGCATCGCTCGGGCCCGCTCAGGGCCATGGCCCGCGCCGTGGGGGACGCCTCGTGCGCCAGCACCTCGTCGGCCGGGCCGGCCGCCACCACCTCACCTCCCCCGCGCCCTCCACCGGGGCCCATGTCGATGAGGTGGTCCGCCCGGCGGATGGTCTCGTCGTCATGCTCCACCACCAGCACTGTGTTGCCCCGGGCGGTGAGCCGCTGCAGCGCGCCCAGCAGCCGCTCGTTGTCCACCGGGTGCAGCCCGATGGTGGGCTCGTCCAGCACGTAGAGCACCCCCCGCAGGTCAGCGCTGAGCTGGGCGGCCAGGCGCACCCGCTGGGCCTCCCCGCCGCTCAGGGTGCGCGCCCCCCGGGAGAGCTCCAGGTAGTCCAGGCCCACGGTCTCCAGGAAGCGGCAGCGGGCCTCGATCTCCGCCAGCGCCGGGCCGGCCACGTCCTCGTGGGCCGGGCTCAGGTTGGCTACCAGCCGCGCCAGGTGGCGGCGCAGGGCCGGCGGGGTCATGGCCGCCACCTCTCCGATGGAGAGCCCGGGGGTTCCCATCAGCACCGACCGGGCCAGGGGGGAGAGGCGCGCGCCGTCACAGGCCGGGCACTCCGGGGCGCGGCCGTCCTCCTCCGCATCCGCGGCCACCGGATCCAGGCCGGTCCCCTCGCAGGACGGGCAGGCGCCGGCCTGGCTGTTAAAGGAGAAGAGCCTCGGGTCCGGCGGATCGAAGCCCTCCTTGCAGGCGGCGCAGTACAGGTCGAGGCTCAGCTTGTCCGGGCGCTTGCGTCGACGGGGGAGAAGGGCCACCGAGCCGCTCCCCAGCTCCAGCGCGTCGGCCAGGTGACGCTCCAGCTCTTCTCCGGTGTCGGCCGATATCTTCAGGTCGGCCACCACGTACTCGATGTCGTGCTCCTGGTAGCGCACCAGCTCCGGCATCGGATCCAGGGGGAGGATCCGGCCGTCCACCCGCACCTCCGCGTGCCCCCGCGCCAGGGCCCGCTTGAAGATATCCTTGTGGAAGCCCTTGCGTCCTCGCACGGCCGGCGCAAGCACGCGGGCCAACTTGCCGCCGTGCAGGTCCAACACTTGCCCCACCAGATCCTCCACGGCCAGCCCGCTCACCCTCTGCCCGCAGGTGGGGCAGTGCAGCACCCCGAGGCGGGCGTAGAGCAGGCGCAGGTAGTGGTAGATCTCGGTCATGGTGGCCACGGTGCTGTTGCGTCCGCCGCGGCTGTTGAGCTGACTGATGCACACCGTGGGCGGCACGCCCAGCAGCTCGTCCAGGTCAGGGCGGGCCACCTGGGCCACGTACTGGCGGGCGTACGGGCTGAGGCAGTCCATGAACCGCCGCTGCCCCTCGGCGAACAGCACGTCAAAGGCGAGGCTGCTCTTGCCGCTGCCGCTGGGCCCGGTAACCACCACAAGCCTGTCGCGGGGGATCTCCAGGGACAGACCTCGCAGGTTGTTCACCCGGGCGCCGCGCACCACCATGCGCTCCGGAGCCAGGGTGGCGGCGGGGGGGCCCGCCTCCCTGGCAGGGGAGGAGCCATGGCCGCTCAGGTGCCGGGCCAGGAAGCGGCCGGTGTGACTCTCGGGACAACGGGCGATCTCGGGCGGCGGACCCTGGGCCACCACCCTGCCGCCTCCGTCCCCGCCCTCAGGCCCCAGGTCCACCACCCAGTCCGCCCTGGCGATGAGGTCCAGGTGGTGCTCGATGACCACCACGGTGTTGCCCCGATCCACCAGCGCGTTGAGGTTCTCGATGAGGCGCCGCACGTCGCCCAGGTGCAAGCCCGTGGTGGGCTCGTCCAACAGGAAGAGGGCGCCCTCGCGCTTCTCCAGGCCCAGGTGGCGGCACAGCTTGAGCCGCTGGCTCTCGCCGCCGCTCAGGGTGCTCAGGGGCTGCCCCAGGGTGAGGTAGCCCAGGCCCGCCTGCTCCAGCAGGCCAAGCCGCCGGGCCACATCCTTTCGCTCCTCGAAGAAGGCGCGCGCCTCGGTGACGGTGAGCTGCAGCACGTCGTGGATGTTCTTGCCCCGCAGCTTGACCGAGAGCAGCTCGTCCTTGAAGCGCCTGCCGCCGCACTTCTCGCAGGTGACGTAGCTGTCGGCCAGGAACTGCATCTCCACCCGCTCGAAGCCGTTGCCCTGGCACGCCTCGCACCGCCCGCCCTGCACGTTGAAGCTGAAGGCCCCGGGTCCGAAGCCGCGCGCCCCCGCCTCCTCGGTGGCCGCGAAGGCCTTGCGGATGGGATCGAAGGCCTTGACGTAGGTCGCCGGGTTGGAGCGGGGCGTCGTGCCCACCGGGGCCTGGTCCACCAGGAGCACCCCGGACAGCTGCTCCCACCCCTCGATGGCTTCATGCTCTCCGGGCCGGTCCGCAGGCTCGCCCTGAAGCCGCCGCAATCCCCGGTGGAGCACGTCGCCCACCAGGGTGGACTTGCCGCTGCCGCTCACCCCTGTGATCACGGTGAGGCGTCCCAGGGGGAGGGCCACGTCCTCGCCACGGAGGTTGTGGGCCGTGGCGCCGCGCACGGTGAGGCGGGGGAGTTCCGCGGCCACGGGGCGGGGAGCGGGGGGCGGCATCTGCTCGCCGCCCTCGCACATGTAGCGGGCCGTGGCCGAGCGGTCTGTGGCCTCGCACAGCCGGGCGGGCGGGCCCTGGTACACCACCTCGCCGCCCTGCCCTCCCGGCCCGGGGCCGAGGTCGATGAGGTGGTCACAGCGGCGGATGATCGCCTCGTCATGCTCCACCAGGACGATGGTGTTGCGGTTGGCGCGCAGCCGCTCCAGCACGGCCATGAGCCGCTCGTTGTCACGGGGGTGGAGCCCCACCGACGGCTCGTCCAGGACGTAAAGGGTGTTGACCAGGGCAGAGCCGATGGCGGTTGTCAGGTTCACCCGCTGCACCTCGCCGCCGCTCAGGGTACGGGACTGGCGGTCGAGGGTGAGGTAGCCCACCCCGGCCTGGCAGAGGTAGCCCAGCCTGGAGCGGATCTCGGCGAGCACCGGCCCGGTGGCTGCGCCCGCCTCGGCGCCGAGATCGAGGTCGGCGAAGAAGTCCCGGGCCTGCTCCAGGGTGCGGGTGTAGAGCTGCCCCAGGTCGAGGCCACCCAGCCGGTAGAGCAGCGCCTCCGGGCGAAGGCGGGCGCCGCCGCAGTCGGGGCACGGCACGTAGGCGCGGTAGCGAGAGAGCAGCACGCGCACATGCATTCTGTAGGTCTTGCGCTCCAGCCAGCGGAACCAGCCGTCGATGCCGTACCAGCGGGCGCCGCGCTCTCCCTCGCGGATCCGTTGGCGCGCGTCCCCGGGTAGCTCCCGCCACGGCACGTCCAGCGGGATGCCTGCCTTTTCGCAGTAGCGGAAGAGGTCCCGCCGCTCCCTGTGCGTTCCGTCAGAGCTCCAGGGCCGAACAGCGCCGCCCTCCAGGGTGCGGCCATGGTCCGGGATCACCAGGTCATGGTCCAGGGCGATGACCGCGCCGAAGCCGTTGCAGGTGGGGCACGCCCCCAGGGGCGAGTTGTAGGAGAAGAGGTTGGGCTGGGGCGCGGTATAAAAGATGTCGCAGGCCGCGCAGTGGCGGCCCCGGCTGAAGTCATGCTCCGCGGGCGGCGCCCCGTGGTCGCCGGGCACCACGGCCAGCGCCTGGCCGCCCCCCCGCTCCATGGCGGCCTCGATGCTCTCCGTGATCCGCGCCAGCTTGCCTGGCACCAGGGCCACCCGGTCTGCCACCACGACCAGGGGCTGGTCCGGGTCGTCGGCCGCGGCCGGGGGGTGGTCAATCTTCACGACCTCCCCGTTCGACCAGAGCCGCCTGTAGCCCTGGCGCTCCAGCCACTCGAGGGCGTCCTCCCGCTGGCGGGCAAGCCAGCGGAACAGGATCAGCGCGGTGGCCCCCTGGTGCGCGTCCACCAGGCGCTCGGCCGCGGCGCGGGGCGTGTCGCTGGCCACTGGCTCGCCGCAGCTCCGGCAGTGGAGGGTCGCCGCGCGGGCGTAGAGCAGCTTGGTGTAGTCGGTGAGCTCGGTGACCGTGCCCACAGTGGAGCGCGACGCCTTGATGGTGTTCTTCTGGTCCACGGCCACCGCTGGCAGCACGCCCGCCACGCGCTCAACGGCGGGGCGGTCCATGCGCTCCATGAACTGCCGGGCGTACGGGCTGAAGCTCTCCACGTATCGCCGCTGACCCTCGGCGTAGAGGGTGTCGAAGGCCAGAGACGACTTGCCCGACCCGCTCACGCCCGTGACCGCGGTGATGGCGCCCAGGGGGAAGCCCACGGTCACACCCTTGAGGTTGTTCTGGCGCGCGCCCTCCACGAGGATCTGCTGGTCGTCGGACATGGCGCCTGAGTGTAGCGCGCGGCGCGGGACGGTCCAGGCGCATGGCGTTCTGTGGCATGATGGCGTCCCGTGGGGAAGAAGAAAAAGAAACGGAAGACACCGAAGAAGGGACCGTCGACGAGTACGTCCACGTCCACGTCTACGTTTCCTCCGTGGCTCTTCCCGGTACTCATCGCAGTTGCGGTGGTGGCGGTGTACTACCCTGTGGCCGGCCACGGCTTCCTGCTCTGGGATGACACGGTCCATGTGAGCGAGAACCCGCACATCAGAAACACTGCCTTCTTCTGGTCCTCGCCTTACCAGGGCATCTTCATGCCGATCACCTATTCGCTCTGGTCGGCTTCGGTGCGGCTGTTCGGCGCCTCTCCGGCGCCCCTCCACCTGCTCAACGCGGCGCTCCATTTGGGCTGTAGCTTGCTGGTGTTCTTCCTGCTGCGGCGGCTGCTGCCCGCCACCGTGGGAGAAGACAAGCCTGACCGGCGGACCACCCTGGCCGCGGGGCTCGGCGCGCTGCTCTTCGCCTTGCACCCTGTGCAGGTGGAGCCGGTTTCATGGATCACATCGCTCAAGGACATGGCCAGCGGCCTGTTCGCGCTGGCCGCCCTGCTCTTCATGGTGCGCCACCTGCAGGGCGTCGCCGGGCGGCGGGATCAGGTGCTGGCCGGGGCGGCGTTCCTGTGCGCCCTGCTCTGCAAGCCGGTGACCGTATCGGTGATCCTCATGGCCGGCGCCCTGGGCTGGCTCCTCCTGCACGTCCCCGCCGGGCGCCTGGCCCGCTCCCTGGCGCCGTGGGCCCTCATGGCCGCGCCCCTGCTGCTGCTCACCTCCCGGGCCCAGGGCCGGCTCACCATGTTGTACGAGAGCCCTCTGCTCATACGGCCGCTCATCGCCCTGGACTCCCTGGGCTTCTACCTGGGCAAGGTGCTGCTCCCCCTGGACATCTCACCCGCCTATGGCCGCAGCGCCCGAGCGGTCATCGAGTCCGGGCAGGTCTACTGGACCTGGCTCTTCGGCGCGGCCTTCCTGGTCCTGGTCCTGTTGCTCCGTCGCAGGCTCCCCATCCTCCTGGCAGCCGCGGCCATCTTCGTCAGCGGCTTCGTGCTGGTCTCCGGGTTGATGCCCTTCGCCGCCCAGGACAACACGACTGTGTACGACCGCTACCTCTACCTGGCCATGCTCGGCCCTGCCCTCCTGCTCGGGTGGGCCGTGGCCCGCTCCCCCCACCGCGCCGTGGTGGCGGCCGTGGCACTGGTCCTCGTAACCCTCGGGATCAAGAGCGGCGCGCAGACCCGCTGGTGGCGGGACGACATCACCCTCTGGTCCGCAACCCTGGAGGCGCGGCCAGAGAGCCCGGTGGCCCTCATCAACCTCGGCTTCGCCAACAACCAGCGCGGGGACAAGGCGCGCGCCCTGGCGCTGTACCGAGAGGCTGTTCAGGCCGCGCCGCGGGATCCCCAGGCACACAACAACCTGGGCGCTTTGCTGGCCGAGCAGGGTCGGCTGGACCTGGCCGGGGCGGAGTTCCGGGCCTCCCTGAAGGCGGATCCTAACAACGTGGACGCCCACCACAACCTGGGCAAGCTCCTGCTCAAGGAGGGCAAACTCTCCGGCGCGGTCAAGCACCTGACCCTGGTGCTCAGGCATCGCCCCAGACACCTGGAAGGGACCCTCGATCTGGGCGAGGTGTACCTGCGGGCGGGCAAGCTGGATCAGTGCGTGCAACTCATGAAGCAGGTGGTGGGCTGGCACCCCAAGCCGGACGCGCTCCTGCTGCTGGGCGTGGCCCTTGCCCGCAAGGGCGACCTGAAGGGAGCGACGGTGGCCTTCCGCCGGGTGCTGGCCATGGATCCCAACAACCAGATGGCGCGCATGAACCTGCTGCGGGCGGAGAAGAACATGGCCCGTTAGCCGTCGTCGAACACCCCTCGCTGAACCAGCACCCCCGCGCTCTCCATCTCCTCCAACGCCGCCTCCACCGAGGAGCGTCCGCCGAACTCGGGTGATGGCTGGTAGTTGGCCCGGCGGGCTCCGCACAGGTCTGGATCCACCACCACCTGGAGCCCCCTGGGTCCGAACAGCTCCTGCACCTCACGCGCGCTCACGCGCACACAGCTGTTGAGGGTGCACCCGGCCATGACCAGGGTGTGGCGGCCCGCTGCCAGCAGGGCCTCGCCCCAGGCGCGGAAGCCGTTGGAAGGAGGAAATAGCACGCTGTTGTTTGGCTTGATGAAGTACGGCTGATCCCCGGGGAGCGCCGCGGCCACCCCGGCCTCCCACCCGAAACTGTCCGGGGGAAAGGGACAGCGGGTTACCATCAGCTCGAGATCTGCCGGCGCCCGTGCCAGCATGGCCGCGCAGGCGGCGAAGGCCTCCCTGATGGGGGCCACGTCCTCCGCGCCGGCATGCCCCACCGAGCGCATCCAACACCCCTCGGTGAATGCGCGCTGGGGGTCGATGATCAACAGCGCCATCCCCCCGGCCGCGGTGGGCGCCGGGGCGGGGGCCCGCTCCAGCACGGCGCCGAAGATCCCCATGGGATCCATGGTGGCCTGCTCCAGGCACCGGGCCAGCTGCTCCAGGTCAAGGGGCCTGGCCAGCGCCAGCCGGTGCAGCACGGCCATGAGCGGCGCCTGGGGCCACCCCCACCCCAGGGCCTCGGCGCCAGGGCGCACCTCGGCCGCGGAGATCACGCCGTCGCCGTCCAGGTCCAGGGCTGAAAAGAGCGCCTTGAGATTTTCCATCACCACCCAGGTTGCCATACCATGCGCCTGTGACCGAGTCCCGAAGGCCAGACTTCCTCTTCGCCACCACTTACCCCATCACCTTTGATGAGGAGCGGTTGGCCTCACGGCCGCTGGGCGGATCCGAGACAGCCCTGGTGGAGGTGAGCCGGGGCCTGGCCTCCCGAGGCAACGCGGTGGAGGTGTTCGCTCCTTCCCCTCGCGTCGGGCTCAGGCATCGGCTCCGCTGGGATCGGGTGGCCGACCTGGAGCAGCAGCTCGAGGCAGGACAGGTGCGGCCACGGGTCCTGGTCATCTGCAGGGACGCGGCCCTGGCGCCGCTGGCGAGGTTCGCGGGCGCCACCTGGCTCTGGCTCCAGGACATGCCCATGGAGGGCTTCCGCAAGGTCTTCCGCGCGGCCGCCGGGCTGGTGGACCGCGTGCTCTGCATCTCCGACTACCAGCGCGACCGGTTCATGCGGGTCTTTGACATCGACGCCGACGCTGTGACGGCCCGGTTCGTGCGAACGCGCAACGGGCTGGACCGGACGGCGCACAAAGGAACCCTGCAGGGCGCAGCCACCAGCGAGGGACGCACGCCGGGCCGCTGTGTGTACGCCTCCGCGCCGTTCCGGGGGCTGGAGCCGCTGCTCCAGGCCTGGCCAAAAATCCATCGCCGGATCCCCCACGCCACCCTGGAGGTGCTGGGCGGCATGGTCACCTACGACCAGCCAGAGGATCCATTCTCCCACCTGTACGCCAGCGCCGCTGACCTGCCCGGAGTGACCGTCACAGGGCCAGTGCCCCAGGATGAGCTGCTGCGCGCCATGCGCCGGGCCGAGGTCCTGCTCTATCCCTGCACCTTCCGCGAGGCGGGCTGCATCGTTGTGCAAATGGCCCACGCCGCCGGGGCCGTACCGGTCACCAGCTCCATAGCCTGCCTGCCTGAATATGTGGGGGAGCGCGGCATCCTGGTGCCAGGCCACCCCAGAGGAGGCGGAGCAAACGCTGACAACTTCCTTGAAGACTTCACATACAAGTCTTTATCTTTACTCAAGGACTCAAAGAAGCTAACCGAGCACCGCCGCCGCTGTGTAGACCATGATGTGGGCTGGCGATCCGTGATCGAGCAGTGGTTGGTCTGGGCCGATATGCTCAGAGAGTGAAGCGCGCCTCTCCCTGCGGGAGGCTACTCGTAAATGAGCGCCCGTTGAAAATCGTTGGGGCTGGAGGCGTTGCGCGTGGCTGTCTCCAGGTCGATGATCCCTTCCTGAAACAGCTCCATGATGTGCTTGTCAAATGACTGCATGCGGTACGGGTGCTCCCCCTCATCGATGAGCTGGTCCAGGGAGCCGGAGGGGCGGTCCTCGTAGATGAACGCCGAGATGGTGGAGGTGGCGATCATCACCTCCATGGCCACCACCTGGCCGGCTCCGTCGGATCGCGGCAGCAGGCGCTGGGCCACGCACGCCTGGAGGTTCTCGGCCAGCCGGTGCCGCACCGAGGTCTGCTCCTCGGCCGGGAAGTAGCTGATCAGCCGGTTGATGGTGCGCGTGGCGTCGCTGGTGTGCATGGTTGAGAGCACCAGGTGCCCGGTCTCCGAGGCCTTGAGCGCGATGTCCACCGACTCGGTGTCTCGCATCTCGCCCACCAGCACCACGTCCGGATCCTGGCGCAGGGCAGAGCGCAGGCCGGTGACGAAGTTGCGGGTGTCGATGCCTATCTCGCGCTGGGAAATTGAAGATCGTTTGTTCGGGTGCAGGTACTCCAGCGGGTCCTCGATGGTGACGATGTGCGCGCACCGGCTGAGGTTGATCTCGTTAACCATGGCGGCGAGGGTGGTTGTCTTGCCCGCGCCGGTGGCGCCCGTCACCAGCACCAGCCCGCGCTTGTTGCCGGCCACCTCCTTGAGCACATCGGGCAGGCCGAGCTCATCGATGGAGGGCACATCCCGAGGGATGATCCGCAGGATGACTCCCAGGGAGCCGCGCTGGCGGTAGACGTTGACCCGGAAGCGGGAAACCCCTGGCAATGAGTAGGAGGTGTCGTACTCCTGCAGCTCGTCCAGCCGGCGGGCGTCGGAGACGCGCTCCAACAGGGCCGTGGCGATCATGCTGGTGTCGCGGGGCGTGAGGCGCTCGTGTTCCGCGGGGCGCAGGTCGCCGTTGAGCCGAAACAGGGGCGGCGCGCCAGGGCGGAAGTGGATGTCGCTGGCACCGTTCTCAACGCCCACAGTGAGCACCTTGTTGAGCATGTCCATATCCATAATTGGAAGTAAAGCATGTTTTGCCAATTTTGGCAAGTAGGCACGTTTACAAGGCTAATAAGAGAGGGTCTGACCCTCTCTTATTATATAACTTGTTGTTTGATTTCGACTAGTTGGTGCCCGAGGACTCGAGGGACGATGAAAGTTGCGTATGGGGATTCCCAGGTGAAGGGGAGTGGTTGAGCCTGGGGTTGAAGCTGGATTTGCCCTGGTGCGCCCCCGTCGCAGCGGAGCGAAACGCTCACATCATGCAGTGGGAGCACCTCGTCCACGGTGGGGCCGGTCTCCCCCACCTGGCGGGGCAGGTAGGAGAAGAGGTGGAGCACTCGCCGTTGGGGATCCTCCTGGCGGGAGACAGTGACCTGGCACGCCCTGGGCGCGTCTGTGCGCACCAGGGGATCCGGCAGCAGCAGGTCCACCGCGTTGAGCAGCAGGTCCCGGCACCAGGGCCACGCCTGCTGGCGATACATGGAGAGGATCGGGTGAGCGAAGTAGATCACCCTCCCCCGCCTCAGCGCGGCGGGGTAGTCAGCGTCCCGGGCCGGCGGCGCGTGCATGTGGCTGGTGAACCGGTCAGCGGTGCGGTTGAACCAGCCCAGCTTCACCCGGGCCAACACCTCGGTGGGCCCCTCGGGGCGCACCCGCATGGCCCGCCACTTCATGGCCAGGGGGGTGGGGGGGAGGCCGCGGTCCAGCTCTGGCCCTGGCACCAGGAAGTCCGGCTCGTGTGGGGAGACGCCCAGGCACTCGGCCCCCACCTCCTTCAGGGAAAAGTAGTCCCCCTCCGGCGAGAGCCCGCCCAGGTGGCACAGGATCATGGCGCCGCCCCCCTCCAGGTACTCGCCCAGGCTCTGGCCGAACTGGTCGCCGATGCGGATGCGATCCGGCACGACGATCAACCGGTAGCGCCCCATGTCCGCGCCCCCGTCGATGAAGTCGAAGAGGTGATGCCCCTCGGTGAGGGCGGCCATGGCCCCGGCGGCGGAGCTGTCGATGTGGCCGTCGCTGGCGCCGAACGCCTCGGGATAGAAGACGCCGATCTCCGCCTCTGAAGTGGCGCGGTGGCACCACGGCTCCTTGCGCTCCACCTCCTCGTACACCTGGCCCAGGACCTGGGTGGTGGCGCGGTCGAAGGTGCCGTCGGGCAGGAGCTGGTCTCCAACCGAGCAGCCCGCGCCGTGGCTCAACATCTGGAAGCAGTCATGCTCCAGGGATGCCCGGGCCTTTGGCGAGCCGAAGTCACCCCAGCTGCCATGGAAGGCAGCGGTCATACCCACCATGGGCCTGCCCAGGCTCCGGGCGTAGCGGACGGTCATGGGGAAGTGCAGGTAGCCCCAGTGCCCGCCGGGGAGGCTCTCGAGTTCCAGGTGGGTTACCTGGTCCAGGGCGCGCTTTGTCTCCGGGCCCACATGGCCCGCGTTATAGAACACGCTGGCATCGGGTACGCGCTCCCGCACCAGCCCCGTCATGCGGGCCTTGAATCCGTCGAGCACCTGCTCTGCGTTGCGCACGCGGTCCTGGGGCGACGCCGGATCCATGCCCTGCTCCACCATCCGCGCCCTGCATGAATCACACATGCAAGGCTTCTGGTAGACGATGTCGAAGAAGAAGCCGTCGCACGGGAACCGGTCCAGCACCTCGGCCGTCTGCTCAGCCACGAAGTCCACATACGGCGAGCCGAGGCAGAGCTTCTGATCGAAGCCCGGCTCCCCGGGCCCAGGCCCGTCCGCGTTGCCCGCCTCGTCCCGCTCCAGCCACTCCGGGTGGGCGCGCCGTTGAATGTCATCCCAGCCAACGGTGATGTAGATCGGCACACGGATCCCCGCATCGTGGCAGGCCTGGATCTGTTCTCCCAGCAGATCCCGCGACAGATGGGGGTGCTTGAGCTCCGGGAACAGCTCCGTGTCGTGATAGATCAGCCCATGGTGGCAGCGCGAGAAGCAGGTGACCGACGCCACATGGGCGCGCTGCAGCTCCTCGACGAACCGCCCGGGCTCAAAGCCCGCGGCGATGTCCGGGATATGCGGAGAGTTGTGAAAGTCGAGGTGGAGCTGGCGGAGGGGTAGTTTGGTCATGGCCCGACCAGCGTATCAGCCAGCCGGCAGGTGCACCCAGAACGTTGTGCCCACCTTCTCCCCCGACGAAACCCCCACCCTGCCGCGCATGGTTTCCACCAGGTGCTTGACGATGGCCAGGCCCAGGCCGGTGCCGCCCATGTCCCGGGAGCGGCCCGGGTCGATGCGGTAGAACCGCTCGAAGATGCGCGACTGGTGCTCAGGCTTGATCGGTGGCCCGTTGTTGCTCACGGTGAGCCGCACCATGCTGCCTCGGATCAGGGCGTTAATCGCGATGTGGCCCTGCTCCGGCGTGTACTTGGCCGCGTTGTCGAACAGGTTCTGCATCACCTGCTCCAGCGCCTTTGTGTCGGCCTTGACGAGCAGGCCCTCCGGGATGTCCATCTTGAAGCTGAGCTCCCGCGCGCTGACCTTCTGCGCCAGGGCCTCCAGCATGCGGGTGACCACCGGCTCAAGCAGGATGGGCTCCAGGTTCATTGGGTAGCGCCGTGCCTCGATGCGCGAAAGGTCTAGCAGGTCAGCGATGATGCTGGAGAGGCGCTCCGCGTTGCGCAGCATGGCCTCCACGAAGCCACGGCCACTCTTCGGATCCTCCATGGCGCCGTCGAGCAGGGTCTCGGCGTTGGCCTGGATCACGCTGATCGGGGTGCGCAGCTCGTGGGAGACGTTGGCCACGAAGTCACGCCGGATGGTCTCCAGGCGCCGCATCTCGGTGACGTCGCTGAGCACCACCAGCACCCCCCCCGGGTCCTTGAGAGGGGAGCGCCGGGCCAGCACGGTGGAGGCGGGGTGGCCGGGGAGCTCGAACTCCACGCTGGTGAGGGGCTCCTGCTCATCCTCGTCGCCGGCCACCAACTGGAGCAGGGGCTCCAAAGGCAGCGCCTCGGCCAGGGGCCGCTTGAGCAGGCCGTTGGTCAGGCCGAGCATGCGCGCGGCCTGGGGGTTGAACATGCGCAGCCGGCCCAGGCCGTCCACGGTGAAGATGCCGTCGCTCATGCCGTCGAGCACGGTCTCAAACCGCTCACGCTCCTCCTGCAGCTTGGCGATGACGCGCTCGGGGTTGCGCTCGGTGGCGCCGGGATCGTCGTTGAGGGTCATCAGGTCTAGGACTCCTCGGCCAGCTTCGGGTTGAAGCGGTAGCCGATGCCGCGCCGGGTCTCGATGTAGGCCCCGGCCGTGCCCAGTTTCTGGCGCAGGCGTTTGACGTGGGTGTCCACGGTGCGGGTGGTCACGTCGGCCCGGATGCCCCACACCACGTCGAGGAGCTGGTCCCGGGACTGCACGCGCCCCCGGCCGGAGAGCAGCGCGTTGAGCAGCTTGAACTCCAGGGCCGTGAGCTTCACCTCTTCCTCGTCCACCCAGGCCTGGTGCCCCTCAATGTCCAGCCGCAGGGAGCCCACGGTCACGAGCTCGGCCTCGGGCTCCGTGGTCTGCACCCGGCGCAACACGGCCCGGATGCGCAACATCAGCTCCCGCACGGAGAAGGGCTTGGTGACGTAGTCGTCCGCGCCCACCTCGAAGCCAACCACCCGGTCGATCTCCTCGCTCTTGGCGGTGAGCATGAGCACCGGCACCTTGGCCGTGCGCTTGTCCCCGCGCAGCTTCCGGCACACCTCCACCCCGGGCATGTCTGGCAACATCAGGTCGAGCAGCACCAGATCAGGCACCGGCTCGAGCCAGGCCAGACGCAGCGCCTCCTCTCCCAGCTGGGCCGAGCGCGTCTGGTACCCCTCCCGCTCCAGGTTGTACTCAAGGGTTTGGATCAGGTCGGTCTCGTCCTCGACGATCAGTATCAGTCCTGACATCTAAGCCTTGCTCCCGCGCCCGCTCCGGGCGCCCACGCTCCATTACTCCAGTGTCTGACCGGTCCAGGCGCGGCTCAGCTCTGCCACGGGCAGATGCACTACATTTTCGCTGGCGCTATCAAACACCACAAGCCGCTGGTTGCCAGTCACAGTCCCAACCCGGGCGTGCGGGATACCCTTCAGGATCCGCTCCAACTCCTCCGCGCGCTCGGGCTTCACCGTGATCAGGAACCGCCCCAGCGACTCGCCGAGGGCCAGCGCCTCCAGGGTCAAGGGCGCGCCGTCGGCAACGGGCAGGTCCCCCAGGTTGAGCATCAGGCCCAGGTTCCCTGACATGGCCATGTCCGCGGCGGCCAACAGCACGCCCCCCTCGGAGCAGTCGTGGCAGGCGGTGGCCAGGCCCTCGTTGATGACGCGGTGCACGGCCCGGCAAGTGGCCGGGCTCTCCTCACAGGGCTGCGGCGCACCGGTCCCGGTGAAACCGAGGTTGCGGTAATACGCCGAGCCGCCCAGCTCCCCACGGGTCAAGCCCACCATGTACAGGTGGTCCCCCATGGACTTGAGGTCCGCGCCTGGCACCTTCTTCACGTCGGGCACGATGCCCAGGGAGGAGATGAGCAGGGTGCCGGGGATCGACTGAAGCTTGCCGTCCAGCCCGCGGAACTCGTTGTTGAGGCTGTCCTTGCCCGACACGAAGGGCGCCCTGTGGGCCACGGCGGCCTCGTATGAGCCCATACACGCCCGCACCAGGCCCGCCAGACGATCCGGCTTGGCCGGGTTGCCCCAGCAGAAGTTGTCCAGCAGGCAGAGCCGCTCCGGATCCGCGCCCAGGGCCACCGCGTTTCGCACCGCCTCGTCCACCACGGCCCAGGCCATGAGGTACGGGTCCACGGCGCTGTACACCGGGTTGATCCCCACCCCCAGGGCCACGCCCCGGCGGCCGTCGCCCGCGTCGGGTCCGTCACGCCGCAGCGCCTCCAGGGGCACAATCACCGCGCCGTCCGCCGGGCCGCTGTTGCTGATGCCGCTCAGGGGGCGGGCCACGGTGCCGCCCTGCACCTCGTGGTCGTAGCGCCGGATCACCGCCTCATTGGAGCGGGTGTTTGGCGCGCCCAGCAGCTCAAGCAGGGTGGCGCCAAGGTCCGCCGCCCCGTCCAGGGCGGGCGCCTCCAGCTGCGGCGGCTGCCAGGTGGCGGTCATCTCCCGCCGCGGGATTCCGTTCATCAAGAAGTCAGCGTTCAGGCGCCCCACCACCTCATCGTGGTGCTTCACCGTGATCATTCCGTCTCCGGTGAAGGCGCCCAGGGCGGTGACCTCAACCTCCTCCACCGCGCAGATCTCTTGCAGCCTGTCCCAGTTCTCGGGCGGCACGGCGATGACCATGCGCTCCTGCGCCTCGCTGAGCCAGATCTCCCAGGGGCTGAGCCCCGGGTACTTGAGGGGCGCGCGCTCCAGGTGGATCTCCGCCCCAAGCACCGCGCCCATCTCCCCCACCGCCGAGGAGAAGCCCCCGGCGCCGCAGTCGGTAATCGCGGTATAGATGCCCTCGTCCCGGGCCACCATCAGGGCGTCCAGGGTCTGCTTCTCGATGATCGGGTGGCCGATCTGAACGGCGGAGCCGGCCACCTGCCCGGTCTCGTGGGTCATCTCCATGGAGGAGAAGGTGGCGCCGCGCAGCCCGTCCCGGCCGGTGCGCCCGCCCATGGAGACCACCAGGTCGCCGGGCCTGGCCTCGGTGGGGTTGGAGCCCACTGGCAGGATGCCGATGCAGCCGCAGTAGACCAGCGGGTTGGCCGTATATCCCTCGTCGTACACCATGGCGCCGGCCACGGTGGGGATGCCCATCTTGTTGCCGTAATCCTCGATGCCGGACACCACCCCCTGGGCGATGGAGCGCGGGTGGCGCACCCCGTCGGAGAGCCGCTCGTGGGGCAGGTCCTGGGGGCCGAAGCAGAGCACATCGGTGTTGGCGATGGGCCGGGCGCTGACCCCCATGACGTCGCGCACCACGCCGCCGATGCCGGTGTTGGCCCCGCCGAAGGGCTCCAGGGCGGACGGGTGGTTGTGGGTCTCCAGCTTGAAGGCCAGATCGTAGTCATCGTCGAAGGCCACGATGCCGGCGTTGTCCACGAAGGCGGAGTGCACCCAGTCGCGATCCGCCTCCTCGGTGGCCGCCTTGATATAGGTGCGCAGCAGGGAGTCGATCTTCTTCTCGCTGCCCGGCACCGGGGCGCCGTCGGCGTCGAGCTCCTTGTAGTCGATCTCCGCGCGGAAGGTCTTGTGCACGCAGTGCTCGGACCAGGTCTGGGCCAGCATCTCCAGCTCCAGGTCCGTGGGCTCACGCTCCTGCTCCCGGTAGTACGCCTGCACCCCCTGCATCTCCACCAGGTTCAGGGCCAGGCGGCGCTCGGCGCTGATGGCCTCCAGGCCGGCGTCGTCAGCGCTGGTGAGCGGGATGGTCTCCACCCCCGGGGCCTCGGCCTCCACGCCCACCAGAGGTGGCGGCTGCAGCTTGCAGATGGCGAAGGTGTGGATCACCTCGTTGGCCAGCACCTCCCGGGCCACCCGCTCCAGCTCGGCGACGCCCACCGCGCCTCGCACGGAGTAACGCTTACCGCTGGCGGCGCGCTTGAGCCCCGCGTAGCCCACCCGGTGGGCCACCTTGAGCAGGCTGCCCGCCTCGCTGTCGGTCACCCCAGGCAGCAGCACCACCTCCACGGTGGCGTCCTCCACACCCCTGGCCATCTCAAGCGGCGACCAACTGGCCTGCTGGATGATCGGGTCAACCAGCAGATCGGCGACGAGCCGGTCAACGGTCTCCGGATCCAGATCTCCCTCGAGGAAGAAGAGGTCAGTTACCGAGATCCCCTCGACGCCAGGGATTCCCAGCGCTGCAACCTCGGCCACCAGCCCGTCACCACGAGGATCGTCCACGGGGTCCAGGGGGGATACTTCGACTCTATAAATCATCTGTCGCCTCTAGTGACGGAAGTGCCGCTCTCCGGTGAAGATCATCGCCAGCCCCAGCCGGTCGCACGCCTCGATGACCTCCTCGTCGCGCATGGAGCCGCCGGGCTGGATCACCGCGGTGACGCCCGCCTCGGCCGCAGCCTCCACGCCGTCGGGGAAGGGGAAGAAGGCGTCCGAGCCGAGCACCGCGCCCTTGGCCTTGTCGCCGGCCCGCTCCGCAGCGATGCGCACCGAGTCAACACGGTTGGGCTGCCCGGGCCCCACGCCCACGGTGGCGGTGCCCTGCACCATCACGATGGCGTTGGAGCGCACATGCTTCGTCACCAGCCAGGCGAACGCCAGCGCGTCCCGTTCGGCGCCGGTGGGCTCGCGCTTGGTGGCAACCTTCCAGGTCTCACGGTCCACGCCGTGGTCGTCGCAGGTCTGGGCCAGGATGCCGCCCGGCACCGTGCGCATGGTCAGCGGCTCCAGGGCCTGGCCGTGGTCGATCATCACCCGGGTGTTCTTCTTGAACTTGGCCAGCCGCTTGAGGGCGCCCTCGGTGTAAGACGGCGCGAGCAGCACCTCCACGAACAGCTTGCCTACGTTCTTGAGCCACGCCTTGTCCACCTCGCGGTTCACTGCGATGACCGACCCGAAGGCGCTCACCGGGTCACTCTCCAGCGCCGCGTCGAAGGCCTCCAGCAGGGTCTCCCCCGAGGCCAACCCGCAGGGGTTGGCGTGCTTGATGATGCACACGGTGGGGGCGCTGAACTCGCGGATCATCTGGTACGCCGAGTCCAGGTCGGTGAGGTTGTTGTAGCTCAGCTCCTTGATGCCGCCGATCTGCTCGAAGGGGGGCTCCTGCCCGGCCCAGCGATAGTAGGCGCCCTGCTGGTGGGGGTTCTCCCCGTAGCGCAGGACCTGCACCCGCTCGCCGCTCAATTCCATGTTGGCGGGCAGCGCCTCGTCCTCGCCGGACGCTCCCATCCAGGCAGAGATGGCCGCGTCGTAGGCCGCGGTGTGGCGGAACGCCTTGAGGGCCAAGGCCCGCCGCCGCCCGGCGTCAACATCGTCCGAGGCCAGATCATCCAGCACGCCGGCGTAGTCGTCCGGGTCGCAGGCCACCAGCACATGGGCGAAGTTCTTGGCCGCCGCGCGCAGCAGGGTTACGCCGCCGATGTCGATCTGCTCAACCGCGTCAGCCTCGGTGACGCCCGGCTGGGCCACGGTCTCGCTGAAGGGGTAGAGGTTGCACACCACCAGGTCGATGGGCACGTACATCTGAGCCTCCAGCTCGGCCATGTGCTCCGGCGTGCGGCGTGCCAGGATGCCGCCGTGCACCGCCGGGTGCAGGGTCTTCACCCTGCCGCCGAGGATCTCCGGCGCCCCGGTGTACGCCTCCACCGGCGTGACCTCCAGCCCCGCCTCCTTGAGGGCGCGGGCCGTACCGCCCGAGGCCAACACCTCGAAGCCCAGCTCCGCCAGCCCCTTGCCCAGAGTCTCCAGCTCCCGCTTGTCGTAGACGCTCACCAGCGCCCTGCGCTTGTACGTGCTCATGTTCTCTCCGTCCTCCTCCCCGCTCAGCGGGGTTGGGAAGTCATGCGTCCTGTGCGATCACCTTGCCGACGGCCTCCACCATCAGCCGGTGTTCGGTTGCGTGTATCCGTTCTTCCAGCGCCTCCACCGGCTCGCCCGGCTTGATCTCCACCACTGCCACGGCGACGGTGGGGCCAGCGTCCACCTCGGGCACCACCCAGTGCACCATCACCCCGGTGTGCGGGATCTCGCCCGCCTGGAAGGCAGCGTGGGCCCTCTCGATGGCGTGGGTGCCGGCGAACTGCCCGGGCAGGGCCGGGTGCAGGTTGAGCACCCTGCCCGGGAACTGGTCCAGGAAGGCCGGGCTCAGGATCAACATCCAGCCCGCCAACACCACCAGGTCCGGGGCGTATTTCTCTTGCACGCGCCTGGCCAGCTCCGCGTCGTACCCATCCCGGGTGCCGCCCCCGCGCAGGAACTTGCGCAGGTTCATCACCATGGTGGGCACGCCGGCCTCGGCGGCCCGGGTGAGCCCATAAGCCTTGCGCTTGTTGGAGACCACCACGGCCACCTCGGCGTCCAGCCTGCCGTCGGCGCAGGCGTCGAGGATGGCCTGCAGGTTGGTGCCGGTGCCAGAGATGAGCACCGCCAGCTTTGTCTTGGCCATCATCTACTCCAGGATCACGGGGGGGCCGTCGCCGCGGGGCACCATCTCCCCCACCAGGGCGCCCTCGCCCATGAGGGTCAAGGCCTGAGCGGCTTCGTCCGCAGGGATCACAACCAGCATGCCGAGGCCCATGTTGAACACCCGGGCCATCTCCATCGCGTCCACCTGCCCCTCCCGCTGGATCAGGTCAAACAGGGGCGGCACCCGCCAGGCGCTGCAGTCCAGGCGCAGGGCCACCTCGCCGGGGAGCACGCGCACCGGGTTGTCCAGCAGGCCCCCGCCGGTGATGTGCACCAGGCCCGTGGGCCAGAGCCCGCCCTGCTCCAGGCGGCGGATCTGGTTGGCGTAACAACGATGCGGCGCCAGCAGGGCTTCGCCCAGGGAGCCATCCACCCCGTGGCCCGCGGGAGCGGCCAGGTCCCAGCCCTCGAACACCTTGCGCGCCAGGGAGAAGCCGTTGGTGTGCAGGCCGCTGGAGGGGAGGCCGATGACCAGGTGGCCGGCGGCCATCTTCTCGCCGGTGATGATGCGGTCCCGCTCCACCATGCCCACCACCGTGCCAGCCAGGTCCATCTCCCCCTTGAGGTACACCCCGGGCATCTCGGCGGTCTCGCCGCCCAACAGGGCGCATCCGGCCTCACCGCACGCCCTGGCCGCGCCGCTAATGACCGCGGCTGCCACCGCCGGCTCGAGCACGCTTGCCGCGAAATAGTCGAGGAAGAAGAGGGGCCTCGCCCCCTGCACCAGGATGTCGTCGATGCAGTGGTTGACGATGTCCTGGCCGATGGTGTCGTAGATGCCCAGGGCCGTGGCGATCTTGGTCTTGGTGCCCACCCCGTCGGTGGACGCCACCAGCACCGGGCCGTCCATGGCGGCCAGGGCGCCCGCGTCGAACAGGCCGCCGAAGGCCCCCACCCCGGCCAGCACCTCAGGCCCTTGGGTCGCCTTCACATCTGCCTTGATGCGCCGGACCACCTCATCGCCAGCGTCGATGTCCACGCCGGCGTCACGGTATTTACTGTCAGCCATTAGAGCGCCCTCGCCCCGATGTCGGTCCTGCTATGCATCCCCTCGAACTCGATCTTCTTCAGCCCGGCGTACGCCCGGGCCATGGCGTTGCGCAGGTCGTCTCCCAGCCCGGTGACCGCCAGCACGCGGCCGCCGCTGGTGACCAGCTCGCCCCCGTCGCCCAGGGCCGTTCCCGCGTGGAACACGGTGACGCCCTCGATGGCCTCGGCCTCGGCCACGCCGCTGATGGCCATGCCCTTGGGGTAGCCGCTGGCCGGGTAGCCCGGGGCCGCCGCCACCACCGTGGCCGCCGCGCCATGGCGCCAACGCACCTCAAGGTCCCCCAGCCTGACGTCCACGCACGCCTCGGCCACGCCGAGCAGGTCCGTCTCCAGCAGCGGGAGGATCACCTGGGTTTCCGGGTCGCCCAGGCGCACGTTGAACTCAAGCACCTTGGGCCCGTCCTCGGTGAGCATCATGCCCGCGTACAGGATGCCGACGAAGGGACAGCCGTCGGCGCGCATGCCGGCCAGGGACGGGGCCATCACCTCCCGCTCCACCTGCTTGATCAACTCGGCTGGCGCCGCGGGCACCGGCGAGTAGGCGCCCATGCCGCCAGTGTTGGGCCCCTGGTCACCGTCGAACACCCGCTTGTGGTCCTGGGAAGCGGGCATGGTGCGGAAGTTTTCCCCGTCGCAGAAAGCCATCACCGAGGTCTCTTGCCCGGACAGGCGCTCCTCGATGACCACCTCGTCGCCCGCGCCGCCCAGGGAGCGGTCCACCATGATGGCGCGCAGGGCCTCCTCGGCGCCGGCCACATCCTCGGGCACGATGACGCCCTTCCCCGCGGCCAGGCCTGACGCCTTAACCACGACCGGGTAGTCCACCACCTTGAGGTGGGCGACCGCGGCGTCAAACTCGGTGAACACCTCGTAACGCGCGGTGGGGATGCCGTGGCGGGCCATGAACTCCTTGGCGAAGGCCTTGGATCCCTCCAGCTGCGCGGCAGGTGCCTCCGGGCCGAAGCAGCGCAGGCCTGCCTTCTTGAAGGCGTCCACGACGCCGTCGCACAGCGGGTCCTCCGGGCCCACGAAGGTGAACCCGATCCCCAGCTCACGGGCCAGGTCCACCAGCGCGGCGTTACCCTTGCCAGCCGGCTTCACCCGGCTGATGGGCGCCACGCCCTCTCCACCCTTTGTCTCCGTGCCGCCGTTCCCCGGCGCCACCATCACGTGATCCACCCGCGGCGATCGCGCCAGCCGCCAGGCGATGGTGTGCTCCCTTCCGCCGCTGCCTATGACCAGTACTTTCATCGTCACTTCTCCGAGATGCCCTCAAAGGCCAACTTGTCCGCGTCCTCTCCCGCCTGCAGGTGCCCCACCTCCAGGGGATACTGTCCGCTGAAGCAGGCGTGGCAGTGGCCCGGGTCCTTTCCGCCCAGCCGCTCCAGCACCACCCGCATCATCCCCTCGTTGGTGAGGTAGGCCAGGGAGTCCGCCCCCACATGCTTCTCGATCTCCGGGATGGACTTGTGCCCGCCGATGAGCTCCCCCTTGGTGGGCATGTCCACGCCCATGTAGCAGGGGTGGGCCACGGGGGGCGAGCTGATGCGCAGGTGCACCTCCCTGGCGCCGCCCTCCCTCAGCAGCTTCACCAGGGGCCCCGCCGTATTGCCGCGCACGATGGAGTCGTCCACCAGCACGACCCGTTTGCCCTCCAGCGTGGTGGGCACCGGGTTGTACTTGAGGGAGGCGCCGAACTTGCGCAGGCGGTCGTCGGGCTGGATGAAGGTGCGGCCGATATAGCGGTTCTTGATCAGGCCCTCGCTCACCGGCAGCCCCGACGCCTGCGCGTAGCCGTTGGCCGCCGGGCGCGCCGAGTCGGGCACGCCGATGACCACATCCGCCTCCACGGGGGCCTCCTCCCAGAGCTGCTCTCCAAGCCGGTGCCGCACCGAGAGCACGGACTGACCGTCGAACACGGAGTCCGGGCGGGCGAAGTAGACATACTCGAACACGCAGAGGGCCCGCTTGCGCGTGGCGGCCGGGCACCGGGTGGAGTGCACACCGCTCGCGTCAATGCGCACGATCTCCCCGGGCTCCACCTCCCGCAACATGGACGCCCCGATGGTGCCCAGGGCGCACGACTCCGAGGCGATGACATGGCCGTACGCGCCGTTGTTGCCGCCGATCTTACCGATGCACAGGGGCCGCAACCCCAGCGGGTCGCGCACCCCGTACACCGCGTCGCGCGTGAGCACCACCAGGGAGTAGGCAGCCTCGGACCGCGCCATGAAGGCGGCAATGCGCGCCTCCCAGTCGGGGCCGTTCTCCTCGCCCCCCGGCGGCGGCGCGGCGAGCATCTGCGTCATCACCTCGCTGTCCGTTGAGGTCGTCAGCCCCACCCCGCGGCCGAGCAGCTCCTTGCGCAGCTCCTGGGCGTTGACCAGGTTGCCGTTGTGCCCCACCCCCAGGGGACCGTGGATGGTCTCGATGAGGTAGGGCTGACAGTTGCGCAGGAACGACGCGCCAGTGGTCGAGTAGCGGGTGTGCCCGATGGCCATGTGGCCGGTGAGGGGCTGCAGGTCCTGGGAGAGGGGCCGCAGGTTCTCCTCGTTGAAGACCTGGCTCACCATGCCCATTCCCCGGTGGAGGTACGCCCCCTTGCCATCGCAGGTGGCGATGCCCGCGCTCTCCTGCCCCCGGTGTTGCAGGGCATAGAGGCCGAAGAAGGTCGCCCTCGCCACATCCATGCCCGTGGCGTAGATGCCGAAGATGCCGCACGCCTCTTTAACATCTGGGGGCATTACATCTCCCGGATCCGCGCGTCGTCGGAGGTGATGGTGTCCAGGGCGGAGCGCTGCTTCAGGGCGATGCGCGTGCCCAGCTCCGGGTTGCCCACCGCCAGGATCTTGGCCGCCAGCAGGGCCGCGGACTTGGGCTCCAGGGCGATGCCCACGCCGATGCCCGAGGGCATGCGCAGGGAGGAGAAGATGTCAGCGCCGCCGAACTTGCTCGAGTACGGCGGGCAGGCGATGACCGGCGAGGTGACGTTGGCGTCCACCACACCGGACAGGGCGTTGGAGCGGCCCGCCACGGTGATGTACACCTTCGGCACGTCGTTGGCCTCGTACTTCTCCAGCAGCTCGAGGCAGTAGCGGGTGGCCTTGTGGGCCGACGCCACCCGGATCTGGCTCGGGATGCCGAAGCCCTCCAGGGCCTTGGCGATGGCCTGCCCGTGCTCAAGGTCCGAACCGGACCCCATGATGATCGGAACCAGCATGTCGCTCTCCTTTATTTGTTCGCCAGGTAGCTCTCCACCGCGGCCTTGATCCTGGGCCCGGCGGGCTGCTCCCCCGGCACGAAGGTCTCGCCAGTGAGGCGCTCGAAGGTGTCGATGTAGCGCCGCGCCACCAGGCAGAGGAACTCATCGGGCATTGCCGGCGGCTCACCCTCGCCGCGGTACCCCTGCTCCACCAGCCACTTGCGCAGCACCTCCTTGTCCATCTGCTCCGGCTCCTGGTCCGTGCCGCGGGTGGCCTCGTAGCTCTCCACCACCCAGAAGCGGCTGGAGTCCGGCGTGTGCACCTCGTCGATGAGGCACAGCTCGCCGTCGATCATGCCGAACTCGTACTTGGTATCCACCAGGATGAGCCCGGCCTTGCGCGCCACGGCCTGGCCCCGCCGGAACACCTCCAGCGCGGCGGTCTGCACCCTGTCCCACAGCGCCGGCTCCACCAGCCCCTTCTCCACAACCTCTGCCGAGGTGAGGCGCTCGTCGTGGGCGCCGCCCGTGGCCTTGGTGGTGGGCGTGATCACGGGATCCGGCAGGGCGTCGTTCTTCTTCAGCCCGGGGGGCAACTCCAGCCCGTACGGCCTGTCCACGCCGTCCTTGTACAGGGTCCACAGCGCCGTGGAGGTGACGCCGGTGATGAAGCCGCGCACGATCACCTCGACTGGCAGCGGGTCAGCCTCCGCGCCGATGGACACGTTGGGGTCCGGCACCGCCACGATGTGGTTGCCCACCACATCCTTCATTTGTTCAAACCACCAGGCGGCCAGCTGGTTGAGCACCTGGCCCTTGTAGGGCACCTCGCCAACCACCCGGTCGAAGGCCGAGACCCGGTCGGTGGTGATCAGCACCCGCCGGTCGCCCACCACGTAGGCGTCGCGGACCTTTCCCTGGTGCCGTTCACCGAGGTCCAACTCCATGTTGAGCAGGCGGTGAGGCATCGCTGCGAGGATCTGTTCGTCGGTAAGCATGGTCTTTCGCTCCTTTATTTCGATTCCCTTGAGAGTTCTTTTGTGACGGCGGCGGCCAGGGCCCGGGCCCGCTCGGCGGCGTCCCCCACATGCCCGCCCGGGTCCATCAAGCCGCGGGCCTCGTGCTCCGGGATCCAGCACGTGATCCGCTCGTCGGTGCAGAGCAAATCCTCCAGGGGATTTTCTTGCCCCTGCTTCAGGGCCTCCCAGGCCACCATGGCGTGCTCGCGCAGCACCTCGTGCAGCTCCTGGCGGTCCCCCCCCCTGCGCGCGGCGGTGAGCAGCAGCGGCTCGGAGGCGGCGAACACGCCGAAGGAGGAGAGCAGCTTGCCGGCCGCCCCCTCGTCCACGCGCAGGCCGGACACGATCTTCTCCGCCCGGCCCAGGATCTCGTCGGTGATCAGGCACGCCTCGGGCAGCACAGCCCGGCGGTTGCCCGAGTCGTCCAGGGTGCGCTCCAGCAGGTTGTGGGCCGCGTTGTCCCAGGCCACCCGCGGCATGCCGGCCAGGATCCGGGCCAGGGAGCAGATGTTCTCCGCCCCGATGGGGTTGCGCTTGAAGGGCATGGCGCTGGAGCCCACCTGCTTGTCGCCGAAGGGCTCGGCCCACTCGCCGAAGGGCGGCGACTGGAGCAGGCGCAGGTCGAAGGCCAGCTTGTAGACCGACTGGCCCACGCCGGCCAGCACCGAGAGCACCAGGAAGTCTTGCTTGCGCGGGTAGGTCTGGGTGGCCACCTCGGCGGAGCGCAGCCCCAAAGAGCCCATCACCGCGGCGTCAAGCTCGGCGGGCCGCAGGCCGGTGCCCTCCAGCAGCAGATCATAAGAGGCGCTGGTGCCCACCGCGCCCTTGAAGCCCTTGCCCACCAGGGCCTCCCGGGCCCGCGTGAGCTGCTCCCGATCCCAGCGCAGGTCCTGGAGCACCTGGGCCAGGCGGTAACCCATGGTGGTGGGCTCGGCCGGCTGCAGGTGCGTGAACCCGAGGGTGGGCACCGCGGCCAGGCGCTCCACCTGGAAGGCCACGGTGGTCATCAGCGCGTCCAGCCGTTTAGCCACCAGGTCCAGGGCCTCGCTCAGGCGCAGGGCGTCGGCGTTGTCCACCACATCCATCGAGGTGGCGCCCAGGTGGATCACCCCCCCGCCCACCTGGCACTGCTCGGCGAAGGTGCGCACCTCGCTCATCAGGTCGTGCTGGATCTCGGCCTCGATCTCACGGGCCCGCTCCAGGTCGATCTCCTCCTGGTGCGCGCGCAGGTCGGCCACCTGCTCGGCGGTCACCAGCCCCGCCGCCTGCTGGGCCTGGGCCAGGGCCACCCAAATTCGCCGCCACACGCGCCGCTTGCGCGCCTCCCCCCAGACCCGGCGCATCTCACCGGAGCCGTACCTCCATGAAAAGGGTGACTGGTACGCCTCGTGGGCTTCTTCGCGGGTCATCGTTCCCTCGTCGGTCTGCTTACTGCTCAAGATCAGGCGGCAACAACTTCACCATCTCGGCGCGTTCCGGCCCCACCGAGACATAGGCGATGGGCGCTCCGGCCAGCTCGCTGATCCGGTGCAGGTAGCTGCGCGCGTTGTGAGGTAGATCCTTCCAGGTGCGCACGTCACGGGTGGACGACTTCCACCCGGGCCAGGTCTCGTACACCGGCTTGGCCCGCTCCAGGTCCGGGGTCAACGGCATGGTCTTGATCTCCTCGCCGTCCACTACGTAGGCGGTGCAGATCTTGATCTCGTCAAACTCGTCCAGGATGTCCAGCTTGGTCACCGCGATGCCGGTGAAGCCGTCCAGCCAGGAGGCGTAGTGGATGGCCACGCCGTCGAACCAGCCGCAGCGGCGAGGCCGGCCGGTGGTGGTGCCGTACTCCTTGCCGATGTCGCGCAGGCGCTGGCCGTCCTCGTCCAGCAGCTCGCAGGGGAACGGCCCGGCACCAACCGCGGTGGAGTACGCCTTGACCACGCCCACCACGTTGCCGATGTAGCGCGGCGGGATGCCCGCCCCGTGGGAGATGCCGCCGGACAGCGGGTTGGAAGAGGTGACGTAGGGGTAGATGCCCCAGTCGAGGTCTCGCATCACCCCGAGCTGTCCCTCGAGCAGCACCTTCTTGCCGCTCATCACCGTCTCGCGGATCAGGGGCAGGGTGTCGGCGATGTACGGCTTCAACTTCTCACCCCAGCCCAGGCACTGCTCCAGCAGCGGGCCCATGAGCAGGGGCTGGTGGCCGTACGTCTCCAGGGTGCGGTTCACCCGGGGCAGGGCCCCGTCCAGGCGCTGGCGCAGGAAGTCGGGGCGCACCAGGTCGCCCACCCGCAGGTTGAAGCGGGCCGCCTTGTCCGTGTAGGCCGGGCCGACCCCGCGCTTGGTGGTGCCGATCTTGGCCGCGCCCTTTCGCTGGGTCTCCTCGATCCCGTCCAGCAGCCGGTGGTACGGCATGATCAGGTGGGCCCGCTCGGACACCATCAGGTTGTCCACCGAGACCCCGGCGCCGGTGATGATCTCGATCTCCTCCAGCAGGGTCTCCGGGTTGACCACCGTGCCAGTGCCCACCACGCAGGTGGCCGGCGAGAAGATGCCGGAGGGCATGATGTGCAGATGGAAGGTGCCGTGCTTGTTCACCACCATGTGCCCGGCGTTGTCCCCGCCCTGGTAGCGCACCACCAGCTTCGCGTCCCGGGCCAGGTAGTCCACGACCCTGCCCTTGCCCTCGTCGCCCCACTGGGCCCCCACCACTGCGACGACGTTGGAGCCTTCAGAGTTCGCTGGCATATCGCACTCCGTTCTTGATCAATGTAAGGCCGAGCTGACCGCCCTCGCCCCGGGCCGACCGCGGGTGCTGCTCCGCGATGATGTGGTCCTCGGGGTGGGGCATCAGGCCCAGCACGTTACCGGCCGGGTTGCACAGGCCGGCGATGTCGGCCTGGGAGCCGTTTGGGTTGGCGGGGTAGCCGCCGGGGTTGCCGTCCGCGCCCACGTAGCGCAGAGCGGCCAACCCGCTGTCCTGCAACGCCTGCAGGTGCTCCGTGTCCCGGGCCACCAGCCGGCCCTCGCCATGAGCCACCGGGCAGTAGACCAGCTCGTCCAACCCGCGGGTGAAGACGCAGGGGCTGGCCGGGTCCGCCTTGAGGTGCACCCAGCGGCACTCGAAGCTACCCGAGCTGTTGCGGGTGAGGCTCACGGTCTGGGTGGCGTCCGGCTCCAGGCCGGGCAGCAGCCCAGACTTGACCAGCACCTGGAAGCCGTTACAGATGCCGAGCACTGGCTTTCCAGCGGCGATGAAGGCGCGCAGTTCTTTGCCCAGGGCGTGGCGCAGGAGCATGGCCCACAGCTTGCCCGCGCCCAGGTCGTCGCCAAAGCTGAAGCCGCCCGGCAGCACCAGCATGCTGTAGTCCGAAAGGCGCGCGGGGGCTTCCATTAGCTGCCCAACATGCACCAGGTCAGGGGCGCCGCCGGCCAACTCACAGGCCCAGGCCGCCTCGCCATCCCGGTTGGTTCCGGCAGCACGAAGAATGAGGATCGGAGGATTCATTCGGTCACTTTTGGGGGGTCCAAGAGTTTGCTAGCAGGGTGGGATCAGGCCCGTCAAGGGGTTAGATTCGGGGCCTGTTGCCACCTGTTTCCCCTGGAAAAACGGTGGCTTTGTGTGACATTCAGGTGACAGAAAGGCCAAGTTGGCAATCAGTCAGCCCTTTTCAGCGCCATTCTGTCATTTTGCTGTCACAAAACCGCGCACCAGAGTCGCGGAATGTCCTGATTTCTCTTGGGAAGCCTGGATTCTCTTTGCTGGCACGGAGGGTGCAAAGAGATCTAACCGTGTTGAGAGAAGCAAAAATACCACTCAAACCCTGGAGGACAGTCATGACCAGGCTCCTGTTGGCGGTGGTTACGGCCACCCTGTTTATGGTTGGGTCCATGTGGGCGTTGAGCGCCCTGGACCGGATCGATGATGGCAAGGAGGGCGTGGTGGTGATGGCGCGCGGGCCAGCACCCACATGCCAGGAGGGGCTGGCAAGGTAAAGACAGGGTGGTACCGTTACCTTCATGGACAACGCGTACCTCACCAACCTGTGTGAACCTTCCAACTCCATCCTGCTGGTCATCGACCTGCAGGGTAAGATCTTCAACCTCGCCTTCAACCATGACCGGTTGAAGGCCCGGGCGGATCAGCTCCTGCGGCTGGCGGACCTGTTCAAGGTGCCCGTGATCCTCACGGAGCAGTACCCGGCGGGCCTGGGTGAAACCGATCCCGACCTCCTGGCCCGCTTCCAGGCGCTCTCGCGGCCCGGGGATCGCGTCGCCAAGGAGAGCTTCGGCTGCCTGGGGGACGGCGGCTTTGTTCAGGCCCTGAACCGGCTGGCCGACGAGGTCGGCTCCACCCGCGGGCCCGGGGAGCCGGACCGCCCCCTGGACATCGTGGTGGCCGGCATCGAGACTCATATCTGCGTTCAGCAGACCGTGCTCGAGCTCGCGCGTCGGGGCTATAGGGTCGTGGTGCTGGAGGACTGCACCGGCGGCCGCGTCGAGGCCAACCACCAAAACGCCCTGGCCCGCTTCCAGCAGTGCGGCGCCCTGGTCAGCAACTTCGAGAGCCTCGCCTTCGAGTGGACCCGCTCCAAGGCGCACCCGAAGTTCAAGGCCATGAGCAAGTTGATTCAGGGGTAGCGTCGCCTACATCTTCTTTTTGAACCGCTCCCACGACGCCAGGGTTTGGGCGGCCATCTCCTCGATGGTCTGCTTCAGCCTCGGCTCCAGCTCATTGACCAGGTCGAGCTGGCGCTGGCGCACCTGATCCTCCAGGGGGGCGGCTATCTGGTTCGGGTGCCCCCGGCCCAGCTGCAGGCCCACGTCCCGGGCCACGCCCTCCAGGTCCTGAACCGAGCCCAGGTACTTCTTCTTGTGGATGGCCAGCTGCTTGTAGAGCTGCATCCACTCGTGCACCCAGAACATGCGCTTCCCCCGCCGGGTGTAGCCGAGGAAGCGGTACGGGCGGTAGGCCAGGCGCGACTGGGCCACCATGATGCGGAACGGATCAGTGTCGCTGCGGTTGACGCACGAAGCGCCGCTGGGGGGCCGCACCTCCTTGACCTCCAGCACCACGTCGTCCAGCGGCCCAGGGCCAGGTCCCTGCACCCGCACCAGGTACTTCTCGTCCAGGGCGCTGCCCACCCCCTGCTGCAGGCTGCCAAGCTTCTGCACCTTGAAGAAGCCGGCCGGCAGATCCGGGCGCTGCCGTTGGACCTTGGCGGCGTAGCTGGCGATGGCCCCCTCCAGCTCCCGCCGGTCCACGGTGAGGGGCTTCATCAGCGAGTCGATCCAGCCGTAGAAGGCCGCCTTGTCCGGGGTGAAGCCGGCGCGGATGCGCGAGGCCATGGCAGGCTCGGCGGTCTCCCGCTTGGGGTGGACCAGCCCTTCCCGGTAGCCAGCCAGGAAGGCGTCCAGCACTCGGCCCGAGTACGCCTCCCACCCGCGGATCTTGCACACCAGCCGCGCCGAGACACCGAACCGCACCAGGTCCACGATGCCCGGCCCCGAGGTGGAGTCGTCGAAGTCGGTGAGGCCGCGGCCGAGGCTGGTGACGGCGTACTGCTCAACATGAGGATCGCCGTGCAGGTTCAGCGTGGGCATGGTGCGCACCTCGGCGCTGAAGCGGCGGCACACCTCCCGGCAGAAGCTGGCGTTGACGAAGCGAAAGAAGCTGTGGGGGCTCTCCTTGAGGCGGCGGACCAGGCGCGGGCTGCGCGAGAAGTCCACGCCGGCCGGGTCGATGTCCAGGGGGCCGCTGCGCGACGGAGGGGCCGCGGCAGCCGGAGCCTCTGTCGGGGGCGCGGCCGGGGGTGGAGGCGCGGCGGGGCAGCCCGCGGTGCCAGCGACGAGCAGCAACAGGGAGACAACGCCGAGGAGCTTCACCGGTCCTCCGGCTGGGCCGCGGGAAACTGCACCTCCATACGCGTCCCCTCCCCCTCCCGTGAGTGGATGGAGATGGTGCCGTTGTACTGGTGGACGATGCGGTGGACCACGTACAGACCGAGGCCCGTGCCCTTGCCCACCTCCTTGGTGGTGAAGAAGGGATCGAAGGCCTGCTGGACCACCGCCTCCGGCATGCCCGGGCCGTTGTCCGCCACGTTGAGCCTGACCCAGCCGTCCTCCAGCCAGGTCCGCACCGTCACCCGCGCGCCCAACTCCGGGTGCTCCTCCACCATGGCGTCCCGCGCGTTGGTCACCAGGTTCTGGATCAGGCTCCGCACATGCGCTGGCTCGGCCATCACCGGGGGGAGATCCGGGGCGAGCGCCATCTCCAGCGCCACCCGCTGGCGGTGCATCACCGGCCCAAGCAGCTCCGCCACCGCCTCCGCCTCCGCGTTGAGGTCCACCGGGACCTCGTTGATCATGTCCGGCTCACGGCTGTACTCGCCCAGCTGGCTCACCACCTTGCTCATGCGCCGGGAGGCGCGCTCGATGACCTGGGCGAAGCGGCGAATGTTCTTGTCCTCGCTCAGCTCCTGGATGCGCTGGGCGAAGCCGAGCACAGCGGTGAGGGGGTTGTTCAGCTCGTGGGCGAAGCCCGCGGCAAGGGTGCCGAGGGAGGCGATCTTGGCCGCGCGGAAGACCTGGGCCTGCATGGCCGCGCGCTCCTGCACCATGGTGTCGAAGTCGTGCTTGATCACGGCAACCGCCGCGTACAGCTCCCGCAGGGGGTGCTCCTGATCCACCTGCGCCCGCTCCAGGCCGGGCAGCTCCCAGTTGATGGCCCCCACATAGCGCAGCAGGTCGTCGGCGTAGCGGCGCACCTGCTCCTCGGTGTAGATCCTCGGCACATGCCACTGGCCGCTGCTGTCGTTACGCCCTTGCAGCGCCTCCTGCTCCCGGTGTGCCTGGACCAGGGCCAGGGCCTCGTCCATGTCCCGGGCCATCTCCACCTGCGCGGGCAGCACCGGGCCGCTCACCCGGGCGGCGGCCCCGAGGATCCGGTTCAGGCCCACCATCACCAGCAGCGGGCAGGGGTTCTTTGACTGCTGCTCGCGCACCTTGCCCAGCCAGGTCCGGCGGGCACGCCACGACATGGCCTCCAGCCCGGCCAGGTTGAAGACCCGGTACGCCACCCCGCCGGGGAACCGGCCCTCCTCCTGGAGCGTCATCTGGCCCAGCTGGTGGACCGGCTCCACGTGGCGCTGGTTCATGCGGCCGCGCACCTCGGCGTAGAGGATGTCCTGCCCGATGACGCCGGCCCGGGCCGAGAGCCGCGCCAGGTCCAGGCGCCACGCGTCCCGGGTGAGCAGCTCGTCTTGCCACCTGCGGGTCTCCCGGTGCCCCTGGGTGGCCAGCTCTGCCAGGGCATGCAGCAGGGCCTCCTCGTAGCCATCCACGAACTTCACCGGGATGCCGCGGTGGCGAACCAACTTCTTGGCCACCCGCAGGATGTTGCCGTAGGCGTCGGGCCCGTTGAAGGCCCAGAACCCCTTGAGCCTCCCCCGGCGCTGCTCCGCCGCCATTGCCAGGGTGAACTGCACCCGGCCGAAGCGCGGGTGGTCCTCGGGCACATGGCTGTAGTCCTTGATCTCCACGTGGGGCATGTCCCAGATGCCCGCATCGCGCAGCACGCGCTCACGCATCTCCATGAAGCGGGGCACACCCCACTTGCCCGCGTTGCCCCTGGGCGCGCTGTGCAGCACGCGGCTGCCCACCAGGGCGAAGGAGGCCGAATAGTCCGGGGTCAGTGCGACGTCTGTCCACTCCTGTCGCCGGGTGACCGCCAGGCCGCTCACCGGGCACAGGTCTGGTGTAGCGTCTCCTTGCGTGCTGCTCTCGTCGGTAATCGGCATCGGAAATAGAGTAAGGAGGTTACTGCGAAGTCGGGCCAGGTCACAAGCTCAGGCGTAGGTGAGCCCTGTGCTACCCTCCTCTGAATACGGAGGCCAACAGATGCCCAAGACCATCTCATTTAGCGGCACGGGCGGCGCCCTGCTGATCAAGTTTATCGTCGGTGTCCTGCTCACCATGGTCACCTTCGGCATATACGTGCCTTGGTTCATGGTGGACCTGTGGAAGTTCGTGGCCGACAACACCCGGCTCAAGGGCACGGACCGCGGCGACGTGGCCTTCAGCTTCAAGGGCACGGGCGGCGAGCTGTTGGTGATCTGGATCGTGGGCCTCCTGCTCACCATCATCACCTTCGGCCTGTACGCGCCGTGGTTCATGGTCAACATGACCCGGTTCGTCTGCGAGCGGGCCCAGGGCCGCGCCGACGATGGCACCGTGTACAGGCTGCGCTTCCTCGGCACCGGCGGCGGGCTGTTCGTCACCTTCCTCATCGGCTACCTGCTCTCCATGTTCACCTTCGGCCTGTACCTCCCCTGGTTCATGTGCTCCATCCACCGCTGGTACGCCAAGCACACCTCGGTGGTGGAGGGCGGGTCCGGCGCCCAGGACGGTGTGCCTGTTGGGGTGTTCGACTTTGTCGGCTCGGGCGGTGAGCTGTTCGTGACCTTCCTGGTGGGGTGGCTGCTCTCAATCGTCACCCTCGGCATCTACAGCTTCTGGCTGCAGGCTGACCTGATCAAGTTCTTCGCCGCCGGCACCCGGGCCACCGTGCACGGGTCGCCCCACACCGGCGCCTTCTCCGGCACCGGGGGCGAGCTATGCCTCAAGTCGATCATCGGCATCATCCTCACCTCCCTCACCTTCGGCATCTACGGCGCGTGGTTCTTCGTGGACGTCACCCGGTGGCAGCTGCAGGGGCTGCACTTCAATGAGGTGCTGAGCCTGGATGGAGGGACAGGCTCATGAGTAAGCCTGCCCCGGAGAAGCCGGTTTACGTCAACGTGAAGCAGATGCGCCCGGCCGACGACGAGGACACCTGCCTGCGCCCCCTGGGTCTGTGCGACCTGGGCGGCTGCTGCGACATCTGCTTCTACAACCCGGACAAGCAGAAGGCCCGGCGCTTGAAGGAAGAGAAGGGAGAGGAGTAAAGAACAAGAAAGCCTCTCACGGAGGCACAAAGGAAAATAGGGACCACAGAGATTTCATGGGGGGGACGATTAATCCCCGTGCCTCTCCCTGGCTCCGTGTCTCTGTGAGAGATGCCTTTTTTCCTGGCCGTCGGGGAACGCCCCGTTCTTGTAGAAGTGGTCCAGCAGCTCGTCCTTGCGCTTGAACCTGTGCATCAGCCAGTTGGACAGGCCCTCGTCGGTCTCTGGCAGGTCTCTGGCCGGCGCTCGGTGCACATGCAGGTGGGCCCGCGTGCACACCCCCTTCACGTACTGCCACAGGTTCGGTACGCCCTCCTCGTAGCCGATGGTGATGTCGTACACCGCGTCCAGGTGCTCGCCCAGCCCCTGGACCGAGGCGACGAAGCCCTTGGTGCGTGGGACCAGGGTGTGCTCGGGCTGGTGCAGGCCCTTCTTCCGGGCGAAGTCACGGCTCCGCTCCAGCTTCTCCGGCTTGAACCGGGTCCCCTCGGGGAAGAGCATGAGCCAGAGGGGCACGCTGTCCCGGGTGATGCGGCCGAAGGTCTGGCGGATGTTCTCCACGTCGGACGCCCAGTCGCGCTTCACGAACAGGCAGTCGAGGAAGACCATGCCCCAGCCCACGCCGGGCACGTACTTGAGCTGGTCCTTGACGAACCACTTCATGTCCCCCAGCCGCCCCTTCTCCCGGGCCAGCACCATGAGGAAGGTGATGTCCGGCATCTGCTGGTGGTTCACCACCACGATGGCGTTCTCCCGCGGCGGGATCTCGTCTCCGGTGAACATGAGCTCAACATGGTTGATGCGGTGGGAGGCGGTGACGCAGATGCCCCACCACCAGTCGGCCAGCTCGCGGTTGGCGCGGCGGAAGGCGTGGCGCGAGAAGGGGAGCAGCCCGAGGCTGAGGGTCTGGCCCAGGTTGCCAGCCAGCAGGGTGGACATCAGGAATCCGCTCAGCGGCACGGACACGGTGAGGGTTTGCAGCCGGCGCTTGAAACCGGGGGGATCCTTCAGGGGTGGGAGTGGCATGGGGGAATGATTTAGCCCCGGTGGGCACGCAGGGTCAAATGCGTTATCTCCGGGAAGGTGCCGATGCGTAGGGGGGGGCCCCAGAAGCCGGTTCCCTGGTTCACATATATGTAGGTGCCTTTGTGGCGGTGGAGGCCGGCGAGGTACGGCTCGGACAGGGCCACGAAATGGCTCATGGGCCAGAACTGCCCGCCGTGGGTGTGGCCGGAGAGGACCAGGTCCACGCCCAGGCGTGCGGCATCCAGCACAGCCCTCGGGCGGTGGGCCAGCAAGATGACGGTGCGCGATGGGTCCTTGCCGGACAGGGCCGCGGCCAGGTCCGGGGGGCGGCCTCTGCGGGCGCCGTACGGATCCTCGATGCCGGCCAGGTCCAGGCTTTTCCCCAGGGTGACGCGCTCATTGCGCAGCACCCTCAGCCCCAGGCTGCCCAGATGGTCGCACCAGGCGTCCGCGCCGGAGTGGTACTCGTGGTTGCCGGTGACGAAGAAGATCCCGTCCGGCGCCTTGAGCTTCCGCAGCGATTCCACCTCGCTCTCGATGATGCTCACCGGGGCGTCCACCAGGTCCCCAGTGATGGCCACCGCCCGGGGCGCCAGGCTGTTGACCCTGGCCACCACCTCCGCGAGCCAGTCCGGGCCGCGGGTCGTGCCGATGTGCAGGTCGCTGAGCTGCACCATGGTGTAGCCGTCCATGGAAGCGGGCAGCCGGGCCAGGGGCGCCTCCACACGCACCACCCGCTCCGATCCCATGGCGCGGGTGAGACCCATGCCCGTGGCTCCCGCCGCCCCGGCCACCACCCCCGCTGACACCGCCCCGGAGATGAAGCGCCGGCGCGGCAGATCCACCTCCTCGTGCCGGCGCCGCCAGACCAACCAGAGGGCTGCCCGGGCGGGCTCCACGGCCAGGGCCAGCAACAACAGCAGCAGCAGAAAGCCGAGCCACAGAAAACACGGCACCGCCAGCGGGCGGAAGGCGTTGGGGGTCTCGTGGCGGGCCACGATGAGCAACAGGGGCAAGCCCACGGCGGAGGCGAACACCCCCAGGGCAGCGGCCCACGCCCGGACGCCACGCAACCAGGGCCGCACCAGCCGGGCCCATAGATAGATGTGGGCCGCAAGGGTGAGCGCGATGAGGAACCAGATAAACACAGGGGGCCATCTTAACGCACGGCGCTGTATCTGCGACGATGGGCCATGCCTTCAATAAACCGTGCATGGAGCGCCGGGGCCGCGGCGGCGATCCTGGGGTTGGCGATCCTGCTGGCCCCCTCGCCTGCCCGCGCAGAAGAGGATCCCTGGATGGATGGGCGCGTGGCATACCGCGTGCTCGCCCTGGGCATGGATGACATGCCTCTCGACGCCACGGGCGCCAGGCCCGGGCAGACCTTCTGGATGGAGCAGCGCCTGAGGATAAAGGCGAGCCTGCGCCGAGGATCCCTGCGCGCCAGCTTCGGCGCCGACCTGCTCGCGGGCCAGCTGGCCGGGGAGACCACCGACCTTGGCGCCCGCTTTGTACAGGAGCCGCGGGACGGGCTCCACCCCGAGAAGGCCTTCATGCTGCGGGAGGCGATGATCGCCTGGCGCTCGCCCGTGGGCGAGCTGCGCGTGGGCCAACAGGTTAGCCACTGGGGTCTGGGCCTCATCTCCAACAACGGCGACGGCGCGCCCCCCTTCGGGCACCAGCGCATGGGCGACCTGATGGAGCGGGCCGCCTTCTTCACCCGCCCCCTGCCCTGGCTCTCGGCCGGCCTCGGCGCGGACCTCGTCTTCCGCGACAGCAACGCTATCCTCCTGGAGGGGGACATCGGGATCAACGCCTTCGCGGCACTGCTGCTCCACCCGGGCAAACACACCGCCGGGGTTTACGCGGTGTACCGCACCCAGTGGGACCGGGACGACGAGCGCCTGGAGGTCGGGGTGTTCGACCTCTACGCCAGGAGCGAGGGGACGCTCCCCCTGGGCTTGACCTGGGAGGCCGCGGCCGAGGGGCTCGTGGAGGTGGGGCGCACCAGCCGCATCCGCGCCGAGCCCGAGCTGGAGGGCTCGGACATCCTGGCCGGGGCCGCCGTGGTGCGCGGCTCTCTGGATCACCGGGCGCTGCTCCTGCGCTTCACCGTGGAGCTGGGCTTCGCCTCCGGGGACAACGATCTCAACGATGAGACCGTGCGGCAGGCCCACCTGCACCCCGACTACCGGGTGGGGCTGATCCTCTTCCGGGAGCAGCTGGCCGCCCTCTCAGCCCGGGCCGCGGACCGCCTGGCCGACGCCAGGCACCAGGGCAAGGCCCCCCACGGGGTGCGCCATATCCCCTCGGGCGGCAGGGTCTCCAACGCCCTGTACCTCTGGCCCCACCTGGCCCTGGGGCCCATCTCCGGCGTCACCTTCAGGGTGGGCGCGCTCTGGGCCATGTCCGCCGCGGACCTCGCCGACCCGTACACCACCAACAACGTCACCGGCGGGTACAACGCCAACCACTTCGGCGCCCTCTGCACCTCCCGCGAGCTGGGCGTGGAGCTCATGGCCGGGGCTGAATACCGGCTCGAGCTGTCCCAGGGGCTGAGCCTTGACGCGGCCGTGCAGTGGGCCCACCTCTTCCCCGGAGAGGCCCTGGCCATGCCAGACGGCAGCCGCCCCACGTCCATGGACAAGATCGTGGGCCGCGTGGCCCTGACCTGGAGGTTTGACCGCAGAACGGAGGTCCAGAAATGAACCGCTTGAACCTCCCGCTTGTTTCGTTGGTCATGATGCTCGGCTGCGGCGGTGAGCTCCCACAAGGCCTGCGCGCCACCCCTGCCGGCAACGGCCCAAAGGTGGTGTGGGACCTGGACGCCTCCCCCCTTCCGGAGCTCCCCTTCCCCAACGATCTGGCCACCCGGGCGGATCCCTCCTCCTCCACGGGCCGCCGGCTCAACATCCCCCTGCGCGGCGCGGTCACGGTGCGGGAGCGTGAAACCCGCGCCCTGGTCAACAGGCTGGAGGGCTTCTCCACCTACGGCGCCATCACCGTGGCCTTCGACGCGCCCCTGGACCTGGCCAACATCATCACCCGCCACCACAAGAACCGCGCCTTCGCCGACGACACGGTGCACCTGATCAACGTGGACCCTGCCTCTCCCGGCTACGGCCGCCGGATCCCACTGGACCTGGGCCAGGGCTCCTTCCCCGAGGCGCTGCCCAAGCTCAACACCTTCTGGTCCCGGGACCCGAGGGCCAAGCAGCAGAGCCTGGTCTTCGACACCACCGACGAGGACAAGAACGGCAACGGCGTGCTGGACCCGGGCGAGGACACCGACTGGGACGGGTACCTGGACCGGCCCAACGTCCACCCGGCCGGCGGTGATCCGGTGGACAACCTCGTCAGCTTCTACGAGCTGGTCACTGACACCCTGGTGGTGCGGCCCCTGATCCCCCTGGAGCAGGAGACCCGCTACGCGGTTGTCCTCACCCGCCACCTCACCGGCAAGGGCGGCGAGGCAGTGCGCTCACCCTGGCAGGGTGTGAACCACGCCCGGCAGACCGCCGCGCTCACCCCCCTGCACGACCTGATGCCTGGCCTGGGGCTGTCCGTGGAGGATGTGGCCTTCGCCTGGAGCTTCACCACCCAGCCCATCACCCGGGATCTGGAGGCCCTGCGCGCGGGGCTGTACGGCCATGGCCCCCTGGCCCGCCTCTCGGCCCAGTTCCCGCCGGCCGTCAGGGCGCAGCTGGCAAGCAGCGACACAATCAAGGACCGCTACCTGGTGCCGGTGAAGACCATCAGCGACATCCTCAACGCCTTCGGCGACCTGATAAAGGCCGGCGTCCTGGAGATCACCGCAGACGGCAAGCAGGCCGTGCTCGACTCGCTGAACAACATCGAATACATGTTCGCCGGCGTGGTGGAGGGCCCGAACCTGCTGGTGGACTCCGACGGCGTGGCCCGCGCCACCTACGACGGGCAGGAGGACGAGCACTGGCGCCTGGACCGGCGCACGGGCGAGGCGACCTACGGCCGGCACAAGATCCCCTTCTTCTGCGCCGTGCCCCGGGCGGATCGCGGCAAGGCCCCCTTCCCCGTGGCGGTGTACGCCCACGGTTACTCCTCCACCCAGCTTGAGGCCCTGGCCTTCGCCGGCAACCTGGCCCGCCACGGCGTGGCCACCTGCACCATCGACGCGGTGGCCCATGGCCTGAACCTCGAGGACATGACCAAGACCGTCCGCCTGGGGCTGGAGCTGTTCAAGCTGGGCCCCCTGTTCGACGCGGTCTACCCCGGGCGCGCCAGGGACACGGCCGCCGATGGCCTGCCCGAGAGCGGGGCCGACTTCTTCTCGGCCGACCTGTTCAATTCCCGGGACAACCTGCGCCAGACCGTGCTGGACATCATGGTGCTGGTGCGCGCACTGCGCGGCTTCGACGGCAGCCGCGGCATGAGCCAGGACCTGGACGGGGACGGCGCCAACGAGCTGGCCGGCGACTTCAACGCCGACGGCGTGGTGGACATCGGCGGCCCGGGCGTTCCCTACTACACCTGGGGCACCAGCCTGGGCGGCATCACCTCTTCCATCGTGGCGGGCATCGAGCCAGCCGTGGTTGCCGCGACACCCCAGGCCATGGGCGGCGGCCTGGTGGACATCGTCCGCCGCTCCACCCAGGGCGCGGTGGTCAACTCGGTGCTACAGCGCCTCATGGGCCCCATCTTCCTGGGCGAGCCCATCAAGGGGAAGCCCGGGGAGGTGCGGCTGGTGGCCCAGGCGGTGTCCGGCCTGATCTACAAGCGGCTGGACCTGGGCCGGATCTCCCCGGTGCAGCCCGGGGATCGCGTGGAGCTGCTCAACCTGAAGAACGGCGAACGCGCTGTGACCCACGCCGCCAAGGACGGAGGCTTCCGCCTGGCCGTGGCGGCAGACGCCCTGAGCTGGGGCGAGCGTCGGGTGGCCTTCGCTCTTGAGCCCGGCAAGGACGGGTTCAAGCCGGCGCGGGTGGCAGACACCGCCCGGCTGGGGGATCCCCTGAGCCTCACCGTGTACCCGGCGGGCAGCAAGACGCCCAGGGTCACCATGGACAAGCTGGGCCAGCAGGTCTCCTTCCAGGGCGTGACCTATCCGGCCGGGGCCAGGCTGGTGGCGCCATCCTGGGGCTACGGCCTGCCGAGAAACTCGCCGGACCTGCGCCGCATGATCGCCCTGGGGCAGATGATCATCGACCCGGCCGACCCGATAAACTACGCCCCCCATTTTCGCCAGCGCCCGCTCTCCTTCTCCTACGATCCAGCGGTGAAGGCCGGAGCCAACGTTCTGCTCATCGCCTCTGCCGGGGACACCACGGTGCCGGTGGCCGCCGCCGTCTCCCTTGCCCGGGCCTCTGGAGCGGTGCCGGTTGAGCAGGACGATCCCCGCTTCGGCGCGCCCCTGAACCAGGTCTTGCTGGACAATCACATCACGGAGGGGCTGGCCCGACTCAAGCGGTTCAAGGGCAAGGAGATCCTGATGGACCCGGAAAACTTCTCCCTGGGCAAGCACGCCCCCACCGCCCCCCGCCTCAAGGCGCCGCTGCGAGCCCAGAAGAAATCAGCCGAGGGGCTGGCCGCGTTGAGGATCCCCCTGCTGGCGCCCAAGGGGCAGCACGGCTTCATCCTGCCCAAGCCGGCGGCCACCTTCGACAACAACACCTTCATGGTTCATCTGGTGGCGCGCTACCTCACCTCCGGCGGCAAGATCCTGCCGGACGAGGTCTGCATGGAGGATGAGAGCTGCTCGTGGATCCCGAAGCTGGCGGCGCCTCACAAGTAGGGTGAGGGGATCAGGGGGGAAGGGCTGGTGGGCCGGGGCCGGGGGTGAAGTAGGAACTACTTCGCCTGGACCTTGACCAGCCTGGCGCGCAGGGAGCGCGGGGTGGTCTGGACGTCAAGGCGAGTGGCGGTGTTGGTCTTGGCGTTGTAGCGCTTCTTGGTGACGGTGCGGGTGTCGCCAACCCGGGTGCGGGTGGTGGAGCCGTTCTTGCCCACGGTTGCGCGCTTGGTGGCGAGAACCTTTCCCTTGTTGTTTTTAATGCTTGTGGACGAAGCCTTAACGCCATGCTTGAGGTTCCAGGAGCTGTTGCTCACGATCAGGTTCCCGCCCTTGCGCGTCATCTTGCGGGTGCCGTTGGCCTTCTTCTGGATCTTGGTGGTCTTGTTGCCCACGCGGGTGCGCACGGTGTAGGCGTTGCGGCCCACGGTGGCCCGGCGAGAGGCGATGACCTTGCCCTTGGCGTTGCGGATGGAGGCGGAGGAGGCCTTCACGCCATGCTTCAGCTTCCAGGAGCTGGCCCTGGCCGAGCCCTTGTTCGTCTTGATATAGGCCCTGCGGGTGCCGTTGGATTTACGCTGGTAGGCGCTGACCTTGCCCTTGCTGGCCTTGATGGTGGTCTTGGACCAGGTGGCTTTGCGGGCCTCGGCCGGCTGAATCAGAGCGAAGGCCAGGGCCAGGGTGAGGGCGGCGACGAACAGGTGACGAATGGTGCGGGCTCTCATTTTCCTCTCTCCTGATTGTGAATTGAGTTGGTTGCGCGGGAGGAATACAAGGCCCGTGCCAAGATCGAGGATCTCAGGATCCCGCGGGGTTGGGTGCATATGCAGCCAAGCGACCGGCCAGGCGATTATCCGGTTACCGGAAAAGATCCTGGATCGGGGTGGTCAGAGGATCCGCCACCTCAGGCGAGGCGCCGGCGGCGGACCCTCAGATAGATCGCGCCGCCCATGAGGATGACCAGCCCTGTGAGGGAAAGCGCCAGCCCTCGGGCCACCTCGCGCGGGCGGTACTCCAGCTGGATCCGGTGGGCCCCCTTGCCCAGGTTCAGGCCCGTGAGCACGCCATTGACCGGCAGCACCGGCAGGGCGCGGCCGTTACTTGTGGCCCGCCAGCCCGGAGCAAAAGCATCGGCCAGCAGCAGCAGGGCGGGACGCTCCAGGCGCACCTCCAGGGAGACGTTGCCCGGCGCGTGGTCCAGCCAGCGGATCAGGTCGGGGCCGCTGGCCTGCTGACCTGGCGCTGCCGCGGGGAGCGTCCCCTCCAGCACGGCGGCCCGCTTCAGGTCTACCTTCCCGCTGGCCGCCATGCGCACCGCCTCAACCGCCGACGGGGCGGTGACGAACTGGCGCCTGAGTTGGGCCCGGGGCCGCGGGGAGGTGAGCGCATGGAGGGTCTGCTTGCCCCGCTTCATCACGGGCCGGAGGAAGTCGGGCATCTTCCCCGGGGACCCGGTGAGCACAAACCCCAGCCCCAGGTGGCTCAGGGCCGGCGAGAAGCGGCTTGGGATGAACTGAACGAACTGGGTGTTCTCCGGGTTCCCTGTGGCCAGCGCGAAGTAGCGCCGGAACCGATCGGGCGCCGCCGGGATGTAGCCCGAGATGCCGGGGACCCGGGCCTGGACCGTACTGTTCAGATCCATGGGGGGCACCGCCATCAGCCTGCGGCGTTGGGGATCAGCGCGCACGGCCCGGGCGATGTCGGGGTGGATCAGGTTGGCGGTCGGGGTGGTGCGGAGCCGCGGCCCGGCAAAGAGGACCAGCTCCAGCATGACCAGCAGGGCAATTGCCCAGCGGAACTGCTCAACCTTTAAACGGCCGGTGAGGCCCAAAGCGCACAGGAGCCCGGCCGCGGCCAGCGGGGGCAACACAGCCAACCAGAAAGCCCCGGCGAGCAGGCCGGTGGTGACCATGGCGGCCAGGGCGGCCAGCAAGAGCACGGCGGGGAGGGCCAGCAGCAGGCGCCGGGGGTCCAGGCGGCTCATGGCCAGGGCTGCCAACAGCATGGTCCAGATGGTGGCCAGGGCCAGGAAACGGCCAGGCACGCGGAACAGCCCCAGCGCCGGGATCACCCGCCGCAGCGCCTCGTTCACCGGGCCGAGGGCGAGGACCAGGACCAGGAGCAAGAGCGCGCCCAGCAGCGGGGCTAACCGCCCGCGGGTGGTGACGCCGACAAGGATCAGCGCCAGGCCGGTGATGCCAGCGAAGGCGCTCATCTCCCAGGGCACCGCCACCGCCCGGGGGCCCAGGGAGCCCGGGGCCAGGGTCAGGGCCAGGGCAGGCAGCTCCACGGCGCCCATGGCATGGAAGGCGGCGTCGGTCACCGCGGCGCGGCCAGACCGGGCGGCGTAGGCCAGGGCTGGCGCCCACTGGATGGCGGAGAGCAGGGCGCCCAGCAGGGTGGCGCCGGACAGGAGCACCAGGCCCCGGAACACGGTGGGGGCGCCGTTGGGTCGCCAGCGGATGAGTCGGCAAAGGGTCCACAGGCCCGCCCCCGCCAGGCCGAGCAGGGTGACCTGGGGGTGCCCTGACAGCACCAACAGGCCCAGGGCCAATCCAACCAGCAGCATGTCACTCGCGCGGCCGCCGGCCAGGAAACGCTCCAGGGCCAGCAGCAGGAGCGGCACCAGAGAGAAGGAGGCGAGCAGGCCCAGGTGCCCGGCCTCAAGGTGCATGATTGAGAAACCGCCAAGGGCGTAGATGCCCGCGGCCACCAACCCTCCGGGCGCGCTGCGGAACAGGTGAAAGGCCAGGGCATAGGCGCCCACGGCGGCCACGAGCAGGTGCAGGCAGGCAGCGAGGTTGATGGCCAGCTCGGGCCCCAGGGGGGCCAGCGCCATATGGATCGGGTTCAGGGCCCCGCCCACCATGGCGGCCAGGTGGGGGACGCCGCACAGGACGTATGGGTTCCACAGGGGCAGCTCTCCCCGGGAGAGGGCCTGCCCCAGCAGGTGGAAGAAGTGCAGCTCCTGGCGGCGGATGTCGCCGCCCGCGAGCACGCCGCCGCTGAGCAGCAGGGCCGCCAGCAGCACAAGCCACGCACCGAGCAGCAGCACCAGGGGCAGGCCATGGCGGCGCAGCAGGGACCGCTCCGCGGGTGCCCGGTCCTCCACCTCGGGGATCACCCCGGGTTCCCGGTGAAGCTGCCGTCCATTGCCTTGAGGAAGGCCTCGGTGTAGGCGGCGGTCATCACCTCCAGCGAGCCGTTGGCCTCGCACCAGGCGCGGCCTGCCTGGCCCATGGCTTGACGGAGCGAAAGGTCCTCCACCAGCAGGTCCAGCTCCTCGGCCACACCAGGGCCATCGCCGGCCTCGGCCAGCACCCCGGTCTGCTCGGTGACGAGCTCGGGGTTGCCGCCCACCCGCGTGGCCACCACCGGGAGCCCCACGGCCATGGCCTGGAGGATGGCGTTGGAGAAGCCCTCTGTCAGGGAGGTCTGTACGTAAATGTCGCTCGCGCGCAGAAGGTCAGGCACATCGTCGCGCTGGCCCAGGAAGCGCACCTCCCCCATCACGCTGGCCGCCACGCGCTCCAGGGCATCCCGCTCCGGCCCATCGCCTGCCAGGAGGAGGCACAGGTTGGGACGGCGCTCGGACACCCGGCGGAAAGCGGCGAGCAGGGTGTGGTGGTCCTTTACCGCGGAGAGCCCGCCCACGCAGGTGATGAGCGTGGTCTCCGGGGCGATCCCCAGCGCGCCCCTGCTCTCCGACGGGCCAGGGCTGAACTTTTTCAGGTCCTCGCCGTTCCAGATCACCAGGTTCTGATCCCGGGTAAATCCCTCGGTGCGCTCCACCTCGGCGGCCACGGCGTGTGATACCGAAATCATGCCCGCGAGCAGCGGGTTCAGGTAGCGCTGGATCCGCACATGCACCGCCTTCTTCGTGAAGCCCATGTCGCGCCGGCAGGAGAGCACCGGCACGCCCATGGCCGTGCCAGCCAGCGGGGCCAGCAGGTCCGAGGCGGTGTGGTAGGCGACGATCAGATCTGGCTTCTCCTTGCTGAGCAGCTTGATCAGCCGGCCCAGCCCCACGGGACCGGTGGGAGCAAACACCGCGGGAACCGGCAGGCACTGGAAGGGCACGCCCAGGCCGGTGAATGCCTTTTCCAGGCCGCCCTTGCCCAGCACGATCACCGCGGGTTCGATGACCTGGCGGTCGATCCTGTCCAGGAGACGGAACAGGTGGGTTTCCGTGCCGCGCCACTGATCCAGCTCGTCCAGGATGAGCGTCACCCGCAGGGGCGGCCTGGCGGCGGAGCCGGGGCGCTTTGCCCGGGCGCTAATCAGTGGCGGGTCAGGGTGTGACAAGCATCGCTCCTAAGGCCCCATTATAAACCTTGGGAGAGCGTGCCGCGCCTTTTGAACATGGCCCTCAGGGCCGCGGTTCCCCCGGTGGTAGGATGGTGAAGTTCAGCCACAGGAGGGAGCACGCCATGAAGTGGTCAGGATCCTGCTTGATAGGGGCCGTGATGCTGCTCTGGGCGGGCGGCGCCCTGGCCAAGTCGCCGCTGGTAACCTGGGCATCCACCAACCCCCAGGTGTCGATCTTCAGCCGAGGAAACATGACGCGGGCCCTGACCTGGACCTGCGACGATCCCAACGACGACTTCCCCCTGGAGCTGCGCTGCGAGGTGTACGACATCACCAAGGGCGGCTACGGCAGCGGCAAGGAGGTCAAGCTCTCCGACACGGTGTGCGGCAAGGGGAGCAAGGACCCCATCAAGGTGACCCACACCTACAAGGTGGCCTCCCTCGTCAAGGACCACCGATACCAGTACGTGGCCCGCTGCAAGGACGCCAAGAAGTACGACTCCATGACCAGCCTGCTCTTCTGGTACGACCTCACCGCGCCGGTCTCCACCATCCACTCCGGGCCGCCCAAGACCTCCTCCAGCTCCTCGGTGACCTTCGTGGTGAGCTGCACCGACAACTCCTTCAGCTACAAGACCCCGCCGCCCACCTTCGGCCAGGCCTGCGACAACTACACCTCCGTCATCGACACGGCCACCGGCTCCCTGGCCAAGCCCCTGAGCATGTCCGGCAGCTCCACAACCAACGGCATGAAGATCACCATCAAGTACACCTACCTCGCCCCGGGGAGCTACCGCTTCGAGACGTACGCCAAGGACCGGGCGGGCAACAAGGGGGCGGTGAAGATCTGGACCTGGGGCGTGGCCGGCCCCGACGGCGGCCCCCCGGACGCGGCAGTGTTGGTGGACCACGGGCCGCAGCCGGACAAGGGCTCGCCGCCCGACGCTGCCCAGGTCGCGGACAAGGCCGGGGCGGGGCCAGACGTCTCCGCACCCGACGTTATCGGTGACAGGTTGACCGCCGGCGACAAGGCCGCCAAGGCGGACACCGGCGCCGGGGCGGATCAGGGCGCGGGTGACGCCGGGGCCCAGGAGGAGGAGGGGGGGCACGAGACCGGCTGCGACTGCCAGGCTGGCGGCGGCGCCGGGTCCTTGCCCTGGAGCGGCGCCCTGCTCCTGCTGCTGTTCCTTGTCAGGCGGAACCCCTGATCCGGACCGGTCAGGCCACCTCGTCCAGCACCTGCCGCACCTTCTGCTTCAAGTCCCGGGAGGCGAACGGCTTGCTTAGGTAGTGGGTGCCAGGCTCCAGATCGCCGAGCTCCTGCACGCTGCGGTCGGTGTAGCCTGACATGTACAGCACCCTCACCTCCGGGTACTCCCGGCACAGAATCCGCGCCAACTCCCTTCCGTTCATTCCCGGCATGACCATGTCGGTGAGCACCAGGTCCACCATCGCCGCCTGCCGCTCCATGAGCCCGCGCGCCTCCTCGCCGCACGCCGCGCTCAGCACCTGGTAGCCAGCCGTGGTGAGCACCCGCGCCACCAGCTTGCGCACCTGCTCCTCGTCCTCCACCACCAGGATCGTCTCGAACCCGCCCGGCAGCTCGGAGGTGGCCCGCCGCGGCTTGACGGCCATGGGGCGATCCTCCCTGGGGAGGTAGATCTTCACGGTGGTCCCGTGCCCGGGTTCGCTGTAAATGCCGATGCACCCGCCGCTCTGTTTGACGATGCCGTACACCGTGGAGAGCCCCAGCCCGGTGCCCTGACCCCGCTTCTTGGTGGTGAAGAACGGCTCGAAGGCCTGGCCCAGCGTGGCCGCGTCCATTCCCTGCCCCGTGTCAGACACCGAGATCTGCACGTAGCTGCCTGGATCCACATCCAGGTGGGTCCCGGCGAAGGCCTCGTCCAGCTCAACATCTCTGGTTTCGACGGTGATCTTTCCGCCGCCGGGCATGGCGTCCCTGGCGTTGACCGCCAGGTTCAACAGCACCTGATCCACCTGCCCCGGGTCCGCCTTGACCCGCCCCAGCCTCAGCTGCGGCAGGGTGACCAGCTCAATATCTTCCCCGAGGAGGCGATGGAGCATCTTCTCCATGTTGGCCACCACCTTGTTCAGGTCGAGGATCTCCACCTGCAGGACCTGCCGCCGGCTGAAGGCGAGCAGCTGCCGCGTGAGCGAGGCCGCCCGCGCCCCGGCCTTTCTGATCTCGCCCAGATCATCGCGCCGGATGTCGCCCTCCTCCATCTCTCCGTGAATGATGTCGGCGAAGCTGTTGATGACGGTGAGGATGTTGTTGAAGTCGTGAGCCACGCCGCCGGCCAGCCGGCCCACCGCCTCCATCTTCTGGGATTGCTGGAGCTGAAGGACCAACCCTTCCCGCTCCGCCTCCACCTCAAGGCGTTGTTCCCGCTCCCGGGCCAGCGTGCGCCTGACCTCGCCCAGCTTCCGCCAGAGCAGGATGGCGCAGATGATCGCTGTGCCCGCGCTGGCCGCCAGAAAAAGAACAAGCCAATAGTGTACGCAACCGTCCATGATCCCCGCTGCGGTCCGGATCCCTTGCATGAATATTTTGAACTCCCAACCGAGGAGTTCCGCTTTCTTGGACTCAGTAACTTATGTGGCGACCCGCCTGAAAATGGTGACACCCTGAGGTTTCAGCTGGGGCCAAACAAGTTGAGGTAAACTCTCCACCCCATGCCTCGCTGGTACCTGTTCGCCGTCTTCTTCACCGTCGCCCTGCTCATCGTGGGCGGGGTGCACTTCTACTTCTACCGGCGCCTGGTGGTGGCCCCTGCCCTGCCCGCGCCCTGGTTTGCCGTGGCCCGCCTCACCCTGGCCGCCCTGGTGTTCTGCTTCCCGGCCTCCTTCTTCATCACGCGGTACGTCTCGCCGGAGGCGGGCCGGTTCCTGCTCTACCCCCTCTACATCTGGCTCGGGGTCATGATGATGCTCTTCTTCGGGCTCATCGTCGTTGACCTGGTGCGCGGGGGAGCGTGGGTGGCGGGCAAGGCGGCGGGGCAGCCCCTTGTGACGGATCCGGCCCGGCGGCTGCTGTTGGCGCGCCTGGCCGCGGGGGTGGTCTTCGGAGGCGTGATGGCGGCGGCCGCCCGCGGGGTGTGGCGCGGCATTGGCCAGCCCATCCTCCGCCGGGTCCGGGTCCCGATCCCGGGGTTGCCTGGCGACCTGGCCGGGCTGCGCATCGTTCAGCTCACCGACCTCCACCTTGGGGCCATGCGGCGCGGGCCCTGGCTGGAGAAGGTGGTGGCGCGGTGCAACGAGCTGCGACCGGACATCATCGCCATCACCGGCGACCTGGCCGACACCGGGCCGGACATGCTCCGCCAGGAGGTGGCGGCTCTGGGCCGGCTCCGCGCGCGGTCCGGCGTCTTCTTTGTCACGGGCAACCACGAGTACTTCCACGACCTGCCCGGGTGGCTGGAGGCCCTCAAGACCTGTGGCATGCGCGTGCTTCGCAACGAGCGGGTCACCGTGTCCCGAGGCGGGGCCGCGCTGGAGGTGGCCGGGGTGGACGACCATGACGGCGGCCGCGTGATGCCGGGGCACGGGCCGGACGTGGCGCGCGCCCTGGCTGACCGCCCCGAGGACAGGCCGGTGCTGCTGCTGGCCCACCAGCCCCGCGTGGCCGACGAGGCGGCGAAGCACGGGGCGGACCTGGTGCTCACCGGCCACACCCACGGCGGCCAGATCATGCCGTGGGGCGCGCTGGTCAAGCTGCAGCAGCCGTACGTGCGCGGGCTCCACCGTCACATGGACCGCAGCTGGATCTACGTCAGCGAGGGGACCGGCTTCTGGGGGCCGCCCATGCGCGTGGGCAGCGCCTCTGAGATCACCCTGCTCACCCTGGAGGGGCAAGGCTGATCAGAAGTAGGGGACGTCGCCCTCCTTGGGGGTCTTGCCGTGGCGGGGCATCAACACCTTGCCCTCCTTGGTGCGGAGGAAGGCCGGCAGATCGGCGCGGTGGTAGCCCGAGATGAAGAGGCCCACCTCGGGCAGATCTCGGATGGCGCTCTCGAGGCTGGGCGGGGTGCGGTAGCCGCCGGTGCCGGGCATCATTCGGTCACCCCGTCCGGCGGCGCCCACCATGAGCACCTCCTTGTCGAGGGGCACCGTGCAGAGGGTGAGCCAGAGGCGACGGGCGCTGGCCATGGTGCCGTTCAGGCCAGCGCGGCCGATGAGCTCCAGCAATGGCGGCGTGAGCAGATCGTACACATGCTCGTCCTCCACCTGCATGCTGGGCCCGGCCAGGATGGACCGCTCAGGATAGACCAGCACCGGCCCGCCGGAGGTACCCACCGAGAAGGGGTTGATCTCGGTGGCGTCGAGGAACACATCACGGGAGCTGAAGGACTCACCCTCCCGGGGCACGCCGCGCTCTTCCAGCACAACGCGGTAGCCCAGCACCTGCTCCCCGGTGAAGGGGGCGGTTACCGGCTCGGGAGGATACGCGGCCCCCTCGAACACCACCGGGCCGCCCTCTACCCAGTCTCTCCGGCGCATGGGGCCATGCTCGATGAGCTGGAGGATCTGCCTGATGTGATCTCCGGCTGGCCTGGCGAAGCGGCTGATCAGCATGGCAGGTAGATTATCACCCCTCGGTACGCTCCTGCCCCCCTCGCCAGCGCCAGTTGAGCCCCAGCCCTGTGAGCAGGCTGGCGAAGCCCAGGGTCAGCATCACGGCGCCCCACTGCAGGGGCCCGCGCGGCATGAAGATCACGCCCAGGAGGACCCCGTACTTGGCCAGCAGCGCGCCCATGGGGAGCAGGGCCAGGCGCGAGTGAGCCCGGGTGATGAGCAGGAGCAGTAGCAGGGCTGTGACAAGGTCCAGGGGCAGCGGGGCCATGTCCTTGATGCAGCCGGCAGAGGCCCAGAGGCTGCTGAAGACCGAGGCGTAGCCGCAGCACAGGATTCCCACCACCAGGCGCAGGCGCTCGGCCCGGGTTGGGTAGTGGGGCCGGCGGGGCTTCAGGGGTGGCCTCGGCTCATCCCAGGATGGAGCCATACGGTACGGGTTGAGGTCCGCGGCGGCCTCGGGCTCGCCGGCTTCAGTACCGAAGCCGGGGCCGCGCCAGGCCCGCAGGCTCAGGGCGCAGGCGACGAGAGTGGCGGCCAGGGGGAGCGGCACCTCGGGGTGGTACAGGCCCACGGCCAGGGTGGCGGCGGCCAGGCCCCACACCTCCAGCTCCGAGCGCAGGCGGTGGGCCAGCATGGGCAGCAGGGCACCGGCCAGCACCGGCACCAGGGAGAGGTTGTGCTCCCCGCACCACCAAAACATGTGCCCCAGCAGGAGCGCGCCCCACACCTGCCACCCCACCCACTGGACCCGACGCACCACGGTGCGCCCCCACGCGTCCAGGGTCTCCAGGGAACGTAGCCCCCCGCCGAACCAACGCCAGCCCGCGCTGAGCCCGAAGGCGCACGCCGCGAGGAGCTGCATGTTGGCGTCCTTGCCCGTGGCGTAAAGCAGGTGGGGCGTCACGGTGAGCACCGCGCCTCCCGTTGAGATGAGCAACCAGGTGGACCACGACACCTCCACACGCACGGCCCAGGCCAGGGTGCGCAGCTTGATCAAAAAGAGCGCATACCAGGCCGCCGAGGCAACGACGCCCACCGTGCCGAGCAGGGGAGAGACCCCTGTCTGGAAGGTGAGGTCCCCCAGGTAGACCGCCTCGAGCAGAGCCAGCATCACGGCCGGCCTGCGCTGGCCCACGCGGTACAGCAGGGCGGCGCCGCCGATGAGCAGCACCTGGTACAGCTCGGTTACGCCGGTGAGCCACAGCTCGGCCATGAGCCCCTCGGTGCGGCTCAACCCCCGCGACATAAGGAAGACCCCCACGAGCACCATGGCGGCGCTCACCAGGTAGAGCGGGTTGTACTGGACGAACCAGCGGTGGGCCAGGGTTTGCCAGCGGGTCCTCGTTGCTTGCTCCATTTCGCGCCTCCTGCGGATGCTTCGCACGAACAGTGCAATGGCAATGCCAGGCCGTGGACGCCGAGATCGGGCCAAAAGAGGCCCCTGGAGGGTCCCTGCATGTCAGGTTGGCAGCGCCCCCCAAGCTGCCTGTGCCGGAGTGTCAGCCAGCTTGCATCCGCCGCACCATCGCAGCCTCTAAAATTACACCTGGGTTGTGCAATTTAAGGAGTCCTCATGCATTCGATGTTCCGCCGTACCTTTGCCCTTTCTTTCCTCATCGTCTTTGGCCTCGCGGCTTGCGATGAACAGACCACCGGCCCCTACTCGGACAGCGCCGTGTCCGATGCGGCGGTCCCGGATGCGACCGCGCCGGACATGATCGTGCCGGACCTGCTCCCGCCTGACATGCTCGTGCCCGACATGCCGCCCCCCACCTGCACGGACGCCAAGCAGAACGGGGCCGAAACCGACGTGGATTGCGGTGGCGGCACATGCCCAAAGTGCGCTGACACAAAGAAGTGCAAGGCCCCCACTGACTGCATCAGCGCTGTTTGCACCGGTGGCAAGTGTGTGCCGGCCGCCTGCACAGACAACGTGCAGAACGGAGCCGAGACCGACATCGACTGCGGCGGCGGAACATGCCCGGCCTGCGCCGATACCAAGAAGTGCAAGGCGAGCACCGACTGCCTGAGCGGCGTGTGCGTAAACTTCGTTTGCCAGGCAGCCACCTGCACCGACAAG
>CAZCFB010000001.1:109098-123016 GCA_964497805.1 uncultured Kofleriaceae bacterium
CCTGCACCGACAAGGTCATGAACGGCAAGGAGACCGACATCGACTGCGGCGGCGGAACATGCCCCAAGTGCGTGGACGCCAGGATGTGCAAGGTGAAGACCGACTGCGTCAGCGGCGTGTGCACCGGCGGAAAGTGCGCGGCGCCCACCTGCGCCGACAAGGTCATGAACGGCAAGGAGACCGACATCGACTGCGGCGGCGGAACATGCCCCAAATGCTCCGATGCCAGGCAGTGCAAGACCACCGGCGATTGCCTGGGCAACTGGTGCGTCAGCGGCAAGTGCCGCAGCTTCGGCTCCTGCGCGGCCATCCGGGCCTACAGCTCGAGCTACGGCACGGGCACCTACTGGATCCGGCCCAGCGGCTACTCCGCCTTCACGGCGTACTGCAACATGAGCAGCTACGGCGGCGGCTGGACCCTGGTGGCCCGGGTGCGCTCCAACAGCACGGGCCACTCCACCGCCTCGGCCATCGGCACCGTGAGTTCGCCGTCACAGGGCAGCACGGCCAAGTACGCCGACGCCCTGATCAACAAGATCAAGACGAACCGCGCCTGGATGAACATCCCCGGCGCGGCGAACATCTTCGTCAACGTCTCGGGCATCAACATCGACCTGCGCGCCGGGGCCTCCTACTCATACGCCAACCGGGCCAGCTACTCCTCGCCCACCAGCGGCTTCAACCAGCCCATCGCGAGCTTCCCCGTCTGCTACCTGGACTGCGGCGTCTTCGTCACGGGCCAGTACTCCGCGTCGCACAACTTCTGCGGCTACCAGTACTACCAGACCACCAGCGTCCGCCGGCCCGGCATGGGCTGCAAGTACGCCGGCGGCAAGGACGGCACCCTCTGGGTGAGATAGGGCGTCAGTTTCCTGATCCACGCGGCAAGATGCCGCGTCTACTTGACCCCCGCGCGGGTTTCTCTACCATGGCGCCCTGAACCTTAGGAGTGTCCCGTGAGCTGGCTGCACGACAAGACCCGCGACTTCCTCAAGCGGCTTGACGAGGTAAAGGAGGCCAAGGCGTGGCCCTTCTTCCGCCCTCAGCGGGGCGTCGGCCCCCGGGTAAACGTGGGCGGCAAGAGCTACGTCAACTTCACCTCAAACGACTATCTCGGCCTCTCCCTGGACCCGCGGGTCATGCGGGCGGCCAAGGCGGGCATCGACCAGTACGGCACCGGGCTGGGCAGCGCGCGGCCCCAGGCCACCTCCGTGCGCCACGAGGAGTTGGAGCGGGGGCTGGCCCGCTGGCTCGGCTACCAGGCGTGCATGACCTTCACCACCGGCTACCAGTCGCTGGTGGGCACGCTGAGCGCCTTCCTGGACAACGACACCACCGTGATCCTGGACCGCCTGTGCCACGCCTCCATCATGGAGGGAATGTTCCTGGCCCTGGGGGAGAAGCCGGAGATGGAGGTGCGCTTCTTCAAGCACAACAAGATGAAGCTGCTGGAGAAGTGCCTGCGCACAGCCGAGCATGACAAGAAGATGGTGGTGGCCGAGGGGTACTACTCGGTGGACGGAGACATGGGCCCGGTGGCTGACATGGCCGAGCTGTGCCGCAAGTACAACGCGGTCCTGGTGGTGGACGACGCCCATGGTCTGGGGGCCCTGGGGCCAACCGGCCGGGGCGTGGGTGAGCTGCACGGCATCACCGACGAGATCGACATCCTGATCGGCACCTTCTCCAAGTCATTCGGCGGCATCGGCGGCTTCGTCTGCGCCGACGATCCCATCATCGAGTACCTGATGCTCAAGGCGCGCGCCTTCATGTTCTCGGCCACCCTGCCCGTGGCCCAGGTGAACGCGGCGCTCAAGGCGCTGGAGATCATCGAGACCGAGCCGCGGCACATCAGGCAGCTGCACGAAAACGGCGACTTCTTCCGCGCCGGCCTCAACGATCTCGGCTTTGACCTGGGCAACAGCGAGGGGCACATCACGCCCATCTTCCTGCGGGACGAGGTGCTGACCATGAAGTTCGGCGCCTACCTGTTCCACGGCGGGGACATCATGATGATGCCCTTCGTCACACCGGCGGTGGAGCCGGGCGGCGAGCGCCTGCGCTGCAACATCACCGCGGCCCACACCCGGTCCGACATGCAGTACGCCCTGGAGGCCATCGCCAAGATTGGGCAGATGCTGCGGGTGCTGCCAAAGGGGGCCCGGACCAACGCCACTGACCTGCAGCGCCTGGGGTTGCTTGCGCAGCACAAGGTGCGCTCAGTACGCAACGCGGGGCTCCCCTTCGTGGCGGGTGAGATCAGCTCGGCGGGCCAGGCCGTCCGCGACTGGACGCTCAACAGGCTGGGTTAGGCCGGGCGAAAGGGTGCGGGGCGCAGTAGCGTCCCCTACGTCACGACCTCCTTCAGCTCCTCCAACACCCCCTTCCAGTGCACCCGCATCTCCTCTCGCTCGTCGGGTGAGGAGAGCTTCTCATGGTGGAAGCGGAGGGTGGTGCGGGTCTTCGTATTGCGTGGGCAGCTCAGGCTGAGCTGAAGGGTGGTGGGCGCGTCCCGGCCCGGCCTCTGGTAGGTCAGCCGCAGGCGCTCCCCGGTCTTCACCGTGCGGATCTCGCCGCCCGGCCCGCGCAGGGCCTTGTAGCGCGCGCCAGGCTCCGGGGAGAACTTGCGCACCGAGCCGAGCCACAGCTTGAGCCCGTCCTTGCTGGTGAGCAGCTCCCACAGAGCGCGCCGCCCCATGGGGATCACCTTCTGGACACCCACCTGATACCCGGCGTCGGCGGTCTCGCCGGTGACGCGGCGGCCGCTTGCGTACTCGTAGCCCACGGTGACCATCTGCTGCCACCAGGCGCTGGCCAGCTTCCCCTTCCCCTTGAGCAGGGCCACCACCCCCTTGTGGTCCAGGTCCGCGCCGCCGTTGCGGTTGATAAAGGCAATCCACTGGTCCCAGCCCTTGCCCGTGGCCTCCTTGACCTTTGCGCTGGAGATCTTGTTGATGGTCTGGGTGGGCTTCTTCTTTCCCGCGCCCTTCTTCTTCATGGCCCTCCCCTTCTTCTTGCGCCCGCGCTGCCGCTCGGTGGCCGCCTCGTAGTTGGCGATGTACGCGTCCACCGGCGCCCGGCGGATGGCCTGACCCAACACGTCCAGGGCCAGGTCTTCGACCTTCTTGAAGCGCACGCAGCTCTTGCCCATGTCCAGCTTCTTGCCCGTGGCGGCCCACGCGTTACGGAACCAGTCGCCCTCCGCCTCGTCGCCGTAGACACACATGAGGTAGATGGCCATGTGGTTCTTCTGCGAGGCGATGGAGGCGAAGGGGAGCGGCTCCTTGGGCTTGGCGTGGTACCCGTCCGGGTAGCGGCTGTGGGGCACGTAGTAGCCGATCATGCCGTACTGCATGCCCTCCTCGTAACCGCCGTCCAGGTTCGCCAGGATCACCTCACGCACCGCCTGCAGGGCCTCGCGCCGATCCGCGGGCAGGGCCGCCAGGTACGCCTCCACAGTCTTGCCTTTGGATTGCATGGAAAAAAGTCTAGCCGCTTCGCTCCGATGATCCAGCAAGATGTTGCCCACCGTCGGGGCCACGGCGTGGTCTACAATCCAGCGCATGGGTGAAGAGAAGAAACCGCGCCGCTGGCGTTGGATCCTGGCCGCGTTGGCCGTGGCCGCCATGGGCGGGGCGGGCGTCTTTGGCCTGGTGCTGTACAAGGACAGGACCTACGTCCCGAGCGAACCGTACGCTCCCCCCGCCGGCGCGGCCGACACATTGGTGGTTTACTACTCGCGCTCGGGCAACACCGAGGCCATGGCCCGGGAGATCGCCCGGCACCAGCGCGCCCACATCCACCACATCGGGTCGGACGTCTACACCCTCGACTTCGCCGGCTGGCGCAACGCGGCCAACGACGCTCGAAAGGGCCGCGACACGCCCATCAAGTCCGGCGAGCTGGACCTGCGTCAGTACCGGCTCATCTTCCTGGGCGCGCCGGTGTGGCTCTTCCGGCCGGCGCCGCCGCTCTGGACCTTCGTGGAGCAGAGCGACCTGTCCGGCAAGAAGGTGGTGCTCTTCAACACCTTCAACAGCCGCTTCAAGGAGGACGAGTTCGCCAAGTTCAGGCGCCGCGTTGAGGCGCGGGGCGGCCAGGTCATCGACCACATCTACGTGAGGAGGGGCAGAGTCCTGATGCAGAAGAGCCGGGCGGAGCTGCTGGACGAGGTGAAGGCCCTGCTCCGGGAGCGCTCGCCCGCCTGGCGCTCGGACGGCTAACCTGGCCATGTTTGATTTCGTGGAGGGGGAGGCTGATACTAGACCTTTCCAGCGATGAAGAACCTGCCTAGATCAAGGTTGTTAACAATTCTCCTGCTGGCAGTCGCAACGCAGACCTGCCACCCGGGCAGGGCCGTTATCCCTGTTCGCGACAGCGGTGTGGACACGACGATTCACTCTGTTGATAGTCGCCCCTGGGACATAACAACTCACCCTGTTGATAGCAGCCCCGAGGCCTCGGTCGACCTGAGCAAGGACATGGCGCCTCCAGATCTGCCGAGACCAATCTGCAAGCCCGGTGAAGGCAAATGCAACGGGAACGACGTCTATACCTGCACCAGTGATGGCTCCGGGTACAAATTGCAGGGGCCGTGCAAGGGCAGCACGTTCTGTCACAAGGGCGCGTGCGTGAAGAAGGGGAAGCTCGGGTTCACCCCGTCCACGGACACCTTTGCGAAGGCTCGGACCTGGTCCGTCTCAATGGGGGATCTGGATGGTGACGCCGACCTCGACCTGGTCTTTGGCGTCGAGAACAAGGAGAACCGCGTCTTCATCAATGACTCCAAGGGGCACTTCAAGGCGGCCACTGTAAACCCCCCAAGCAAGGCACGCATTACCCACTCGGCGCTGTACGACGTGGACGGGGACAGCGACCTGGACCTGGTCGGCGGCGACAAGTTGTTCCTCAACAACGGCAAAGGCGCCTTTTCGGACTCCGGGTTCAAGCGCTCCACGGACGTGGCCGTCGCCCTGGGTGATCTCAACGGGGACGGCAGCGGAGACCTCATCATCGGCTACTACGGCAAGGCCGATATCATCTTCTCCAACAACGGCGCTGGCGCTTTCAAGAAGCTGAGCACATTGAGCAACACGCTCTATACATTGAGCTTCGCCATCGGCGATCTCGACGGCGACGGTGATAACGATGTTGTCGGCTCAAACAAGGGCGTGCATCCCGGCGGAACGGCCGCACCCAACGTGATCATCTACAAGAATGACGGCAAGGGAACCCTCACCAGCACCAGCCAGAAGCTATGTTCAAAGTGGACCTCCAGGGTCGTCCTCTTTGACATGGATCAAGATGGAGACCTGGACATCGGGGCAGGGATCGCAGGCGCGCCGGAGGGCTCCGCCTACAACGCAAACCTGGTGTTCCGAAACGACGGCAAGGGTAACTTCAGCGACACCGGCCACAAGCTCGGGACCCTGTACACCTACGGCATCACGGCCGCGGACATGGACAGGGACGGCGACCAGGACCTGATAACGGCCAACGAGGGAAAGAACAGAATCTACCTGAACAATGGGAAGGGGAAGTTCACCGACTCCGGCCTCAGAATCGACGGCACCCTGACGACCATGATCGCTGTCGGCGATATCGATGACGACGGAGACCTCGATCTCGCCTGCTCCAATCTTGGCCACCCCGACCGTGTCTTTTTCAATACGCTCGTCAAGTAGACCGGAGCCTACCCGCCTGCCTCACCGCTTCACACCCCCCGGGTGGCCACCGCCGCCCGACATGAGCGCCTCGTAATTGTAGAGCGTCTCCCCGCGCAGCACGATCCGGAGCGCGTCGTACACCTTGACGCCCTGCCCGTCCTCCGCCTGGAGGAAGAACTGGAAGACGATGGTGTCGGCCAGGTCCCACTCCCCGGTGCCGAAGTTGCGCACATCGATGTTAGGGAACTGCACCGCCCGCTGCACCGGGCTGAACCGGTACTCCCATGTCTGCCCCGCCGGCGAGGCCTCGCCCTGGTCCAGCACCTGGCCCGGCATGAGCACGCCGTAGCTCAGCTTCACCTTGCGCAGGGAGGCTGGCCAGGAGATGGGCAGCTTCACCGTCTGCCGCGGCTCCACCGTGGTGCGCCCGGCCAGCGGCGTCTTGAGCAGGGGGAGGTCCTGCGCGGGCAGCACCGCGTGCCACCAGGAGCCGTCCCGCGTGCCCACCACATCGCCGCGCAGCTCGCCGTGGGTGACCAGAGTCTTGATGCGGTAGATGCCGGGCTCGGTGGTGGGGAGGGGGCCCGCGTGCACCCCGCCCAAGCGGCTCGCCTGGCTCTTGAACACCACCACCTCGCCGGAGGGTTTGGTCACGGTCCAGCTCACATGGGCGCGGATGGCAGGGAAGACCAGCCCTCCGAAGCGCATGTCCTCGCCCACCTCCAGCGCGTCGTGGGTGTCGGTGGCCAGGAAGATCTTGTGGGCCCGGTCCCGGGTCCTGACGATGGGCCGGCGCCCGGGGGGGAGGATGCCGTTGGCCGCGCCCTCGGGCGGGGTCACCGCGATGGGCGCGCTGTAGGCGTCGTAGTAGTTCTTGCCGGTCTTCAGGTCGCGCACCACCGCCCCCGCCATGATGCGGTACACGTCGCCGGCCAGGTCGCCGTTGGGCGAGGCGTTGACGTGGTAGCCGAAGGGGTTGGGCGAGGCGAGCCAGTACAGGCCCAGGGCCTCGGACTGGAAGGCCGTGGTGAGTACGGGGAAGCCGGGCCGGATCACGCCGAGATAGATGTAAGCCTCCACGGCCCGCTCCGCCGGGAAGGCGAAGGGGTGCAGGGCCCCGCGGCCCACCGAGCGCAGGGGGAGCTCGTCGGCGTGTGCGGCGTCGGCCGGGAACCAGGCTGCGCTATCTGCTGACACCTGGGTCACGTCGCGCAGGTAGAGCCAGCTGTCACGCCGGGGCTGCAGCAATGGGGGCGGCGCCACCGAGGCCATGCGGTTGGCGGCCAGCAACCTGGCCGAGAGGTCCTTGTCCTTCACCGCGGCTGTTATGTGCGGCTCCACCATGCTCTCGTCGAAGCCGGAGGAGGAGATGAACAGGGTGTCCCGTGGATCGTACTGGGCGAAGATGTCGGGCAGCGGCGAGGGGCGGAAGGGCATGAAGCCGCGGGTCAGGGGCTTGCGCCCGGCGAACCGCTTCACCCCGCCGTAGTAAGGCTTGCCCACCTTGTAGTCGTAGGGGAACGAGCGGGTGCCGTGGATCTCCAGCGCCCCGGGCTCCCTGGGCGCCACCACGCCCACCGAAACCTGCTGCCCCATCCAGAGGCGGCCGGCCCCGTCGCGGTAGCGGGCGGTGACCCGGCTGCGGTACTCCCCGGGCTCGTCCAGCGCCATGGGGGGCTTGTCGCCGGTCACATAGTGGCCGAAGCGGTTGGCCTTGCCCTTGCCCACCCAGCGCCGCTTGCGCGCGGGATTCGAGCCGGGCAGGAACTCCACGACGATCTCCACCTCGGCGGGGAACGGCGGGATGACGTTGACCTTGGGCGGGTAGCGGCTGCCCACCAGGAAGGACGCGCCCGGCTTGCACGAGGTGGAGAAGGTCAGGGGCAGGGCCACGTTCACGTCGTAGGTGCCGCCCCCCACCAGCTTGCGCCCCTGCGTGTCCTCGATGTGGCCCCGGAGCATGATCTGGTAGCGGCCGGTCTGGCGCAGGTCCAGGTGGAAGCCCCCGCGCTCCAGCTCCGGGCCGGCGAAGCCCGCGCCGGTCATGCGGCGTCGGCCCATGTCTATTGGTTTGCCCTGGCCCGGGCCCTTGAGCGAACAGGACACCGCGCCACGGTCCAGGCGCAGGTGGTGGTTCACCTGGTCGGGGAACACCTCGAGCCCGCCCTCCACCGGGGGCATGGCCGCGTAGGGGAAGATGGTGGGGAAGCGCGGCCGCACCGGGTAGGCGCCGGGCGGGATGATGAGCTCGGTGACGAAGCCAGACCTGCCGCACAACATCACCTCGCCCTGCTCCTCCCGGGGCAGGGTCCCGGGCTGGCCGCGGTACACCGTGGGCCCGTCGCCGTCGTCTCCGGCTTGGCCCAGGCTGGTGAGGATGACCCAGGGCAACCGCGGCGCCGCCGGCTTGCCGACGGCCACCAGGGGGAAGATCTGCTCGTCCTGGGTGTTGGAGTTGTCGCCGTAGTTCTCCAGCAGCACCGGGTTGGCCACGCCCTTGACCCGGGCGAAGACCATCACCCGCACCCGGTAGTGCCCGCGCGGCGCCGTGGGGGGCAGCTTCACCTTGAGGCGCCCCGAGAAGTCATGGCGCGCGGCCACCCCGCCGGCGGGTAGAGGGAGCTCGGCCACGCCCTCCATGGGCGAGCCGTCCCGGCCGTGGAGCAGCCGCAGCTTGGGCCAGCCGTTGAACCGCTCCACCGGCACCCCGGTGGCCGTGGCGTTGCTGCTCACCGCCAGGGTGGAGGCGCCGGACTGGTAGAAGCCCCGCGCGTCATGCTCGGGGAAGCCCTGGGCCGCCAGGATCAGGTGGGTGAAGGCGCCGTACCGCTCGCTGTGCCGGCGCAGGTCCGCCCGCAGCTCGTAGGCGAAGGACCACTCCTGGCCAGGCATCACGTCCAGCCCCGGCGACACTTCCCGGGCGGTCACGGACCAGGTGAAGGGCTGCAGGTCCGAGGAGAACCGGAACGTCCCCGGCTCCAGGGGCCGCTCTCCATCCGCGCACCCCGCCGTGAGGCAAATCAGGATCAGGGCAGCTATCCAGCGCCAGGATCTGCGCCTCACCACTTGATCACCTTGTCCTCGGCGGGCCGGTCGTGGGGGAAGAGCCGGGACATGAGCTTGGGATCCCGGAGCAGAGCGCGGTAGGTGATGGCCAGGGCCTGCTGCTCCTCCACGGTGAGGGCGTGGGCCATCTTGCCGCTCATGCGCCGGACCAGCGCCTGGATCTTCCCCAGGCCAGCTTCCTCATACCGCTCCTTCTCAATGGAGAGGGCGTGGCACGAGCCGCACCGCTCCCCCACCTCGCGGAAGCTCTTGTAAGCCGCGCGCTCCTGACCGAGCCGGCCCTCGCTGTCGGTGTGGGTTCGGGACAGGTGGCTCAGCAGCTGCCCCCGCACATCGGGCCGGTAGTAGTAGGGCGAATATCGGGCTACACGCTCCACGATGGAGGCCCAGTCCTCGCGCGTGCGGTCCTCCCAGCCCGAGGTGCTCCGGTGACAACGCTGGCAGCGCGTGCGGAAGGTCCACCCGTCGGAGAAAGAGCGCATGCCGCTGAGGAAGGCGTGCACATCGTCCTGCTGCTCCCGGGTCAGGGGGACCCCCTCCTCCTTGACCTGGGTCTCCACGGTGCGGCGCCACTCGGCCGGGGTCTTGATGTAGTAGAGCGACAGGGCCAGGTCGTGGCAGCCGCCGCACTGCTCCTCGAAGATGGCCCGCCCGGGGGCCGCGGCCACCCTGGATCCATGCAGCGCGGCCACGGTCCCCACCGCGCCGAACGCGGCCAGCACGGGCAGCGCGGCCAGGGCCCCGCCCACTGTGAGGGCCTTGCGCCAGCCGGGACGTGCCCGCCACGGCGTAACCTCCCCGGGACGAAGCGCCCGGCTCACCGCCCACCAGCTCAGGAGCAGGGCCCCGGGCATGGCGGCCAGGGGGACCACCTCGCGGATGTAGGCCATGGCCGGATCCACGTGGCGGTACCACTGGATCCAGGCGTACGCCTCGACCGAGACCCAAACTGACAGTGCCAGGACAAAAGGGAAGCAGGCCGCCACCAGCGGGAGCAGGGCCAGCATCATGAGCAGCACGCGCGCCCGGCCGGGAAGCCGGGCCAGCGGGTTGGCCCCGTCCAGGGGTTTGCGCAGCAGCCGGTAGCCCACCCGGGCGCCCACCAGCAGGGTGGTGGGCAGGGGCCCGAGCCAGAGCAGCAGCTTCCCCGCCGGCACCCAGTCGCGGCTGGCAAACCAGGGCGCGGCCTGCATGGGGCTGTAGTCCTGGCTCAGGTTGATGATGAGCGCCTCGAAGTCGAGGGCCAGGATCCGGCCAAAGCGGTACGGCCCCAGAACATAGAGGGCGAGGGCCGCTCCCCAGACCAGCAGGTGGAGCAGGCGTCTCAAGAGCCTCCCACAAATTCCGGACCGAGCCGGCGCGCGGAGGCGCCCCGCTGCCAAGGCGCGCCGCAAGCTCCTGTACTTGTTGATACCGGTCTTGCGGCGGAACACCGGCAGCGGGGATGGATCGGCGATGCCGGCGACGCGGAGCGAATTTGTTGGGAGGCTCTCAAGAGGGGTAGCTATCCATGCGCATGGGTTGGTTGCAGGTTATCGGTCAAGGCTCAGGATGTAAATGTAGCGTCACAGGGCTGTAATGCTATCTTTGGGCCATGTTGCCAGCCCGGAACAGCACGGAATCTTCAGACATTTACTCTCACCAGGCCGGCCGTGACTTCCCCCTGGTCCACCTGACGGTCATCCCCCGTGAGCCCTGCGACACCCACGGCGCGGCGGCGCGGGCGCTCAAGGACGCGGCCCAGGCCCTGCGCAGGCTCGACGTCCATGTGCTGCAGGAGAAGATCTACGGTGAGGTTTCGGAGAGCGGCGCGCTCCTCCAAAGGCGGGAGTCTTGCTGGCGTGACCATGGGCTCGACGCGCAGGGGCCGGTGACCATGGTGGGGGATCCGCCAGCCGCGGGGGGCATGTTGGCTGGCGTCCAGATCACCGGGGTTGCCCGGCGGGAGACCGCGGACCTGACCTGCGAGACCGTGCGCCAGGGGAGCCAGGCCGTGGGCCGCGAGCTCACCGGCCCCGGGGTGAGGCTGCTCTACCTGGCCGACCTCAACGGCCTCGGTGGCAGCGCGGGCTCGCCCGCCGATGCCCCTGATCAGGCGGCGGAGATGTTCCAGCGCGCGGACGCCCTGCTGCGCGGCCACGGCTTCAAGTACACCGATGTGGCGCGCACCTGGATATACGTCTCCCGGCTGCTGGACTGGTACGACGACTTCAACGCAGTGCGCACCGCCTTCTTCCGCAGGGTCGGGGTCATCGACCAGGACGGCAGGGGCATGCTGCCGGCCAGCACCGGCATCCAGGGACACCACCCCCGGGGCGCCGAATGCTTCATGGACCTGGTGGCCATGACCCGAACCGCCACCGGCGAGGGCGAACAGCAGCGGGCCTTCTCACAGATCCGCTCCTCCCACCAGTGCGAGGCCTCGGACTACGGCTCCTCCTTCTCCCGGGGCATGGAGCTCCCCCTGGGCCAGGCGCGCCTGCTCTATGTCTCGGGCACGGCCAGCATCAACCAGGCCGGCGAGACCGTGCACCTGGACGACGACCGCCGGCAGATCCAGGAGACCCTCACCGCGGCGGGGGCTGTGCTCGGCCACGTGGAGGCCAGCCTGGAGCAGGTGGTCACCGCGGTGGGCTTCCACAAGACCGCCGCCAATTACGCCGCCTGGCAGGCCCTGGCCTCCGAGGGCCTGATCCCGTCCCTGCCCATGATCCAGGTCGTCGCAGATGTGTGCCGCCACGACCTGCTGTACGAGATCGAACCCGCCGCCGTGCTGTAACTCCTGCTCTGAACGCAGTACAAAAGAGGGGAATGGACCGCCGGATAAAGAAGGCCGGGACCGGGCTGCTCCTGCTGGGGGCCACCGCCCTGTTCCTCCTGCCCATGTTCGACGTGCCCCTGGGCAACGCCTCGGGGGATGACTTCCGGGACAACGACTGGCTCAACTGCCGGGCCTTCGATGTCATGGCCCGCCAGGCGATCTTGGAGCACGGCCAGTTCCCCCTGCGCTCCCACCTGGTGGGCGGCGGCTTCCCCACCATCGCCCACCCCTCGGACAGCTCGTGGGCCCCCACGCTGCCGGCGGTGCTCCTGCTGGGGGATGTGCTGGGGGGCAAGGTGAACCTCCTGCTGCTCTTCCTGGCCGGCGCGCTGGGGGTGTACGGCCTGGCCCGGCGCTGGCTGGAGCTCTCCCTGCCGGCCGCCCTGTTCGCCGCGCTCCTGTTCGCCTTCAGCGGCTGGGCGCCTTCCATGCTGCTGGTGGGCTTCTACCACCAGGCCTTCTTCCTGCTCTGCCCGGCGGCGCTCTACTTCCTGGTGCGCGGCGCGGGGCGGCCCGACCGGCTGCTCTGGGCCGGGCTGTTGCTCTTCTTCATCTTGCAGCAAGGCGGCCACGCCGTGTCCACTGTGTGCTACTTCCTCGGCGTGACGCTCTGGCTGCAGAGCGTGGAGCCGCCCGGCGAGGACCGCTCGCGCCTGGGGCGCTGGGCCCCGCCGCTGCTGCTCCTCCTGGCCTGCCTCTCCGCCCTCGCCGTCTCAAAGGCCGCGCTCGGCTCCGCCCTCTGGGCCCTGCCCCTGGCCGCGGCGGGGGTGCTCCTGGCCCCGCGGTTCTCCCCTGGCCTGGGCCGCTTCTGCGGGCGCCTCAAGCCATGGGCCGCCCGTCTTGGGCTGGTGCTGCTGGCTTGCCTCGCACTGGGCGCCGGCCGCGTCACCGGGCTGGCCGCCACGCGCGGGGACGCCATCTATCCCCTCTCCAGCCAGGGCTTCGGCACGCTGATCGGCGCTCCCACCGGGGGTAAAAAGGAGGGCTGGACCGAGCGCTTCTACGAGAGCCCGGTGGACCTGGCCCGGGGCATCGTGCAGCGCGTGCCCGGCCGCTCCGAGTACGGCGAGAAGTTCGGGCGGCAGGGCGAGAACCTGGACTACGAGTACGCCTTCCTCGGGCTCACCTGGCCCGCCCTGCTCCCGCTGCTGGCCCTGGCGCTGGGAGGCCTGGTCCGCCGGACGCCCCTGCTGCTCTGGGGGGCCGGGCTGTTCGCCCTGATCTGCCTGGGCTGGAACGCGGGGCTCAACGCCCACTTCCTCCTGGCCTGGGGCGTGCCCTGGGCCGGAGAGCTGAACCAGCCCATCAAGTACTTCAACTTCTTCCTGCTGCTCTTTTTGGTGCTGCTGAGCGGCGCCGGAGTGGAGCGGCTCACCCGCCTGCGCCCGGCCGGGTGGCAGCGGAACCTGATCACCTGTGTTGCGCTGGCCCTGCTGGTCTTCCCCTTCTTGCAGAACCGCCCCGTGCTGGGCGAGCTGTTCCGGCTGGAGCAGCCCACACCAGCGGCGGAGGCGGCGTTCCACCAGGTGGCCATGGTGGGCGACGCCGGCTGGGTGAAGCTGGGCGAGGCGGAGATCCGGCGCCGGGGCCGGGCTGAGCGGCTGCGGGAGTACGTGCGCCCACGGGCCGCCACCGAGTACTTCAACGTGGGCAGAGGTGTGGGCACCGTGGACTGGTACGGCTCCATGACCCTGCCCGAGCACGCGGTGCCGCGCCATTACCTCACCCCGGCGGGACAGCGCCTGGACAACCCCCGCTACCGGGGAGAGGCCTGGGTCGAGCGGGGTCAGGGTAGCTTGCGCTCCCTGGTCAACAGGCCCAACAGCGTCGAGTTGCAGGTGTCCCTGAGCGGGCCGGGGCAGGTGGTTGTGAACCAGAACCACCTGGACGGCTTCAGCGCCTCGGCTGGCGAGCTGGGCAGCCACCATGGGCTGCTGGCGGTGACCCTGCCCCGTGGCGGCGAGCACACGGTGCGCCTGACCTACCGCCCTCCCCTGCTGCTGGCTGGCCTGGCCGTATCGGGCGTGTCCCTGTTGCTCTGGATCGCGGCCCAGGTGTGGCTATTCCGCAGGAGGCGGCGCGGCCCCGCGTGATATCCTCTCTCCATTGGAGGCCACAATGCGCTCATTTTCTCTCCTGTTCCTGGCCGGAGTCCTGTCCCTGGCCTGCTCTCACGATCTGGAAGACGTAAGCAAGCCCGGCGCTGACCTGGCCGGGGTGGACGGCAAGGCGCCAGACCTGCCCTCGACGGACGCGATCAAGGCGGACGCGGCGAAGGCCGACGCGGCCAAGACAGACGCGGCCAAGACCGACGCGGCCAAGACAGACGCGGCCAAGACAGACGCGGCCAAGACAGACCTGGCCA
>CAZCFB010000001.1:123116-139218 GCA_964497805.1 uncultured Kofleriaceae bacterium
GACGCGGCCAAGACAGACGCGGCCAAGACAGACGCGGCCAAGACAGACCTGGCCAAGGTGGACGCTGTGGCAGTGGACGCGACCAAAAAGGACGCGACAAAGCCCGACCTGGCCAAGCTGGACAGCGCCCTGCCCGACGGCCCCTCCCCGGACATCGCCGGCTGCAACAAGAGCGGCAAAGTCGACAACCCGGGGGAGGAGTGCGACGGCAAAGACTTCGCCGGCGAAACCTGCATCACCCAGGGCTTCGACTACGGCGACCTGACCTGCACGGCGTGCAAGATCGTGACGACCAGCTGCATCAAGCATGAATGGAAGCTGGTCCCCGCGGGCACCTTCAACTCCGGCTCGGTGGGTGGGGACACGTGCTACCCGGGCGTCAAGGGCGACTACAGGAACGAGAACATCATCAAGGTCAAGCTAACCCGGCCCTTCTGGATCTCCGCCAAGGAGGTGACCGTCGGCCAGTACAAGGCGGTGATGAACGCCTCCCCCTCGGCCAACACCTCCTGCGGCAGCAATTGCCCGGTGGAGAACGTCACCTGGGCCGAAGCCGCCGCCTACTGCAACGCCCTGTCCAAGGCCCAGGGGCTGGAGGAGTGCTACGCGTGCACCGGAACGGTGGGCTCCAACAACATGTCCTGCCCGTCCGCCTCCGGCTTCAAGGGAGGAGACTTCTACAAGTGCGCCGGCTACCGCCTCCCCTCCGAGGTGGAGTGGGAGAAGGCGTACCGCACCACCGCCACCGGGGGCATCGAGTACAAGATGATCCACAACGGCAACATGCCCGGCACCGACTGCACCAACAGCAAGGGGAGCTACATCCTGTCCAAGATCGGGCATAACAAGCCGTACTCCAGCACCAAGAAGCCGGTTGGGAAGCTCACGCCCAACGGCATGGGCATCTACGACATGTCAGGCAACGTCTACGAGTGGATCCAGGACTGGCACATGATCAACCGGCAGAAAGCCTGGGGCTCGAACCTGCTCACCGACATCATCCACAACCCGGCCAAGGTCTCCTACCGCGGGCTCCGAGGTGGATCGTACAAGGTCCCGCCCTGGCGCTGCCGGGCCTCACACCGGTGGTGGATGTACCCGACAACTAAGGCCAGCGACGTCGGCTTCCGCTGCGTCAAGCAGTGGTGCGTGTGGCGCGTTGAGGAGTTCTTCTCCAGCCTCACGAAGTGGAAGAGCGGCTCCTTGATCCGCGTGGCCAACGCGGGCACCACCACCCCGGTGCTCTACAACAAGGTCTACGTGCAGCAGACCATCAACAACAAGGAGGGCGGCCACCACATCGCCCTGCCCAAGGCCATCACCCTGCGGCGCTTCCTTGTCCAGGCCAAGATGACCGCGGACAGCGCCAAGAAGACCGCCCGCGCATCGGTGGGCGTGCACACGGGCACGACCCTGGCGGCCGCCACCGGTGGGACCGTGGGGTACGGCACCGGCTACGCCTGCAACTGGGAGCCCAACAAGGGCCAGGTAAGCGTCACGCGGCTGGACGGCGCCAAGGGCGAGACCGTGGTGGCCTCCGCCTCGGGCCTGACCAAGGACTCAAAGCCCCACACCGTGAGCTGCGCCCGCAAGCTGGACGGCACCTGGGAGATCAAGGTGGATGGGAACGCCAAGATCCTCGGCCTGAACAAGAAGGACCTGACCCACCTCAAGCTGACCCACGCCTCCCTGCTGCTGTCCGCCGACTCCACGGACAGCGCCCTGGACGACGTATACGTGCGCGACTGCAACTGACGGTTTGACTGTCGCCGAGCAGGCGATATGGTATCGCCCGTGCGCGCGCCCGATGTAACCCACAGGACCACCACGAGCCTTGACGGGACCAGGATCGCATACCAGGTGTGTGGCGAGGGGCCGCCCGTGGTGCTGGCCAACGGGTTCTGCACCCCGTACCACACCTACCGCTATGTCTATCAGCTGCTGGAGCGCGGCTACCGGGTCATCAGCTGGGACTACCGCGGGCTCTTCCGCTCCGGGCGCCCGGCGGACGGCCGGAGCTACGGCTTCGAGCACCAGATCCAGGACCTGGAGCAGGTGCTCCGCGCCGAGGGGGTGGAGCGCGCGCTCATGGTCGGCTGGTCCATGGGCGTGGAGTTGCTGCTGGAGTACCACGCCATCCACCCGGAGCAGTTCGAGGGCTTCATCGCCCTGGCCGGCACCTGCCGCCGGCCTTACGACACTCTTGGCGACTGGCCGCCGCTTCGTTCCATTATGCCGGTGGCCATGCCGGTGGGCACCCGCGTCGTCTCGCGGCTGGCGCCCCTCATGCACCTGTTCATGGCCGGCTTCTCCCGTTGGCCAGGGCCGGATGTACTCGACACCGCCGCGCGGGTGGGCGTGGACGACCTCGCCGTGAAGGCCGGCATCATGGCCCCGCCCCTGGACCTGGATGTGGTGAAGGACCTGATCCTGGACTACGGCACCCTCGACTGGCGCGCGGTGGCCCGCACCACCCGCATCCTCGCCGTGCACGACGCCACGCACCTGCTATCGCAGATCACGACGCCCACCCTGGTGCTCACGGGCACGCTGGACTGGATCACGCCGCCCCGGCTGGCCAGGGTGCTGGCCGACACGATCCCCGACGCCGAGCTGGTGCTGCTGGAAGGCGCCACACACTACGCGGCCGTGGAATACCCCGAGGAGCTCACCGCCCACCTGCGGCGGTTCATCGCGCGGCTCGGCTACGGCCCTCTGGCTGGGTAATCAGGCTCAGCCCGCGGCGGCAGGCTCTCCGGCGGTGGAGAGAAACGCCTCCAGCTCCCCGGCCAGCGCGCCGCCGTCCCCCTCGCCCCCGTACCGCCAGGCTGCGTAACGCAGGATCAGCCCCACCGCGGCCCGGTGATCATCTCCCGCCCCGCCCTCCTGGCGCAGGCGCCCGGCGTACTGCTCCAGGGGCTCGGCCGTGCGACGGGGCACGCCTCGTCCGGCCATCACCTCCAGCAGCCGCTCCAGCGCGGGCACCGGGTCACGGTAGGACAGAGGCAATACCATCGCCCGCGCCTTCAGCACCTGCCGCCGGCCCCGCAGGAGCCGCACAAGGACCCAGAGCAGGATCAGGCTGGCCGCCGAGCCGCCGAGCTGGAGGAAGGAGAGCCCCGTGACCCAGGCCCACGCCTGGCGCAGCTTCTCCAGGGCCACATCCACCACCGCCGCCACGGTTGACATCTCCCGCCTGCTGGAAGACTCCATCGCCGCCGGCGGGGTGGGGTCGTAGGTCTGCCACCCCTGCCCCTCAACCCAACCCTCCACCCAGGAGTGGGCGTTGCGCTCGCGCACCACGTAGTAGCCGCCCACTGTGTTGAACTCCCGCACCCGGAAGCCGGACACAACCCGGGCTGGCACCCCGGCGGTCCGCGCCAGCAGCGTCATTGCCGAGGCGAAGTACTCACAGTGCCCCTCCTTGCTCCGCTGGAGGAAGTCCAGGATAGGGTCAACGTTGTCCTTGCGATCAAAGGTCAGAGCGTACTGGAACTCGCGCTGCAGCCGCCCCTCCAGCAGGGCCAGGCGCTGGGCCGCGGTGGCCTCGCCCGTTATCCACCGGTCCGTGAATTCGCGCAGGGTGGGGCTCAGCCCCCGGGGCACCTCCAGGTCGTCCTTGTCCGGGGCGCGAGAGCTGAACCGCTCCCGACGGCCGGGCAAGAAGCTCACCTCCAGGGCCTCCTCACCGGGCGGCGTGGTGAAGACGCCGGCCTCGCTCACCTGGACCTCGCCCAGGTCCGTGGTCACGGCCCGCGCCCGCAGGGGCACGAAGTAGCGCCGCCTGTCCCCGCCCAGGGTGATCACGCGGGTCCGGTCCATCTTCCCGAGCTTCAGCTTGATCTCCTGCCGCCGGGTGGCGCCCCGGGCCTCCAGCCACCGCCCTTCCCGGTAGCGGGTGAACACCACCCCGCGCAGGTGGTCCGGTTTGGGGCCGTACACCCGCATCACCATTTCATCGGACTGGTACATGTCGTCCATGGCGCCCAGGTTCATGTCCGAGGAGAAGCCGGTGCGGCCGCTGAGGAAGGATCTGTAGGCGGTCTTCATGGCCCACTTCTGGGCCGGCGGGATGGTGAGGGATAGCCCTGTGCCCACCGCGACGGTGGCCAGCAAGATGGCTGCGGCCGCGGCCCAGTGCCGGGGGGTGAGCTTGCGCAACGGGGCCCGGCCCGGATCCACCGCGCGCAGGGCGGCCAGCTGCACCGCCAGGTAGAGCCCGGTGAAGGGGACGATGATCAACCCGTCGCTCCCCTGGGTGCAGCCGATGAGGACAAACAGGTGCAGGGCCGCGTTGCCCCGCTGCCCCATCCAGGGCGAGGCGAGGAAGTGCCGGGGCAGCGCCAGGAAGCATGAGGTGAGCACCAGCCCCACGCCGAAGCGGCTGACCCAGTCGTGGGAGGTGGGCACCAGGGCGATGAGCGCCGGGTAGACCAGGCCCGCCCCGACCAGGGCCAGCACGCCCTGCCCCGCCCCGGAGAGGGCGAACCCCCGCCGCGGCGCCACCGAGACAATGGCCAGCGCGGCGAACAGCCCGCTCACCAGCCAGTGCTCCCAGCGCAGCGCGTAGAGCGCGATCACAACGAGCAGGGCGAGCCGGGGCAGCAAGCGCGCGGAGAGGCTCATAAGTGCAGCCCCTCGTCGCGGTTGATCTCGCTCACGGTCACCGTGGTCACCCCGCGCCCCACCGTGCGCTCCTCCTCTCCATCTCCTTGCACAAACAGCGTGCGGCACCCCACCTGGCGGGCGGCCACCCGCTCCATGAGGCCGCGCCGTGCCCCGTCCCATTTGAGGGCCACCATCACCACGCAGGAGAGGCGAGAGAGGTGCGGGTCCAGGCGCTCCTCCAGCACGGCGAGGTCCAGGTCGGGCGCCGGCCTGACGCAGGCCAAAAGATCCAGGGCCTGCTCCAGGAAGCCGAGGTTGCGGCCCAGGGTTAGCCGGTGCACCTGGTCCCCCACGACCAGCAGGTCGATGAGGGCCTCCCCCCGGCTCAGGTTGGCCACCACCCCCGCGGCCAGGGACACGGCGGCCTCCAGCCTCGGGTCGTCGGGGCCCTCGGCGGTCTCGGTGTCCAGCACCACGCCCACGCGGGAGAAGTACTCCTGCTGGTACTCCCGCACCACCGGCTCCCCGATGCGGGCCCAGGTGCGGGCGTGCAGGTCGCGGATGGGATCCCCGGGCTGGTAGGGGCGCACGCCGATGAGCTCCATGGACTCGCCCGTGCGGGAGGCCAGCGCCACGCCGCCCGGCTGATAGCGCAGGCCAAGGGGGGTGTCCAGGCGCACCACCGGCGCGATTCGCGGCACCACCATGAAGCGCGTGCCCCCGCTCTCCACCGGATCAGAGGTGGTGAGGCCCAGGGGCACCAGGGCGCGCACGGTGAACGGGTCGAGGTGGTGCTCGCCGCGCTCGGCGAAGGTGGCCCGAAAGCGCGCCTCGGCCGACTTGCCGGGCAAGAGCTGGCGCAGGGTGTCGAAGCGCGAGGTATAGGCGCCGTCCCAGGGCAGGAAGGGCCCGCTGATGTAGAGCGCCTGCACCGGCCGCTCGCCGTTGTTGTGCACCTTGAGGCCCAGGGAGATCTCCTGGCCCACGGTCACCCTCGGCGGCGCCGAGACCTCCAGCCGCACCCTGTCCAGCCGGAAAAGCCGGCGCATGACCACAGCGCCCAGGAGCAGGCCAGTGAGGGTGCTGAACAGCAGGTAGCTCTGGGAGAAGCGGATGTTCAGGCTCAGCGCGCCGAGCATGGGCCAGAACACCACCAGGAACCGGCCCTCCCGGGTGAGTGAGCCCCAGAAATTGATAACGCGGCGGAAGAGCTTGTGGGTGCGCGAACGCCTGAACCTGTCCCGCTCGGCCTTGGTCTCCGGGATGAGGATATGGTTCAGCCGGGCGAGGTTCACTCAGATCACCGGGGTACTTCCACGCTCTCGATGATCTCGTCCACCAGCTGGCCGCTGGATTTTCCGCCGTACCGCGCCTGGGCAGACAGCATCACGCGGTGGGCCAGCACCGGGCGGGCCAGGGCCTGCACGTCGGCGGGTCCGGCCCAGTCGCGGCCCTGGAGGAAGGCGTTGGCCTGGGCCGCGCGAAACAGGGAGAGCGCCCCCCGGGGGGAGGCGCCCAGCTCCAGCTCCTTGTGCTCCCGGGTTGCCGCGATGAGCCGCAGCAAGAACGCGCCCACGTCCCGCTCCACCTTCACCTGCCGCACCTTCTCCTGCAGGGCGAGGAGCTGCTCCACGTCGACCACCGGCTCCACCGCCTCAAGCGGGTCCTCAAGCTGACGGTCGAAGAGCACGTACATCTCGCTCTCGGGATCAGGGTAGCCCACCTGCACCCGCAGCAAGAAGCGGTCGAGTTGGGCCTCGGGCAAGGGGTAGGTGCCCTGGTAGTCCACCGGGTTCTGGGTGGCCACCACGAAGAAGGGCTTGGGCAATGGCCGGGTCACGCCGTCCACGGTCACCTGCCCCTCGTTCATGGCCTCCAGCAGGGCGGACTGTGTGCGCGGCGAGGCGCGGTTCACCTCGTCGGCCAGGAGCAGATTGTTGAACACCGGCCCCTTGCGAAAGGAGAAGGAGCCGTCGCGCGGATCGAGGATGGAGGCGCCGAGGATGTCGGTGGGCAGCAGGTCCGGGGTGAACTGCACCCGGGAGAAGTCCATGGACAGGCAGCGGGCCAGGGCCTTGGCCAGGGTGGTCTTGCCCACGCCGGGCACGTCCTCCAGCAGCACATGACCGCTGGCCAGCACGCCCAGCAGCAGCAGGTCAATGGCCTCGGCCTTCCCCCTGATGACGCTGCCCAGGGCGGCGCGGATCTCGTCCAGCTTCGCCTGGTGTTCAGAGGCTCCGGCGGTATTTTCAGTTGTCATGCTCCGGGATGTTACAGGAAGCGGGGCGTCGAGGTCAGTGGCACTTTAGCGCGACGGTGCGGCCGGCCACCGTGTCCCGGGAGGTGGCCGCGGCGCACACCTGTACGGTGCCCATGACCAGGGGTTGGTTATTCCCCATGACGCAGACGCAGACCATACCCTTGGGGCAGTCCTCGTCGTACTTGCACGTGGTGGTGATTCCCTGGGCCAGGCACTTGTTCTTGCTGTCCCAGGTCCAGTGGCAGACCACCCCGGTCTTGGAGTCGGTGTAGCCATAGTCGGACTGACGGTGCTTGGCGGAGCCGTCGTCCTTGATGCCGCAGGTCTTGCCCAGGTTGGGCGGGGTGGCCGGGCGGGCCACCTCCTTGCACTTGCCCGCTGCCTTGTCGCAGGTGAGCCGCCCCTTGACCGAGGCGTGCATGGGTCGGCACTGGGCGTCGGTGGTGCAGGCGTCCCCCACCTTCGCCAGGGGCGCGTCAGCCGGGCAGAAAAGCGCGAACAAGTGCGGGTGGTACTTGGCGTCCGCCCCCATCGCCATGGGGTAGCCCTTCTTCGGGTTGATGCAGTGCTCGTAGCGGGCGTCCAGCTTCTGGCAGCGAGTGTCCTTGCAGGTGTAGTGGGCGCTGCCCATGGTGCATGCCGGCCCCGGGCCCTTGGTCCAGGGATCCGACGGCTTGCAGCACGGCACCGCGCCGCGGCCGTAGCTCCACACCTTGCCGGACGAGCACCCCCTGCCACTGAAGAAGCAGTCCCAGTGGCAGCCCGGTTGGCACACATCCGGGGTGGGCGTAACCGCCGCGTCCAGGTCTGGCGAGGCGGCCACATCCGGCGCGGGCGCCTGAAGATCAACCAGGCCCGCGCCGTCGGTGGCAGTTTTCTTGTCAGCGTCCTGCGAGCATCCCCCCCACAGGACCGTGAGGACGGCCGCCATGGCCCACGGTCTCAGATAACTCATCCACCAATCATAGCTACTTCACCGGGATCTTGGCCACCAGCACGCTGGGCGTGCCCGCCACCTTCTGCACCAGGGGCTTGCCCGTGGGGTCGTAGATGCCGCCCCCCATACCGGGGCTGGAGATGGTGTTGGCCGCCACCAGGTAGACGCCGTACTTCTTGGCGTAGTTGGTCTGCCAGTTGACCGAGTTGGACACGGTCCAGTAGGCGGTGAAGGCCACCACCCGCGCCTTCTTGGTGTAGGCCAGCTGCTGCAGCAGCGACGTGCTGCCGTAGATGTCCGCGCACACCAGCAGGCCCATGGGGCCCAGGGGCGTGCCGAAGGTCACCACGCTGTTGCCAGGGGTGAGGGACTTGGTCTCGTTGCCGAAGAGCTTGAACTTGTGGTGCACCGCGGCCACGGAGCCCCCCGGCGTGAAGGCGATGTTGGTGTTGTGCTTCTTGGTATTCGGCTTCGCGCCGGTGAAGGTAAGCAGGTTGATCACAAGGTACACCTTCTGCTTGGACGCCTCCTTGCTGAAGATCTTGGTCAGCAGGTGAGCAGGCCACTTGGCGTCGGTGCCCGGGTTGGAGCCCACCTTGGGGGCGGACTCGTAGTACTTCTGATCCTTGGCCATGCCGTACTCGGGCAGCACCACGAAGGCGGCGCCCGCCCCCTTGGCGATGCCGATCAGGTGCTTGAGCGCGCACACGTCCGGGGTGGTGGAGCTGGTGCAGGCGCCCTTGACCTGGGCGGCGCGTCCGGAGGTGTACTGCACCGCGGCCACCTTGTAGTGGGTGGCCTTGGGCAGCGGCGGCTTGGTGACGCCCGAGTCCTTCTTGGGTGGAGGGGGGGGCGGAGGCTTGACCGCCGCGTCCTTCTTCTTGGGCGGCGGCGGTGTCTTTGTGGCCAGGTCCTTTTTGGCCTGGGGCTGCTTGTTGACGCCCGAATCCTTCCCCGGGATCGGCTTGGGCGGCGACAGCGGCTTCTTGCCCGCGTCCAGCTTCTTGGTTGGCGGCTGCTTGGTATTATCCCCGCCCTGCCCCACCTCACTGTCGTGGTCGCCGTTGGCCCAACACCCGGCGGCCAGGATCATCACCGCCGCTATACTCACAAACACCGCCCTCGAACTCTTCATCTCTCGCCTCGCTGCCCGCAAAACTGGGCCTGCTGGATGCGTGCAAGGATCGATCCCTGGCGAGCCAACCTGATTTCGAGGAGTTAGATGAGGGAGGGGTATTCGATATTCGGAGGGTGACTCGTTTTCGGTGACTTACCTGCGGCGGGCCATGAGCCGGGCAGCCTTGACCTTGTAGTAGTTGGGCGACAGGAACCGCCCCACGCCCCTGGCCTTGACCTGCCTGAGCATGGCCTTGCGCTCCACCTCGTGCTTCGGGCGACCCAGGTTCACCTTCTTTGTGGAGCCGTCCTTGAGCTGGAGCATCACTGAAGTGGAGAGGTAGCCGGGCACCGGCGCCTTCTTGCCCAGTGTCCGCTTCACCTTGTCCCCCAGGCGGTGCTTCACCTTGCCCGGGATGACCTTGCTCAGGCGCAGGCCGCCCACATCTTGCTCGGCGTTGGCCGCGGTGTAGGCGCCCAGCCGCAGGCCGCTCACCGGCGCCTTGACCTCTCCCAGGGTTCTGGCGTTGACGCCGCTGGCGCCGCCACGCACGCGCACCGTGGCGCTGGCCACTTCCTGGCGCGTGTAGCCGGGGATGTCCGCCTTGACGCTGCTCAGGAAGCCCACGTGCAGCTTGCCGCTCAGGCCGAAGTTGGCGTAGCTGTGGGTCTTCTTCGTGCCAAGCAGGCCCACGCTGTCTGCGGTACCGGTGGACAGCACCCTGGTCCTGGTGCCGGAGAGGCCCACCGGTAGGAGCTGCGCCCGGTCCGGGCTGATGCCGGCCTTTTTGAGGGACTTGATGGCCGCCAGCTGCCCGTTCTTCACCACCTGGTTCTCGTCCGCCACGCTCAGGTGACCGAACAGGGCGCCTGACACACCGGAGGTCTTGCGGTAGCCGGTCTCCAGGGAGAAGTCCGCCTTTGCGCTGTAGAGGTAGGTCTTGTCCTGGGCCAGGGCAGCGGCCGGGAGCAAGATGAGCAGGGCGGCGATGGCGGCGGTCTTTTTCATGTTCTCTCCTTGCCACCTTGAAAATGCACAAGCGATGCCAGATTGCAGATCCTAAACATTCCAGCACGTTGCCAAAGACCGGCCATGTTTCCCCGGCAACCCGACTCGTCGCATATGAGGCCATTGGCCCCCATTTTTTCCCATTTCGGCCTGGAGGTGGCCGCGGTAGTATCCGGCCAAACCCAACCCCGCAAGGAGAGTCAAGATATGCACCACGGCAAGATCTACCTGACCCGGTACGCCCAGAGCCCGTTCGGCAAGCTGGGCAAGATGACCATCGACAACATGGTCCATGACGCCGGGCTGGAGGGCCTCGACGATCTGGACCGCACCCTGGTTGACCATGTGGCCGTGGCTGGCATGCTCACCCCGCTGCTCAACGACCAGACCCTGCTGGCCGGGCTGGTGGCCATGGACGAGGCGTACCGCGCCAAGAGCATCAAGGGCGTGGGCAACGCCTGCGACTCCGGCGGGCTGGCCGTGCTCGACTGTGTTGCGCAGGTGCTGAGCGGCCAGGCCCACGTGGCCCTGGCCATGGGCCTGGAGAAAATGCACCCCCTGGAGGGCAAGCTCGACTCCAAGAAGATCGGCATCGCCCTGGGCACCGCGGCGCACCAGGAGGACGTGTGCCACCCGTACACCTTCCCCCACGCCTTCGCCCTGTTCATGCACCGCTACATGGACAAGTACGGCTACACCGAGGAGCAGTTCGCCGAGATCCCGCCGGCGTTCTACGAGAACGCCTCGCACAACCCGCTGGCCCACATGCACACCACCAAGGAGCCGGTGACCGCGGAGGCAGTGCTCAAGAGCTACCGCCTGTTCCAGGAGCCCCCGCTGCCGTTGAAGCTGTTCGAGTGCAGCCAGGTTTCTGATGGCTGGGCCCGCCTGCTGGTGTGCGACGAGCAGGGGCTGGCCGACCTGGGCATCCCCGTGGAGCAGGCCACCGAGCTGGTGGGCTGGGGCCAGGCCACCGACGGCCTCTCCATCGCCTCCCGGGGCGAGGACCTGCTGCGCCCGGCTGCCGCCGGCGTTGCCTACCAGAAGGCCATGAAGATGGCCGGCGCCGCGCCCAACGAGGTGTCCTTCGCCGAGGTGCACGACTGCTTCTCGGTGATGGTGCCCCTGGCCGCCGAGATCACCGGCCTCACCGACGCGGGCTCAGGCCTGAACTGGTGGCTCGAGGGGAACGGCAAGCTGGACGGCAAGTGCCCCCTCAACACCTCCGGCGGGCTCATCGCCAAGGGGCACCCCATCAGCGCCACGGGCGTGGCCATGATCGGCTGGACCCACCAGCAGCTGCTGGGCCTGGTGCCAGACGCGCTCCAGGTCAACGACGCCAAGCTGGGCACCACCCTGAACATCGGCGGGCCCATCTGCTCGACGGTGGTCACGGCCCAGCGGCCGGCGGCGTAACGCCTCCCCGTCAATCCCCCAACAGCTTCTCCAGCTCCTCTTTCACCCGGCGCACCGTGGTCGCGTCCCGGGCGGCCTCCTCAGTCTTCTCCAGCTGCTGCTTTGTCGCGGCCGTGATGTCCGGGGTGGCCTTGAGCTGGTCGGCGGAGATCTTGAAGGTCCCGGGCGGGTGCTTGGCCGCGGGCTCCAGGGCGCCCACGCGCACGTCGAGCAACACCTTCTCACCGTCGCCCAGGGTCCAGCGCCGGGGCAGGTGGTCCTTGCGCGAGACCCAGAGGCGCAGCAGGGCGGTCCGCTTGACCACTCTGGCCGCCATGCCCACCAGGCCACCCCCGGGCACCGTGGGCAGGCTGGCCTCATCCCGCGCCTTCTGGGCCAGCACCAGCCCCCCCACCGTGCGTGGCCGGCTGAACAGCATCTCCAGCGCCCTGTCCTTTTTCTGGCGGCCGGTGAGCAGCAGGCACGGCTCGCCCTCTACCTCGTACTCCTTGCTGCCCGGGCCGGTGAAGCTGTAGCGCTCGAGGTAGGCCAGCAGGGTGCCCACCAGGTCCTCCCCCGACTCAAGGCCGTGGCCTTGCAGGTTGTAGCCCACGTCAAAGGGGTGCCCGTCCCGGGCCAGGGACTTCTGGTCGAAGAGCACGGCCTGCTCCCGCTTTTTCATCGAGGTGACCGCCCGCACCTTCTTCCCGGTGAAGACCATGTGGATCTGCATCTCGCCTTCAGGGTTCTTCAAACTCACCTTCTGGTTCATGCGGTCCGGCAGAGCCACGGCCAGCTCGCTGGTCACGGTCATCCTGGCTTCGCCAGTAGCCGCCTTGGCCTTCTCCTCGGAGAGCAGCGCTGACGGGTCCATGACAGACACCAGGCTCGCCCGGTACGAGCGCATCTCCTCGAGAGCGTTCCGCACCTGGTCAAGCGGGTCCACCGCGCCCGGCTTCCTCTTTGCCGGGGAGGGACACCCGGTCAACAGCAGGCACAGGATCAGGAGGGCAACTCTCATCATGTTCGCTCCAGAAAGTGCACCTGGTGAATGCGGGGGCGGCGCTTGAAGTCCTCGGGGATGGTCTGGCGGGTGCGGTCCTCCGCGCTCAATCCCAGGGCCTCCAGGGCCGGGCTATCCAGCTTGAAGCGGCGGCTGTGGGTGGAGAAGAGCACGGAACCCCCGGGGGCCAGGCGGTCCAGGCAGAGCCCGAGCAGCTCCAGGTGGTCTCGTTGAACGTCGAAGTCGATGTCCGAGTCGCTGGAGTTGGAGAAAGTGGGCGGGTCCACGTAGATCAGGTCCCAGCTGGTGCGCTGCTCCCGCAGCCAGGGCATGACGTCTGCCTGCACCAGCTCATGCTGCTTGTCGGGGATGTTGTTGAGGGTGAAGTTGCGCCGGGCCCAGCCGAGGTAGGTGTTGGAGCGGTCCACGGTCACGCTCTTTGCCGCGCCGCCCAGGGCAGCGTGCACCGTGGCCGTGCCGGTGTAGCCGTACAGGTTGAGGAAGCGGCGGCCCGCGGCCAGCTCCCCAACCATGGCGCGCACCGGCCGGTGGTCCAGGTAGAGGCCGGTGTCCAGGTAGTCGGTGAGGTTCACCAAAAAGGCGCACTTCCCCTCGCGCACCTCGAAGAACTCGCCCACCTGGTCCATCCGCTCGTACTGACCGCCGCGGCTCTGGCGCCGCCGGGTCTTGAGGTGGACGCGCCCGGGTTCCACGCCCAGCACCTCGGGCGCGGCGGCCATGACCACCGCCAGCCTGCGCGCGGCCAGGTCCATGTCCACATGATCCGGCGGCGCGTACTCCTGCACCTGCACCCGGTCGCCGTACCGGTCCACGGCCACGTTGTAATCGGTGAGGTCCGCGTCGTACACGCGGAAGCAGCTGATGCCCTGGCGCCGGGCCCACTTCCCCATATGCTTGGCGCGTTTGCGCAACCGGGCCGCGAACTGATCGGCGCCGGGGGGGAGGTCGTCCTCCTTGAGGGCGGGCAGATCCGCGGCGGGCCCCGTGACAGGCCGCGCGGCGCCGGAGGATCCCACGCGCCAGGAGACCAGCTCACAGGCGATGGCGCCGTTCTTCACCGGCACCCGCCTCCCCGGGCGGATCCCCAGCCTGGGCACCAGGTCCGGCGTGGTGATCACCCCCGCCCGCCAGCCGGCGAAGGCGGCAGACAGCTGGGCGGCCAGGCCGGCGTAGAGCGGCCCCAGCTGGCTCGCCGTGCCCAGGCGCTCGCCGTAGGGTGGGTTCACAGCCACCAGGCCAGGCTTATCTCCGGCCCGCGCCGGCGGCTCACAGCGGCCCAGCTCCCGCCGCTCCAGGTGGATCTTGCCATCCAGCCCGGCCCGCCGCGACGAAGCGATGGCCTCGGCCACCGAGGCGCGCTCACCGTCGTAGCCAACGATGGGCGGCAGCGAGGCAAGCCCGATCCTTGCGCGCTCCTTGGCCTCTTCCAGCAGCGGCTCCCACAGCTCGGGCCGGTGCCCCTTCCAGCCCTGGAATCCCCAGCGCCGCCCCTTGAGCCCCGGCGCGCGATCCCCGGCCATCCAGGCCGCCTCCAGGGCAAAGGTCCCGGAGCCGCACATGGGATCCACGAAGGCGCCGCCCGCCGCCGCGATCTCGGGCCAGCCGAGCAGGCGCAGCAGCGCGGCTGCCAGGTTCTCCTTGAGCGGGGCCCGGGCCCCGGGGTGCCGGTAGCCCCGCCGGTGCAGGCTGTCCCCGGCCAGGTCCACGCTCACCGTGGCCTTGTCCCCCTGCAGGTGCAGGTGCAGGGTCAGGTCCGGCTCCCGCAGGTCCACCGAGGGCCGGCGCCCATGCATGTCTCGCATGCAATCCACCACCGCGTCCTTGAGCCGCTTGGCCGCGAAGCCGGTGTGGGAGATGGACGCTTTTTGCGCCGAGGTGCGCACGGCCAGGGTGAGGTCCGGGTCCACATGGGCCGCCCAGTCCAACTCCCGCGCGCCGGCATACAGGGCGTCACCGTCGGCGGCCGGGAAGCGCCCCACCTGCAGCAACACCCGGGAGGCCAGCCGCGACCAGAGCAGCACCCGGTACGCCTGCTCCAGGGGGCCCGTCCAGGTAACCCCTGCCGCCCCCGGCCGCGCGCCCTCCACCCCGATCTCCTTGAGCTCCTCAGCAAGCTCCCGGCCCAGGCCGGAGGGAGTGGGGGCGTAGAGGTATAGGGAGGTGTTGGTCACCCGGGCAGCCTATCAGAGTTCTCCAGATGTGGAGTGGGACTTAACCGATGACCGGCGCGCAGGTTGATACGCCCGCGCCCACGACGCGGTAAGGGATATCGGGCAAGAAGGTGATCACCTTGCCTGTCTTGGGATCCAGCCTCAGGACCCTGGACACCTTGTATTTTCCGGAAATGCTGGAGGTAAAGAGGTAGAACTTCCCCCCCCAGTGGGCGAAGGCGTAGGCGCCGACAGGATCCACCGGTGGCGGGAGTTTCCAGGTCTTCAATATTTTGGCGGTCAGGGGATCGACGCGGTTGACGATCCCAACTTTATCCGGATGGAACGCATACAGCGCACCCTCGCCGGTGCCGCTCAGCTCGCCCGAATGCCAGGCCTTTGGCATGGTGCCCACCACCTTGACCTTGAGGGTGCTCGGGTCGAGGTAGCCCAGTTCAATGGGATCGCTGATGTCGCGGAGATCCCGGGCGACATATAGCTTCTCGCCGGCAGAGCCCTGCCTGTCTGAGACAAAGCCCATGCCAAACAGCGCCCAGCCCTTCTGCCCCAGGGGGAAGTCGCTGGCCTTGCAGGCGCCGTCCTTTGTATTGACCCAGAAGATCTCGCCGCTTTTGTAAAGCACCCAGGCCCAGGCCGACCGGTCCACCGACATGGAGAAGGGGGTGGCTGGTGGCCAATACCCCTGGAGGGGCTTCCCGGCCGGGCAGGAGAGCTTCTTGATCAGGGTGAAGTGGTTGGATTTTTTGGAGGGATCGAAGCTGAGGAAGTTGCCTTCGCTGTCCACCACGTAGATCAGGCGGGCGCCGGGGGCGCACTTTGCGGCAAGGCACCTCCCCTTGGCGCAGGTCTGCCCGAGGCAACTCCTCAACTTCACGCCAATCACGCCCTGGTTCACGCAGGTGTATATGTCGTTCCCCACGCAGGTGGTGCCTCGAAAGGGATCGCAGATTGCGCAGCCCCTGTTCCCCACGCACACCATGTTCGCGGCACACCTCCTCCACTCCTTGAAGGTGCCGCCCACGCAGTGCTCGTAGCTCTGCCCCACGCACCGGGTCTGGCTCTCCAGGCAGGCTGGAACGCTATCCTGCGAGGTTCCTCCGGCGTCCCCGAGGTCGCCGGCAAGGGGGTCGACGCAGCCGACGCAGAGCAGCAGAGTGAGGATCATCTTTCGGATGGCCTTGCCTCCTCCTGTCAATGATACCCCACAGCCCCGGCGGGCCATGGGCGCTTGATGGTAGGCTCGGGCCATGCGTGTCTCGCCCCTCCTGCTCACCCTGGCCCTGGCTGCGGCCTGCGGAGAGGACCCCGCCGACGACGCCCCTGTGGTGATCACCTCCATGTCCGGCCGGGCCACCTGGATGGACTACAAGTGCAAGTGGATCGCGGGCGCGCAGGTCTGCCTGGGCCCGGACAGGACCCGCTGCGCCTCCACGGACAAGGACGGCGCCTTCACCCTCACCGGCCTGCACGCTGGCACGGACGCCTACCTGGTGTTCCACGCCTCACAGGCCGCGGCCCCGGTGCAGACCGCCACCTACCGCCTCACCGCGGCGCCCATCAAGGACCTCTCCTACCAGGTGCC
>CAZCFB010000001.1:139318-160436 GCA_964497805.1 uncultured Kofleriaceae bacterium
GCCCACAAGGCGGGCAAGACCTACGATCCCATCAAGGTGACCTGCCGCGCCGGCGTCCTGGTGAACCCGTCGCCTCCGTGGGGTTTCAAGCCCCGGTAGGCACCTCGATAGAGCTTGAGCCCTTGGCGTACATCAGATACGGGGCCAATCATTCCTGCCAGCCTTCGTCCAAGTCGATGTCGAGCTTTGGCCATGCGCGGGCTCGAGAAGGGGGCAGTTGGTTGCGCAGTGGTGAGGAGGGGCAGGAGGCTGAAGGTCAGGCGTACTTCTTTATTGCGGTCAGGCTGCGGGCACCGCCGTAAGCTCTCAGAAAGGTTTTGCCGCCCACGTTCACCTTGGCGAGCTTGGAGAGATGCCCAATGGTCATATTCTGTGGATCGCCAAGCAACGAGATGGTCGCAACCGTACGGGTGGCGCCGTGCAATGCCTCGTTATCGAGCAGTCCGTCGATGAGGGGGTGAATAATGGACTTGTCAACGCCCACGAGGACGTCATGGATAGGCGTGTCCTCCGGCTTGTCACCAACATGCTCCGTGACGAAGGGCATGATGACCACCAGTGCCTCCAGTTCGACGCGAACGAGCGCGCGCTTGGCATCGAGCGGGAGGTCCTCGAATCCCTGGTCCTCCTTCAGGTTGGCCTTCTCAAACAGGGCGTACGCCCGGCGCACCACAGGATCAAACTTCGTCAGATTGTCAGCCAGGGATCCAGGCTCCGTCGAGTAGCTCGGCGGTTCCAGTTCTGGCCCAGGTTTCGGCTCGCTCGCATCCTGGCCACCACCGAACAGCTTGCTGAAAAAACCCATGTGTCCACCTCCTCTCTCTTATGGCCAAAGACATCCACCGCGCCTCCTGCGCGGGGAGAATTCAAGATGACCCGGTGCTGGATAGAATATGAGCATAGTATCATTGGTGTCCCCAATGCGAGTCATCGTAGATGTCATCAGCGGTCCCGCTGTCGGCCAGCGAATTGTGTTCCGGGAGCCTAACCGCTTTCTCTTCGGCAGGGCCGCGGATGCGCGTGTCTCGTTGCCTGACGACCGCTTCGTCTCTCGCCACCATTTCCTCCTCGAGCTGTCACCTCCCAGCTGTATGGTGACAGACCTGGGCAGCAAGAACGGTGTGTTCGTCAACGGCGTGCGGTATGGAGGCCGCAAACCCGCGAAGCCGAGTGTGCGCCTGGCGCCGGCCGGTGTCCTCTCCGCGCGACTGCGGGACGCGGACGAGGTAGCGGTGGGGGACACCCGGATGCGGATCAGCCTGGTCGAGGACGAGGCATTCATGGATACGCAGGCAGCCGACACTCCCCTGCGCGACGGTTCATGGGCACCGGACGAGTCGGGGCCGACGGAGCACGAGGCCGGATCGTGCGATACCCAGTTGCCGGGGGAGAACCTGCCCGGGGCGCCGGAAGTCCCCGGCCACCGCATCGTTCGAGAGCTGGGCCAGGGAGGCATGGGCAAGGTCTACCTGGCGCGGGACCTGCGCGATGGGCGGGAGGTGGCCATCAAGACCCTGCGGCCCGGGGCCGCCGCCAGCGAACTACACATCCAGGCGTTCCTCCGTGAGGTCCACATCAGCGGCCAGCTTAAGCACCCCAACATCGTCGAGGTGATGAGCAGCGGGCAGGCGCAGGGGACCTTCTTCTTCGTCCTCGAGTACGTGGATGGCATGGACCTGGGCCAGTTGCTCCTGAAGCGAGGTGGAAAGCTCCCCCTGTCAGAGGCCGCGCCGCTCTTCATGCCGATCCTCGATGCCCTGGGCCATGCGCACCGGGCCCGGATAAGTGCCCAGCTCGCGGATAGGTCGACCGAGAGCTTCCACGGGGTTGTCCACCGGGACCTGAAGCCGCCCAATATCCTGCTGAAGAGGGCCGCCAGTTCATGGGTGCCGAAGGTCGCGGACTTTGGGCTGGCCAAGGCGTTCGAGTCCGCCGGGCTGACCGACATGACAAGGACCACCCAGATCGCCGGGACGCCAGCGTACTGGCCCCGGGAACAGATCACGCATTACCGGTTCCTCTGTCCGGCGACCGATGTGTTCTCCATCGCCGCGGTGTTCTACGAGGTGTTGTGCGGCGCGTTTGTGCGAGATGGATTCGAGGAGCTGTTCTCCAGATCCAGGGAGCACCCTACGAGCGTGGCAGACTTCATGCGGGTCATCGTCAACAACCGGATAGTCCCGATCCGAAGGCGGGCACCTGAGATTCCGGCGCCCGTGGCCGAGGTCCTCGATCGGGCTCTGGGTGAGGCGGAGGTCCATGGTGACCCCGGCCAGATGCGCTCGGCGCTCTCCAGGCTGCGCTACCCAGACGCCCTGGCGTTTCAATGCGAGCTGGCGGCGGCGCTTAAGGAGGCCGGCGTCCCCGCCGCTCTCGGGGCAGAGACTCGCGTGGGGTACGATGGGGCGTGATAACGATGAAACCCTGACGGGGGGGGGCCACGACCAATCCCAGGAGGAGGGGACTCTGACAGGCGGCATGGCTCACCTGCCTCTTGATGATGAGACCTTCACCGGTGGGAGCGAGGGCCCAAAATCCGGGGCAAGGACGGGCTGGGGGATCGGCGAGCTGGTGGACGGCCGCTACGAGATCATGTCCACCATCGGCCAGGGCGGGATGGGCGTTGTCCACAAGGTGCGCCACCGGGACTGGGGCATCGACATGGCGGTCAAGACCCCCCGGAAGGGGCTGGTGAACGATTCGGTCCTGCGGGAGCGCTTCATCAGGGAGGCCCGGGCCTGGGTGGATCTCGGCATGCACCCCAATATCGTGCAGTGCTGGTTTGTCCGGGAGGTGGACGGGCAGCTGCGAGTCTTCATGGACTTCGTCGGGGGCGGGAGTCTCGGGGCCTGGATCAAGGAGGGGCGCATCGCGTCGGGGAGGTGGGGGCTGCTCCTCGACCTGGCCATCCAGGCGGCCGATGGCCTGGCCTATGCCCACGAGCGAAGCCTCGTTCACCGGGACGTGAAGCCGGCGAACATGCTGATTCATGAGGACGGGCGGCTGTGCCTCACCGACTTCGGGTTGGTGAAGATCACCAGCTCCGACGGCCTGCGGACCGATACGGCCGAGCAGGCGATCCGGGAGCGCCGGACCGCCCCTGGCTCCGTGGGGCCGGCCTCTCTCACCTTGACCAGCGCCGCGCTGGGCACCCCAGAGTATGGGGCACCGGAGCAGTGGGCGGGCGCGGGGGCCGTTGACGACAGGGCAGACATTTACGCCCTCGGCGTCACCCTTTTCGAGCTCTGTTGCCGTCGGAGGCCCTTCGACGACGGCGTGCACAGGGAGCCGCCGCATGTCCTCATCGGGAGGCACCTGTCCGAGCCGCCGCCGGACCCCCTGCAGCTGGCTCCGGACATTCCAGGCGCCCTCGCCAAGGTGATCCTCTTCTGCCTCGCCAAGGCGCCCGAGCAGCGGCCCGCCTCCATGGAGGAGCTGCGGACGCAGTTGGCTGCCATCTACGAGGAGGTCCAGGGCAGCCCATATCCACGCCAGCGGCCCAGCAGCCTTGAACTGCGGGCTGACTCCCTCAATAACAGGGCCGTCTCCCTCTGGGATCTCGGCGAACAGGAGCAGGCCTTCTCCTCCTGGGGAGAGGCCCTGGAGATCGATCCCCATCACATGGCGGCCACCTTCAACCGGGAGCTCCTGGGCTGGCGGCTGGGCCGGAGGACCGACCTGGACGCCAAGGTCATGTTGGAGGCACTGGCCGGGGCAGCCCCGGATCGGGCCCGGCAGCGCTACCTCGAAGGTGCCCTGGCCCTGGAGCGAGGTGATGTAGACGGCGCGATCCAGGCGTTCCATTTGTCCCTGGAGCTGGAGCCGGAGAGCAACCAGTGCTGGAAGGCGCTCTGCGAGGCCCATCTCTGCCGGGCGGATCTGCCCGCTGCCATGGACGCTTGCCACCGGGCCTTCGAGCTGGACCGGGAAGATCTGGGGGTCGCCCGCCTGCTTAAGCGGCTCGAATCTGCCGAACCGGGTGAGGTGGTCTCGGGCGGGACCGGCTGGCAGGAGATTGCCCCTCACGTCGCGCTGGAGGGAGGGCAGGTGCTGGCCTTCCATGCAGACACCGGCAGAGTGCTCCTGTCCCGGAGCCGCGAAGCCGAGTCAGGAGGTGGGGAGGCGCTGCAGGTGCAGAGCCTCTCGAGCCCGGGGCTCATCTGGAGCATCGACTCCTCGGGCGTAGGGTATGCCAGCCGGGCTGCGTTTGATCCCGCTGGGAGCGCGATGGTGGTGGTGTGTAGCGACCGGGTGGAGGTCTTCTCTCTTGATAGCAGGGAGGCCCTCAAGACGATCCCCCTCTCAGACGACCTCGGGCTCCACATCACCACCGGGCCGCCGCCAGTGCTCTGCCCTGATGGGACCATCCTGGTTGTGAAGGAGTGGTCGATGGATGAGCCCGCGGTGGTCCTGGCCTGCCCGCCCTCGGACCTGGACTTCCACCCGCTCTTCCTTGAGCCCGGCTCGAGGATCGTGGGCCTCGAGGTGAACCATGAGCGGGACATGGCACTGACCACCAGCCAGAGCGGCCAGGCCCAACTGTGGCGCCTCTCCAGCGGGCTCGGCCAGGCCCTCCAGAATGAGTACGGTCTGGAAGCGCGGTTCGCGGGCTTCTCTCCTGACGGGACGCACCTGGTCACGGCCACGAAGCATGGCCTCACCGCCCTGCTGCGCCTGGGCGAGGGCTGGGTAGAGGAGAAGGAGTGGGAGATCTCGACGGCCCCGGACTTCACAATGGCGGCGGCGCTGGCTCCAGACAACAGGCGGTTGGCTACCTGGGGCGCTCGCTGGGCCTCCGATGGAAAGGGCACCACGGGGAGCCAGATCCGGATCTGGGATTTGGCCACGAACCGTTGCCTGCGAACTTTGGAGGATGTACCCGTCAATTACCTCCCGCGGCTGGCCTTCAGCGCGGACGGGGAGCGGCTGTTTAGCCACTCCGAGAGGGGAGGGCTCCGCGTCTGGCGTGCGCCGGAGCGGCGGCGCCGAGCGAACCTGGAGATTTGCCGGCCGCAACGGCTCGTCGCGGCGATCTCCGCTTCGGCCAGCGCCGAGCGCGCCATCCGGGAGGCCGAGCAGGCCCTCGAGCGAGGGGACAGGCGCGGCGCGTACCAGGTGCTCCGGCGCGCCCAGCAGGATCACGACTATGTTTTTCACCCTCGAGTGGTGGAGTTGCTGCGCCGCCTCACCGACCACGGTCGGAGGATCGGGGTGAAGCACCAGCGGTGCTTGCATGTCATGGCGGCTGGCCATCGCCAGCCCGTCAGCGCCATCTCCTTTTTGAGCGAGCGCGTGGCCCTTGGCGGAACCTCCACCGGGGGTCTCCAGCTGTGGGACCTGAGCCAGGGGGAATGCAGGCGTGAGCTGGAGGGGCACTTCGATGGCCTGAGCGAGATCCTGGTGGCGGCCTCCGGGGAGGTCGTGTTGACGCTCGACAGGCGCCAGCACCTGCGGGTATGGGAGGCGGGCGGGTGGACCTGCCGCGCCTACTTCGACTGCTCCAGCGACGGGGAGGTGTTTCGCGCTCTGAGCCTCAGCGATGACGGCGCGATGGCATTCTCGGTGGACGAGGGCGGCCACGCGATTTTCTGGGACCTGGATATCGAGGAGATGGAGGACCGGTTCAAGCTCCCCCTGGAGGCCGCGCCAAGAGGATCCTTGTTCGCGCCCGGCTCCAGCGACATCGTCCACCTCGAGCTCCAGGACCGCTCGTGGATAACGGTCCGCCTCGCCGACCGGGGTGTGGTGGCCGGGGCCAACCTGACCCGAACGCGCCGGCCCTTCACGGCCACTCCGGCCCAGGAGGATATCCTCATACTGGATACGCGTTCGGAAGGAGAGTTGACGCGCTTGCGGGGTCATGAGCATGCCGTCTCCGTGGCGGCGCTCTCTCCGGGGGAACGCTATATCCTCTCAGGTGACACCGGCGGGATGATCCGCCTGTGGGAGCTGGACTGGGAACTGGACTTCGACTGATCGGGAGGGTGGCGGAGATGGGCTTCTTTGACTGGTTCAAGAAGGGGCGCGCGGAAGAGAAGGAACCCGCCGAGGAGGCTGAGCGGATCTACCAGCTTGGGATGGACTGCCTCTCCCGGGATGATTGGCCTGGCGCCCATGAACATTTCAAGCACGCGGTGGCGCTGGCGCCCGACGACCCGGCGTGCCTGCACTCCCTGGGCCTTTCCTATCTGAAGGTCGCCCCCCCCGACGCGACCGAGGAGCAGCTCAAGGAGTATTTTCAGCCGATGTTCTCCGTCCTGGAGAAGGCCATGGACGCGTCAGACCGGGACGGCGGCCTCTCGTCCGATCACTACCTGAAGGCGTGTCTCACTTGTGGACCGTTGCTGCGGTTGACGGGCGACCACGACAGGGCCATCCGGATCTTTCGCCGGGGGCAGAAGAGAGTGCCTGACTCGGAGGATCTCCTGGAGGGGCTGGCCCTCTGCCTGCTGGAGAGTGGCGGAGACCTGGCAGAGGCAGAGGCCGCGGTCGAGGCATGGCTCAACCTGCAGCCAGACTCGGCGCGAGGGCGCAAGCTCTGGAAGAAGATCCGTAAGGCGGCTGGCAAGCCGTTGACCGTGGACCTCCCGGAGGCAGAGCGGCAAAAGATCTACCTGAGGTTCCATGCCATCAGCGAGGGCGGCCTGCTCGACTCCTCGCTGGCCGAGGAGATACGCGGCGCGGAGTCCATCGGTGACGCCATTGAGCATTTCGGCGCCACCGCTGTGAGATCTCGCACAGCCGCGACGGAGGCGGTCATCGAATCCTTCGGGATCTCCAGGTTTGAGGTGGCGCAGATCCGCGCCGAGGGAAAGCGGCGCGCCTGGCCTGTTCGCGAGGCGGACGATCCGCTCCACGAGAAGCGCCCTACCTCGGAGCGGATGCGCGATGGGCTATGGTGCCAGAAGTGCGGCAAGCGGAACCTCGCTGCCTTCTGGCCGGAGGGGGGCGACTCGGTCCCCTTCTTTTATCAGTCATCAGAGAGGACCGAGGAGTCACCTGGCGCGTACCGGCTCCCCGTGGCGTGCCCCTACTGTAAGGAGTGGTGGTTCGTGGTCTGGGACGAGGCGCCGGACCTATTATCGGGGCAGTTCCTGAGGCACATAGAGCGCATGTGCCAGGAGCACGCGGCCAACGAGGACGCGGTAGGGGTATGGCGCTCCCTCATCTCCGACGCCATCCTGGGCGAGCACCTGAAGTTCCTGAGGTCGAAGGGCGAGGCGTTCATCGACCATCGGCAGATGGTGCAACACTCCTTCAAGGAGGGGGACTTCTACTGCACCCTCACCGCCGTCCCGGCGTCGGAACCGGGCGAGATCCGGGCTCGGCTCGGCGGGTCCTATTCCCAGTACATGAACGGCGTTCTTGCAGACGCTGAGATCGATCGGCTGCACACGGTCCACTGGGTGCTCGCCCTGGGTGGGGAGCACGCGATGCTGCATATGCTCTTCATCCCCCGCAAGGACAGGATGGCTGACCTCCCCTCGCTTCTCCCACTCGACCTGCTGACCTGGGAAGAGCGGAGCCAGCTCGGCCTGTAGGCCCTCGTCGCCTGGCGAAAAACGGCCTTCACGCCGTTCAGGCCCATGAACTATGCTTGACGGATTCAACAATCCATAAAGAGCAAGGGAGGAAGGGCCGATGGCTGAGTCCAGATTCTGGGAGTGTCAGTCGTGTGGGGCGATCGTGCAGAAGCCAGCGCACGCGGGCGTGATGGGGATGTTCAAGTCGGTTTCCGGATCCGTCCAGTGCGCGGGGTGCGGCCACTCCCACAACGCATCCGATGTATACGGCGGGACCTACGACCTGCCAGAGGTTGATCGTTCCTGTTCCCTCTGTGGCGCCCAGCTCCGCGGTCCATCCAAGGGCCTGGACGGCAAACCCTGTCCCGCGTGCAGCCAGGGCAGCATCGGCCCCTGAGTCACGGCCGACCGTGTTCCGCTTCGTCCGTGGCGCTCCCCCCCTCCCCTGCAGCCCGAGGAGGGCAGAACACCGGAGACATGAATGAGCAAGTGCGGACTGTGTGAGGACAGGGAGGGGACGAACCTGGTCCTCGTCGAGGATGAGCCCCTCTGGCTCTGCTCGGTGTGCATGTCGGTGATCAACGAAGGGCGCGTCCTGACGGGCAAGCAGGCCATCGGTGGCGCGGCGGGCGTTGTCCCGGCGGATCTGCCCCCGCGGCCGGCGTCCACGTCAACCGCGCCCCCTCAATGGGTGGAGCCGCCGGCGCCCGTGTCGCGCATGTCCCCCGAGGAGGTTGACTCGGCCTGGCGTGGCGCGACCGGGTTGAGGATCGCCACCGGGCTGAGTCTGGCGCTCCCATTCCTGGTCAACGCGGCCGTCATGTACATCTGCTTTCGGCCCGGTGTGCAGGGCTCGGCGCCGGAGTGGCTCAAGCCGGCGAGCATCCTGGTGCCCCTCCTGGCCCCCGCCGTGCTGGCCGGCGTGCTCAGCCACCGGGTGGGCCGCAACGCGGGGTTATGCGTGCTGCTCACCCTGTTCTGCTGGGGGCTCCCGGCGCCGCTCCTCGCCCTGCTGAAGCCAGGCTGGACCAGGCGGTTCGAGAGCGACACGCCCTTCACGCCGTCCGTGGCGTCAGGGAGCATGTCTGACCCGTCGCCACCAGTTGCTGATCCATTGCCTACCCTCCCGCTGGTACCGGCCGCTGACCCAATGGATACCCTGTTCAAGCAGGCAGTCGGCGCCGTGAAGAATCCCGGCCTTCAGGGGGGCGGCGCCCTCGATGAGATCAAGGGCAGGGTCATGGCCCCCGGCGCGCTGCGGCCCTTCGTGGCCTCGCTCCAGGAGGTCCTCGAACAGGGACATGAATCGGACGGAGTCGTCGCCCGCAGGGCGGCCACCTTTGCCTGCCAGGCTTGCGCGAGGACTTCGGCTGCCCTGTTCCGTGAGATCCTCGCCACCATCCGGCAGAGCGGAGGAGAGGTCTCCGGAGGAGCCAGCCTCGAGCAGGCCCCCCCTGTTGACTACGACGAGATCCGTTGCGGAGACTTCTACGTTGACGACCTGTTCCCCCTCCTGTCGGCGGCGGGAACGGTGAAAGAGAGGTTATTTTCGTGAAGATCTACACCTCCCCCGAGGTCCCCCACCGGCCCGCGCAGTGTGAGCGCTGCGAGCACCATGTCTCCACCGAGCACTCCTGCCTGGGTTTTGCCATCGAAACGCCCGTGGGCAGCGTTATGCTCGCGGGCTTCAAGGGCGAGAGCGACGAGCCGTGTGAGAAGTTCATGGAGGGGGTCGGTGACGAAGAGATCATCCAAAGGTTGCGAGACTTCGGCGGTACGGCCGAGGACCATGTCTGGGATGGCATCGAAACCAGAGACAAGGCGCGAGCGGCCCTCCATTACATCGTTGCGCTGGAGAAGGGGCCCGGGCACAAGGGGGCCATCGGCGGGCTGGAGAACTGCAAGGAGAGCGGCGTGGATGTGGACGGGTTGCTGGAGCGATTCGGGGTGCCGGCGAGCGCCCTGGAGCCGGCGCCCGAACCGGTCATTGAGTACGCCTCCCACCCGCGCAGGGAGGTGAGCGCCGCCCGGAAGGCGGAGGCGGAGACCTGGTACCAGCGGGGCTACAACGCAATCCGAGAGGGCGTGGACGCGGAGGTCCGATACCACACCAAGGCCCTTACCCTGGACCCGAACCACTATGCCGCTTGGGGGTGTCTGGGGAGGGCGCACGCCGAGCGGCGAGAGTGGGCCCTGCAAAAAACCTGTCAGGAGGCCGCGGAGATCGTCTCAAACGACGGCACGCCCAACGACGCGTTGTTGCAGCGGTGCGGGATCACCCCGCCAACCGGCGCCCCGCCCACCCCGGCCCCCGCGCCCGTCCCAGCCCACATGGCCGGCTCCTCTTTCTCGACAGGAGCGGCTCAAGATCCTGTTGCGGATCTCTCCAAGGGCCGCTTCTGGTGCCGACTTCTGGCGGGGCTCACGCTCCTCTCGGTTATCGTGTCGGGGATCATCGGGGACCAGCTTGGGCTGGCCCCGGATCAGGTCGGCTTCACTGTGATACCGGCCGCCCTGTTCTCCTTCGCGTCTGCCATAGCGGCAGGAATGCTCGCGTCACGAATGAGGCGGGATGCATTCGGTTGGGGGGCTGCCACGCTAATCTGCCTGGGCATACCGGCGCTGGTGCTCTCCTTCATTCCCCGGGAGTGAGTTTGGCTCCGCCGCCCATTCGAAAAGCACCACATTTAGGCGTCAAGCCATACGCATTGAGGCTTCCAGCACCACCATCACCCCCGCCTCCACCAGCTCCTGGACCACCTGCTGGCATGCCCGCGCGGTCTTCCGGGGCGGCTCGTTGCGTTCCGCGGCCAGGGTGTTGGCCAGGGTCGCCAGGGGCGTCCTTCCGTCGCTGACGCGCACAAGGCGCGCGCCCAGGTTATCCAGCTGGAAGGTCTCCAGGGCGCTCGATCGCCGGGTGTAGTGCGACACATCACCCGGGGAGGGGATCCTGGCCACAAGGATCGGCGCTGATACCGGCTTGTCGGGAGCCGTGAGTTGGCCATCCAGGAGCCGGTCAATGTCAGTGCTCAGCCGCAGCACGCGGGCGGGCACCACCATGAGCGGGCAGGCCTGGTCCGGTCTCTCCATTATCTGGTCCGGCGATATCCCTGCCTGTCCCAGGGGCTCCGGATCTGGATGCTCGCCCAGCTCAAGCAGGCTCAAGTGGTAGGTGAGCAGGTCGCGCCAGGCGGTTGGGTTCAGGTCCGGCGCGGCCTCCAGCGCGAGGATCTCCAGCCGGGCGGCAACCTGCTGCGTTGCCTGGAGCAGGGTGTCGGGGACCGGATCCAGGCGCAGCCCCGCGAGCAGCCCGGAGAGGGAGACGCCGTGGCGGTGCAGGGCGAGCAGGGGCTCGCACAGCCCAGAGAGCGCAACCCACAGGGCCAGGACCTCCCCCCGGGGCATGGATCCTGGGGTGCGGTAGGAGGCGGAGAGCAGCTCGGGGTGCTGCTCTATCAGCGCCATGGCCGGCGCGTCATGGGGCGCGGCCGTGAGGAGCAGCGGCTCCAGCTCCAGGTTGCTGGCCAGCTGGTCATGGATCTGACTACCGGGGAAGGCCCGCAGCATCTCCACCCCCACGGAGGCCGCGCCCGCATGAAGGGCGCGCACCATCACCTCCACCGTGCGGTGGGCCGAGGCCCGGTCCTCCTCTGGCCAGCCGAGGATGAAGGTGCAGCGCGCCTCCAGGCCCAGCCGCTCTGCAACCTCAAGGCACGGCCCCAGGCGGTCGAGGTCGATCTCCTTGCCCGTGCTGTGTTGGGTGTCCGGGCAGCCGCTCTCAACGCCCAGGAGGAGGCCGCTGCAGCCAGCGCGCGCCATCTGCTTCAGCTGCGCCGGGGAGAGCTGGTCCGGCCGGGCGTGACAGGTCCAGCGCGGGCCTTGCGTGCCCAGGCGCTCGCACAGGGCGGCGGTGCGCTCCTCGTCGCAAAAGAAGACCGGATCCTGGGTCAGGTCCAGAAGCGAGCCGGGGTACCGTCTCCCCAGGGCGAGCATCTCGTCGGCCAGTGAGGCTGGCTCGCGGGGGCGGTATATGGCGGGCCAGTGCCCGGCCAGGGCGCAGAAGTTACACCCGCGGGCGCAGCCCCTGCCCGGCTCCATGGGGATGGCGTCGCCGGGCTGCAACAGCGCCAGGTGATAGGCGGCGCGGGGGAGCTGCTCCAGGTCCTCAACCCAGGCGTGGGGCGCATCCTGCACCTCTCCCCATACGCGCCGAACCAGCCCCGGGGCCTCGGGTAAGACCCGGCCGCACCGGGGGGTGCGCGCCAGCACCTCCACCGCGGGCTCCAGCTCGCCGCGGATCACACCGTCCAGGAAGGTGAAGCTGGAGAGGGTCTCCACGGCCAAGGCCGAGGTGCCCGCCCCGGCCAGCAGGAGCGGCGTCTCTGGCAGCCGCTGGCGAAGGGACCGGGCCAGGAGCAGGGTGTTGTGCAGCGTGCCGGTCCAGGTCTCCAGGAGGATCAGGTCTGGCTCCGCCTCGGCGGCCATGTTGGCGGCGTCCGGCCAGATGGCGGGGCCCACATTCAGCCGCCCATGCTCCACCAGCAGGTTGACGTCAAAGAGCGCGGGCTCGGCCCCTTGCCCCTCCGCCACGGCCATGGCCGAGAGCAACTCCAGCGGTGTGTAGGACGCGGCCCAGGCCCGGTCCAGCCGCAGGTGAGGGTTGGGCGCAAAGAGCAGGCGCCTCAAGCCACGGCCTCCTCGGCCTGCTCGGCCTGCCTGATGCAAAACGGGTTGTCCCTGCCATGGCCCGTGGCCGCGCGCGCCATCTGGGGGCAGCCGGCCCGGCAGGTGGAGCCGTGGGGGCAGCGGGCGCACCCCCCGGTCAGGTCGCCGGGGCTGCTCCACCGTCGGTGAGCGAAGGGCTCCGGCCTCTCCCAGATTTCCTTGAGCGTGGTGCGGTGGATATTGCCGACCACCTCCTGAGCGTCCATGGAGAGGCACCCCTTGACCGAGCCGTCGGCGCAAATCCCGGCGGCGGTGACCCCGCCCGGGCACCCCTGCCAGGCGCCGGTTGTGCCATGGTCGCTCACTGAACAGCCGTGGTGCCCGATGTTGTGCCCCCCGGCCAGGGCCAGCTCGCCGGTGGTCAGCACCTGCCGGGTCTGCTGGATAAACCGCGCCGCCTGCAAGATGCCCCCGGGCTCCAACATCCAGCGTGAACGGAAGCGGCCGCCGGTGCCGTTGGCGGCCTGAATCTGCCAGACCAGCCCCCGGTCCAGCAGCTGGTCGCGCATGGGCTCCAGCTCGCCGATGTTCAGCTGGTTCAGGGTGGTGATCACGGTGACCGGCATCCCCACATCCTGGAGCCGGCGCACGGCGTCCCAGGCCTTGCGCCGGGCCCCGGGCACGCCCCGGATGCGGTCATGGGTCCTGTCCTCGGCGCCGTCGATGCTCACGCCCACATGGGTCAGTGGCAGGCCGGCCATCTTGCGCGCCATGGCCGGGGTCACCAGGGTGCCGTTGGTGATGAGCGCCACCTCCAGATCGAAGCCGGCCGCCATGAGGGTCACCGAGTCCCAGTCCGGGTGCAGCAGCGGCTCGCCCCCAAGCAGCACGATGCGCTCGCCCCCAAGCAGGTAGAGATCCCTGAAGAGGGGCACAAAGGCCGCCAGGTCCAGGAGCTCACGGCGGCCCTTCCCCGCCGCGGAGCCACAGTGGATGCAGCCGAGGTTGCAGCGCAGGGTCAACTCGATGCAGGTGGAGGTCAGGGGCAGGTCCCAGCGTTCGTCCGTCGCGGAATCCTGGATGGCTGGTACCTGGACGGCCCGGCGCTGGTCCGCGGTGGCAGTTCGCCAGAGACAGTGGGGGTGGTTGTGAGCCACGCCCGTGTGAGCCGTGGAGTAGGCCATACACCCGCCGCGGCACCGGGCGCCGAAGACGCAGGACCGGCAGTTGGGGCCGAGCTGATCGGTGGAGAACTCGCGCTGGGCGCGCCATGGCTCCGGGTCTTGCCAGAGCTCGCGCAGGCTGGTGTCTTTCACGTTCCCCACCGCGTGGCTGCCCGCCAGCGCCAGGCAGCCCTTGACCTGGCCGTCGCTCTGGATCCCAAGGTTGTGGATGCCGGCCGGGCACCCCTCCCAGGTGTGGTCGTGCAGCTCACCGGCGCCCACCTGGTAGCCGACATCATGGCCCAGAGAGATCTGAAGGTCGTAGGTGCCGCGCGCCCTGGCCCGGGCCACGAAGTCCAGCACGCGCTGCCGTCCTTCCGGGCCCAGCCGCACCTGATCCTGCAAACGCGGAGCCTCGGCGGAGCAGAGGTTGAGCGACCAACGGAACCCCGGAAAGCGGCGGGACAGGAGCCTCCCCATGGCCGGCAGCTCGGCGACGTTGCGCTGGTTGACCGAGGTGAGCACGGCCCTGTTCCGGGGGCGCAACGGGAGGGAGGCCACCACCCCCAGGGCCGCCATGGCGCGCTCAAATGCCCCGGCCCGGCCGCGCATCAGGTCATGGGTGGCCGCCCCGGCTCCATCCAGGCTGATCCCCACGCCCCGGCAGCCCAGCTCCAGCAGCGCCTGGGCCCGGGCATGATCCAGGAGCCACCCGTTGCTCAGGATGCCCCAGCCCAGCCCGGCTCGTCTCAGGGCCTCCCCCACCGGATCCAGCAGCCGGCTGAGCAACACCTCCCCGCCCATGAGGTCCACCGCGCCACAGCCCAGGGCCGCCAGGTCATCCACCACCTGGAGCCACCGGGAGAGGTCCAGCTCACCCGGGCGGGGGCGTCCCGAGCCCGAGGCGCAGTGGTCGCAGCGCAGGTTGCAGCGCAGGCCCAGCTCAAGGATGGCGTAGCGGAGTTCGGGGGGCTGGGGGGTCACTCAGGGCAGGTCCCGGCTGGAGATCACGTCGTAGGCGGTGCCTGCCGGCATGGCGAAGTCGTGTGAGTTCCGCGGGGCGCGCTTGCGGGCCCGCTTCACCCGCTTGACCTTCTTCTTGGTCACCTTCTTGCCCTTGGTGCGCTCCACCTTGTCCTTGCCCGCGGGGGCCTTTTTGGCCCTCTTCCCGCCGGCCATGGCGGCCTGGGTGCCCAGCGCGCTCATGGTGGCCGCGGCCGAGAGCATGATCAGAGTCTTGCGGAAATCATCCATCGACAGTCCTCCCTTTTTCCAGAGTGAAGCTCATTAACAACGCTCCAGTTAGGACTTCGATCTATTCGGTTTGTTCCCGCGAAATGGAATTCCCCGGCGGCGTGGGTCCTTCAGGGCGCCTCGGCTCGGTTGGGCCTGTGCACGGTGAGCAGGCGCTCGCCGCCGCCCCGGGAGTGGTAGTAGCTGAGGGTGCCGCTGTACGGCTCGAAGGCGTAGGGCACCTCGGGAGTGTTGGAGCCCTTGGCGTACATCAGGTTCGGGGCCAGGTAGACAGTGGTGTGGTGTGGCTCCTGGTGCCAGGGGGAGAGCTTGCCGTCAGCCGACCGCGCGCCCTTGTAGTCTTTGCCCACGCCCCAGGAGACCACGACGTCGCCGTACTGCATCTTCTCCCCGGGCTGGAGCATGCGGTACTCCTTGCGCAGCCGCCGCTTGAACTCGCCCGGCCCCACGTAGCGCGGCTTGGCCCGGTCGCTGCCGAAGGTGAGGGCCGCGTGGAAGCAGTTGGGATTGGGCGCGCCGGCCCAGTGGTTCTTGATGTTGGCCCGGTCGATGCCCTTGTTCAGGTGCTTGCGCATGAACCCGCCCAGCAGCTCGCCCAGGGGGATGCGGCGCTGCCCCTTGCGCACGCGCTTTTTGATCCTGCGGGCGATGCCGCCGTGCTTGCGGCCCGCTGCCAGGGTGCGCGCGATGGCCTCGATGTCACCGTTCTTCGGGATGACCAGCTTCACATCCGGGAGCCGACTGTACTGCCCGAGGTCGCCGGCGTGCTGGCCCAGGTCCGCCTTCTTGCCCCGCACGAAGCGCAGCCCGGTCCGCCGCGGCGGGTGCTGCTGCTTGAGGTGCCGCGCCAGCCCCCGCGCAGCCTTGATCCGGTACGGGTTGGCCATGGCCGGCGCCGGGACAGCGCCCGCTGCCAGGGCGACCAACAAAACTGATACCAGGGATTTTGTCGTGGTGGCCATGTGCCCTCATGGAAAAGCAAGGGGCGTGCCGACCTTGGCTGTGCCCTAACCCATTGAAATCACGCAGGCCTATTTCACGCAACGGCCCAGGTGGTGGCTGCACTGGCCATGCGCTTGAATGAGATCCGGAGTCCGTGGTACGTGGGCCCCCCCGGGTACAGAGCAGGAGTGGTAGATGAGCAAATTCAGCAGACGCAACTTCATGGGCGGCGGCACCGCAGCGTCGGTGGGGGCCGCGGCCGGCGCGAGCATTGGCTGCGAGGGCCCGGTTGAAGAGGGCACCATAATCAACGGCGATCAGGTCATCGAGGCGCCGCGCACCATCTCGGTCATCGCGCGCACCGATGTGCTGGTGCTGGGCGGGGGGCCTGCTGGCATCTCTGCCGCGCTGGCTGCAGCCCGGGCCGGCGCCAAGACCATGCTGGTGGAACGGTACGGCTGCTTCGGCGGCGTGATCACCCAGAACTTCATGGGCAGCGTGGGCTGGTACCGCTACGCCAAGACCGTGGACTCCGGCGGCATCCTGCGTGAGTTTGAGACCCGGGCCAAGAAGATTGGCGGCACCACCAACATCCTGGCCACCATCAATGACAAGTCGATGATCCCGTGGCTTGAGTTCATGGGCCTGGTGAAGAACGGCAAGGCCACCTACGAGCTGCTCAAGAGCGAGCTGATCAAGTACGTGGCCGATGTCATGCTGCTTGAGGCCGGGGTCACGCCCCTGCTGCACAGCGTGGCCGTTGACGCCATCATGGTGGACGGCGCCATCCAGGGCGCCATCATCGAGAGCAAGTCGGGCCGGCAGGCGATCCTGGCCAAGCGGGTCATTGACGCCACGGGCGACGCGGACATCGCCGCCATGGCCGGCGCGCCCTACACCAAGCAGGCCAAGAAGGACCTGATGGAGTGCTCCTCCAACTGCGGCGTCACGAACGTGAACGTCAAGCAGTACACCGACTACCAGCTCAAGAACCAGGGGGTGATGAGCGAGTGGGCCACCAAGGCGGCCAGCAAGGACGCCAACCTGCCGAGCACCCACATCAAGAAGCCCTTCGACGAGGCCATCAAGGCGGGTGAGATCAAGCCCACAAACGGCGCCTATATCCTCGGCTTCCCGGGCTACTACACCGCCGAGGGCGAGATCCCCTCCATGAACATGGTGCACTTCCACGGCGTGGATCCCACCAACGCGCAGGACCTTACCCGGGCCGAGATGGAGGGCCGCAAGCTGAACCTCGCCTGCCTGGAGGTGCTGCGCAAGCGCGTGCCGGGCTTCCAGAACGCCATCCTCAAGGGTACCGCCTTCTCCCTGGGCACGCGCGAGTCGCGCAAGATCCAGGGCGGCTACCGGCTCACCGAGAGCGACGTGAAGAACGAGGCGCGGTTCACCGACTCCATCGGCGTCTGCCCCGAGTTCCTCGACGGGTTCGACGAGCTGCGCCTGCCCCGTGACGGCCGCTACTTCCAGGTGCCCTACCGGATCATGGTGCCCCAGGGCGTGGAGAACCTGCTGGTGGCCGGGCGCTGCATCTCGGGCGACCGAGTCTCCCACGCGGCCACGCGCCAGATGGTGTGCTGCTCCCTCACGGGCCAGGGCGCCGGGGTGGCCGCCGCGGAGTCCATCCGCCAGGGCGTCTTCTGCAGCCAGGTTTCAGTGCCCCAGGTGCAAGCGGCCCTCAAGAAGCAGGGCGTTCGCATCGCCTGACTGCTGCAGCTCCGGGACCCGAACTTGACCAGGGCGGGTCCCGCACGATCTAATACAGCATTACTACCTGAGCGAGGTGTTCTCATGCGCGCGCGAATTCTGGCTGGTTTCATTTGTGGGGTGTTCACGTTGGCGGCGGCGGCCTGTAGCGATGATGACTGCGACTGCACTAACGCCAACCCAAAGACTGACGGTCCTGTGGTGAAGAAGGACTCCGGCGTCCCACCCAAGGATGGCCCCGTGGTGAAGAAGGAGGGCGGAGGCCCGCAAGAGGACGGGCCGGTGGTCAAGAAGGACTCCGGCCCCCCGCCGCCGCCGGTGAAGATCCCCGACCGGATCCTCTACGCCTCGGCCTACAACAAGGCGGGCACCAAGCTCGCCAAGTGGACCGCCTTCTCGGCCAAGACCAAGGACGGCACCGACGTGAAGACCCTGGTGGCCCTCTCCGCCGCGGCGCAGAAGCCGAGCCACCTGTCCCTCTCTCCGGACGGTAACTTCCTGGCCTTCAACCTGGCAAAGGCCCTTGCGGTCGCGGACTTCAAGACCAAGAAGGTCAAGGCCAACGTCAGGGCGTACAACGCCCAGGGATGGGCCAAGGGCTGGGCCTGGGACGAGGGCAAGCTCATCGTCCGGTACCAGGGGATTCGTGTGCTGGACATGCCCGACGGCGCGGTCTTTTCGGAGCAGGTGGAGACGACCAAGACCAGTGACGATCGCGCGGCCATCTCGGCGGACAACAAGAAGATCGCCTACGTCGGCAAGGACAACAAGGGGAACGCCACCCTGATCATCAAGGACAGCGCGCTGAAGAAGGAGCTGGCGGCCGGCGCGGTGGGGCTCAAGAACGCGGGCTGGGTGTTCTGGACCAAGGCCGGGTTCATGGTGGTCAGCGACAAGGGGTGGCACACCTTCGACGCCAGCGGCAAGCAGAAGGGGACGGTGGACTTGCCGCCAGATCCGGCGCCTGTGGCCACCGAGGCCCTCTGGCCGCGGCCCAACCAGGACGGAACCTATGTGATCGCGTGGGTCAAGCCGAAGACGCCGGCGGACCCGAAGAAGCCGTTCCAGATCAGGCGCTATGCCGCGGACGGCAAGACCTTCCACAAGGTGGCCGACGTGGCCTACACAGTGGCCACCTCGGACTACTGCGTCTCCAAGGAGGCGGATGTGGTCTACGTCATGGAGGACGGCTACAAGCCGATGCTCTACACCTCCGACAGCAGGAAGATCTCCCTGCCGAAGACTCAGTTCCGGTACGCCAAGTGCCTGGGGCTCAAGTAGCAAGAGAGGAGCAGTAACTGAATGACCCGCCCGGAGAGCTTCACCGAGAGCGAGTGGTCAGACGTTTGCGGTGAGGCCACGGCCCTGCTTCAGACGCTGCTGCGCATCGACACCACCAACCCGCCGGGCGACGAGATCAAGGCCGCCCGCGCCCTGGCCCAGGACCTCGAGGGCGACGGCATCAGCTGTGAGATCATCGAGTCCGCCCCTGGCCGGGCCAACCTGATAACCAGGCTGGAGTCGGGCACCGACGAGCCGCCGCTGCTGCTATCCGGGCACCTGGACGTGGTCAAGGCTGACGAGCCGGAGCGGTGGACCCACCCGCCCTTCGGCGGCGTGCTCGCTGACGGCTACATCTGGGGCCGCGGCGCCGTCGACATGAAGAACTTCGTGGCCATGTCCGCCATGATGCTCAAGCTGCTGCGCCGCCGGGAGGTGCCCCTGAAGCGGGACATCATCTTCGCCGCCGTGGCCGATGAGGAGGACGGCACCACCTTCGGCTCGAAGTTCCTGGTGGAGCAGCACCCGGACAAGGTGCGCGCTGGTTACGCCCTGTGCGAGGGGGGCGGCTTCACCATGGACTTCAAGGGCGCCGCCGTGTGCCCCGTGGAGACCGCCGAGAAGGGCAAGGCCTTCCTCAGGATAACCGCCCGCGGCCCGTCGGGGCACGGATCCATGCCCATGGCGGACAGCGCCCTTTTGCGTCTGAGCGAGGCCCTGACGCGCGTCGGCGCCACGCACCTCCCCCAGCACACCACCGACACCATGGCCGCCTTCATCCGGGGCCTGGCGGACCTGGCCCCTTACCCGGAGCGGCTGGTGCTGCCGCGGTTGCTCTCCCCTGCCACGAGCGGCTTCATCCTGGACAAGGTGCTCAAGGGTTCGCCGGAAGCAACCAAGTTCCACACCATGCTTCGCAACACGGCCGTGCCAACCTCGGTGCGCGCCGGTGATCCCGCGTCAAACAACATCATCCCCGGCGAGGCGGTGGCGGAGCTGGACGGCCGCCTGCTGCCCGGGCAGACCGGCGATGACCTCGTCGCTGAGCTGCGCGAGGTGGTGGGCGACGACGAGCTGAGCATCGAGGTGATGCGCGAGTTCCAGGGCAGGGAGCTCCACCCCCCGGAGTCGCCCCTCTGGTCCTGCATCATCAAGGAGATCGGGCGGCGGGACCGCGCCCTCAAGGTGCTCCCCTTGCTCCTGCCCGGCTTCACCGACATGACCAACTTCTCCCGCCTGGGCACGCGCTGCTACGGCTTCGCCCCGGTGAAGCTCGACCCCCGGCGCGATCCGCCCTTCGCGGAGCTGTTCCACGGGTTCGACGAGCGCATCCCGGAGGACGGGTACCACTGGGGCCTCGGCCTGCTCTGGGATGTGGTGCGCCGGTTCGTGGCCGCCTGAGGCCGAGGGGTCGGCGTTGACGTACCTGCATTATCCCGAAAGAATGAGCCATCCTCACCGACACAGGAGAGAGGTGACATGCTGATGACGACGAGGCTGATGCTGATGCTGGCCGGTGTCGCCTGCCTGTCAGGTGGGTGCCGCTACCACGACTGGGTGGAGCTGAGCACCAAGCGCTACACCGCGGCGCTCAAGACCGGCCTGCCGGATTACACGGGGCGCAAGATCGCCATGCTCGACGTGGTGAACAAGTACGGGAAGAGCAACGGCTACTACTACTACAGCACCGACGGCCACTTCTCCTACTACGTGCAGAACGACCAGACGCTCATGCGCTTCTACAAGAACGCCCTGGCCAAGGCGTTCACCAGCGCGGGCATGACGGTCTACGGGATCAAGAAGCTGGACAAGCGGTACCCAAACCTGCGCTTCTACATCCGCGCCATCTCCGAGACAACCCTCAAGCTCAGCTTGAAGGTCATCGTGGGCAAGAAGGTCAAGTACAAGCGTGTGTACGTGGTGAAGATGGCTCGGCTCCCGTGGAACCAGCGGGCCGCCCAGGGCGGCTCGGAGCGCAAGGCGTACCGATTCATCAACAAGCTCGCGGAGAAGGTCCTGAACGACCCGAAGTTCGCCAAGCTCGTTGCTGGAACCAAGGCCCGGCCCGCCGGCGCCTCGCCGATCCCGCCAGTGCCACCCCGAGGGTGTACCAAGGATACCGACTGCAAGGGGAACCGCATCTGCGAGGATGGGGCCTGCATCTCCGACGATCAGTACAAGCCCTGATCCGCGAGGGCCGGGCTCTGTGGCGCAGGATCCGGTGCTATAGTTTTGTCCTGGTGCAACCACTCGCTCCAATGATCCGGATCGTCGCCCTCCTGCCCATCATCGGGCTGTTCATCGCAGGCTGTCCCCACGAACTGTCACGCACTGTAAATGGCGCAGGCGACGGTCGGGTGAAGGATCTCGGGGCCGTGGACATGGACGGAGCGCCCCCGGACCGCCGGCGCGCGCCCGACCGCAAAAAGCCCAAAGACCTGAAGCCGCCGCCTGACATCAAGAAGCCCAAAGACTTGAAGCCGCCGCCTGACATCAAGAAGCCGCCAAAGGACATCAAGCCGCCCCCCAAGGACAACACGACGCCCCACGACATCCACACGCCCC
>CAZCFB010000002.1:0-49447 GCA_964497805.1 uncultured Kofleriaceae bacterium
CTAGCCCATCGGGTGGCCCCCGCCGAAGTCCATGTCGTTGATCATGTTGTCCATCTTGGCCCACAGATCGTCCACGGTGTTGGTCAGGATGATCAGGTCATGGACATTACCCGAGGTGTCCATGGCGTGATCCTTGAGGCGGGCCTCCTCTGAGAAACCGAGGTGCTGGAAGGCGGCCAGGGCGCCCGTCTGGGAGTCCAGGATCTGGGCCTCAAGTTTGCGGAGCTCGCGCACGCTGGCCTGGTTGACCAGCTCATGGATCAACGCCCTGCCCAGGCGGCTGCCGCGGAACTTGGGGTTGATCACCATGCGGATCTCGCCCACATGGCGGCGCCAGCCACGGGGCTGCATGTGCAGGGTGGCGTCGGCCACGATGCTCCCTTCCAGGGTCTCGGCGATGATGGGCCATACCTGGCTCGGATCGATCTCGGCTGCGAAGCGGCTCACTACCCGGGCGTCCTTGACGTCCTCCTTGAGGAAGGCCGTGGACTCACTGGGCAGGTCGTTGAAGAACGCTACAAGGGCGCCCACGTCCGTGGCCTCCAGGGGGCGGATCTTCACTTCCCTCTCATCCCTCAGTTTTATGATCTTGGGGTATTGGGTCTTCATCTCTGTCTCCTTTTACGTATGCACCATCGGCACCCGCGCTCGAGGCATGCGCCCCTCATCTCGTTGGCCCCCCCGACGAGAAGTCTACTGATTGAGCGGTGCTGATATTGGCTTTGGATTCACCGACAACCGAATTAACTATTGTAGCGTAGATTGCAAAAAACGCAATGGCTATGCTGGCCTACGCAGGCGCAGGTAGGTGTCGCCGATGGCAAACCGGAGCAGCTGTTGGGCCCGCTCACCTGGGTGCCAGGGTCCCTCTCCTGGGCCTGCAGGACCTCCCTCCAGCTGTCGCAACCAGGTCAGGGCCACCAGAGGGGAGCCGCAGCTGATCAGGCCCAGCCGGTCGCCGGTGTAGACCATGGCGGCCAGCCATCGCGCCGGGGCGAAGGCGTGGTCGCTGAGCTCCAGCGCGGGGGAGGCCAGGGCACGGCGGATCCCCTGGTCCAGGGCCCGATCCAGGTCGGCGCGTAGGGGCTCGAGTTCATCCAGGGGGTAGGGCGGGTTGAAAAGGTGACAGGTCAGGTGCAGCAACGAGGCCACCAGCTTGCCCAGCTCCTCCTCCAGGAGGCCAGCCGGTGTGTCCAGCCCGAGCTGCTCCATGGCCTGGCGCTGGCCGCGGAGGAAGACCTCGGCCGGGTTGGCACCGGGGTCAGGATCCAGCGCCCTGGTCTCTGCCGTGCGGGGATAGACCCTGGTCAGGGCGGGGCGGGCCCGCTCCAGCAGCTGGAGCAGCGGCGGCGGAATATCCGGATGGGCCAGGGCGCGGGCCACCTCGCCCGTGAGGGCGGAGGCAGGCGGCGAGGGGGCGGTCCGCGGTGCAGGCGTTGCCCCGGGCTCCAGGGCGCACACGATCTCCTCCATGACCCTGGCGCCGTCCGGATCCTTGATGGCGCGCAGCATGTCGGCCAGGGCCAGGTACGCCGGAGGGTAAGACGGATCGCGCTCCGCCCGCTGGCGGTGCACCTCCAGGGATGAACGCAGGTGGAGTTCACGGGCCGCGACGCTGCCCTGACGGCCCAGCAGGTCCGCCAACCGCCGGATGGCGTCCATGTGCCCCGGGTCATGGGCCAGGGCTCGCTTGCACGCCTCCGCCGCCCGGCCCGGATCGTTGAGGCCGAGGTCCAGGATCCGGGCCTGCCGCAGGTGAAGATCCACCAGCCGCTCCCGGCGGTGCTCCTGGTCCAGCAGGGCCTGGATGGTGCCCGCGGCCTGGGGCCACGCTTCCTGGCGGGTGTGGATCTCCACCAGGCGGGCCAGGGCATCCTTGTTATGGGGCGTAAGCTCCAGCACGCGCGCCAGCTGCTCGGCGGCGTCGTCCAGACGATCCAGGCGCTCGTGCAGGACGCGGGCCAGCTCAAGCCGGAGGTCCCGAGTAGGCTCCCGGCCGGGCTCCAGGCCCAGCAGCGTCTCATTTGCCTGGACCAGCCCGTGCCAGTCCCCGGCGGCGCGGCAAGCGGCGGCCAGGTCTGTCCAGAGCTCCGGATCCGAGGGGTCTTCCTCCAGGGCTGCCCTCAGGTGCGTGGAGGCGCCTGCGCTGTCGCCAAGCTCCTCCAGGGAGACGCGGGCCGCCTGCTCCAGCAGGTTTCGCCGCCTGGCCGGATCACGGGCCGCCTCCTGCAGCAGCAACTCCACCAGGGTTGGCCAGGCCTCCTCCTCCTCCAGCACCTGCATGAGGGCGTCGGAGGCTTCCCGGTTGTCGGGATCCATCCGCAGGAGCTGCCGGTAGGCGGCGATGGCCCGGTGCGCGTCCCCCTGCCGTTCTCGCCACAGCTCGGCAGCCTTGAGGGTGGCCGCGGCCTGGTGGGCCTGAACCCTGCTGGCGGTGGCCTCGGCGGCCAGGGCCTGACACTGCTCCTCGGCTCGTTCCAGCGCCTCGCAGGCCGCAGCCCACCGCCGCGCCGCGGTCAGGGAGGATGCCTGGATTTCCACGGCCTGGCGCAGGTGGGACGCGGCCCCTTCCATGTCGCGCGCGCGGGCACAGGCAGAGCCCACGGCCTCCAGGTGGGTGGCCCGGTCCATGGCGTGGCTCAGCCCCTCCAGCCTGCGGCTGAGGATCTCCACCAGGCTGGCCTCGTTGCCGGCCGCGCGGTAGTGCCGCTCCAGCAGGGCCAGGGCCTCCTCGTTGTTCGGGTGGCGCTCCAGCAGCGAAAACGCCAGGTGGGCGGCGGCCTCCAGGTCGTCCAGGAGCCCTTCGTGGAGCTCGGCGGCCACCATCTGGTCGGCCGCGTGTACCAGCGCCAGGGTGGTCTCCTCGCTGGAGAAGTCCGGAGTGGGCGGGCGGCTGCTCAGCAGGTCAGCCAGGCGAGTCCACTCCTGCTGGCGGGCCAGGAACAGCTCCACGAGGCGCCGGTGGGGGAGGCTCTCGCTCCAGCTGGTGGCCCGCTCCAGGAGCTCGTGGCCGGACGCGGCGTCGGCTCCGGTTGCGGTTGCGGTACGCGCCTGGAGCCAGAGCAGGCGCAGGAAGATCTCGTCCTGATCCGGACCTGGAGGCAGGGCCTCGGCGCGGGCCTGGAGGTGGGTCGCCAGCCGCCGGGCGCTCCCCTCCAGGTTGCAGAGCAGAGACACGCCGCGGTGGGCGCCGGCCGCGGCCGGGTCCAGCTTCAGGGCGCGGACCAGGTGCTCCCTGGCCTCCTCATTCATGCCGGCCGCCACGAACCCCCGGGCCATGCTGCGGTGGCGGACTGCGGCGTCGGCTTGTCCCGTGTCCGTGGGGGCGCTGGCCTGGAGCAGGGCGCCCGCCTGATCAGGGCAGCGCAGCTGGCAGGTCCAGCGCAGGTCGTCCAGGAGGCGGGCGGCGGGATCCCCGGCGTCCCCGTCGGGGAGCTGGATCTCCAGGGCAGCCCTGGCTGCCTCGGCCCACTGGCCCAGCATGTGACCCCGTGTCCAGGCGGCGCGTAGGCCGGCCAGGGCGGCGGCGCGGGGATCTGTGGACGCGCTCTTCAGCTGGAGCAGCAGGTCGAGCCGCTCCTCCCCCTTGCCCGCGGCGCCCAGCAGGGTGATGGCGCCGTACCAGGCCGGGAGATGGTCAGGGCAGAGCTCGATGAGATCGAGGTAAGCCTCCAGGGCGGCGTCCCTGTCCTCCAGGCGGCAGGTGTAGACCCAGGCCAGCTGATCCAGCAGCTGGATCCGGTGCTCCGTGTTGTCGGTGCGCTCCAGGGATGCGCGCAGGATAGAGGCGAGCTGAGGCCAACGGCCCAGGCTCTGGTAGAGGCGAATCAGGTTGACGCGGCTGATGGCCCACCCGGGCTCGAGGCTCAGGATCCGCTCGTGCGCCCCGGCGGCGCGGGCCAGGTCGTCGAGCTCGTGCTCGGCGATCTCCGCCACATGCTCCAGGGCCCGGACCTTCTCCTCGGACAGGCGAAGCTCCAGGAGCTGGGCCTCGTAGGTGGCCATGGCCAACTCCGGTTCACCGGCCGCGCGCTGGGCCGCGCCGAGCCCGAGCAGGGCAGGGCGCCAGCCAGGCCTGAGCGCCAGGGTCTGCTGGAACGCCTCCACCGCACCGGCCGGGTCTGCCATGGCGCCATGGCGCAGGTGCCCCAACAGCAGGCCAGCGCGCCAGCCACGGGGGCCGCCGTGGTCCAGGTCGGCCTGGTAGTGGGCGGCCAGGCGGTCGTGTTGGGCATGATCGGCCGCGGCGGCGCGGAGCAGGGCGCGGGCTGGCTCCAGGTCCGGGTCCAGGTCCAGGGCTGCGGCCAGATCATCGAGGCCCTGCTCCAGGTCCTCCAGCTGATCCAGCCTGAGGCGCGCCAGCCCAAGCAGGGCCCGGGCAGCCTCACGGTCGTCGCCCAGGGAGAGGCGCGCCTCGGTGAAGGCAGCGGCGGCCTCGGCTTCCCTGCCCTCGAGGGTGCAGAGCAGGCGGGCTACCTCCATTAGCAGCGGCCCCCTGGCCTGGCGGTCTGCCAGGTGGATGGCGCGCTTGAGGCAGGCCAGGGCCGGCACCGGCGCCTGCAGGTGATCCAGATGCACCGCGGCCGCTTCGCGCAGCAGGCTGGCGGCGTCCGGGCGGTCGGGGCCACCGGCCAGGGTTTCAAGGGAGGCAGCCACTTCGTCCCATCGTCTGGCACGACGCTGGAGCCTCAGCAGTGCGAAGCGCGCCCCGTCATGATCCGGATCAGCCTTGAGGGCGGCGCCGTACAGCTCGCGCGCCTCCTCGGTGCTGTCTGGCTCATTCTCCCGCGCGCGCCCGGCCAGGAAGAGCAGCTCCGCCTGCCGGGAGCCGTCGCCGCACGCCCTGGCCTGCTCCCGGTAGAGCTGCTCCAGCTCGTTGGTGCGGCCTGACTGCTCCAGGCGCTCTGACAGGGCCACGGTGGCGACCATGTGGCCCGGCGCCAACCGCAGGGCCCGGCGCAGCTCGTCCAGGGCTTGCTCCTCTTCGCCGGTCTCGGTGAGGCGGACCAGGGCGCGCTCCACCAGGATTGCGGCGCGCACCTCGTCCTGGAGGGCCGCCTCCTCCTCTGCCTCGAGGGCGGGAATCAGGGCCGCCGCGTCTCCTCCGAGCAGACGCAACCGGGTGCTCTCCCGGGCGGCGGGCGCGAAGGAGGAGGCCCGGTCCAGCACCTCGGCGGCACGGTCGCGATCCTCCTTGCGACCGGCCAGCAGCCGGCCCAGTTCGTAGCGCACCAGCGCGGCCCGCTCGGGCGAAGCCGCCGCAGCCTCCTCCTCCAGGCGGATGATCAGCTGCTCCCGGGCGGAGCGAGGCCCGGTCTTGTTGGGGGTGAGGGGCGTGGTCATGAGCGGAGAACAGGATACAACATCAGCGGGCGGTATCGGCCATGTTCGCGGTCACGGTCACGACCCACGGCCCACGACTCACGGCTCACGGCGAATATAAAAACGCCGCCCCCAACGCCCCCGTCTCGCTGTCTCCATCCTTCCGTACCTCAACCCTGTAGGTGCTGCCCTTCTTCGCGGCAGCCAGGTTCACGACCTTCTTCCCGGCGCTGGCCGGAACCTTGCTGGCCAGGGTCACTCGGGCGCCGTAGGGGGTCCCGCTCTTGTCCAGCTCTTGCAGCGATATACTCAATGTAGCTGACGGGTCCAGGTCCCAGCGTCCAGTCAGGGTCCAGGTTATCGTGGGGCCGGCGCTGGACACAGGGCTGGTTGGGCCGGTGATCTTGATGGAGCAAGGGTTGCTCCAGGTGATGCTGCGGTAGACGGTGTCGGTCCAGTCCAGGGCGGCGGTGTAGCGCGGCACGGTGTTGTAGCGTTGGTTTCCGTCTTTCTGGCGGAAGAACGGCTCGTGCACCCCGGCGCCGAGGGTGAGCACAAGGTCGGTCCAGCGCACCCCCTGTGCCGCCTTGGCCATGAGCTCGTACTGGGACAGCTCACGCGGGCCGTCGGAGGGCGGCGTCGGGTCGAACCGTTGCCAGCCGTAAGTTGAGCCGAGCCACACCTCGGGCCAGCGGTGGAATGAAGTATCCAGCGCGTCCTCGCCCCCTGTCCGCAGGCCGTCCTTGTCCTTGTCCCAGCCCCCGCGGCGCTTGGTGGTGCCGACCCAGCGGGTGGGGATGCCGAGGGAGCGCATCACGCCGGACATGGCGAAGGTGGAGGTGGAGCACGACATCTTGTCGTTCCCCGTGTAGGTGTCCAGGCAGAGGGCGAGCTTCAGGTTGGCCGGGTTGTACGAGTAGTGGCCAGCTGAGGCGTTGCTGACGTTCCCGTAGTCGTACCGCTCCAGGATGAACTCCATCACGTCCCGGGCGATCCAGTACGGGTTGGTCGTGGCCGCGGCCGCGGTCCCGTACTCGGCCGTAACCGCCGCCTTCACCGCGGCGATGAACTTGTTGTAGGTGGCTGTATCGCTCATGCCGTAGAGCAGCTTGGCGTCGGCCAGGTACCCCTTGGCCATCGCACCCTTCCTGTCCACCCGGTGCGGGTACAGGTAGTGCCGCCGGTCCGCGCTCCAGAAGTCCATCTCCACCCTGGAGGCGAGCTCGTCGCCAGCCTTGTGCTGCGAGGCGTAGGCCACCGAGAGGTACTCCTGCCGCGCGCTGGAATCCCCGGCGGGATCGTAGCTCAGCCTCGAGGCCTTGGCCCCGGTGGAGAGGCTCTGCTTCAGGCTCTTTTCGTCCAGGTGCTGGTTTGGCCGCCGCGTCGTGGGGTGGGGCAGGGCGAAGTTGTGGGTCACCCCCGGCGTGGGCTTGGCCGCGAAGGCGGTGGACTTGATCCGCATGCTCAGCCGCCGCACCCGCCGCGCGCCCAGAGCCGCCGCTCCCCAGTCACCGGCCACCCTCACCTTGTGTACCCGGTCCGGTCCGGCCGCGCGATCAAGGGCCCACAGGTGCCCGCCGCCGAAAGCGAGGCCGATGATGGCCCGGTTCCCGGGGCTTGCCCAGTGGAACAACCCCCGGCCAGTATCCGGGGCGGCCGCGTAGAGGTATTTGTAGTAAGAGGTGGCGAACAGGTAGCCGCGTCCCTCCACGTTCCCGGCGGCCAGGCCGAAGGCGGGGGCCCGAAGGTACTTGGAGCCGCTTGTCTTGCGCCCGCTGTGCGGCATGTGGCCCGCCGCGGTGAGGGCGGCGCCAAGCTTCACCCGCAGGATCCCGCGCCGCACCTGATCCTTGTCGCTGGTAAAGCGGCTGGTGTCGTAGCTCACGAGCAGCTCCCCGCCTCTATGGGCCAGGCCGAACACCTCGGTCTCCTTCAGCCCGAAGGCGGCCTTGCTCAGGTCGGTTCCGATGGCCGTGGGCTTGCCGCTGCTCAGGTCCACCCACCACAGGTGCGAGGTGAAGAGCCCGTCATTGTGCAGGTCCCGGCTGGTCAGGGCGAAGAGCGTCCGCTTCCCGCCCACCTTGGCGTAAGCCAGGCCCCGGGGGGCGATGAACCCGGACTCCAGGCTCTTTGTGTCGAGGTCCGCCGAGGGGAGCGGCGTGAGCGCGGTCTCCCCGACCTCGTAGGCGTAGATCTTGTGGCCGTCGTAATCCGAGGCGTACAGCCGGTGGGGCGTGCTGTCCGGGTCATAGGCCAGGCCATACCCCATGGTGTGGGAGGCGCCCAGGGTGTAGGTCGCCACGACGCCCGTGATGGCCCCGGTGGGCGCGGCCCCCGCATCGGGCGCCAGGGCGCTGTCAACTGGCGGGCCATCCAGGGACAGGTCCGACGGGAGCGCGCCGCTGTCCAGCTGCCCCGGATCATCGCTGCAGGCCAGGGCCAGGGCCGCGGTGAACAGGAACCACCTGTGGCTCGTCCTGTACATGAACCTCGAGGCTACCACGGCCCGGGGCTGACAGTTTTGCCCGGTGGGCATATCCTTGGCCCCCCAAACAGCACCAGGAGATGAACATGCGACCGGCTCTCTTCATCCTCTCCGCGGCCATCTTGTGGACGCCGCTCAACGCCCGGGGCGAGGTCACCCCCGACGGGAACATGGACCGCAAGGCGATCCCGGCCAGTTACAAGTGGAAGCTCTCCCCGATCTTGAAGGACGACAAGGCGTTCGAGGCGGGGCTGTCAAAGGCGGCCAAGCTGCGCGCGAAGATCGAGGCGTTCAAGGGCAAGCTGAAGAAGGGCAAGAAGCTGGCGGCCTGTCTCAAGATCTACTTCAAGGCCCGGCTGCTCACCAACAAGCTGACCCTGTACGCCAACATGCGCTCGGACAGCGCCAACAAGGCGTCACGCTTCAAGGAGATGAGCCAGATCAGCCTCAAGGCCATGAACGACCTGATGGGCGTGGCCTCCTTCATCCGCCAGGAGGTGCTCGCCCTGGACGACAAGGCCATGAAGAAGGCCTACAAGAAGGCCCCGGGTCTCAAGAAGTACCGGGCCTACCTGGACAACCTGCGCCGCCGGCGCTCCAGGGTGCTCGGCGCGGAGGCGGAGCGGATCCTCTCCCTGGCCGGCGACAACCTGTGGGCCGAGATCGACCTCAACGAGATCCCCTCCGGGCATGAGAAGACCTTCCACGAGCTGATCACCGGCCTCGCCCTGCCCAAGATCAAGGACGAGAAGGGCAAGATGGTGCAGCTCACCCTCTCCAACTTCGGCAAGTTCCGCTCCTCCAAGGTGCGCCGGGTGCGGCGCGATACGGTGGAGGGGTTCTTCAAGGCCCTGCGCGCCAACCAGGGCTCCCTGGCCTCCACCCTGGGCGGGCAGGCCGCCTTCTCGGTGTTCCTGGCCCGCGCCCGCGGTTACGACACCGCCCTTGAGGCGTACCTGAACAAGGACAACATCGACCCGGCGGTCTACCACAACCTGATCAGCTCCATGCGGGCCAACGTCAAGCCCCTGCACCGGTACGTGCGCCTGCGCAAGAAGGCCATGGGCCTGAAGAAGCTGCGCATCTACGACATGTACGCGCCCCTGGTCAAGAAGGTGAAGATGGCGTTCCCCTACAAGCGCGCGCTCAAGGTGCTGCCCGCCGCCCTGGCCCCGCTGGGCGCCCCCTACCTGGAGGTGCTGAATAAGGGGATGAAGCCCGGCTCCGGCTGGATGGACCTCTACCCGCACAAGAACAAGAACAGCGGCGCCTTCTCGGCCTCGGTGTACGGCGTACACCCGTACGTGAAGATGAACTACTTCGCTGGCGTGGACGACCTCTCCACCCTGGCCCATGAGTTCGGCCACGCGGTGCACAGCTACCTCTCCATGAAGCACCAGCCGTACATCACCTTCAACTACGCCCCGTTCAACGCGGAGATCGCCTCCACGGTCAACGAGAAGTTCCTCTCTGACTACCTGCTCAAGAACGCCAAGAACGACAAGCAGCGCCTCTACCTGCTGGGTGAGCTGGCCGAAACCATCCGCACCACCATCTACCGCCAGACCCTGTTCGCCCAGTTTGAGCTGGCCCTGCACACCTTCGTGGAGGAGGGAGTGCCCATCACGGCCAAGCTGCTCAACAAGACCTACGGCGACCTGATCCGCGCCTACTACGGCCCCGACTTCACCATGGGCAAGAACGACGAGCTGGAGTGGTCCTACATCCCGCACTTCTACTACAAGTACTACGTGTTCACCTACGCCACGGGGCTCAGCTCCGGCATCTCGCTGGCCACCCTGATCCAGGAGGGCGGCGACAAGGCTCGGGAGGCGTACCTGGGAATGCTCAAGGGCGGCTCATCGCAGCCTCCCCTGGACCTGCTGCGGGGCGCGGGCGTGGATCTGACCAAGCCTCAGGCCTACCAGACCGTGGCCAAGCTCTTCGACGATACGCTCGCCCGCATGGAGGCGCTTTTAAACAAGTAGTTCTGTAAGTAGCCTTACCTACCAATTCCCCCTTGCATCCCCGCCGTTTTTTTGGCAAGTACAGCCTCCGCACAGAAAGGATCCATCAGACCAGGAGGATGATCCATGCGACTTCAGGGGTGTACATGGGCGGCCATTTGCCTGGCGGTGTTGGTGGTGGGGTGCGCGGTGGAGAACCCAACCTACACGGGCGATGACGACGGCGGCGTTACCCCTTCAGCAGACGGAGCGCAGGCGCAGGCTCCCGACCAGAGTTTGGCCCGTGATGGCGCGCTCACCACGCCCGACGCGGCCCCCGCCCCCTACTGCACCCCCGGGGCCTTCCTCGGCTGCGCCGGCCTGGTGAAGCTCACCCGCTGCAACGAAACCGGCTTCGGCACCGAGAGCATCTCCTGCCCCAAGGGATGCAACGTCAGGGCCGAGCGGTGCAACGACTGCAACCCGAACAAGAAGCCATCTTGCCAGGGGAACACCAAGATCGCGTGCAACGCGCGGGGGATCCTGGTCAAGGTTGCCTGCCCCTACGGCTGCTTCGCTGGCAAGTGTAAGGGGTGCAACCAGAAGACCTACTACGCCGACGTGGACGGGGACGGGTACGGCAACCCCAAGGCCCCGCAACCGGCCTGCGCCAAGCCGGCGCACTTCGTGACCAACAAGCAGGACTGCGACGACTCCACCGCGGATGCCTTCCCGGCCCAGGACCACTACTTCAAGAAGCCGATCTCGGGCAGCAAGAGCTACGACTACAACTGCGACGAGAAGGAAGAGCGCAAGTTGAAGAACGTCAGCCTGGCCAGCTGCACCAGCTCCAAGGGAGCTTGCAAGGGGAGCGGCTGGGTCCTGGTGGTTCCCAAGTGCGGAAAGAGCGGCATCTACCTCAACTGCGTTGGCCTGCCAGGCGCCGGCTGCACGCCCATGCCCGGCACCGCCACCCAGCACTGCCGCTAGGTAGCCGGCGGCGTCCCGCCGGATGCAGTACAGTCTCCAGATGGAGAGGATCAAGCTCGGCATCTCCGCCTGCCTGCTCGGGGATCCGGTGCGCTATGACGGCGAGCTCAAGTTGAGCATCTACCTGCGCGACATGCTGGGCCCTCGGGTGGAGTTCGTGAAGGTCTGTCCGGAGGTGGAGATCGGCATGCCGGTGCCGAGGCCGCCCATCCGGCTGGTGGGGGATCCTGGCAGCCCGCGCCTGGTGAAGCCGTCAACGGGCGAGGACCTTACCCGGCAGATGGAGCGGTGGGCCCGGCGGCGGGTGGAGGCGCTGGCGGAGCTTGGCCTGCGCGGCTTCATCTTCAAGGCCCGGTCCCCCTCTTGCGGGCTCTCCCGGGTGAAGCTGTACGATGAACAGGGGCAACATTCGCCCCGGGGCGTGGGCCTGTTCGCGCGCGCCATGCAGGAGCGGTTCCCGACCCTGGCCGTGGCGGAGGACGAGCTGTTCGACGATCCGGCCGCCAGGGATGCGTTCCTGGCGCGGGTGGGGCTAAACATCTCGGCCGGAGAGGTGTCATGAAGTTGGGCGCGCTGTTGGCCCTGGCCCTGGTGTTGGGGGGCTGCCCGGACGAACCCGGAGAGCGCGCCAGCGAGCCGCTCGGGGGGAAGGCCGTGCGGGTAACCGACGACCTGAAACGGGAGGTGGTCCTGGCTGCCCCGGCCCGGCGAATCGCGTCCCTCTCGCCGTCCAACACCGAGATCCTGTTCGCGCTGGGGTGCGGCGGGGCGGTGGTGCTGCGCGACACGGTGTCCTCGTTCCCCGAGGAGGTGAAGGCCCTGCCGGCCACCTCGCCCTTCCGGCTCTCCCCGGAGCATGTGGCCGGGTTCTCGCCTGACCTGGTGCTGCTGACCCACGCCGACCTCTCCAGGGTGGCGGCCCTGCGCCAGGTGGGGCTCACCGTGGCCACCTTTGACCCGCGCACCCTGGCACAACTTCACCGCAGCGTGGCGGCCATCGGGGCACTATGCGGGCAGCGGCAAAGGGCCCGTGAGCTGGTGACCACGCTCAGGACCCGTGAGCAGGCGGTGCGCGCGGCCGTGGCTGGCAAGGAGGCCCCGTTGGTTTACGTGGAAACCGACGGCACGGACCCGCTAAAGCTCTGGACCGCGGGCGCAGACTCCTTCGTCAACCAGGTGTTGGAGGCCGCGGGCGGGCGGAACCTGGTGCGGGCCAGGCGGCCCTTCCTCCAGATCAACGCGGAGGAGGTGTTCGTCGGCAACCCGGACTACATCCTGCTCATGGGGGTGGAGCGCAGCCCGGGGAGCAACGGGCTGGCCCTGCTGCGCGCGCGCCCCGGCTGGAAGGACCTGGCCGCCGTGAAGAAGGGGCGCGTCATCGACACCATCCATCCGGACCTGATCTCCCGCCCCGGCCCAAGGCTGATAGAAGGCATGCGGGCTCTGGCCAGGGCGCTTCATCCCGGCGTCATGTAAACACGGTCACGGTCACGGCCCACGGCCCACGCCTTCTGCTAGAATCCCTCCTCCCATGTCTTCTCCCACCAAACGATCCGCCCTGAGATGGACCCTCGGCCTCTCGCTGCTGGCCCTGGCCGCGGCGTGGACCTCCATGGGCGCAGGCAGCAGCCAGGGCAAGCTCACCTTCGACCCGGCGTGGGTGGGATCTGCCCTGTCCCAGGGCGGGGATCCCCTGCGGCGCCAGGTGCTGGTGAACCTGCGCGCCCCCAGGGTCGCGGCCGGGGTGCTGGTGGGGGTGGCCCTGGCCCTGGCGGGGCTCCTGCTCCAGGGGGTCACGCGCAATCCGTTGGCTGACCCGTACCTGCTCGGCATCTCTGGCGGGGCGGGGTTGCTGGTGGTGATGCTCCACTCCGTGCCTGGCTTGTTGGAAACCTTCGGGTGGTGGCTCGTGCCCGTGGCAGCCTTTGCCGGCGCGATGCTCGCATCCATGCTGGTGTTGCACCTGGCCCGGGGCGCCAGCGGACGGCTCACAATCCTCGGGCTGATCCTGGGGGGCGTGGTGATCAACGCCTTCTGCGCCGCCCTCATGAGCTTCATGCTTGCCCGGTTTGACCCGTTCCGGTTGCGCATCACCTCCCTCTGGCTGGCCGGCGGCATCGGCTTCTCCCGGCCGGGGCAGCTGGCCCTGGCCGCGGCGGTGGTGATCGTGGGCGGCCTCTACCTGCGCGCCCAGGCGCACCGCCTCAACGCCATGGCCCTTGGAGCGGAGGGCGCGGGCACTGTGGGCGTTGACTCGGGGAAGCTCCTGCTACGCGCCGCCGCGGTGGCCAGCCTGCTCACTGGCGTGGGGGTCTCCCTGGGGGGGCTGCTGGGCTACGTGGGCCTCATCGTGCCCCACGCGGTGCGCCTGCTCATGGGGAGCGATTTCAGGGCCACCTTGCCGGTGGCGGCCTCGGCCGGGGCCCTGCTGCTGGTGGGCGCCGACCTGGTGGCCCGGCTCGCCTTCGCCCCGGAGGAGCTGCCGGTGGGCGTGCTCACCGCCATCATCGGCTGCCCTGTGCTGCTGGGCCTGCTGCGGGCTCAGCTGAGGCGGTGACCCATGTGTGTCTCCGCTCAGCCCATGGAGGGCGACGTGCTGCAGGTGGATGGGTTGGCCTGTGGATACGGGCAAGCGCCTCTGGTGCAGGGCCTGGACCTGTCCATGGCGCCGGGCGAGGCCCTGGCCGTGGTGGGGCCAAACGGCGCGGGCAAGTCCACCCTGCTACGGGCCCTGGCCGGAGCCCACCCCCTGGACAGGGGCCAGGTGCTGGTCCAGGGTGCTCCCATCGTTGACCTGCCGGCGCCTCTGCGCGCCCGGCTGGTGGCCATGCTGCCCCAGAACGACCGGGGGGACAGCGGCTTGAGTGTGGAAGAGTTGGTGGCCCTGGGGCGCACCCCGCACCTGGGATTCTGGGGGCACATGGGGCCGCGTGACAGGGAGGCCGTGGATCGCGCCCTTACAGATTGCAGCCTGGCAGACCTGCGGAGGCGCCCCCTTGACCGGCTGAGCGGAGGCGAGCGGCAGAGGGCCCGCATCGCCATGACCCTGGCCCAGGAGAGCCCGTTGCTGCTCCTGGATGAGCCAGCCAACCACCTGGACCTCCGGCGCCGGCATCAACTCTTCGAGCTGCTCACGCGCCTGCGAGGCGAGCGGCGGCTAGCCCTGGTGCTGGTATTGCACGACCTGCAGGACGCCTTCCGTGAGGCGGACGGGGTGCTCCTGCTGGCAGACGGCAAGGCAAGGCGGGTGGACCCCGGAGACCCGGATCGCGTGGACAGATTGGCCGATGCTTTCGGGGTTCCAGCCGGGCGAATCCCGCCACTGTAATTTTTTTATAAATCCGATGCTTCAACGCCTTGACACCCGAAACCCCTCCGGGTATATCCCTTCATCGTCAACGCCAAACGTTGGCGGAGATTGCGGGCCCTTAGCTCAACTAGGCAGAGCAGCGGACTCTTAATCCGGAGGTTGAAGGTTCGATTCCTTCAGGGCTCACTCGAAGGCCCGCGGCGCACGTCGCGGGCCTTTCGTATTTTCAGCGCCTGCGCCGCGTTCGCCCATCGTCTTGTTTGAACAAGTACAGGCAAGAAGCCGCCTGTACTTCTTCAAACAAGGTCGATTCCAGGTCTGTGGCCGCATCGCTTCGCTCGCGGGCGCATATCCGGGGCGTTTGGTTGCGGGGCAGTATCCGCCAGCCATAATGCCCCGGTCATTTTCACAAAGCTTGATGGCGGGGTGTCCATATCCACGAGGGGAGTGGCTGCGGGTCCCCTCCGCCCGCAGTTCCACAGGCGCGCGGGCCGATCGTGGCGGTCATCAGGGGAGGTAAGCCACGACGAAATACCAGTTCTCACGCGCCACACGCCGAGGACTGTCTGAGGACGGAGGGGTACCCGCACCGCTCCCCGGTTCAGCTCCACTTCACTCCTGACCACCAAACAAACACGGGGCTGTGTATTCGAAATGCACGAGGGGAGCTGTCGTGGGTCCCCTCCGCCCGCAGTTCCACAGGCGCGCGGGCCGATCGTGGCGGTCATCAGGGGAGGTTAGCCACGACGAAACGCCAGATCCCACGCGCCACGCGCCGAGGACTGTTTGAGGACGGAGGGGAGCCCGCACCGCTCCCCGGTTCTGCTTACTTATCCTTCAGACCGGCTTCCAGCGCCCCAATGACGGTTTCGAGAGCCTGGATCCTCGCGCTGCACTTGTCGTTGCCTGCGATAATCGTCCACGGAGCGTAGGTGGTGCTCGTGCGCTGGATCATGTCCACCACCGCCTCGCGGTAGACATCCCACTTCTCACGGTTGCGCCAGTCCTCGTCGGTGAGCTTCCACCGCTTGTGCGGGTTCCCCTCGCGCTCCTTGAAGCGGCGCAGCTGCTCTTCTGGGCTGATGTGGATCCAGAACTTCACCATCACCGTGCCGCCCGCGGCCAGCATGCGCTCGAACTCGTTGATCTCCTGGTACGCGCGCTGCCACTCGGCCTCCTGGCAGAAGCCCTCCACCCGTTCCACCATCACCCGCCCGTACCAGGAGCGATCGAAGATGGTGAGGTGCCCCGCCTTGGGGACCTGCCGCCAGAAGCGCCACAGGTAGTGGTGCTCCAGCTCTTCCTGGGTGGGCGCGGCAATCGGGATCACCTCGTAGCCCCTTGGATCAAGCCGGTTGACCAGCCGCTTGATGTTCCCCCCCTTACCCGCGGCGTCCCACCCCTCGTACGCGATGACCGCAGGCAGGCGCGCCAGGAACATCTCGTGCTCCAGCTGACGCAGGCGGCGCTGCAGAGGACGCAGCCGCGCGGCATAATCCTCACGCGTCAGGGCCTGGGACAGGTCCACCCGGTCGAGCAAGGTGTCGCTGCGGGTGACCCGCTCCGGCCCGTCCCCGGCCTCCACCCTCGCCTCGGCGGCCGCGGCCGTGGTGGCCTTCCTGGCCTTCCCGGCATTACGACTCTTCACACGCTGGATCGCTTGCCGGGTGGCGTCCGCGACCGTCTCCAGCACCTTGATCCTGGCGAACCGCCCGCAGGTGGCCTCCACCACGGTCCATGGCGCCACCGCCGTGGAGGTGCGCTCCAGCATCTCCTCCACCGCGCGGGCGTGGTGCTTGTACCGCCGGTGCTCCCGTTTCTCGGCCTCGCCCACCTTCCAGGCCAGGGAGCTATCCTTGCGGATCTTCTTGAACCGGCGCTTCTGCTCCTTCTTGCTGATGTGCAGCCAGAACTTGACGATCACAGCGCCGTCGTCGGCCAGCTGCCGCTCCATCTGCAGGATCTGGTCGTACGCCCGGCGCCACTCCTCCTCGGGGAGCAGCCCCTCCACCCGGGCCACGAGCACCCTCCCGTACCAGGAGCGGTCGAACACCGCCATACGCCCCTGTCGCGGCATCTTCACCGCGAAGCGCCAGGGGTAGGGGCGCAGCCGCTCGTCCTCGGTGGGGCCCGAGATCGGGTGCACCTTGAACCCCCGCGGGTCCAGGCGCTGGACCATGCGGTTGATGCAGGTCCCCTTGCCCGCCGCCTCCCAGCCCTCGAACAGCACCACCTGGGGGATGCCCAGTTCGTGCGCTTCACGCTGGAGCTCACTCAGCGTGAGCTGAAGCGGCTTGAAGACCTGTTTGTACTGAGCCCGTGAAAGGGAGAGCTTGAGATCGACTTTTTCTAGCATCGCGTCAGGGCTTACAGAGCATGGAGGAGTAGTCGCACGTGAGCCCGGCGGGGCACTTCTGGGAGTAGCTGCAGATAAAACCGCAGATCTTCTTGGTGCCGGTTGGAGTTGAAACCGACAGGCTGCACTCGGCGTAGGTGCCCGTGGGCGCGCCTGTGCAGATGGAGTAGGCCGTGTAGCACTCCTTGGTGCAGAACCCGAGGTTCGGGTTGCTGTTGAAGTTGACGCAGATCAGGCTGCTCGCGCACTTCTTGGTGGTGTTGTTGCACGGGTCGCCGAAGCCGCCGCCGCAGAGGCACACCGACTGGCCCGAGACCACCTTGCAGCTGTCAGCGTAGCCATACCCGCCGGTCACGCACAGGTTCTGGCAGGTGTCGGTCTTCCACTGGCCGTTGTTGCAGTACTTGAGGCTTTTGGTGCCGATGCACTGGGCCGGCGAGCTGGAGGTGCAGCCGGTGGAGCCGCAATCCTGGGGACAGTTGCTGGAGGTTTCCCACGGAGGTTCGCACTTGTTGTTGCCGCATACGGGCCCGGAGTCCGGGGGCAGGATCGGGCCGTCAGGCGGGACCCACGGCCCGTCCTTCTTGCCGGGGCCGTCCTTCTGGGTCGCCGGCCCGTCCTTCTTGCCGGGGCCATCCTTCTGAATCCCCGCGTCCCGCTTGTCGCAGCCACTTATATGCTCGGGGCAGAACCCCTCCTTGAGGCAGTAGGTGTTCTGGTGACAGGTGTACCCCTTGGGGCACTTGGGGGAGCCGGTGTTGCACTTGAAAGGCACCTCGCCCAGGTCAAGTGTGCAGCCGGCGCCAACCACACACGCCACGCCCGCCACACTGGCCACGAAGAGTAGATATTTTAAGGAACTTCCCATCAGGCTCACCTGAACAACGAAATCCAACCCCCTATCTTATTGCACCAGCACAATACCGTACAAGTGCCAGCCTGCAACAGCGGGGCCTCTACGGGCAGGGGGAGCCGCAGTTGTTGATGCAGTAGTTGGCGCAGGCGGTGGTCCACTCGTGGGTGCAGCAGAAAGAGTCCCAGGCACACACGCACGACTCACAGGAGCACCCTCCGCATCCTCCGCACTTGGCATTGGATGGCGTGGGGTAGCAGCCGAAGTTGGTGTTGCACTGCTTGCACTTCAGGGCGCAGGCCGCGTCCCATGCCACATTGCAGCAGTACGGCGAAGAGGCGCAGACGCAGGTCTCGCAGGTGCAGGCGCCGCACCCCTTGCCGGCCACCGCGTTGCAGCCGTTGTGGCTCACGGTGGGGATGCCGCACGTGCCGCTGATGCACTGGTCATTGCCGGTGCAGTGGGAGCAGGTGCCGCCCGACTTGCCGCAGTCCGCCTTTGTATTTCCCGACATGCAGGTGGAGCCGGAGATGCACCCCTTGCAGCAGGTCCCGCTCACACAGAGGCCGTCCTGGCAGGGGGTCTTGTCCTTGCGGTTGAACGGCACGCACGCCCCGGTGGTGCAGCTCACGTTCTTGCACGGGTCGGAGGGGTTACACGGCGAGCAGTTTGCGCCTGCCTTGCCGCAGTAGGTCAGGCTCAGGCCGCCGCGGCAGGTGGTGCCGTCCCAGCACCCTTTGCAGCACTTCCCCTGGTTGCAGGTGCCGCCGCTGCAGGCGGTGCCCTTGGGGGCGTTGGTGCTGGTACCGCACTTGTTGCCGTTGCACGCATCAGTGGTGCAGGGGTTGCCGTCGTCGCACACCTTGCAGGTGACGCCGCCAGTGCCGCAGTAGCCCCCGGAGGTGCCGCTGTAGCACTTGCCCTTGTAGACGCACCCCGTGCAGCACTGGCCAGCGGCGCACACGCCGCCGCTGCACGCGGCCCCGTCCTTGAGCTTTGTCTCCAGGCACTTGCCGGAGGCGCAGCTCGTGGTGGCGCAGGTGCTGGTGGTTGAGCAGACCGAGCATTTGCCGCCGCCGGTGCCGCAGGCGCTGATGGAGGTCCCTGTGTTGCATGTGGTGCCCGACCAGCAGCCGGTGCAGCACTTGCCCTGGCCACAGATCCCGCCGCTGCAGCTGGTCCCGTCGGTCACGTTGGTGGAGGCGCAGGCCCCGCTGGTGCAGCTGTCCGTCACACACGAGTTCTTGGTGTCGCAGTTCTTACAGAGGGCGCCGGCCGACCCGCACACGGCCTTGGTCTGGCCGGTCTGGCAGACGGCGCCGTCCCAGCAGCCGGTGCAGCACTTGCCTCCGTAGCAAGCGCCCCCGGTGCAAGCGGTGCCGTTGGTGGTGGAGGTCACGCCGCACGCCCCGCTGGTGCAGGTGGCGGTCTCGCACGAGTTGGTGGTGGAGCAGGCCTGGCAGCTCGCGCCCGCAGCCCCGCAGGAGGAGGTGGTGTTGCCCGTCATGCAGACGCTGCCCGAACAACACCCGGCGCAGTCGTTGGTGGCGCAGGTGCTGCCGCAGCCGTCGTCGGCGCCGATGCACGCTCCCTTGCAGTTGGGCACGCAAACACACTGGCCGCTCTGGCAGACCTTGCCAGTGGCGCAGGTGCCGCAGGATCCGCCGCACTTGTCCGGGCCGCATACCTTGCCCGCGCACTGTGGAGTGCATGCCGTGCAGGTTTGGTTGTTGCACGTGCCCTTGTTTTGGGTGCAGTCCACGCAGGCCACGCCGTTGGCGCCGCACTGGTTGTCCTTGCTCCCGGCCACGCACCCCGAAGAGGGGTCGCAGCAGCCGGCGCAGTTGTTGCTGTTGCAGCCGCAGATGGCGTCGGGGCATTGCCCGCTATCCTCCATCAGATCCGCCAGGGTGGCATCCTCTGCCAGGTCCACCACCGGCGCCTGGTCCGCCACCACGACCTCCTGGTCAGGCACGTTGCTGTCAGCGGCCAGGGGCGGCGCCGAGCCCTGGGCGCACCCGAACACGACCAGGGCACTCAGCACAATTGTTATGACGGCGGCACGCGACATTGTTCCGATCAGTTTACGAGCTGGAGGGGACGTGAGGCAATATCAGCCGATTCCAATCATCCGGTCCAGGGAGCCCCGAGCCTGGGCGCGGATCTCGGGTGAAACCTCAACCTCGTACCGGCCATGCTCAAGGGAGGCCAGGGTTTCCTCCAGGCTGACCTCGTTCATGTGGGGGCAGCGCACGCTGCACAGGCGGATCATCTCCCGGTCAGGGTTCTTGCCCGCGATGTTGTCCCCCATGCTGCACTCGGTGAGCAGCAGGTAGCGGCCGCTGGCCATGCCCTCCACGTACCGGATCATGCCGGTGGTGCTCCCCGCGTAGTCCGCCGCCTCCACCACCTCGGGGCTGCACTCGGGGTGGGCCAGCACTGTCACCCCGGGGAACTGGGCGCGGGCGGCGTCCACGTCCTGCACCGTGAACTGCTCGTGCACCTCGCAGCGGCCCTGCCAGCCGATGATGTGCGGCGCCCCGCCGGCTGGCGCCTCGGCCGGCGTGAGTTCTCCAGCGTCGGTGCGCCCGCTGAAGACGATCTCCAGGCCCGCCTCCCGGGCCACGTTCTTGGCCAGGAACTCGTCGGGCAGAAAGATCACCCGCTGGTGCCCCTGGTCCATCAGGTGCTTCACCACGGCGTCGGCGTTGCCCGAGGTGCAGCAGATATCGGTCTCCGCCTTCACCTCGGCGTAGGTGTTGACGTAGCTCACCACGGGCGCGCCGGGGTATATGCCCTTGAGCGCGCGCACATCGTCCCCGGTGACAGCCTCGGCCAGGGAGCACCCGCCCTTGGGGGAGGGCAACAGCACGGTGCGGTCCGGGTTGAGGATCTTGGCCGTCTCGGCCATGAAACGAACCCCGCAGAAAACGATGATGTCCGCCTCTGTCTTGGCCGAAACCCGGCTCAGGTAGAGGGAGTCGCCGGTGTAGTCCGGCACCGAGTGGAACAGGGCGGGCTCCATGTAGTTATGCCCCAGGATGATGGCGTGCTTCTCCGCCTTGAGCCGGTTGACCTCCACGGCCAGCTCGGCCTTGAGGCGCAGCTCCGGGCCAGGCACCACATCGCCAAGCCGCTCCTGAAGGTGGGCGAGCATGCTGTCCAGGGTTGCAGGGTACAGGGTCGCTTCCATGTGCCGGATCCTCTCGTTGAGACTGAGAGTGAGTATAGCGATCCTCCATGCCACGTTGGACCATCTTGTGGATTTTTTTGCCCTACCTTGAATCCACCCCCGCCCTTTTGCCTGCCCCTCGACTGTAGTAAGCTATGCCCCACTAATCCTGAATAGAACGTGTGAGTTTAGATTGGAGATTGGGCGCTGGGTGCCCATAAACGTTGTCCTGATCCGCTCGTGGGCGGGGAAGGTGAACCGGAAGGAGGAGCAACATGGGATTCGTATCAGGCATCTGGATGGTCATCTCCAGCGTCCTGTTCGGCGTCTAGTCTCATGCACAGATGTAAGAAGATGCACTGGACCCTGGTCCTGGCCGGGACGCTGGTCCTGGCCGGGGCCTGCTCTGATGATGGCCAGGCTGCCACCCCAAATCAGGACCAGGGCGTGTCCAAAAAGGACGGCAAGCCCCCTGGCAAGGACGGCAAGACACCTGGCAAGGACGCCAAGAAGCCGAAACCGGACAAGGGCCCGCCCAACCCCGGCTTCAAGGGCTGGAAGGATCTGCCCGGCAAGGGGTTGGGGGCCGGCTCCCACACTGCCACCCTGCTCAAGGATGGGCGGGTGCTCTTCGCTGGCGGGCTGATCTACGACGTGGGCGTCAAGTCCAGCCCCAAGTCCTGGCTCTACAACCCGGCCAACCAGGCCTTCAACCCCATGCCGAACATGAGCCAGGCCAGGGGAGGGCACGAGGCGGTGCTGCTCAACGACGGCAGGGTGATGGTGATCGGCGGCAGGGACGGGTCTTCCTACAAGCCCCTGGCATCGGTCGAGGTGTTCGATCCGAAGACGAGGAAGTGGTCCAAGGTACAGGACATGCCCGGCAAGCGGTCCAGCCACAGGGCCGTGAAGCTCAAGGACGGTAAGGTCATCGTGGTGGGCGGCTACGGCGCCGGGACCACCTACTACGACTCCTTCACCATGTACGACCCCCAGTCCAAGGGCTGGGTCACCCCCGCGCTGACCATGAAAGCACGGCGCACCGCGCCAGACGTCACCCTGCTGCCCAACGGAAAGCTGATTATCTCCGGCGGCTGGGGCGGCACCGGTACGGCCCCTCTCAAGTTCACACACCAGGACACCCTGGAGATCTACGACACGGTCAAGATGACCATCTCCATGAGCAAGGGCAAGATGGGCACCAAGCGATCCGGGCACAAGGGGGTGGTGTTGAACGACGGCCGCCTCATGCTCGTCGGCGGGTACTGCGGCACAGGGTGCAACCTCACCAGCAACGAGCTGTACGATCCGGTCAAGGACCAGGTGAGCAAGATCAACTACCAGGGCGCGCCCCCCTCGCACCACCAGGTGGTGAAGCTCAACAGCGGCAAGGTGTTGGTGATCGGCGGCTCATTCTCGGATGAGAAGAAGGTGGCTATCTTTGATCCCAAGGGGCTGTTCTGGAAGACCGGGCCCTCTCTCAAGCATGGCCGCTTTGACCACACCGCCACCCTGCTCAAGGACGGCAGGGTGCTGGTGGCGGGCGGCAAGACCGGCAGCCCGTCCGACTACAAGGCCAAACTCGTCACCACGGCCGAGCTCTCCACACCGTAAATCGCAGCAAAGATCCCTCCAGACAGAACAAAGTTTGGGCTCGCACCGTTAAATGTAGTGTGGGTCACGCCAAGAAATTTCCGCCTCGCGATCTCTTGCGTCACACTATAGGGATGCGGCGCGCGGTTCATATCCTGACAGTTACAGTAGTTGCACTTGTGCACCCGGGCCTCGCCCTGGGAGATACGGTTGACGATGCCGCCTGGGCCCTGCGGAACGGGCGCCTGGAGCAGGCCCTGAATACCCTGCCGGCGGAGCCTGAAGCGCCAGAGCAGCAGCTGCAACGGGCGGTGGTCCTGGTGAAGCTGGGCGGTTATCCGGATGAGGCCATCCGCCTGCTCAAGGGGCTGGAGCGGAACAAGGCCACCCGGCACCTCGGGGACCTGATCCTCTTCCTGCGCGCCGAGGCCCAGCTGGCGGCGGGGCGGGGCAGGGACGCCGATCGTTCCTACCGCAAGGTCGCGCGCTGGCCCAACTCACGCTGGGTTGACCGGGCAAACCTGAAGCGGGGCGAGGCTGCCCTGGCAGCCGGCAAGGCCTGGCGGGCGGTTGCCCGCTACAAGAGCCTGATCAAGGCCCAGCCAGATCATCCGAGGCTCCTGCACATCAAGCTCTCCATGGCCCGCGCCACCGAGCTGAATGGAGATCCGCGCGCGGCGGCGGAGATGCTGCGCACTGTCTGGCTGGAGAACCCCTCCGCCCCCGAGGCGGGCATTGCCGAGGAGGAGCTGGAGCGCCTGGCCATGGACGGCGTCAAGTTGCCGGAGCCGGAGTGGCCCCTGGAGCTGAACCGGGCCAAGCGCCTGCGCCGGGTCAAGCTGCTGGAGCGGGCCGAGGTTGAGCTCTTCGGGCTGAGGGAACGTTACCGCCGCTCACGCTCCCATGTGTACGAGATCGATCGGGAGCTGGTACGGGTCTACATGAAGGGGAGCAAGGCCAAGGAGGCCCTGGAGACCGTGCGCCGGCTCAAGGCCCAGAGCCAGTCGCCGGGGCAGCGTCAGGTCCTCAGCTGGCTGGAGGCAGAGTGCATGGGGGACATGGGCCAGGCCAAAGAGGCGGCCGAGATGCTCATGAAGGATGCGGTGGGGCGCAAGGGCAAGCTGCTGCGCAAGCGGCGCCTGGACGCCAGGCACGCCTTCAAGGTGCTGGTGCGGTTCGGAGAGTATGGCCGCGCCCTGAAGCTGCTGGACGGCCCTCTGTCCAAGGAGAACGTGCCGATCAAGGCGCTCAGGCGCTCGCGGGGATACCTGGCCTACCGGTCCGGCGACTACGACAGGGCGATCAAGGAGCTGGAGGACTGGACCAGGCGCGGCGGGATCTATCGGGCCATGGCCGTGTACTGGCAGGCCCGGGCCCACAAGAAGGCCGGGCGGGGCGGCATGGCGATCACCCTGTACAAGGACCTGCTGGAGAACCACCTGCGCACCTACTACGGCATCCTGGCCCGCTCCCGCCTCATTGAGGCCGGGGTGGAAGGGGTGCTTGAGTCAGGCGGCGAGAAGTGCTGGCCCGATCCCGGGGCAGAGGGGCCGCCCTCTCCAGACAGGGTCCCGACCTTGCTGACAGCCATGGTGGACGAGCACGGCGAGCAGCTCCCGGAGCTGGCGCGGGCCCGCTCCCTCTGGCGGATCGGGTTGCGCGAGGAGGCCAGGCGGGAGCTGGTGCTGGCCACCCTCAGCTACGGGTTCGCCGCGCGCCGCGGGGATAAGCCCCACTGGTGGCCCCGCCCCGAGGTGGAGCGCGCGCACAGCGGCGGCCCGGTGCCCCGGCGTGGGTGGAGCAAGCGGACCAGGGCCATCTTCAAGGCCAGGGCGGAGCTGCGGCCTGCCCTGGCGCAGCTGCTCGACGAGGCCGGCGTCTTCTATTACGGCTGGAAGCTGGGGCCCCGGAAGCGCACCATCCGCCAGACCTTCCCCCGCGCCTTCTCGGACCTGGTGATCGACTCGGCCCGCACCCACCGCCTGGATCCGAACCTGCTCTGGGCTGTCATGCGCACGGAGAGCACCTTCCGGCCCGACGCTGTCTCGCCGGTGGGGGCCACGGGCCTGATGCAGATCATGCCGAGCACGGGGCGGCGCCTGGCCATGGGCATGGAGATGAAGAGCTTCTACCACCAGCAGCTCTACTCGCCGAAGCTGAACCTGCGCATGAGCGGCTGGTACATGCGCTCGGTGCTGGACAAGTTCAAGGAGCAGCTCCCCCTGGTGGCCGCGGCCTACAACGGCGGCCCCCACAACGTGGCGCGCTGGCTGCGCCGGCGGGGCGGAGACGCAGACCTGGACGAGTTCGTGGAGGAGATGCCGTTCACCGAGTCGCGGCGGTACGGCAAGAAGATCCTGCGCCGCGTGGCCTTGTACGAGCGGGTGCACTGCGGCAAGGACGACCGCCTGCAGTCGAACAACCTCGACAGCACTTATCTGGCGTTCCCGAACTTCTAGACAGGCATCTCCTCACACCGGAGGCGCGGTCGCGGCCTCCGGCTCAGCCTGGCGAAGACAGGCGAAAAAACAATTCGGCCCGTAGGGCCGCAGCGAGTGGGGCAGGGCTTTTGGCCCTGGCACGCTCGATGACTGATGCCGTTCACCGAGTCGCGGCGGTACGGCAAGAAGATCCTGCGCCGCGTTGCCCTGTACGAGCGGGTGCACTGCGGCAAGGACGACCGCCTGCAGTCGAACAACCTCGACAGCACTTATCTGGCGTTCCCGAACTTCTAGACAGGCATCTCCTCACGCCGGAGGCGCGGTCGCGGCCTGCCCTGACGGTTCAACACCTCTCTTCCTCGAGGCCTACCAACCACGCCAAACGAGGTTGAACCATTGGCCTCACACGGAGCCACAAAGGCACGGAGGTCACGGAGGGGGTGGAGGGGGGGGGATTGGGGCCCACAGAAAAACCTCCGTGCCCCTTCGTGGCTCCGTGACTCCGTGTGAGGTTCAGTTGTTTTCTGTCCAGGGAGCGGGACATCAAGGGCTCAAGTGATGAGCTGATGAATTGCCAGGGTTTGCCCCCCGGCGAGGCCTACCCTCGCGTTCTCCTGGGCGCGTCCAGGAGCACCGTCCCAAGCACCTTGCCGTCGTTGAGGTGCTTCAGGCTGGACTTCATGGCGTCCTGACGGGTTACGCGGGTCCTGGCGGCGAGGATGACGCCGTCGGTGTGCTCCTGAAGGATGGCGCCGTCTGCCGACTCCAGCAGGGGGGGCGGGGTGATGATGATGTAGTCAAACACCCGCCGCAGCTCGTCCATGAGGTCGAAGATGGCCTCGGAGTTGAGCAGCTCGGCGGGGTTGGGATCATCACGGTCGCCAGGGATGACATGGAAGGCGCTCCCCATGCCCAGGGCAACCCAGGGGGCCTCCGGATCCCGGCGGTGCAGCCGCACCTGCCTGGCCAGGGTTGGGCCCTCCTTCAGGCCAAGCAGGCGCGCCATCTTGCTCTGGCGCATGTCCCCATCCACCAGGCAAACTCGGGAGCGGTTCCCCTCGGCCAGGGCCAGGGCCAGGTTGGCCCCCACGAGCGCTGATCCCTCCTCCCCGGTGGGGCTCATCACCCCGATGCAGCGCACATGGACGTTCTCCTTCAGCTTGAGGGAGAGGACCCTGTACTGCTCCGCCGTTGAGGAGCTCGGCGAGGTGCGCATCACCAGGCCCTGGTGGGGCCGGTCGGTCCTGACCTGCCGGATCTCCACGCGCTGGGGTCCGCCCAGGAGCCCCGCCTCGCTGAGGCCCTGGTCCACATCTCGCCGGTGCGCGGGGTGGTGGTGGGCCTCGTCGGGCAAGGCCATCTTGTCTTGCTCTGCCCCGCGCGCCCACGGGCTCATGAAGGGCCTGGTCTGCTCGTTGTCCCGGCGATTCCCCTCGTACAGCACAGGCGCCGGCGTTGACCGGGACGGGAGCCACCCATCCTCCTCCTGAGGGGGCTGGACCACCGGCTCCACCCCATAGGGCTCGGTGTCCTTCTTGCGGGAGAGGGGGTAGTACTGCTCCGGCTGGGCCACATGGCCCGGGGGCAGGGTATCCCGGAAATCCCTTGGCGGCGCCTCTGTGGGAGCGATGGGGTCCCGCTCGGGCACCTCATCGTCATCGAGCTCATCAGGCTCCGGCAGGTGCTCAGCAGCTGGTTCAAGCTCGTCCGCGGGCGCGGCGACCTCCTGCTCGTCCGCGGGCTCTGGCTCGGCTTCATCCTCCAGGGGCTCGAGGTCGAGCTGCTCGATGTTCTCCTCCTCGGTGGGAGGTTCGTCCACCGCTTCGAGATCATCAACGTCCTCAAAGGGCGCGATATCGCGAGGCGCTGCCTCGTCGGCCTGTTCTTCCGCTTCCGGCTCGACGGGAAGCTCCTCCTCCTCTCTCTCTGGCACTGGCGCTGGTTCCGGCTCTGGCGCTGACTCTGGCGCTGGCGCTGGCGCTGTCTCTGGCGCTGGCGCTGACTCTGGCACTGACTCTGGCGCTGATTCTGGCTCCGGCTCCGGCTCTGACTCTGGCTCTGGCTCTGGCGCTGACTCTGGCCCTGTCTCTGGCGCTGGCGCTGGCGCTGACTCTGACTCGACCTGTACGGCCGGTTGCTCCGTCGTCGGCGCGCCCTTCTCCCTGAAGGTGTCCGTCTCAACCTGGAACCAGTCATCCTCTGGCGGCAGGTTGTCCTTCACCGAGGGATCCCCTTCGCCCCCCATCGCTGCGCCCAGGTCCAGCTCGGTGGTCTTGTCCAGGTCCTCCATGGCGGCCAACTGGTCGGCGGTTGTGACCTGCAGGGGATCCTGTCTCTCGGGGGGAGTGCCGATGACAGGTGTCTTCATCTCCGCCGTGAGTTCCAGGACCCGGGCCCTTAGCCTGGCCGTGACAGGGTTCCGGGGACGGTTCCGCTTGGACGGGGCCGCCTCGTCCCTGCGGGTGGGCCGCTCATCGCGCCTGGCCGTCGGCCTGGGGTCCACGATGGTCGGGGCCGCGCTGTCCATGTTGGTGCGGGAGGCAAGCACCTGGGTCGCCCGCTGATTCCGGGAGGTGGGCACCGGGACGTCCATCAAGCTGTCCGGCTCCGTGTCCTTGGCATCCGAATCCCGGTCAGAGGCCTGCTTGCCCCGGGCGTACGGCCCAGGTTTGCCCGGAGGAGATCCCGCTACGACATTCCTGGCCGCCGGGGGGATCCCCCTCGGCTTTCGGAATCTGCCCTTGGCAGATTTTTTGGAATCGTTACTCAAGTGATTGCCTTCTGGTGATTCCTACTTTGCGTCAGGGGAGCACGTCAAGCAAGTCTGTGGCCCCTCGGGACGCCGCGAAGATCCTGTAGAGTAGTGCCCATGCGGCGGTGGACTCTCTCGGCGACGATTCTGGTGGCGGCCCTGAGTGCGGGGGCCAGCGCCTGTGTGGACCGCCTGGTGGCGTTTCAGGTGCGCCGGGTGACGAGCATGCAGGTGGTGCGCATCCAGGGGGACCGCTTCACCATGCGGATCCGCTGCGAGGTGGCCAACCCGAACCGGGTCGGGGCCCGCCTGAGCGGCATCCGCTTCCGCACCTACTCCGGGGAGCATCTCCTCGGCACGGGGGAGGTGCCGGGCACGGTGGATGCGCCCGCCAGGGGGAGCCTCACCCTGGCCCCCCTCATGTCCGTGCGATACGACAGCCTGCCCGCCGACTTCCCGGAGCGGGTGAAGGGCGGCGAGCTCCAGCTCACAACCCGGGTGGCCTTCCGGGCCAGCAGCAAGCTCGGCGCCCTGGACCTGCGCCTCCACTCCAGCGACCGGTTGGCTGTGAAGAGCATCGTTGAGGTGGCGGTGCGCGGCTCGTTTCAGGGGCCCAATATCAAGGTGGCCAGGATACAGCCGAGGGGTATCGACCTGCGGCGCACACACCTTGTGGTGGACCTCCGCGCCCGGAACCCCTTCGCCTTCCCGGTGGGCGTGCGGCGGGGCGCCTTCGTGCTTTTTGTAGACGGACGGCGGGTGGGGGATGCATCCCTGGATCAGCGGCTGGTGGTGCAGCCCGGCGCCTGGTCCCGCATCCGGACCACCCTGGTCGCGGACCATGGGGCCCTCGGCTCGGCCCTGCTCTCCCTGCTGGGGCAGGATCCGCGCTTCAGGGTCAAGGGCACCCTCTGGATTGATCCCATCGGAGGCGTCTCGAAGCTGCCCATCGACGTGACCGCGGACGCGTCAGTGCTCGACGAGTAGCCGGGCGGCCCTTAACAGAGGGACAGCAACGCCGCTGTCACCAGGTCAGGATCATGCTTCCCCTGGCTCTGCTCCAGGGGCAGCACTATTGGCTCCACCCCGAGGGCGCGGATCTCCTTGAGGTCCACGGGTACGCGGCCCCCGGCGTCGCTGTCGCCATGGTCTCCCACCAGAGTGTAGTGGACGTAGTCGTCCATTTTTCCCGGCATTGTGTCCGACTCATGCACCGCGGAGAGCAGCTCGCGGAGCATGCCGCTGACGGTCATGCCCCGGGTTTCGTGGTCTTGCATCAGGTTGGCCACCAGCACCTTGGGCCGCCGGGCGCGGCGGATGCAGCGGCCCATGCCGTCCACCAGCAGGTTTGAGATCAGGCTGGTGTAGAAGCTGCTCATGGAGTAGCCGATGAGGCCGGTGCGGCTGATGGCCGCGGCCGCCGCCGGATTCAGAGCAGGCTTGATCTCCACCCACTCATTCTCCATCCACTCCACGATGGACAGGCGCCGGATGGGGGCGTGGTCCTCGTTGGTGATGCGGGACTGCCCCACCATGACAGTGCCGTCGGTCAGCTCGGCCTTCAGGTGGTAATCTCCGCCGCGGCACACCGGGTGGACCTGCCCCCTGGCCGCGGCCAGGGCGGAGAACTCGAAGATCACCGCCTCCAGGTCGCCTACGCTCAGGTAGGCGCCGGCGATGACGAAGTTACCGATGCTCCCCCCTCGCAGGTCAAAGTCCTCAGGCTTGCGCCGGTTGAAGCGGGTCAGGTGGTTGATGATGATGCGGCGGTAGGGGCGCTCGATGCGCTCCATCTGCGGGTGCTCATCGGTGAGGAATTCGTAGAGCTGGTCCTGCAGCTCCCGTGGTGTGCCCACCTTGGGGAGCCGCGTGCGGAAGAGACGGCTCACCTCCGGGTTGCCGCTCATGGAGAGGTCCGACAAAGAGATGAGCCGGTTGCGCAGGTCGCCGGGTGGGGGCATGCCCAGGCGCTCGCGCAGGATCCGGCTGGATCCGCCGTCGTCAAACATGGGCAGCACATGCGCGCTGTTGTGGGTGTAGTGGATCAGCGTCTCCGAAAGGGTGCGCGCGCCGTTGCCGCCGGAGAGCAACACTACGGGGGGGCCCTCCTTGGGGTGGTGCATGTAGTTGTGCACCTTCAGGTACACCGGCAGGCTCATGGGGTGCTTGAGCCGAACGAGGGTTTCGGGGCCCCTCTGGATATCATCCGGGCGGCTCATGATCCGCTGGTTCCTGTTGCCCTGCATGGTGCTATTATGTGCGCCAAATCAGTGGCGGCGCAGGGTGCGGTGGAGACCTGATTCTGACGTAAACAGCGCACGAAAACGGACAATACCATGACCACCGAACAGGCGAACAGCGACATCATCCAGCTCATGCGCGCCATCCTGGGCGAGGCTTTCGTGGAGTTCTGGGTGTCCAGGATCACGGTTGAAGAGGACCTTGATAAGGAGCAGACCCGGGTCACCTGCCAGGCCACGCCCAGCGACGGGGCGACGCCCATCGCCATCGTCGGAGTGGGGGTGGGGGTGGTGGACGCCCTGTTTGACGGCATGATGGATCGGTTCGCGGAAGAGTACCCCTCCCTCAAGTCGATCAAGCTGAACAACTTCTCGGTCAAGGGGCACCTCGACACCTGCAACCGGGCGGCCGCCACCGACTCCAAGGGGGAGGTCCGCATCGAGCTGATCAACTCTGAGGGGCAGAGCTTCCCCTTCTCCCAGAAAGGGCGCTCCGTGCTCGGGGCCACCCTCATCGCCACCCTGCGGGGCATGGCCTACTTCATCAACAGCGAGCGGGCCTATGTCTCGGTCTATCACGCCCTACAGGACGCACGGCAGCGCAACCGGCAGGATCTCGTGCAGACCTATACAGGGCAGCTTGCCATCCTGGTTCGCAACACCTCATATTCGGCGGTGACCGCCAAAATCCAGGAAGAACTCGGATAGTTACGAGTGTGAGCCCAACTTTTTTTCATGTAGGTTATTGAATTTCGTTACACTGGGGCTAGAATTCTACACCAGTGAATCGGCGACTAATACCAGAACCCCGGCTTTCCATGCCCAACTTGCCCGCCACCGGCGCGGGCGTGCAGGTCAAGGTGGCGTCCAGGGACCAGCGCTTCAACCTCATGGCCAGGGCCACTCGTACCGCGGAAGACGGGCTCAGGGTACCCTCAGGGCGGATCCTGCCCCTTGGGACCATGGTCGAGGTGGCCATGCACGGCGCCGGGAGCGGGGCTGAGCTCAGGATGCCGGCCATGGTCACCGGCAGCCAGCCGCGCCGGGGGTACCACCGCTTGCACCTCCGCCTCCTACCCCCGGGCAATTCCTGCGCTTGACGTCAGAACCCCGCTGCCCGTATCAAGACGACTTCGATTTATAGACGTTCACCATTATGGAGCACACATCATGAGCGGATACATCAACCGGGTAGCCATCTTCATCGACGGCACCTACCTCAACAAGCTGCTGGAGCGGGAGTTCGGCCGGGCCAGGATCGACTACCACCTGCTAGCCCGCCACCTGGCCGGAGGCGCGGAGATTCTCCGCACCTACTACTACCATTGCCCGCCACACCAGAGCTCGCCACCCACCGACGAGGAGGCGGCTCGCGCGCGCTCCAGTGAGCAGTTCTTCACGGCCCTGCGGCGGCTCCCACGCTTCGAGGTGCGCCTGGGCAAGCTGGCCTACCGGGGACAGGACAACGACGGGCGGCCGATCTTCATCCAGAAACGGGTGGACATCATGCTCTCGGTGGACCTGGTGCGCCTGGCCGCCACCAGCCAGATCACCCAGGCCATCTTGCTGGCCGGGGACAGCGACTTCCTGCCAGCGGTGGAGGTGGCCAAGAACCACGGCGTGCTCATGACCCTGTGCCACGGACCAACCCGTCAGCCCGGCGCCAACACCGTGCACCACGAACTGTGGAGCGGCTGCGACGAGAGGATGGAGCTGAGCATGGACATTATCGACAAGCTGCGCCGCTAGGCGCAGATTGTCCCCTGGCCCCGGCCCCCTAACCCCTCAACCCTCCACCCACGTCTCAAACTCCCCAACCTCCCCAACCGGCCCCTCCCCCTTGATCAACTGCCGGTGCAACAGCTGTGTACTGATCAACCCCAGCAACGCCATGTTGTCCGCATTTGACGGGGTCTTGTCCCCCATCCTGCGGCACTTCTGCAGCAGCATGTGGCTCGGCTTGGGCGCGAAGATGCCGGCCTCCTCGAGGCTCTCCAGTGAGAGCACCTCCTCAACGTATTCCGGGGCGTCCTGCTGAACGAAGCTCTGGGCGTCGGGGGCGCGGTACGGCTGCTTATCTCGCTGCAGGATGCCCGGCGGCACCAGGTCACGGGCCGCCTCCTTGAGCACATGCTTCTCGCTCAGGGCGCGCAGCTTGACCTCCGGAGGCATGGCGCAGGCCAGCTCCATGACGTTGTGGTCCAGGAACGGGAAGCGGCCCTCCACCGAGTGGCCCATGAGCATGCGGTCGCCCTGGGAGGAGAGCAGGTAGCCCGACAGGAGGGTGGTGATCTCCAGGTACTGGGCCTGGCCCAGGGGCTCCCAGCCGGTGGCCTCCCCGGGGAGGCCGTCCAGCAGCTCCTGCACCACGTCCACCCTCTCCAGGCTCTGGCGGGTATCCGGGGAGAAGAGGCGCATCAGGCTGGCCGCGCTATCCCAGCGGGGCAGGTGGCTGAAGTGCGGCTCGCCGGCGCGTCCGAGGCCCTTTCCGAAGAAGGCCCGCTGCAGCGCCTTGACCCGGGCGGGTGAGCGCGCCAACCAGGGATAGAGGCGATCCAGCAGAAGCGGTCGCAGCTCGGAGCCGGGTGAGCGGGCCCAGAACCGCCGCACCTTGGCCTCGCGGAAGATGTCGTAGCCGGCCAGGAACTCGTCCGCGCCCTCGCCGGTGAGCACCACCTTGAAGCCCTGCTCGCGCACCAGGCCGGAGAGCAGATACAGGGGGGCCGGGGCCGACCGCAGCACCGGGGCCTCGGCGAACCACACCACCTCCGGAAAGGACGCGGCGATGTCGCGGTAGCCCACTGAGACGCTCTGGTGGTCGGTGCGCAGGTGGTCGACCATGAGCTGCTGATAGCCGCCCTCATCGAAGTCGGGGTGATCAAAACGCAGGGAGAATGTGCGGAAGTCGCCGTCATGGAAGCGCCGAACAAGGGCGCCGATGACCGACGAATCGATGCCTCCGCTCAGGTAGGCCCCCACCGGCACATCCGCGCGCATCATGCGCAGCCGGGTGGCCTGCTCCAGAGCGGCCCGCAGCTCCTCGGCGGCCTCGGCCACGGCGCTGTCGCTGGCATAGGAGCGGGGCCGGTCCGCTGAAAGGAAGCCGGGGCGCCAGTACACCTGCTCCCGCTGGCCGCCGTCCTGGTCCAACACCATGACGCTGCCCGGCCGGACCTGGCGCACCCCCTCAAAGGGCGTCCGCGGGGCCACGGGCGCCCAGAAGGTGAACACCTGAGCCATGCCCGCCGGATCCAGTGCGCGGGGCAGGGCGGGGTCCTGGAACAACGCCTTTACCTCGGAGCCGAAGATGAGCCGGCCGCCGGCGCGGGCGTAGTAGAGCGGCCTGATCCCGACCCGATCCCTGGCCAGCACCAGGCGGCGGCGCCTCTTGTCCCATACCGCGAAGGCGAACTGCCCGTTGAATCGCTCGACGCAGGCCGTACCCCACTGCTCATAGGCGTGTAGGATCACCTCAGAGTCGCTGCGCGTACGGAAACGGTGCCCCAGCCCCCGCAGCTCCTCACCCAGCTCCACGTAGTTGTAGATCTCGCCGTTGAAGGCCAGCCAGCAGGACGCGTCCTCGTTGCACATGGGCTGGGCCCCGCCCGCGAGGTCGATGATGGAGAGGCGCGCATGCCCCAGCGCTGCCTGGTCGTCGAGGTATCCCCCCCGCTGGTCCGGCCCGCGGTGATCCAGCGAGCCCACCATTCGGCGCAAGAGTCCGGCTTCGGGCCGTGGTCCGTCTGGCGAGAGGTTGAAGATGCCGCAGATGCCACACATGGCTACAGTCCCCAGTCCACAGCCGACAGTCGACAGGCGAATGCCGAGAACGCCGAGCGTTTGGCGCTCGGCCCCAGCCTGGCAGAGCCAGGCGAAAAGACCAGGGGGCCGAAGGCCCCAGCAGTTCGGCCGGGGCCGTGCGCCCCGGACGGGCTGCTAACGAAGATGCCGCAGATGCCACACATGGGTGAAATCCAGGCTACAGCAGGAAGGATTGGCGCGCTATTCCGCGCCGGCCGTTATTTGGCTTTTGCCTGGAGGCTCACCTCGAACCAGCCGCCAGCCTTTCCCTTGGCCTCCACCTTCAGCACGTTCCGCATGGCCTTCACCTTGCGGGTGAAGCCGCCCTTGAAGGTCATGGGGCACTCGTTGACCACCTCGGTGATCCCCTCCAGCTTGCCGTTGAGCCAGATCTTCACCTGGGTCACCTTGTGCGGCCGAAGCTTCTTGGAGGCGTCGCAATCCTTGCCGTACGCGGCGGGGATGTGGGTGACCAGCCTGTACTGGTTCTTCACGGTGTCGAAGGTCGGGATGTCGAAGGGGCCTATCTTCTTGCTCACCTTGCCCATGGCCCCGACGATGACCTTGGTCCGGGGCAGCACCTCGAACTCATAGCCCTTCCGGATCCTGGGGATCGCCTTGGCCGTGGCCTCGGTCATCTCGTGACCATGCCTGGGGAATGCCTCGAACCAGGCATGCACAACGCCCCCCTTTGTGCCCTTGGCCTGGATCAGGAAGTTCTTGTCGTGAGGTTCGACGCCGTCGGGGAGGTTGACCGTCATCTTCTGCCAACAGTTGCCGAAGTCGGTGAGCTCTGCGACCTTCTTGTCCTCCAGCAGGGCCACGATCTTGTCCACCTTGCCCCTGGGATCACCCCGCTTGCACTTCTTGTATCCTCGCTCAAGGCGGATCCGGAAGCGGTACGCCTTGGCGGTCCTCTCCCCGGTGTTCACCATGCCCGCGCTGTGGTTGAGGCGGCCCGAGTCGTCGATGCCCTGCACCACATGGAGCAGGCGAGTCCACTTGCCGCCGCAGCGGGCCGCAGCGGGTCCGGGGATGGACAGGACCAGGGCGATGCCCAGGACCGAGATCACTATCTGCGCGCAGCTAGCCATACTCCCTCCTCCTTGACGTCTTCCGGGGTGGCCTTATTCAGCCAGTACAGCCGAATCTTATCCGTGGATCAAGCCCAGCAGCTTGGTGAGCAGGTCGCTGACCTTCACCCGCTCCTGCTCCATGGAGTCGCGGTGGCGCAGGGTGACTGTATCGTCGTCCGCGGTCTGGTGATCCACGGTGATGCAGAAAGGGGTGCCGATCTCGTCCTGGCGGCGGTAGCGGCGGCCAACGGCGCCGGCCTGGTCGTACACCACCGTCATGTGTTTCTGGAGAATGGCCTGGATCTCGTGGGCCTTCTCCGGCTGGCCCTGCTTGCGCAGCAGCGGGAAGATGCCGACCTTGATGGGCGCCAGCCGGGGGTGGAGGCGTAGCACGGTGCGCTCCTCCTCCTCCACGTAGGCGTCCACCAGGAAGGCGAGGGTGGAGCGGTCCACGCCGGCCGATGGCTCGATGACGAAGGGCACGTAGCGCTCCTTGCGGGCCTCGTCGAAGTAGTTGAGCTTCTTGCCCGAGTGCTCCTGGTGCTTCTTCAGATCAAAGTCGGTGCGGTTGGCCACGCCCTCAAGCTCGGACCAGCCCCACGGGAACTTGTACTCCACATCCACGCACCCCTTGGCGTAGTGGGCCAGCTCGTCCTGCTCATGGTCCCGCAGGCGCAGGTTGTCCTTGTTCACGCCGAGGTCGAGGTACCACTGGAAGCGGGTGTCCCTCCAGTACTCGTACCAGGTGTCGTCATCGCCCGGCGTGACGAAGAACTCCATCTCCATCTGCTCGAACTCGCGGGAGCGGAAGGTGAAGTTGCGCGGGTTGATCTCGTTGCGAAAGGCCTTGCCGATCTGGGCGATGCCGAAGGGGAGCTTGGTCCGGGCGGCCGTCTGCACGTTGCTGAAGTTTACGAAGATGCCCTGGGCCGTCTCCGGGCGCAGGTACACAGCGTTGGCGCTGTCCTCCACGGGCCCCACGAAGGTCTTGAACATAAGGTTGAAGGTGCGCGGCTCGGTGAGCTCGCCGCCGCAGTCGGGGCAACGCTCGCCCTCCAGGCTGTCCGCCTTGAAGCGGTGCTTGCACTGCCTGCAGTCCACCAGGGGGTCGGAGAAGTTGTCCACATGGCCCGAGGCATGCCACACCTTGGGGTTCATGAGGATGGAGGCGTCCTGGCCCACCACGTCCTCACGGCTGGTGACCATGGCGTTCCACCACGCCTCCTTGACGTTGCGCTTGAGCTCCACGCCCAGGGGACCGTAGTCCCAGCAGCCGTTGAGGCCGCCGTACACATCGCTGGAAGGGAAGACAAAGCCGCGGCGCTTGCACAGGGAGATGATCTTCTCCATCACCGCGTCGCTGAAATCAGAGGGCTTCTTTTTCGCCATGGTGTCGCTCCTTGGGTCGTGTGGAGGGAATACCCGAGCATGCGCTGGCGCGCAAGTGAACAGGGAATTATCAACCGGGAACCGGGAACCGGGAACCGATTAGACTTGGGCTTTTTTGTTCCCCGTTCCCTGTTCCCCGTTCCCCGTTAACCGGTTCTCTGTTCCCTGTTCTTGTGACATGGTTTCCCCATGGCCCTCCGCGATATAGCCCGCCGCGCATCTCGCCTCCTCCCGGGCCCTTCCTCCCCCCCCGGCGCGCTGATCCTCGTCTTTGACGATCCCCACCAGGCGCGCCTTGTCCGCCCGGTGCTGGAGGTGGTTTTGGAGAGCGGCGCCCCGCTCATGACCCTGTCCGCGCTGGGGCGGGCGCTGGGTCGTGAGCGCCTGGACCCGGGCGCCGTGTGCCTGGCCTTCGAGGGGGATCTCGGGTGCTGGTCGCCGCACCTTGGCTGGCTGCTGGACCGCGGCGGGCGCGCAACCCTGTTCGCCCTGGGCGCCGGGGTGAGCGATCAGCCGGGGTTGCCCACCGAGGTGGTTGGCCCCCTGGCCGGTGTGCGCCGAATGCCCCTGGACGAGCTGCGGGATCTGGCCAGCAGAGGCCTCTGCGTGGGGTGCATCTCCATGACCCAGCGCCCCCTGGCCGGCATGGACCCGGCAACCTTGAGGGTGGAGCTGTTCGACGCCCGGCGGGTGCTGGTGGAGGCCCTGGGCTGCCCGGTGCCCTGCCTCTCCTACCCGGGCGGCGATCCAGCGCCCACTGTGGTACACATGGCCGCCTCGGTGGGCTACCAGGTGGGGTGCGGCCACCGGCGCGGCTATGCAACGGCCAGGGACAATCCCCTCCTCCTGCCGCGGCTTCCGGTGAGAGATGTGGAGCAGGTCCGGGACCTCCTGGGCGGCTCGGACCACTACTACCACAGAGCCACTGCGCGCATATGCCACTTGACCCGGAGAGACGCCCGACGATAATCATGAGACGGTACTGTCTGAAGCCAGTGGCACCGTGAAATCAATGAAAAAACCAGGATTGCACACGCCCCTCCCGCTGCACTGCATCATCGCCCTGGCAGTTGTCCTGTCTCCGGGGTGCACCAAGAAAGCTGCCAACAAGGAGCCCTCCGCCAGCGCGGCGGAGGTCAAGGGCGCCGAGGTAGAGGAGCCTGACAAAAAGGCCGAGGGAAAGGGGCCTGACAAAAAGAAGGCGCGATCGGGCCGCCAGGGGACTCGCGTGGTCCGCTCCCTGTTTGAGGAGGCGCCCCGGGCCGAGCTCTACTCCAACGGCCAGTTCATAAACATCGGCACCCCGGACCAGACCAAATACATTCTTACGGGTACCGGGGTGGCGAGCGGCTGGGGGAAGAGCAAGGTAGAAGGGAAGAGCTCGTTTGCCTTGGCCATGCGGGGCGCCACGGTGAGGCTCCACGACTGGGAAGGCGGGGTCAAGACCCTGGTGATCCGCGCCAGATCCACCGGCCCGGAAAACGAGCTCAAGGTGGAGTGGAATAACCACACCCTCGAGACCAAGCCGGTCAAGAAAGAGTGGGACCTGCTGGAGATCCAGCTGGACGAAGTCACCAAGCCCGGGCGGATCAAGTTGGTGCTCTTTCCGGGCAAGGTCGATGGCAAGGAGTGGGCAGTCGACGTGGACTGGATTTGGCTGCGGCGCAAGGGCGACTTCCCGCCCCTACCCAACAAGATTCGGGCCATGAGCCTGGGTGAACCCCGCAGGTCCTTGCGGGCCGATCCCCCGCGCTCCTACTCCTACTTCCTCCGGGTGCCCGAGGCTGGATCCTTCGCCTTTGGCTACGGCGCCACCAAGGAGACCCGCTTCATGGTCAGGATCCAGAAGGACGGGGCCGAGGCGGAGACCCTGTTTGATGAGGTGTCATCTGGCGAGACCTGGAAAGATGCCTCCGTGGACCTGGGCGCCTACGCCGGCGAGATGGTGCGCCTGGACCTTGTCAGCTCCTCCAAATACAAGGAGCGGGAGGTGGAGGGCGGGTGGGCAGAGCCAGACGTGCTCACCGTGGGCAAGCTCCCCGAGTTGGCTCGCATTCCCAATGACAAGCTGGCCAGGAACTTGATCTACATCATCGTGGACGCCGCGCGTCAGGACGCGTACCGGGTCTTCAACAAGGCAGCCAAGTACCCCACGCCCACCCTCACGGCCATGGCCAAAGGCGGGGTGTCATTCACCAACGCCTACACCCCGGCCAACTGGACCCTCCCCTCGGTGACAGCCATCATGACAGGGCGTTACCCCCACAGCTTCGGGAACATGGGCGAGATGTTCAAGCTGCCCAAGAAGGTGCCCATGCTGGCCGAGCACCTCAAGGAGCAGGGATTCGAGACAGCGGCCCTGGTCGCCAACCCCTTCGTCTCCGAGCCCTTCGGGCTGAAGCGCGGATGGGACAAGTTCCACAACTTGTACCTGGACGAGAAGACCAGCATCATGGCCGAGTCGGTCTACATCCATACCCTCAAGTGGATTGATGGGCGCAAGGACAAGAAGAAGCGGTTCTTCCTCTACCTGCACCTCATGGACCCTCACGATCCGTACAACCGCCACCCCAACACGGGCCAGTTCTATGAGGGCAAGTACACCGGACAGCTCAAGAATGCCAAGAGCGTCAACACCAGCATCGTCAACAAGAAATCCGACCGGTACCGCAAGCTCAACGAGGACGATAAGCGCTGGATTCGCGCCCTGTACGACGGCGAGGTGGTCTTCCACGACAAGTTTCTGAAAATGTTCTTCCAACACCTACAGGGCACCGGGATCCTTGAAGACACCATGGTGGTGTACGCCAGCGACCACGGCGAGGAGCTATTTGACCACGGCAGGCTGGATCATGGCCATGCCATGTACGAGGAGCAGATCAAGACTCCCCTGATCCTGCACTATGAGCGCCTGTTCAGGGCGGGGTCCGAGGTGAGCGAGCTGGTGGAGCTGCTGGACCTGACGCCGACCCTGCTCGAGGTGCTCGGCGTGAAGCCAATGACTGGCACCCACGGCGCCTCAATTCGCCACCTCATCGGCAACTTCCGGGGCAGGCGGTGGCCCTACGCGATCATGAGCGGGAACCAGTTGACGGTGATAGCAGGGCAGTACAAGTTGTTTGGGAGCCTCGACGAAGGGGAACTCTATAACCTGAAAAAGGATCCCGAGGAACGGAATAACCTGATCAAGACCCACCACATTGCCCACCGAGCCTGCGAGATTTACCTGGCTGAGGGCACATCGGTGCCGAACAAGCATAGACGCCTCACCTCGGCGGGGTCTGAAAACTCCATCAAAGCAGAGAAGGTCGTCCTTGACGAGAAGCTACGCCGACAGCTGGAAGCCCTGGGGTACATGGAGTAAGGCCACCCGTGGGCGCGGGCCCGCGGCTCTGATCTCCCTGGCTGCCCTCGGGATCCTGCTGATCCCCGCAACCGCGGAAGCTTACGTTGGCCCCGGGGCGGGGTTCGCCTTTGTCACATCATTCTTCCTGCTGCTCTCCACGTTGCTGCTGGTCATCGCCGCCCTGGTCACCTGGCCGGTGCGCATGGTGTATCGGCTGATCACGCGCAAGCGGCGCGCCCATGCCCCGAGAGTGAAGCGGGTGGTTATCGTGGGCCTGGACGGCCTTGACCCGGAGGTCACGCGGGACCTCATGGAGCAGGGGAAGCTGCCCAACTTCGAGCGCATCGCCGGGCACGGCTCCCTGGGGGAGCTGGCCACCACATGCCCTGCCATCTCCCCCGTGGCCTGGAGCACCTTCGCCACCGGCGTGGACCCGTCCAAGCATGGCATCTTCGACTTCCTGGCCCCTGACCGGCAGCGGTACGGGCTGCGGCTCTCCTCCACCGACATCCGCCCGCCCCGGCGGAGCCTGAACATCGGCCCCTGGGAGATCCCTCTGGGCAAGCCGAGCATCCGTGGCCTGCGCCGGGCGGTGCCGTTCTGGAATGTGCTGGCTGACCACGGCGTACGCTCCAGCATCATCCGCGTGCCCATCACCTACCCGCCGGATCAGTTCGACGGGGCCATGCTCTCGGCAATGTGCGCGCCGGACCTGCTCGGCACCCAGGGATCGTTCACCTACTTCACCAGCGAACCCGAGGGCGGCGACCGCATCGGGGGGCGCGTGGTGCGGGTGGAGGTGAGCGGGGACCAGGTGCGGGCCGAGCTGCCGGGACCGCCTCACCCCCTGCGGCGGGATCGGCGGCAGCTCAACATGCCCCTGAGCCTCAAGCTTGACCGTGAGGCCGGCAAGGCCCACCTGACCGCCGGGCGCGAGAAGGTCACCCTGGAGGTGGGCAAGTACAGCGGCTGGGTGAAGCTGCGCTTCTCCGCCGGGCCGGGCCTGGGCGTGCACGGCATCGGGCGCTTCCGGCTGCTCTCCCTGGACCCGTTCCGCCTCTACCTGACCCCCATGAACATCGACCCGGTCAAGCCGCTGGCGCCGGTGTCGCATCCCTTCTACTTCTCGGTCTTCCTGGCCCGGCTCATGGGGCGCTTCTCCACCCTCGGCCTGGCCGAGGACACCTGGGCGCTCAACGAGAAGGTGCTGGACGAGGCGGGCTTCCTGGAGCAGGTGGACCTGTTCCAGGCCGAGCGCGAGCAGATGTTGATGGAGATGCTCGGGCGCACCAAGGCGGGCGTGCTCACCGTGGTGTTCGACGCCACCGACCGGATCCAGCACATGTTCATGGCGGACCATGGCAAGCCGGAGCGGCCCAACGCCGGGGCGGTGGAGCGGGTCTACCTGGAGATGGACGCCATGCTCGGGCGCCTGCTGGAGCGGCTGGACCCGGAGGACAAGAGCACCCTGCTCATGGTGCTCTCGGACCATGGCTTCGCCCCCTTCGAGCGGGGCCTCAACGTGAACACCTGGCTGCAACAAGAGGGCTACCTCCACCTGGAAGAGGGGCGCGAGGAGATGGGGGAGTACCTGCAGGGCGTGGACTGGGATCGCACCAGGGTGTACGCCCTCGGGCTCTCCGGGCTCTACCTGAACCTCAAGGGCCGCGAGGCAAGGGGCACGGTGAGCATGGAGGAGGCGCCGGCCCTGCGCGCCGAGCTGAAGAAGAAATTGGAGGCCCTGCGCGACGAGGAGCGGGACGACGCCGTGGTCATGCCGCGGGCGTACGACACCCACCGCCTCTACCGGGGCCCCTTCAAGGACGACGCGCCCGACCTGATCCTGGGCTACTCCCGGGGCTACCGCGCCTCATGGGACACAGCCCGGGGCATGGCAGGGGAGGGCGTCCTGGAGGACAACACCCGGCACTGGACCGGCGACCACTGCATGGACCCGCCCCAGGTGCCCGGCGTCCTGCTCACCAGCCAGCCGGTAAAGATCGACGGCGCCGCGATGATCGACATCGCGCCCACAGTGCTCGACCTCATGGGCGTGGCCAAGCCGCCCAACATGACCGGCCGCAGCCTGATCAAGGAGGGCTCATGAGACGGCCCCTTGATCCCCTGGCCCCGGCCCCGGCCCTGGCCCTCCTGGCCCTGGCGCCCTTGCTCCTTGTCGCCTGCGCCGACAGTGACAGCAGAAGCAAGCCCGGCCCCAAAGTCCTCATCCTCGGCCTGGACGGCATGGACCATGGCCTGACCCGCGAGATGCTGGAGAAGGGGGAGCTGCCCACCCTGGGCAAGCTGGCCAAGCTGGGCGGCTGGGGCTCCCTGGAGACCTCCACCCCTCCCCAGAGCCCATCTGCCTGGTCCAACTTCATCACCGGGCTCCACCCGGGCTACCACGCCATCTTCGACTTCGTGCAGCGGGACCCGGCCACCCTGACCCCTTACCTCTCCACCTCGGAGGTGGCCGAGCCGCGCTCGCTGAAGATCGGCTCCCTGGCCATCCCCCTGGGCGGCGGCGAGCCTCGCCTGCTACGGCGGGAGAAGCCGTTCTGGTGGTTCCTGAGCCAGGCGGGCGTGCCGGCCACTGTGATCAAGATCCCTGCCCACTTCCCGCCGCGCGACGACGGGGACGCCAGGGTGATCTCCGACATGGGCACCCCTGATCTGCTGGGTACCTACGGGACCTTCACCCTGCTCACCGACGCCCCGGCCCTGCTCTCCAAGCGGGTGAGCGGCGGCAGGGTGGAGCAGCTCCACCGGGAGGAGGGCCGCCGGTACACGGGCGTGCTGGAGGGCCCGCCCAGCCCCTTCTCCGCTCAGGGCAAGGTGCTCTCCGCGCCGGTGGAGGTGCTGGTGGACCGGAACCACAAGGGCGCCCTGATCCGGGTGGGGGATGAGGAGGTCCTGCTGGGGCTCAAGCAGTGGAGCGGCTGGGTCCCGGTGGAGATGGAGATCGTCTCCGGGGTGTACAGCCTGCGGTCCATGGCCCGGTTCTACCTCAAGTCTCTCAAGCCGCGGGTGACGGTGTATGTCTCGCCCCTGAACATCGACCCCCTGGACCAGGCCCTGCCCGTGTCGTCGCCGCCTGAGTACGCCACCGAGCTCGCCCGGGCCGCCGGGCGCTTCTACACCCAGGGCATGCCCGAGGACACCAAGGCGCTCAGCGGCGGCATCCTCACTGCCGGGGAGTTCCTGCAGCAGGCCGACCTGGTCCTGGAGGAGCGCCGCCGCATGATGGGCGTGGCGCTGGAGCAGTTCAAGGCCGGCTTCCTCTTCTTCTACTTCGGCACCTCCGACCAGGTGGGGCACATGTTCTTCCGCCACCAGGACAGCTCCCACGCCGCCCACCTGGCCTCGGACGACAAGCACGCGAATGTGCTCAAGGATGTCTACCGTGAGCTTGACGCGGAGGTGGCGCGGGCCTGGAAGACCCTGGGCCCAGACGACCTGTTGCTGGTGATCAGCGATCACGGCTTCGGGCCGGCGTCGTACCTGTTCGACCTGAACGGCTGGTTGAGCCGCCAGGGGTATTTGACCCTGAAGGAGAAGCCGGGGGACGGCATCCTGGGGCACATTGACTGGGAGCGCACCCAGGCTTACGGGCTGGGGCTCAACGGGCTGTACATCAACATGAAGGGGCGGGAGAAGTACGGGGCGGTGCCGCCCGAACGCGGCGGCGAGCTGCTGGAGAAGATCTCGGGCGAGCTGCTCTCGCTGCTTCACCCCTCCACCGGCGGGCAGGTGGTCACCGAGGTGACCCGCCCTGACCAGGCGTACAAGGGGCCAGCCCTTGATCGGGCGCCCGACCTGATCGTCGGGTATGGGCCCGGGTTCAAGGTGAGCGACTCATCGGCCATGGGCGGGGTTGGCACGAACCTGTACAAGGTGAACCACGGCGCCTGGGGCGGAGACCATTGCGGGGACCACCGGCTGGTGCCCGGGGTGATCTTCTCCAACAAGAAGCTGCGCAAGGACAACAAGAGCCTGCTCGATCTGCCGCCCACAATCCTGCGGCGGCTCAAGGTGGCAGTGCCCGACGTCTGGGTGGGGAAGTCGGTGCTGGCCGAGCATGAAGGGAAGACCAAGGAGTAGAGACGATGGCTGCAAAGGTGAAGGTGGACAAGGACCTGTACAAGCGCGCCCAGGAGGTGGCTGCCAAGTGGGGCTACAGCTCAATGGACGAGTTCGTCACCCACCTGCTGGAGAAGGCGCTCAAGGACTTCGAGGCCCAGCAGGGCGAGGATGGCGACGCGGTTGAGGAGCGGCTGCGCGGCCTGGGGTACATCGAGTAGAGCGAGATGGAGCTTCTCTGGAACACGGCGCGCCTGGTAGGGGAGTTGCTCTTCGCTCCCTTCGCCTGGATGCCCCCCCTGGCGGGGGTGGTCACCATGTCGGTGGTGCTCGGCGTGGTGCTGCTGCTGGCGTTTCGCGTGCTGACGCCCCAGGTCCGGCTCAAGCGGGTCAAGGACCTCATGAGCGCGACCATTTACGAGATGCGGCTCTACTCGGCCTACCCGGGTCATGTGGTGCGAGCCCAGGGGCGGGCCATCGTGCTGACGCTTCGTTACCTGGCCCTGGCGCTGCCCTCCTTCGTGGTCTTGTTGCCGGTGGTGGGCGTGATCCTGCTCCGGGCGGCGCTGCTGTACGAGGTCGCGCCTCTGGACGTGGGCGAGCGGGTCCTGGTCAAGGTGGCGCACGGCGAGGGCGAGGTGTCGGTGAAGGCCCAGGGGCCCGGGGTGCGTGTGGTGCCCCCGCTGGTGCGGCTGGAGGGCGAGGCTTACGTCCGGGTGGAGGCGGTGAAGCCGGGCAGGCACATGCTGCGGATCAAGGTCGGCCCGGCAGAGGTCGACAAGCGCATCACCGTGGGGCAGATGGGCGTCCTGTCACTCTCACCCATGCGCGCGCGGGCCGGCGACTGGGAGCTCCTGCTCAGCGACGAGGAGCGGCTCTCCGCGGGTGGTCCAATCCGCAGTATCACCGTGGCCTACAGGGAGGAGGGCCTCACCTGGCTCGGCCTCCCCTGGTGGCTGCACCTGCTGATCATCTCAATGGCCGTGGCGCTGGCCCTGAGGCGCCGGCTTGGGGTGGTCTTTTAACTACAGGATCGTATCCCAGAAGTCACAGCGGCTCTTCTTCAGGCCGCTCCCTTCCTTGATGGTCAGGTCCAGCTGCAGGTGCTTGTCGCCGGCCTTGGTGTAGAGGGGCCAGCTGGTGGCGCTGGACGCGTTGGGGGAGCCGGAGGTGGCGAAGCGGGTCCAGTAGGCCTGCATGGCCGTGGAGAGCACGGCCTCCTTGGGGCCGAAGGCGCCGATGTAGGAGTTGCCGAACACGAAGCCGATCTCCGCCGAGTGGTAGGCGCCGAGGAAGGGGGAGAGGGTGATGGTCGGCGAGCGGGTGAAGTGGTAGAGGTACGCCTTGATCCCCTGGGCCGAGAGCAGCCGCGCGGCCTTGCGCGTGGGGCAGACAAAGGCCATATCCCCGATGAGGTCGGAGAAGGCGGCGGCCGGGCTCTTGTAGTTTGCCGCCGGGTAGAGGGCCAGGATCTGGGTAGCCTTGGAAGGGTAGCTGGTCTTCACCGTGGCCTCGTAGGCCAGCTTGGTCATGGTGGTCCCCCCCGATGCGTAGATGAAGAGGGTCCCCTCGTCCTTGTTGGCGCCCAGCAGCACCGGCACCTTGTTGAAGTTGCCCGCCTTGATCTGGAGGCCCGGCTGTCCAGTGATCAGGGCGCCATCCACCACCGGCCCCCAGTTGGCTCCCGCGCCCAGGATGAGCCCCTTCTTCAGGGGGAGGGCGCTGTTAAGGGCCTTGGCGGTCTTGCCGCGCAGGCAGGCGGCCACGTCGCTGGCGGTGTTACAGCTCACCTTCTGGGCCAGGGCCTTGCCCTGGGTCTGTGCCTTGGCCAGGGTCGTGGTGGCCAGGGTGCAGGGGCCGCTCTGGATCACCGCCCGATGGAACAGGCCCTTGCTGCCCGGGGAGACCAGGTGCGCGCACACGCTCATGCCCCCCGCTGACTCGCCGAAGATGGTGACGTTGCTTGCGTCTCCGCCGAAGGCTGCGATGTTCTTCATGACCCACTTGAGCGCGGCCACCTGGTCCATGAGCCCGTAGTTGCCCGAGGTGGCCCCCAGGGCGGGGTGGCTCAGGAAGCCCGGAACCCCCAGGCGGTAGTTGATGCTCACAACCACCACGCCGGCCTTGCCGGCCATCCTGGCGCCGTTGTAGATGGCGACGCTGCTGGACCCGAGGACGAAGCCGCCGCCGTGGAACCAGACCATCACCGGCGCCTTCTGCTTCGGCGCGGGCTTGGGGGTCCATACGTTGAGGGTGAGGCAATCCTCGGATTCGGTGCCCGCGGTCTTGGGCAGGCCCATGCTCTGCTGGGGGCAGATGTTGCCGAACTTGGTGGCGTCCCTGGGCACGGTCCAGGCCGTGGGGGTCGTGGGCGCCTTCCAGCGCAGGGATCCCACCGGCGGGGCGGCGTACGGGATGCCCAGGAAGGCGCGGAAGTTGGAGCCCAGCTTCCCCTTCACCGGCCCGCTTGTGGTGCCCACCTGTGAGGGATCCTGTGAGGCATCGGGAGCAGCGACGTCCTTGCCCTGGGCCACGTCCGGCTTGATCCCGGCGTCCTTGTTCACTCCGGCATCGGCGGGTGTGCCTTCACCAGAGTCGTCGCTGCAGGCCACCGTGGCCAGGAGGATGAGGAGCACAGACGCTTTTTTCAATGACATGGGCACCTCTTTTTCAGTTTTCAGTTTCTACTCATCAGAAAGGATCATCTCTGCTTTCACAATATCAACCGCCCCGGTCCAGGTGCGTGGAAACCGCTCCATGACCTGGATCCTGTCTGGCACCATCTCCGCGGACAGCCGGCGCTCGCAGCGCTCCATGCAGAGGGTGGCCTCACCGTCCAGGTCCCCGCGCACCAGGGCGGCCAGGCGGTTCCCTTCCCGGGTATGGGGCAGGGCGATGACCGCGGCGTCGGTGACGCCAGGGCAGCCACGCAGGCAGAGCTCCACCTCGGCCAGGTCCACCAGCAGGCCGTTCACCCGCGCCTGCCTGTCCTCCCGTCCAAGCAGGACCAGGTTGTCCGCGGCGTCGCTGTAGGCGCGCTGGCGGCTGCGCATATAGCGGCTGCCTGCGCGGTGGATAAAGAGCTGGCCGTCAAGGTCCGGGGCGTTGAGGAACGACAGGGGGAGGGCGGGACCGCTGAGCCAGAGCTCCCCCTCCTCGCCCCGGGGAGCGGGGCGCAGGGCCCTGCCGATGAGGCTCGCCCGCAATCCGGGGCCCGGGATCCCCGCAGGGATGGGGTCCCGCATGGGAACCCGGCTCAGCTTCTGGTGGGCCATGACGGGAAGCGCGGCGGATGAGGCGAGGCCATTGAGGGTGGCGCCGGGAAAGGCGGCGAGAAGGGGAGCGAGCCAGCCAGCCTGGGGGGGATCCCCGGCCAGCACAAGGCGCCGCAGGGCGGGCAGGGAGATGTTCCTGCTCGCGCCCTCCATGCGCGGTCCCAGGTGCGCGCCAACCTGGGCCAGGGTCACGCGCTGGCGCTCCAGGAAGATGGGCAGGGTCATGGGGCCGGGCATGGGCTCCAGCGGCGTCAGGCAGGCCGTGCCCCCGGTGGCCAGGGGGAGCATCAGCTCCAGGATGATCCCCGCCTGACCCAGGGGGCAGCGGGCCAGGTGCCGGTCAGCCGCACCCGCCTCCAGCCACTCCGCCGCCCAGGTGAGCAGCAGGTCCAGGGTGGCGCGGGCGTGGAGGACGGCGGATGGGCGGGCCTTGGGCGAACAGCACAGCAGGGCCAGGCCCGCTCCTTCCGGCACGGCGGCAGGGGAAAGGCCGCCGCCTCCCTCGAGTTGATCCAGCGTGCCTTGCTCGGTGACCTCCAGGCTCCTGGGCAACTGTGCGCTCTGCTGAAGCAGGTCCCGCACGGGACGCAGCCCACGCCCACCCACCAACAGGGCCGCGGGCCGCGCCATGGTGAGCAGCTGTTCCAGGCGTGGGGCCGGGTCCGCAGGGGAGAGGGGAAGGGGACAGGCGCCGGCCTGGAGACAGCCGACCATGGAGGCGATCCCCGCCGGGTCCCTCTCGAGCACAAGCGCCACCAGGGAACCGGGGCCCAGGCCCTGCTCGGCGAGGGCGTCCCGTACGGCGCCGGCCATGCGGCCCAACTCCGAATAGGATGCCTCAGCGTCCCCGGTGCTCAGGGCGGCGCCGTCGTGGTCCAGCGAGAGGAGTTTCTCTAACATCCGCCCCTGGCCGTCATCTTCAATCCACCCACCGCAAGGCGTGCCACTTCTTCTTGCCCCGCCGCAGCAGGATCGTCTCGCCGTGTAGCAGGTCCTCGGCGGTGAGCTCCCGCCCCGGCTCCGCCTTCTCCCCGTTGACTGACACGGCGCCGTTCTTCAGGAACTCGCGCGCCTGGCGCTTGGAGGGGGCGAGGCCCGCCTCGATGAGCAGGTCCATGAGCGCCACGCCGCCCGGCCTGGATAGCCGCTCTCGGGGCAGGGTCGTGTTGGGCACGTCGGCGAACACGTCCGACAGCAGGCCGCTATCCAGGGCGCGCAGGTCCCCCTTGCCGAACAGGACAGCGCTGGCCTGCTCCACCCGGGCCACCTCCTCCTCGCCGTGCACCATGGCGGTCATCTCCCGGGCCAGGGCGCGCTGGGCCGCGCGCAGGTGGGGCGCCTGCTCCTGCTCCTGCTCCACCGCCTCCACCTCCTCACGCGAGAGGAAGGTGAACCAGCGCAGCAGGTTCTTCACGTCGGCGTCGTCGGTGTTGATCCAGAACTGGTAGAAGCGGTACGGGCTGGTGCGGTCGGCTGTGAGCCACACCGCGCCGTCCACTGACTTGCCGAACTTCTTGCCGTCGGCGCGGGTCACCAGCGGGGCCGTGACGCCGTACGCCTTGCCCTCCTCGGACCCGTCGCCGCCCCGCGCCCGCCTGATCAGGTCCATGCCGGCCACGATGTTGCCGTACTGGTCCGAGCCGGCCACCTGCACGGTGCAGCCGTGGGTCCGGTTCAGGTGCATGAAGTCGTAGGCCTGCAGGATCATGTAGCTGAACTCGGTGTAGCTGATCCCCTGGTCGCGGGTCTCCAGGCGGGCCTTCACCGACTCCTTCTGCACCATGGCGTTGACCGAGAAGTGCTTGCCCACGTCGCGGAGCACCTCGATGAAGGAGAGCTGCCCCAGCCAGTCCAGGTTGTTGACCAGCTCCGCGCCCACCGGGTTGCCGGGGGACATGTCAATGAGCCGCTCGTAGATGCGCCGCTGCCCCTGGACATTGGCCGCCACCTGCTCGGCGTCCAGGAGCTGGCGCTCGGCGTCCTTGCCGGACGGATCGCCGATGAGGCCGGTGCCCCCGCCCATCAGGACCAGGGGCTTGTGGCCCGCGCGCTGCCAGCGCATGAGCAGGGTGATCGGGAGCAGGTTGCCGATGTGGAGGCTGTCGGCGGTGGGATCGAAGCCGCAGTATCCCACCCGCCCGGGCCTGGACAGGTGCTGCTCCAGGTCCGCTCCAGCGGTCTGATATATGAGCCCGCGCCAGGCGAGATCCTCAAGGAAGGTCGTCATGGCCGAACAGTTTGCACCGAGGGCCAGAGGATGGCAACGGCGGGTATTGTAGGCCGCATTACTAAAAAAAGTTTAAGGTGCAATATTTACAAAACCCGCTCTAGTGCTAAAACGTTAAAAGTAAGCATATCATGCATTGGTAACAAAACGTGACTGACAAAGAGAGAGCGGAGGAAGCCATGAAGTCAACAACCCTGATGATAGCAGCCGCCCTGATGCTCACCGCCTGCGGGGACGAAGGGGTTTCATCCAGCGACCCGGTGGTCGGGGACACCCAGACAATCTCCGGCCCCCTTGTCGAGGGGCGCTACGGCCTGATGAACATCAAGTCAACCGACAAGGCTGGCCTGAGCAAGGATCTGAGCTTCGTCGGCCTCCTGCGCTTTGAGTACAAGCTGGTGGGGCGCGACGCCCTCTCCGACACCTACCGGGAGACGATCTTCGGCACGGTGACCATGGGCAAGGACAAGATGGACTGCGGCGACATCCAGTACGCCGAGGTGAAGATGGCCAACGACGGCAAGGTGCTCAGCTACCAGGTCCTGGCCAACGCCTGCACCCGCGAGGGGATCTTCAAGAAGCCGGTGGGCAGCCCGGTCATGGGCACCGAGGCCCAGACGAATGAGCTGGTCTGGCGCCAGGTGGGCGGCGGCGCGAACCTGGAGTTCCGCGCCAACCTGATGCATTTGTAACCGATTACTGAGCGGGTTTACGCCGGGGGCGCGGTCGCGGCCCCCGGCCACAGCCTGGCGCAGCCTGGCGAAACACTCGGGCGGGCCGAAGGCCCGCAGAG
>CAZCFB010000002.1:49457-105283 GCA_964497805.1 uncultured Kofleriaceae bacterium
CCCCCGGGGCCGCCCCCCGCCCCCGCCCCGCCCCCGGGGGCCCCCCCCCCCCCGCTGGCTACTCTAGACCATTCCCATCAACCGCAGGCGCGCTTTTGGCAGGGCCTTCAGGTGCTCCGCGGTTTCCAGCAGCCACCCCTCAGACTCCTCCATCAGCTCCACGATGCGGTTGTCCTCCACCTTCTGGAGGCCGAGCACACGCTTGCGCTTGGCCATCATCTGGCCGCTCAGCTTGAGCCCCTCCAGCAACCCCTCCATGGCGGTCACACCCCTGCCCATCACTGTGTGGTAGCCGTACAGGGCTAGCAGGCCGCCGCCCAGGCGCAGAAAATTCTGCTGCAGCACGCTGCGGGGCAGATCCTTGAGGAGCATGGCCGGGACGTTGCGGCTCACCTGACGCACCTGCAGCGAGCCGTTCTGCCCGCCCGCGGCCTTACCGCCCCAGTGCTGCACGACCGCGCCGGGCTCGTAATAGCAGCGGATACCCTCGAGCTGGGCCCTCAGCGAGAGGTCCACATCCTCCAGGTAGTGCCCCAGATCCTCGTCGAAGTTGCCGATGATCTCGAACACCTCCCGCCGCCACACCGAGGCCGCGCCGGTGGCTCCGAGCACGTACCGCCCCTCGTTGAACTGCCCCTCCTCCAGGGCGCCCTGGCCGATGTTGAAGGCGTAACCCGAGCGGGTGACGCCGATCCCCACCGAGTAGTAGGTGCACGGGTCGTCGAAGGTGAGCACCTTGGGCTGGATCATGCCCGCGTCGGTGATGCGCTTGAACGCGTCCAGGCTGGCCTCGATCCAGCGCTCCTCCGCCTTGGTGTCCATGTTGAGCAGGGCCACGTATTTGCCCCGCGCCGCCTTGAGGCCCTCGTTCACCGTGGCCGCGAAGCCGCCGTTCTCCGCGCGGCGGATCACCTCCACCCCCTCGAAGAACTGCTCGGCGATCATCAGCGACTGATCGGTGGAGGCGTCGTCAACCACGATGATCTGGATCGGCTTGTAGGTCTGACGCTTGATGGAGGCCAGGCACTCTGCCAGCACGGCCTCGCCGTTGTAGTTGGGCACGATCACCGACACCAGCGGCCGCGGCGGCCCGGGCTTCTTGGCGGGCTCCTCTTCGCTGTCGCTGTCGGCTTCGGCGCCCACATCTTCGTCCGCGTCCGCGTCCGCGTCCGCGTCCGCGTCGACCTCGACGTCATCCTCATCGGCGCTGGATTCATCGTCGCAGGCCTCCTCCTCCCAGAGCAGGCGCTCGGCCCGGGCCTTGCCCCAGCGGGTGTTGGCCGTGCAGAGGATATCCTCCAGGTCCTCGGCGGAGAGGTCGTCGGTGGCCACAACGGCGGTGTGGAAGCCGTCGTATTTGGAGTAGTCGGTGGACTGGAGCTTGCCCTCAGCCAGCAGCTGGGTATGCAGCTTGCTGCCAGGGAAGGGGGTGGCCAGGGTGAACTGAAGCGACTCGGGCATCAGCTCCAGGGCCAGGTCCAGGGTGCGCATGGCCGAGTCCCGGGTCTCGCCGGGCAGGCCGAACATGAAGGTGAGGTGAACCTTGATGCCCAGGGAGTGGGTCATGTTCACCACGTTGCGCACCTTGGACACGTCCAGCCGCTTGCCGCAGCTATCCACGATGGTCTGGTCAGCGGACTCCACCCCGTACTTGAGCGCGGCCAGGCCGGAGTCGGCCATGGCCTCGAGGATCTCGTCGTCCATACCGTCGATGCGGGCCATGATGGCCCAGGGGATGCCGAGCTGGCGCGCCTTGAACTCGCGGCAGAAATGGAGCATCCGCTTCTTGCCGATGTTGAAGGTGTCGTCGTCGTAGTACACCGACTTGAAGCCCCACTGGTGTACCAGCCACTCGGTCTCGTCGATGACGTCCACCACGTTGCGGGTGCGGTACTTGAACCCGCCGTACATGATCTGGGGCCACGCGCAGAAGTTGCAGCGGTAAGGGCAGCCGCGGCTGGCCCACACCTGCACCGAGGGGCGGGCGATGGAGCCGGGCTCGTCACGGTAGTCGTACATGGGCAGGAAGTGGCGGGCGGGCCAGGGCACCTCGTCCAGGTTCTTGATCAGGGGGCGCTTGCCGGTCCAGGTGGGGCTCTCGCCGTCATCGCCGCGGTGGATCAACCCGTCGAGGCCCATGAGGCTCTCGCCCCTGTCCATGCGGTTGACCAGGTCACGAAGGGTGTAGTCGTACTCACCCACCATGACGAAGTCGATGTCGGTGTTTTCGTTGAGCCACTCCGGGGACTGCATTGGGTGGTGGATGCCCACCAGGGCTATCTTCACGTCCGGCCCCACCAGCTCACGGATCTTGTTCCAGTGCACCTGGTCGGTCAGCAGGGAGGGTGTGCTCACCTCCAGCACGATCAGGTCCGGGGCGAAGCGGGTGATGTGTTGGTAGAACTCCTCGTCGCAGAGTCGCTCGGCGATGGCGTCCACCAGCAGGACCTCGGTGTCGTTCTGCTCGAGTACAGCGGTGGCGTAGGCCAGGAAGAAGGGGAACGGCATGTACTCCTGGTCCGCGTTTTCAAAGTGCGGCCAGCGGCTCCCGGCGCGAACGCCGTACATTCCATCCTGGCTCCAGGGGGAGTTGCCCAGAAAGACTTTCATCGATGATCCTCGTTAACTAACAGTCTGAAAGGATGTGGCTGGTATTGTTTAGCATATCACCGAGGGTAGAGGCACCCCGCAGTGTGGCAGGCGAATATACATGAATTGAGAGGGGAGGTCGAACAGGGGGCTGGGCGCCCGCGCCACGTCCTAGAAACCTAGTTCCTTCAGATACTTCTCGTCCCCAAGATTGTTCAGCTTCCAGTAGGGCAGGCGAGTGGTCTTGAGCAGGCGGGCCTCCTCGCCCTGGCTGGTGCGCCAGGCCAGGATGCGCCTGGGAGCAGCCTTCTCCAGGTCGAAGGTGCGGGTGAAGTTGCTGTACTTGACCACAAACCGGGTCACTGGCTGACCGTCCAGGGTTGCCTCCTGCCTGGTGATGGTGGCCGGTACCGGGGCCAGAGGGACATGGAGCTTTCGCCGGGCCCAGAGGGCGGGCACCAGGTCCCCTGACCAGCTCTTCCCCTCCATGAACGGGCCGTCCAGCTCGCGCAGCTGGATCCAGAGGGCGTCCTCGTACAGGGCGCCGGGGCGGGTGCGAACGGTTTGGCCGCGGTCCCCCTCGCTGCCGAAGTAGGAGTGCTCCTGGCTGTGGAAGCGATCCCCCTTGGGGTGGATCTGGTGGTAGACATGGCCGCACCATTCCTGGCTGGTCATGGAGATCTTTCCCGGCGCGAAGCGCTCCCGGCCCAGCCCGTCCACCGGGGCGAACACGGAGGTCATCACCGAATAGGGGTAGATGCCAGTGTTGAAGTTGAGGTTGTGGTTCAGCTTGAAGCCGTCCACCCTGTGGGCCTTGTCGGCCTGGCCGTCGTCCTTGACCCAGATCTTCGTATCCAGGGGTTCGGCCACATAGACCAACACGGCCTTGCCCTGCCGGATCTTCCCGTATCTGGGGGTCTTGATGGTGTAACCGCTCAGCTCGGCCCGGCCGTCCCGCCAGTGGTTATTCCAGGTCTTTGAAACCTGGATCCTCGCCTGTTCGGGCTTCATCCCGGCGGCCAGAGGTTGCGCAATGTCCCTGGCAGATGGATTGTCCCCGGCGCAGGTCGGGGCCTCCACCTGGGCTTGTGCCACCTGACCGCATCCACATAGTTGAAGCATAAACATCAAGAGGATTGGAGGAAGTCCAGTTAAAGGCTTTGGAAATACATGAATAAACTTGCTGGGCATGGCTACGCCTTGGCTCTGGTGGTTACACCTACCAGTATCCAGCGCCTTCAGGTCGTTACATCAGAACTAGAGACGGTCGCCGGATCCGGCGGACTCCAGGGAGGCGAGCTGGTCCCGGGAGAGGGCGCGGATCTGATCGATGAGCCGCTGATCCTGGCCCTGGCGGCCGCAGCCCCGCGCGCAAATGGAGCGGTCGATGTATGGCAGGGCCAGGGAGGCGCCAACGCTCATGCGCCTGAACTCGTTGAGCCCCCGGCTGTACCAGACCCCTGCCAGGCCCTCTTCCAGGACGTTGCCAACGGGATCATCACCACACACCGGGCAGAGGAAGAGCTCGCCGCTGGCCGTGATCCTGGCGCTCTCCCAGCCGGCCAGGCAGGGGCGCCGCTCGGCTGTGCGCTCGGCGTGCCCCAGCCCGAGATCCTCCTGGGTGAGATCTCGGGCCATGCTCGCGGCGCCGAGGACCTGCAACGGGCTCAGGGTCACGCTGAAGTCCAGCCGGTTCACGGGGCAGGCGTCCAGGTGTTCGCACAGCTGACAATCGGCTTCGGAGTACCGCGCCAGCGCGGCGCCTGACAGGGCGTCCGGGATCACCATCCGGCGCGCGGACTTTCCAGCCGGGCAGCTGCACGCGAGGGGCGCGTCGCCCTCCTGGCCGGTGAGCACGAAGCCAGCTGGCCAGCCCTTGCCTGTGCGCGCCAGGAGCAGGGCATCGGGCGCCTCCTGGACCAGGAGCGCCGAGGTCATCAGGGTGTCCAGCTCCTCCGCGGCCACCGCCACAGCGGCGGGCTCAAGCCTGGCCTGCTCGGAGCGGTCGAGGCCCAGCACGAGGCGGTCGACCCCCAACTCCAGGGCCGTCTCCACCAGGTACGCGGGCCGGGGCAGGGCTGGACACACCGCCGCGTGGAGCTCCAGCCGCGGCAGGCGCAGCTCCCTGTCCACCCTCCACTCGGCCAGGGCCTGGGCCACCCCGCGCTCAATCAACGCCTCCACCTCCCCGGGCGTGGTGGCGGTGATCTGTACCTGCTGGACCCCGTCCCGGATGGCCGCGAGCACCGGCTGGTCAAGGTCTGGCAGGCGGGTCCGGAGCAGAACCTCCAGGCGCAGCTCCCGGGCCCGCCGGAGCAGGTCGAGCAGCCCCGGGTGCCTGGATGCGTCCTGCCCCATTGCAGCGCCGGCGTGCCCCAACGCGAGGACGCGCGCGCCCATGGCCGCGGCCTGCTCCACCACGCTCAGGGCGTCATCCAGCTCCATGTCCGGCCCAAGGTCCAGCTGGATCTCCCGGGGACCGCAGAACGCTTCCCGGCCGTGGAGCACCCCGGCCAGGTGCAGCCAGCGCCGCCGCCATTCGTTTGATGCCGCGAGCTCGCCCGATAGCGCGCCCTCCAGCCGGCGCCGCACCCCGGGCTCGCTGAGCGCCGAGAACTGCCTGCTGGCTTTGCCCGGGTGGTCCAGGTCGAGGCCGCCGCAAACGGTCCGTGCCTCACGCACCCACACCGCCCGCTGGGGCCTGTTGTTTGCGCCGCCGTCGTGCCACTGCCGGGCAGGCTCCTCTGCGGGGAAGTACACCCCGTCGGTGCGGCCCATGGGCGAGCAAGAGCGCAGCTCGCACTGGGCCAGCCCATCAACGGCCAGCAGGTCCTCGCTGGCACGGGCCAACCAGGCGTGGGTCGCCTGCCGGTGCTCCTCCTCTTCCCCGGGGAATCCCACCTGGAGCATGGGCCTGACGTCGACGCCCTCCAGGGTGGCGTCCCTGCAGATGCGCAGGGCGGCCTCCGGGTCCACGCCGAGCTTCAGCTCCCGGGCCAGCGCCGCCGAGCCGGTCCAGACCAGCAGCCGCAGGCCTCTGCAGCCAGCACGGCGCAGCAAGTTGAGGGCTCCGCGGTCCAGGGATGGATCGGGCCACACCGTGGCGAACCAGCGGATCCGCCGGCCGAGGCCGTCGGCATCCAGGAGCCGGGCCAGCCGCAGCAGATCGTCCCCCGCGGCGTTGGCCGCCAGGTCCGTGAACAGGAACCGCCGGGCCCCATGCTCCTGCACATGGTGGGCGATGATCTCCGCCATACGCTCCGGGCTTATGCCCCGCAGGGGCGCCTCCCACAGGCGCTCGGCCATGGGGGCGGCGGGGAAGGGGAAGCCGAGGCTGCTCCTCAGGGGGACCGCCATCTGCACCTGGGCCAGCTCATGGCTGTAGTCTCCGGGGGGATAGCTGTCCAGGTGCCTGGGCGGTTCAAGCGGGGCGCCCTCCTCGCCCGGGCGGTGGAGGCCAGCGAGTGGCGCGCCGGTGACAGTCTCGTCACCCGCCTCCAGCCGCCGGGTCAGGCCGCGGCACACCGGCCGGGGATCCCCCACCACAAGGCCCGCCACCCCCTCCACCAGGGCCCGCTCCCGTAGCTCCGGGTCATGCAGCTGCCGCCCGAAGAGCAGCACCTCACGCCGCCGCGAGAGGGGCTCCACCAGCCGCAGCACCTGCGCCAGGTTCTCCTCCCCAACCGAGAGCAACATCAGCCGGGAGGCCGCGCCGCTCAGCTCGTCCAGGGCCAGGCCCCGGGGCGTGCCCGGCCAGAATCGCCGCAGGGCGCACCCTTGCCCAATGCTGTTCAGGTATGCAGCGAGGGTGAAGCCGTCATGGATCTGGTCGGCGGGGGCGTGAAAGAGGCCGACTGATGTGGGGTGTGGCAAGTGTGCTTCCTGGGAGAAGGCGGGTTGACTACCCGACCATTGTCCGGATCATCTCCAGGTTCGGTTTGATCCACTTTCCCAGGCGCCCAATCCCCTCGCGCACGCTCACCTGGGGCTCCCAGCCGGTGAGCTCCTTGGCCCGGTCGTTACAGCTGATAAAGATTGGCTGGTCTCCGGGGCGCCAGTCGTCGTAGTCGCGCTCGATCTTCACCTCGAGCACTTCCTCCAGCAGGTCCAGGGACTCGCCGATGGAGATCGCCTTGTCCGGGCCGCCGCCCACGTTGATCACCTGCCCGTTGCACTTGTCCATGTTCTCGAGGCAGAGCTGGTACAGGCGCACCAGATCACCGACCTCCAGCACGTCGCGCACCTGCTTGCCGTCGCCGTAGATGGTTATCTTGCGGCCCATGAGCGCGGCCAGGCTGAACCAGGCCAGCCACCCTTGATCCTCGATGCCGAACTGGCGGTTGCCGTAGATGCACGACTGGCGCAGCACCACGGTCTTCATGTCGTAGATGCGCGCGTAGTCGCGCACATACTGGTCGGCCGCGCCCTTGGAGCAGCCGTACGGCGAGTGAAAGTCCAGCGGCCGCTCCTCGGTCACTCCGGTCTCGGTGAAGTCGCACACCCAGCGCCGGCCCTCGATGCGGTAGTTCAGCTCCTCCATGCCGCCGTACACCTTGTTGGTGGAAGCGAAGAGCAGCATGGGCATGGGCGCAGCGGCACGCACCGCCTCCAGGACGTTGAAGGTGCCCAGGGCGTTGATGTCAAAGTCCTCGCGCGGTTCCCTCACCGAGGTCGTCACCGCAACCTGGGCGGCCAGGTGGATCACCGCGTCCAGGTTTTGGCCCACCACCGCGTCGCGGATCTCGTCGGCGTTTCGGATGTCGCCCTTGATGAAGGTGACGTCGCCGGTGGACTGCACCCACTCCAGGTTTTTCTCGGTGCCTGCCCTGGAGAGGTTGTCAAAGATGATGACATCGTCGCCGCGCTCCATGAACTGGACCGCAGTGTTGCTCCCAATAAAACCGGCGCCGCCGATGACGAGAACGCGCATGATCTCTCCTAAGTCCAGGCTAAGGTGCTACTTGTCGAATTCTTCGGCCCACTTGACCGTGCGGGCCATCCCCTCGGTGAAGTCAACCTGCGGCTCCCAGCCCAGGGCCTCGCAGGTGCCTGAGATGTGGGCCACCATGTGGCGTTGATCCCCTGGGCGGAGGGGGCCGTACTTGATGTCGTAGGTGTCCCGCTTTAGATCGTGGGCGGCCAGCACAGCGTCGATGAGGTCGTGCACCGAGCGGCGGGTGCCGGTGCCGAGGTTGAACACCTTGTTGTAGGCCTTGGGGTTCTCCAGGGAGCCCACCCAGGCATCCACCACGTCAGCGATGTGCACGAAGTCGCGGCTCTGCTCTCCGTCGCCGAAGATGTTGATGGTCTCGCCGCGCAGCATGTTGGCGATGAAGATGGCCACCACGCCCTGGTACGGGTTGTCCAGGCTCTGGCGCTCGCCGTACACGTTGAACATGCGGAAGGCGGTGGCGTTGAACTCGAAGTCCAGGTCGTTGCGCTCGCTGGTGGCCAGCGCGTACCGCTCGGCCGCCATCTTGCTGATGCCGTAGTAGCTCACCGGCGCCAGCGGTTCGTCGATGGTGACCGGCAGGTCCGTTGGGTGGCCGTAGGCCGTCATGCTCGAGGCGAACAGGAACCGCCCGACCTTGTTCTTGATACAGCGGCGCAACACGTTGATGGTGCCGTTGACGTTGGTGCGCAGGTCGTCGGTGGGGTTGTTGAAGGAGCGGATGGTGGAGGCCTGCCCTGCGATGTGGAACACCGCGTCCAGGCCGCCCTCAAAGGCCTTGTCCACATCGGCGATGTCGGCCACGTCGCCCTTGATGTAGTTGGCCTCCTCCGGGACGTTGTACCGGTAGCCGGTGGATTCGTTATCGAGGATTGTGACCTGGTGGCCATCGGCGACCAGGCGATCTGCCATGTGGCTGCCGATGAAGCCAGCGCCGCCCGTGACGAGAACTCGCATGTATGTACGTCTCCTTGGTAGCGGGAAGAAAGCGCTCGGAGGTTTATCTTATAGGGGATTCTGTACTATGCACGGGGGTCCCGTGCAACCTCGGAGTACGGGGGGGGGCGCCGAGCCCTACTGCTTCTTGGACTCCAGAAAACGCTCGATCCTGCGGCGATCTTCTTCGCTCAGCTCTTCCAGGCGCTGGTGCACCATCTCGTTGTGCATCAGGTTGTCGCAGGTCATGTGGCAACCGATGGGCTCGAAGTATGGGTCCTTCTTGGACAGGGTCTTGGCTTTCTGGCGGAACTCCGTGTACTTGGCGCCCAGCCAGGTCTTCTTGAAGCCGTCGGTGTTGATGTTTCCCAGAGGCAGATCTGAGCCACGGCAGCAGGGCGCCACGTCCCCGTTGGCCAGGATTCGGCTGAAGATCCAGCCTACGTAGCACGGGATGGAGTCGATGACGTCCGCGTCGTACGCCCCGTCCTGCTGCTCGGCCGAGGAGTTCACCCGCCGCCGGAACCCCTCCCAGTTCTCCAGCTCAAGCTGCTGGCGGTCAGGGAGCGCCTCGTTACGCTTCTGGATCCGGTCGAGCTGGGCGTTGACCTGCGCCACATGCTCGGAGTTGAGCAGCAGCCCATCGGTGTACCCCTCGATGGGATCAAGCACCGCGAAGTAAAGAGAGTCGGCCCGCACCTTGAGGGCCAGGTCATACATCTGCTCCACCTCGGCGTGGTTCATGGCCATGATCACGTTGGCCAGGGTCAGCTTGGGGCGGAGCTTCTTCTTGTCGGCCAGGATGCCGAGGTTGCGCACCAGCTTGTCGAAGGTGCGCCCTGTCTTGTTCGGGTGCGTGCGGGCGTAGGTGTCCCCGGTGGCGGCCCAGATGCTCACGGCCAGCTCGTCGATGGGGAGCTCGGCGAACAGCTCGGCCCGCTGCTCGTTCATCAGCACGCCGTTGGTGGTGATGCAGGTGATCAGGTTGCGCTGCTTGCAGGCGCGCAGGATGTCGTCCAGCTGCTTGTGGATCAGCGGATCCCCGCCACCGGTGAAGCGCACCCTGCGGGTGCCGAGGTCGTGCAGGTCGTTGAGCAGGTGGATCACCGAGTCGAAGGGGATCTCCTCGTTGACCCAGGCCTGGTCCGGCTGCTTCTCCCGCAGCAGGGGGGAGCGGGTCCAGCAGCCGATGCAGTTGTTGTTGCACCGGTTGGTCAGGTCGATGACCACCTGCTCTGGCCCCACGAAGGAGCGGGTCCCATCAATGGCTCCCGCCAACTCAAGATCGCCCGGTCCCAGCTCGGGCACGCCGTCCTCACGGCCTTCGTCGCTCACAGGTACCTCCCTCGCTCTCGCAGGTAACGCGCCGCTGCCTTGAGCGCCGCCGTCTCCGCCGAGCTCATCTCCTTGATCCGCCCATATGTGAACTCATTGCGGCCCAGATCGTCGCAGCCGCGGTAGCACCCCACCTCCGCGTCCGGGTCGTTGCCCATGAGCGCGAAGATCGGTCCAACCTTCTTGAACTGGTTCGCCTGCCGGCGGAACTCGTACTGAAGCGGTGAGCCCCAGATCTCCCGGAAGGTGTTGTCGTAGATGTTGCCGATGGGGTAGCGGTGCCCCTTGAGGCACGGGTTGACGTTGCCGTCGGGCAGCACCCGGGCGAAGGTCCAGCCCACGGTGCAGGGCAGGGCGTCGATGATGTTCTTGTCGTAGTCGCCCTCATCCGAGTCAGTGGAGGAGATGCGGCGCATGAACTGGTCCCAGCGGAACAGATCCAGGGGCAGCTGCTCGCGGCCGACCCTCTCTCCGATATCTGAGCACATCTGGTGCAGCTCAAGCCGCTGCTCCCGGGAGAGCATCAGGTAGTCGGTGTACCCGGGCTTGGTGTCCACAACCGTGAACTCCACCGAGTCGGCGCGCACGTCCAGGGCGAAGTCGATCATCGCGTGGGCGTCGCTATAGTTCAGGTGGCTGATCACCTCGTACAGCTTGATGAACGGCGCGTGGCCCCGGCCGCCCTTCTTCTCGTCGAGCAGCTTGAGCATGGCGCGGCAGCGCTCGAAGTCCTCCTCGGTCTTGTTGGGGTGCGTGCGGGAGTAGACGTGGGGCGTACCGGCCCACATGCTCACGGTCATGTGGTCCACGGGCAGGGAGGCCAACAGCTCCACCCGCTCCTCATTGACCAGGGTGAAGTTGGTGTTCACGAACAGGCACATGTCCCGCTCTTTGATGGCCGTGATGATCTCGTTGATCTTCGGGTGCATGAACGGCTCGCCGCCGCCCGCCATGTAGATCTCGCGGGTCCCCATGGCGTACAGCTCGTCGAGCAGGGCCTCGATCTTGTCGTACGGCAAGAGCTGCCGCTTGACGTCGGGCGACATGCGCTCTTCGGCCAGCAGGGGAGAGTTGCACCAGCAGGCGATGCAGTCGTTGTTGCAGTTGTTGGTTACGTCCAGCTGGACAAGCCGAGGCCCCACGAAGGAGTGCTCCCCGTCAAAGATCCCGACCAGGTCGAGGTTGTCTTTAACGAAGTCCTTGGGAACCTCGGCTCCTTGAGGGAGGGGGGCCTCCAGGGGTGCATCTTCGGGCTCGGGGCTGGTGGATGGGACGATGGTGGCTGCCCCATCCGAACCGGCGCGCTCTTGCAGTTGCCGCTTTGCGTTGAGCTGTCCGGAGCGGCTGAAGAAGAAGAGCCGCCCGTACTCCTCCATGCCCAGGCGGTAGGCCCGCAGCATGTTCTCGGCGGTCACCCCCCAGTTGTACTTGGTCTCGGCGCGCCGCCGGGCCAGCTTGCCCAGCTCCTTGCGCTTGTCCGGATCGTCCAGCAGCTCCTCGATACCGGCGCTGAGGCTGCCCACGTCGCCCGGATTGGTGAGCACGCCCACCCCGCGGACCATCTTCGCCGCCTCGCCCACCTCGCTGGCCACGATGGCCTTGCCGGCGGAGAGGTACTCGCACACCTTGAGGGGCGACTTGCAGCGCACCTGCGGCGTATCGGCGAAGGCGGCCACCACCACGTCGGCCGCGGCCAGGTAGTTCGGCACCACCGAGTGGTCCACCGCGCCGGTGAAGACCAGGCGGTGGCCGATCTGCAGCTCCTCGCTGATCCGGTGCAGCTCGCCAAAGCGGTGCCCTGTGCCCACCACCACGAAGGTGACGTCGTCCCGCTTGTTCAGGATGCGCCGGGCGGCGTGCAGGAAGAGCTCGCAGTACTGCGCGCCGTGGAGCTGGCCCAGGTACATCACCACCGGGCCCTCCAGGTCGTGCATCATGCGCACCTCGGAGCCGTCCACGTCGGGGCGGAACTTCTCCAGGTTGCCCCCCACATGCCCCTCAAAGATGCGCTCCCCGGGAACGCCCAGGTCCAGGGCCATCTCGCCGATGGCGTCGCTGGCCACGGAGATGGTGTCCACCAGCTTGGGCACGGCCCGCTCTGTGAAGTTGATGAAGTCTCCCACCCGGGTGTTCAGGGGGCGGTAGTTGTAGATCTCGTACTCCCAGTCGTCCCAGTCGTAGTGAACCGGGAGACCCACCGTGTAGCCGGCGATGATCGCGGGCAGCGAGACGTAGGTGAAGCACTTCTGGAAGTGCACCACGTCAGCCCACTTGGCCAGATTGACGGTCTCCTGGATCTTTCGAGTCAGGGAGAAGGAGTACCGGATCTGGGGGATCGTCTCGTACGAGTACTCCTGGCGTGCTGCCGCCTCGGACAGGGGAACGGTGGGGTCAAACATGTGATAAATCAGCTTGACCTCGTGGCCCCGCTTGACGAACTCGTCAGCCAGGTAGGTGCCGCGAACGGTCCACGGCTCCTGGTTCGAGTAGATGTCGTGGGGGTGTATGAAAAGGATACGCATAGTTTCCGGCTCGCTTCGGGTTTCCGGCCGCTACTGGCCCGGGAAAATCTTAACGTTGTGGCGTTTCTGCCAGACCGTCATGTAGGCATTGTTGGCCAGGTTCCGCACCCAGAGGCCGGCCACGGACGGCACCTGGACGGCTACCCGCCGCAAGGTGTGCTGCCCGGTGGCCATGGTGCGCTCTCCCCAGCTGTTGCGCATTTCGCGTAGCTTGCGGCGCATGGCCTGGAGCTGGGTGTGGAGCTGTTGCTGCGCCTGCTCCGCCCCCTCCACCCTGGCCCTGGCTTCCTCGCTCTGGGCCGCCTCGGCCGCCAGCTCCCGCCGTAGCTCCAGCTCAAGGCTGCGGAGGCCGTTGAGCTGGTGCTCCAGCTCCTCGCGGCAGGCGTCGAAGGACTCCTTGTCGCTGGCCAGCCTGGCCACGGCGCCCTTGAGGTCCACCTTTACGCGCTCAAGCTCCGCCTCCCGCTCCCTGGCCTCGTGCTCGGCCTTGTGCATGTCGTTTCGCACTGTGCCGTAGGTGGCCGCGGTGTTGGCGTGGTCCTGCTGCTCACAATGGAGCAGCTCCTGCGCCTCGCCCAGACGCCGCTCCAGGTCCTCGACCTTCCCCTCGGCTGACTCGGCCGCCTCGGAGAGCTTGCGGATCTCGCGCTCCCGCTCGTCCACCTCGATGCCCCGGCGCTCGGCCTGGAGTTGGCCCTCGCGCAGCAGGTCCTCCAGCTTGGACTTCTCTCGCTCCATGTCGGACACCGCGCGGCTGCGCCGCTCGATCTCCTCGGCCGCCAGCCGCTCTCGGGTGGCCAGCTCGTCCGTGAGCGCCACGATGCGCGCGTCCCGGTTGGCCACCTCCTCGCGCAGCTTCTTGAGGTCCGCCTCCATGGGCTCGAACCGCTCACGCGCCTCGCTCTTGAGCCGGTCGAACTCAAGGGAGAGCTTGCCGAAGATGGTCTCGCCCTTGTCGCGGATCACGGGATCCTGGACGAAGGCCTCCAGAGGCGCGATGGTCTTGTCCCAGGTCAGGCGCTCGGCCACCAGCCGCCGGGCGTTGTCCGACCGGCGCTGCAGCTCATCACGGTCGAGCATGGCCGCCTCCACAGCGGCGCGCACCGCGTCGGTGTCAGCGGGGTTCACCACCCAGCCAGCCTCATAGGTGCGGATCAGATCGGCCAGCTCGCCGTAGTTGCCGTAGATCACCGGCAGGCCGCACCAGAGGTACTCCACGGTGCGGGTGGTGAAGGCGAGCTCGCGCTCGGTGTTCCAGCCGTAGAGGTCGATGGCCAGGTGGGCCGCGCCGTAGCGCTTGATCATCTCCTCTCGGGGGATCATGCCCTCGCTCTTGACCACCTCGCTCTCCAGCACCCTGGAGGGCAGCTGCCAGGCCGGCACGCGGGTGGAGTCGTCGTACGGGAGCACGTCCTGCTGCTCCGGCACGTTGACGAACAGGTTCAGGGTGCCCTCGCCCAGCTCCTCCAGCACCTCTGTGGCGGCCTCGAGGCCAGCGCGGGGCTGGATCCAGGGCCAGAGCTGGCCGCCGTACACAACCTCGAGCGGACCCTCGGTGTTGGCCGTGCGCTCGGGCTGATCGGGGGGCATGGAGACCGGCACCACCTCCAGGGGAAGCTCCATGGGGTGTGCGCCGCTCATCATCAGCCACGGCATGAAGTAGGACAGCTGGCGGTCCCCCGGGCAGGTCACCAGGTCGGCGCGCCGCAGGGCCTTGATCTTTGCCGCGGCGTTGCTGGTCCAGTTCCGGTGGCGGCGGAAGGCGTTCTCCAGGATCAGGGATCCATGCAGGTCGATGATGACCGGCAGGCTCACCTCTGGCAGGTGAGTCGCCAGCCCCCACTGCTCCAGCAGGAGGAGATCAGGCTCCGCCTTGAGGATGGTGGCGTGTAGATCCTGCGGATCGAAGGAGAGCCGGCGTAGCTCATCGTACGCCTCCCCATCGGGCACCAGCTTGGTCGGGACGGAATAGACCACATCGTGGCCGCACCCGCGGAGGGCCTCGCCAAGGCCCCATGCCCGGATGCCGCCGCCAGAGGTGGGGCGCCCCGTCATGGGGATCAGATCACGTGTCAGTACCAGTACCCGTCGTCGCACGTCGTACTCCAGTCGCTAATTTTCGTGTCGGGGAGCGATTATGCTCATCCACGCTCTTGTGACAACGTCTTTATCTCAGTCGTACCTATATATCCCCTCTACTCCAGGTAGCCCAGGTTCTTCAACCGGTCCCTGATCAGCTGCTCCTCAGTGCGGGTCAGGTGCTTGCCTCCGGGGGTCTCCCGGGTGAGCTTTTGCGCCAGATCAGCCAGGAGCTCCGGACGCTCCAGGGCCTCGCTGAGCACCCGCCCGTCCAGGTTCGCCGGGACCGGTATCCCCAAAATATGAAGGACGGTCGGCATGACGTCCATGATGTGGGCGCTTTTTACGCGATACCCCCCGCGGATGCCGGGGCCGTTCATGATCAACATGCCGTTGAGTCGATGATTTCCTGAATGATTCACGGCGGGTTCGGAGATAACATCCCTGGATGTCAGCTCGCTGCCGCCCCGGGTTATGTAGGCGTAATCCCGCATAACCACCACAAGATCCGGGGCATCCTCCAGGTGGGGGCCGTGGTAGATCTCCTCCCGACGGTACACATGGTTGACCACCCGGTCGCCGTCCTCCGGGTCGGTGAGGGTGAGCAAGGTGCGGGCCACCTCCTCCCTGACCCGGTGGTAATCCTCGGGCGCCACGCACCCCTCCGGCTCCCTGCCGCGCAGGTTGATGTAGACGTTGCCGAACAGGCCCTGGCTGTAGGCCCGGGTACGGTCCCAGTCCACGTACTCCCAGGTCCGCAGCTCAAGGGGGATCTCCCCCCGGCGGATGGAGCGGTCTTCCATGGCGCGCAGGGGGGGGATGATCCTCACCATCTTGTCGCGCAGGGCCTCCACCGCGCCGCGCCCGCTCTGGCCGGGGGGCACACCCACAACCGGCAGGCGGGGCAGCACCTTCTTGGGGGAGAAGCTCATCACCCCCTGCTCCAGGAAGAACTGGTTCAGGTTCACGTCCTTGTCGAGAGTGCCGAAGCCGTGGTCCGACATGATGATGAACACGGTGTCATCGTCGGCCTCGTCCATGAGCTCGCCGAGGGCCCTGTCCACCGCCCGGTACGCCTTGAGCACCTCGCCGCTGTACTTCCAGCCCCCGCGCCCGTCACGGTTGTGGAGCTGAGGATCGGCCATCTGCTTGTACAGGGCGTGGCACACACGATCCACGGCCACCATCACCACGATGTACAGGTCGGGCCTGTATTTCTTGTAGAGGTGCGTGACCAGGCGGCGGCGCGCGTCGGCCATCTCGTGCACATCCCGCAAGAAGTCGTCCATCTCCGTGTACCAGGGGGACATGACGTCGATGCGGTAGTCGGGCGCGGCCTCCTCGATGTCGGCCAGCAAGGAGCGAGGGCCCACGGCCAGGTCCACGCTGGGGCTGTGCATGCCCGAAACCATGAAGCCGTGCACTGGCTCAAGGGGGAAGGTGAGCGGGACGTTGACCACGCCGGTGGTGAGGTCGTGCTCCTCCAGGTAGCTCCACACAGCCGGGGCCCGGCGGTCGGTGCTGTCGGTGAGGCAGAGACCGTACGAGTCCTCCCGGCGCTTGCCGAAATCGAAGACGCCGTGGTGGCCAGGGTTCATGCCGGTGAGGAAGGAGCACCAGGCCTGGGGGGTGAGGGGGTGCAGGGTGGAGCGCAGGGCGCCCGAGGCGCCGGAGCCAAGCAGGCGGGAGAGGTTGGGCAGCTCCCCTCGCTTGGCCCATGGGCCCACCAGGCTCAGGGTGCCGCCGTCGATGCCGAAGACGACGACCTTGCGGCGGGGCTCGCTCATTCCTCGGACGGCTCGGCGTCCCCTTCTGCCGCGGGCTCCTCGGCAGGCGCCTTCGCCTCCTTTTCAAGGGCCAACACCGCCGGCTCCTTGTGGAAGGTCGGGGTGTCTGGCGGCACGGGCTGCAAGGCGCCCTGGTTGATCAGGTCCCCTTCGGGCGCGGTCAGCGGCGGTGAACCGGGCGGCCAAAATTCCCAGCCGCCGGGCTGCTGCACGATGCCCGCCCCGTGGGCTCGTATGGATGTGACGTTGAAGACGAAGGCCATCTCCCGCACGTCGTAGGCCACGTCGGAGATGAAGCTGGTGTACTCGTCGGGCCAGACCCCCACCGAGACGTAGTAGTCCGCCTCGAGCAGGTTCACCATTTCGTAGCGCATGCGGATGCAGCCGCGGCCCTGGAGGTAGCCCAGGTCGCAGTCGTGGCGGTAGGTGTTCATGCCGTGCACCCAGGTGCCGTCGTTGCGGAAGATCTGGATGCGGAAGAGGGGGTTGTTCACAGGCTTGAAGGCGTTGAACCAGATCTCCACCACCATGGGCTGGCCGGTCTGGAAGGTGATCTGCTCGAACCCCTCGTCGTCGAGGAAGCGCACGGTCTCGATCTTCACGTCGCCCATGTCGTCGCCGTACGGGTTGACCGGCTTGAGCGGCTTCACGCGGTGCCCCACCTTGTTGCGCTCACGCTCGCAGGCCTGCCAGTAAGCGGTGAGCACCTTCTCCGTGGGGCCTTGCTCGATGATCTCGCCCTTGTCCAGCAGCACCAGGCGGTGGGTCAGGGCGGCGATCTCACCCAGCCCGTGGGAGGCGATGATGATGGTCTTGCCCAGGCTCTCGTTGAGCTCGCGCATGCGGTTGATGCACTTGCGGTGGAAGTTGCTGTCGCCCACCGCGAGGACCTCGTCCACGATGAGCACGTCGAAGTCCACATGCAGCGCCACCGAGAAGCCCAGGCGCATGGCCATGCCGGTGGAGTAGGTCTTCACCGCGCGGTCCATGGCCTCGCCCAGCTCGGCGAAGTCGATCATCATATCGGTGCGGTCGCGGATCTGCTCGTTGGTCAGGCCCAGGAGGCCGCCCAGGATGCTGATGTTCTGCCGCCCCGAGAGCTCATTCTGCATGCCCACGGTGAGGTCGAGCAGGGTGGAGAGGCGGCCGTTGACACGCACCGCGCCGGAGGTCGGCGAGATGATGCCGCCGATGACCGCCAGGATGGTGCTCTTGCCGGAGCCGTTGTTGCCGATGATGCCGACGCACTCGCCCTCCTCGATCTCCAGATCGATGTCGCGCAGGGCCCACACTTCCTTGGGCACCACCATCTTGGGCGCAAGCATCCGGGTGAGCGCCTTCATGGGCGACTCATAAACGAGGTAGCACTTGCTGACGCTTTTCAGGCTAATAGCTGACATGACAAACGTGGTAGTTTTACCTTCCGAACAGGTCCACGTCCACGCCTACATCCATGTTTTCCAACTATTGCATCCCCTCTCAAACCGTATACAGTTTACTTCGGTAGTCGCGGCCGTGCGCCACGCCGCATTCGATTCACCACCCGCAGAAAGCTAGATCCGACAGATGAACTTCTGGAACCACCTGAACACGGCCAGGCCGTTTGACCTCAAGGGGCTCAACCAGGGTACCGCTGAGCGCTTCTCCAGCCTCCTCGGGCTGGGGCACTCGGTGGCCGACCTGCTGGGCCACTACAGCGACGAGTTCGGCCACCTGCCCGTGGAAACCCTGCGCGGCATGGCCCAGGCCCACCGCCTCTACCTGGTGTGGCGCAAACGCAAGGCCACCCTCGACGAGGCCCGCCGCAAGGCCAGCCTGCCCGCCTTCCCCAAGGCGATCTACCCCAGCGCGCCCCGCCCTGACCAACTGGACGCCATCATGCGCGCGGCCCGGCTCTGCCCCCGCAAGGCGGTGGAGAGCGAAGACGCCTGGATCAACGTGCTCCAGTCCGGGGTGAACCTCTGGACCCGGTGCATGGACCTTTGCCGCAAAGAGGGGAAGGTGCGCAGCGAGGCCGTGGACCTGGAGAACAGGAAGGCCAACGCCGGCTACGATGAGCTGGTGCGCGGCACCGAGGATCTGGACGGCATGGCGCCACACCGCTGGCTGGCCATGCGCCGGGGGGCCAAGGAGGGCGTGCTCAGGCTCTCCCTGGAGCTTCCCGAGGAGGAGATGCTCAAGGCGGTGGAGCTGGCAAAGGCCAAGCTGGGGCCGCCCGCGCAGGAGCGTGAGGTCGCTTCGTTGATGTCGGAGCTTGTGGGGGACGATCTGCGCCCGTGGCTCCTCTCCATCCTGGACAACGACGCCCAGCTGCAGGCCATCCGCTCCGCGGCGGACACCCTGGCCGGTATGCTGCGCGCCGCGCCGGTGCAGGCCCGCAAGCTTGGGGCGGTCTACCTGACCCGCGCTGGCGGGCCGGTGGCGCTGGTGGTGGCGGACCGCGAGGGCGACCCGGAGGCCCAGCGTGTGCTCAAGGCGGAGGACCGCTGGGAGAACAAGGCCGCCGCCTTCTTTGAAGAGCAGGGCGTGCAGCATGTGGTGGTCCCCACCTCGGCCATTGACGCCGAGCTGCTCGTCGCGCTGGAGCAGGTGCTGGTGGCCAAGCTCGGCAAGGTGCAGTTAATCAAGATCCGCCCGGCCGCCCTCTCCGAGGCGCGTGTGCCCCTCACTGATCCGCCCCTGCGGCTGCGCTCATCCGTGGCGTCGGCCCTGGTGTTGGCGCGCCGCGCCCTGGATCCGCTGCGGGAGTGGAGCCTGGTGGACCCGGTGAAGATTGGCGTGGCCGAGTACCAGCACGATCTGAACACCGATCTGCTGCGCGCCTCCCTGCGCGAGACATGCGAGCTGTGCCGCCTGGAGCGGCGGCGGGGCAAGCGCGTGCACATGGGCGTGGCCCCCACCCGAGGCAACGCCGCCATGGCCAAGCTGAATCCCATGGTGCGCACCATCCAGGATCTGAAGGGCGGGATGACGGTGCACGGGATGGTGACCAACATCTCCCACTTCGGCGCCTTCGTTAATCTGGGCCTGGCCCAGGAGGCGCTGGTGCACATCTCAGAGCTCTCCGATAGCTTCGTGGCCAACCCCAACGAGGTGGTGAGCATCGGGCAGCAGGTCACCGCCCGGGTGCTGGCGGTTGAGCCCGCGCGGGGGCGCATCTCCCTCACCCTCAAGACCCACAGCCGGCAGCTGCAAGACGGCGGCGGGCGGCGAAGCGGCGGCGGTGGTCCCGGGAGAGGCGGGGACAGGGGCGGCGGCAAGAAGGGGCCTCCAATGAGCAAGAACGAAGCCCTGGCCAACCTCGAGAAGCTGTTCAAAAAAAACGACTGATCGGGAGCGCATCAAGATGAGAGTTATTGAGACGACCACCGGGGGGTTCGTGGTGCGGCTTGACCTGGGCGAGGAGATCCTGACCTCCCTCACCGAGTTCGTGAAGGTGCAAGATCTGGAGGGCGCGGTCATCCAGGGCATCGGGGCGGTGAAGGACTCGGTGCTCGGCTACTACGACATGCACGAGAAGGTGTACCGGGAGCAGGCCATCCCCGAGGACATGGAGCTGGTCTCCCTCAACGGGAACCTCACCTGGGTGGAGGGCGAGCCGTTCATCCACGCCCACGCGGCCCTGTCGGGCGAGGACTTCGTGGTCAAGGGAGGCCACCTCTTCTCGTCTGTGATCGCGGTGACGGGGGAGTTTCACGTGCAGCCCACGGGCGTGCGGATCGAGCGCGTGCCCGACGAGCGGACCGGCTTGAAGTTGATGTCGGACGCCTAGACGAAGGGGCGGGGCCTGCGCCCGGCCGCGCTATTCCGCGTGCCAGGAGATGACCAACTCACCGAGGTGGACGTTGGTTTTTTGCGCAGGATCAACCTGGACCTGCAGGTTCATGCCGCGGCTCCGGGTCGCTGGTATTAGATGGCCTTACACGCCTTGGCCAACCAGGCCGCCTCTTCCTCGTCGAGTAGGGGCGTGAGGGTTTCCTGCACCTTGGCGTGGTAGGCGTTGAGCCAGACCTTGTCGTCCTTGGTGAGCAGGCGGCGGTCGATGAGCTTGGTGTCGATGGGGCAGAGGGTGAGGGCCTCCATCTTGAGGAAGGGGGCGTCCTCGTTGCCGCGCTCCTCGTCCCACTTGACCAGGTACAGGTTCTCGATGCGGATGCCGAAGCCTCCCTCCTCGTAGTGGCCCGGCTCGATGGTGAGCATGTTGCCCGGGGCCAGGGCCGTGCCGTTGCAGCGCAGGATGTGGAAGGACTGGGGCCCCTCGTGCACGTTGAGGTAGTGGCCCACGCCGTGCCCGGTGCCGTGGTTGTAGTTGAGCCCGGCCTCCCAGAGGCTGAGCCGCGCCACGCTCTCCAGGGAGCGGCCGGACCACCCGGCGGGGAAGCTGAGGCTGGCCAGGTTGATGTGGCCCTTGAGCACGCGGGTGTAGCGGTCCTTCTGCTCAGGGGTGGCCTTTCCGCCCAGCAGCAGGGTGCGGGTGATGTCGGTGGTGCCGTCCAGGTACTGGCCGCCCGAGTCAACCAGGAGGATTCCCCGCGGCCCGAGGGTGTAGGCGGTCTCTTGCGTGGCCTCGTAGTGGATGATGGCGCCGTGGTCGTTGTACCCGGCGATGGTGCCGAAGCTGGTGTCCCGGAAGTGCTCGCCCCTGGCGCGCAGCTCGAGCAGTTTCTCCTCGACGGTCACCTCGGTAATCCCGCCCTTGCGCACGGCGCCCTGCAGCCAGTACAGGAAGCGCACCATGGCCACGCCGTCGCGCACGTGGGCGTCGCGCATGCCCTGGACCTCGGTGTCGTTCTTGGCTGCCTTGAGGGTGAACACGGGGTTCGGCGCGCCGATGACGGTGGCGCCCTTGAGCTTGCGCGTGACCCAGGCGTTGGCCGTGGCGCCATCCACCCAGACCCTGGCCTTGGCCTTGCCCAGCTCGCGCAGGGCCTTGCCCACCTCGGCGTACGGGTGGACCTCGACCGACTTGCCCAGCGCCTTGAGCGCGGCCGGGGTGATCTTGTCCAGGTCGGTGTAGAGGTGCCCCTTGCCGTCCTTGATTATCGCGTAGGAGATAGCCACCGGGTTGTGATCCACGTCGGTGGAGCGCACGTTGAACTGCCAGGCGATGGCGTCCAGGGCCACCATCACCAGGGCGTCGGCGTTGCGCTCCTTCATCTCGCGCTTCACCTTGGCCAGCTTGCGGGCGGGGGTGAGGCCGGCCAGCCTGGACGGCAGCACCTCGATGGGGGCCTTGGAGGGCGTGGGCTGGTCATCCCAGATCTTGTCCACCAGGTTGCCGTCGATCAGCTTGACCTTGGCCGCGCCCTGGAGCTGACCCAGCACGGGGAGGGAGAGGACCCGGGGATCGGCGCCGAGCACCTGGCCCGGCTTGAGGGTGCGCCCCACCCACTGGGGGACGGTGGGTACGCCCTTGTTGCCCATCTTGAACAGGCGGATGCCGGTGCCCTTGAGCTGCTGCTCGGCCTGCAGGAAGTAGCGGCCGTCGGTCCAGAGGCCCGCGGTGCGGGCCGTGATCACCAGGTCGCCCGCCGAGCCGGTGAAGCCGCTGATCCAGCGCCGGCGCTGCCAGCACTCGGGGACATACTCGCTCTGGTGCGGGTCGGTGCTCGGGATGTAGTAGGCGTCGATCTTGGCCTTGGCCATCAGATCGCGGAGCTGCTTCAGACGCTTCTTTATTTCGGACACAGGGATCCTCCTGGTGTGCGTGGATTTGTGGAATCAAAGAGATGGATCTTTAACACGGGCCGCGGGCTGTCGGCTAGCGGCCCTCGGGGATCGGGATATTCAGCTTCACCAGCGCCTCGCGGGCGGCTGCGGAGAGCCTGGCCATGGACGCCTCGGTGTCATCGGCTTCACGGACAAGCTCGAGAAAGGGTGGCAGGACTTCCGGGATGGCGGTGATTTTGAAGCTCTCCGCCGCATCCTCGTCCATCGCCAGGTTGAGGTGCTCCATTAACGCAAGGACCGCGGCCCCGCGCTTGCCGAGTTCATCGCGCAGCACCGGCGCCTCCCCCTTCTCCAGCACCTGGTCGAGCACGCCGGGGGTGGCGCAGGCGCCCAGGGCGTTGACGCAATAGGAGAGCTCTTTCGCGAAGTGGGCGGTCATCTGCTCGAAGTGGGCGCCCAGCTGTTCCAGGCCGTTGTCTTCCTGGCTCATGGTGTCTGTACCTTGCGGTAGCCAGCCTCGCAGCGCTGGTATCCCAGGGCCTCCACCGCGCGGCGGAACTCCGCGTAGATGACCTCCCCGTCGGAGAGGTTCAGCTCGAAGGCGGTGAGCACGGCGCGCTGGGCGTCGCGGATGAGGCGGATCTCCATGGCAGGTGCGTAGCGCCCGCCGCGGGCTTTCTGTAGGTGGTAGAGGTACGCTTGGACGCGCTTTCTCAGGGCGTCCGCCAGGCGGTCGGGGATGCGCTCCGGTAGGGCCGGGACGTTCAGGTCGCGGGCGAAGTCGTCGGTGAGGTGCATCACCGTCTCGTTGGGGTTGAAGCGAGACTTCGACTCTCCCCTCGTTCGTCTGGGCACCACACCCTCCTTTACGATTCCTGATAGGATAGCACCCTTGCGAGCGCGATTTCCCGGGCGATGGATGCTTCTCCTCTCGGCGCTGGTGATCCTGCTGGCGATCACGGCCCAGGCGCGGTTCGCTGTAACCGATTTACGGCTGCCCCAGGACGCCAACCACGCGCACCAGACCCTGGCCCAGATCCACCACTGCCTGGGGTCGGCCCATGACTGGCCGCTGGCGCTGTGGGCGGCGGTGGGCGAGACCGCGGGCTGGTACAACCTGATCATCGCCGCGGGGATGCACCTCACCGGCGGCGGGGCAGGCGTCATGCGCGCGCTGCACCTGGTCTGGATCGCCGGGGCCCTGCTGGGGCTCTGGATGGTGGCGCGGCGGCTGTGGGGAGAGGCCGCCGGGCTGCTGGCCCTGCTGCTGGTTTCGCCGCTGGCCATGGGGATCCATCAGCTTGGGCGCATGGGCTGGATCCATGTGGCGGAGCTGGCCCTGTTGCTCCAGGTGCTGGACGGGATGCTGGCGGATCCGGGCCTCTCGCGGCGGCGGTCGGTGCTTCGGGTGGGGCTGGGTGGGGTGCTCGCCCTGGCCCTGAGGCCCACGGGCCTGGTCTGGGTGGCCACGGTGGCGCCCTTGCTGCTCCTGGCCCGCAGGCAAGGGGCCGCGTGGTCGCGTGTGCTCGCCGTGGCCGGGACCTGGGCCCTGGCCCTGCTGCCCCTGATCCGGGACATGGGCCCGTACCTGGAGGACAAGCTGGAGGCGCGGCCCCGCTACGGCGCAATCGTGGGCCTCGACCTGATGCTGCCCCAGCTCCTGGATGACCTGGGCTTGCCCTGGGCGCTGCTCTCACTGGCCGGGGTGGTGCTGCTCATCGCCGGCCGCAAGTTCAAGCCAGCGGCGCCGTTGCTGGTGCTGGTTAGCTGGGTCCTGTTGCCGGTGGCGCTCTACCTGCTGTTCAACGTGGGCCTGGTCAACTTCCCGGTGCTCTACGCTGCCGCGGCCCTGCTGGGCGCCGCCGGCCTGGCCCGCCTGCCCGCGCTGCCCGTGGTTGTCCCCGCGCTGGTCCTGTGGCTGGGAGCTTATTCTGCCCAGTGGCTCCCCATGCCCACAGCCGAGGACATCTACCGGCGCATCGACGACGCCAACATCGCCCTGCATCGGGACAGCCCGAACAACTACTACCGCCCCTACAAGGGGCTGTCACCGGACATGGTCAACGGCTTGCTCGACGGGACCTGCCCACGGGACCGGAGCAAGTGCGCGGTGGTGGTGGAGAGCAGCCTGTATCACCCCGCGGGCCTGGACGCCGGGCGACTGGGCCTTTTTGTAAGCGGGCGCCGTCAGGTGGAGCTGCTGGAGATGCGTGACCTCGGGGCCCCGGAGGAGGCGCGGCGGGCCAGGGCCTACGCGCGCTTCGACTGCCCGGAGCATACCGGCGCATTCACCCAGCGGCACCCCGCCGTGGCGCGGCGTGGGCCTGGCGTGCGGGCGGCGCTGGGCATGAAGTTGGGGAAGCGCGTGGAGCTGGAGGAGGGCTGCTCCTTTCTGTTTTACACGCCTGCTGACTAGATCGTCTCGATCCTGCCGAAGCGCGCCAGCACCTCCACCCACGGCGTGACCAGGCGGTCTTTGGGGCTCTCGTAGATGGCGAGGTCGCGGTCACGCTCGGTTGTGACGAACTCGATCTCGTGGGTCAGGGGGGCCCAGTGGTGGGTGGCTTGCACCAGGCTGCCCATGTCGCAGCGACGGAGCACCTCGGTAAACTCGTTCTCCACCCGGGTTGCGTATCCCACCGCGTCCTGGATGGTCACCTGGGTGTCCTGGTCCAGGGCGCCCGACTGCTCCACCAGGATGTTGTAGAAGAACTCCAGCGTCTCGGGCAGCTTCTCCGGGGCCACCACGCCGATGGTGCGGGAGGTGGGCACCGTGTCCAGGAACTGACCGTCGCGGTGCAAGTCCCTGGCGCGCTCGTATGTCAGGGAGTGCACGCCGCCGAGGATGTGGATGAAGGCGCGGGAGTCGAGCACGGCCCGGGCCAGGCGGAGCATGCCCTTGATCGCCTCCCAGCTGAGCACCGCCTGGTAGTGCTTCAGGTGGCGCTCGCCCTGGACCAGGGCGCGCTGGAACTTGAGCATTCCGCTGGTGCCGTGGCACGAGCCGTTGGCCGCCGAGAAGAGCAGCTTGCGGCTGACCAGGCCGTCCAGCAGGTGGCGCCGGTCCGGGGGGCCGCTGAGCAGGGCGCTCTCCGCCTTGAGCGCGTTGGCGCACCCCTGGCTGTAGCCGATGATGCCCCACGGCGAGTCGCACGACTCGATGGCCTCGATGATCCGGCCGGCGTTGTACTCCAGGGAGCGGGCGGTGGCCACGGGCGAGCGGATCAGCCGCACGCCGCGGCGCTCCTCCAGGCGCTCGAAGACCTGCTCCAGTTCGCGGCCGTCGGCGCCCTCGGTGATCACCCCCATGCAGGTGATGATGGAGAAGTTGAGGCGGCCCGGCTCCGGCTCGATGAGCAGGCGGGCCAGGGGGTCGGCCAGCACGGCCCGGCGATCCTCCTCCTGCCAGTAGAGGGTCCGGATCACCGTGTCGGTGAGGTCCTGTTCGCTCTCGAAGGTGTCCCGGCCGCTCTCCAGGTGGAGCCAGCGGCGGTCGTCCTCACGGTCCTCCTGGTAGCCGCGCACCACGCTCAGCACGGTGAGCGCCTCCTCGTTGCGGGCCCAGAACTCGCGGAGCCAGGGCAACTGGAAGGCGCGCGGTTCCTGCTGGAGCAGCCGCGCGCAGGCGCGGAAGGCCACCCGGTAGCGATCCCTGGCGCGAGCGCGGGGGCCGCCGCGGTCCTGTTTAAAGGTGCAGCGGGCGCCCTCGGCGTCGGCCCGGGCGATGCAATCCCGGGCGCGCTGTTCCAGCTTCTCCGCGGAGGGCTGGAGCGCCAGGGCAGTGGGCGCGGGGTGGCGCTCCACCTGCAGATGCTGGTTCAGGGCGAGCACGGGGCCGGCCAGTTCCAGGAGCTGATCCGCGACCTCACACAGGGCCTGGTAGTAGCTCTCCGAGGCGTGGCGTCCCCCCGCCATGTAGTCGCGCTGCCGGGGGATCTCGAGGTCGAGCTTCTCCTGCAGCAGGGCGGCCAGGTCCAGAGGTCGGGCCATGTGGTCCTGGTCCTGGTCGAGGAAAGCGTAGAGGAAGCCGGCCAGGGCGCGGGGGCTGCGGTGCCCGATCTCAACCAGGGTGGAGAAGGTGAAGTCCGCCGGCTCGCGCCGCAGCAACTCCAGCAGGATCCGGTTGTTGATCTGCGCCCGCTTTGACTCCAGCCCCGAGGACTGCCCAGCCTGCAACAGCACCGCCACCTCCTGGGGTCCCAGGGCGCAGGGCGGGGGCCAGCCATGTTGACGTGCCTCGCCGATGCGGGTCACGCCGGGCAGCGGGCCCGCGGCCTCGCTCAGGAAGGAGGCCACCAGGATGGGCTGGAGGGCAAACTCCGGCCCGCTGTACTCCTCGGCGATGGCCTCCACCTTGAGCTTCACGCCGCGCACATGGCGCAGGCGGCGCACCAGCCACCCGGGCCAGCCGTCGTCGGCGCAGGCGGTTCGCAGCAGGTAGTCGAGCTGCCGCCGGGTGAGGCGCGGGCAGAGATCGCCCAGCTGGCGGGCCATCTCCTCCGGGAGGTCGTCCTGTTGGGCGGCGGCGTAGATCTCGCCCGCCGAGGGGAAGCCTTCCAGGGCATGGGCGAAGGCCGGATCCAGGGGGAGCGGGAGCTCGGGGACCGGCGGCGGCGAAGGGATGGGCTCGGTGGGGCTCAGGACCAGGTCGAGCCACTGGATCAGGGCCGAGAGCTCGAAGTCGATGTCAAAGGACTCGAGTTCCCGCTGGAGCAGCTTGCGGATGGCCCGGCGGTCCAGGCCCTTGCCGTCGGTGACCTGCCCGATGATGGAGCGCAGCTTCTTGGATAGCCGCGGCGTCCCGCAGAGCAACAGGGAGAAGATGCGGGCCATGGCCCGGCGGGGCACCAGGTCCTTGGGATCCTTGACCCCCTCGCGGTTCAGGATCCGCTCGGCGCCCAGGCCCAGGGCGCGTAGATCCGTGAGGGTCTCGGCCAGGCGCGGGGTGAAGGCCTCGATGGCGTTGACCACATGGGCCAGCACATCGTCGGAGCGCACCAGGTCGAGCAGCTGCTCCGGATCGGCCGCGGGATTCAGCAGCGCGTTAAAGTAGCGCACACCGTACAGCCCGCCCCGGTCGCCCGAGAAGCGCATGCGGCCCGTGCTCTCCAGGTGCAGGGTGAGCTCGCCGGCCCTCAGGGCGTGGGTGAGCAGGGAGATGGCCTTCCCCTCGTGGTGGAGCAGGCACGGTTGCTGGTGCAGGTCCCAGCCCACGCTCAGGGCGACGCCCTCGGGGCCGGTGGGGGTGATGGTGCCGCTGGCCACGCGGCCGTTGACCGACGTGCCCGCGGGGAGAGAGGTGAGCCGGCCCTCCAGGTCCAGGTCCGCCTGGTCCAGGGTGAGGTTGAACCGGCTCTCCGACAGGTCGATGAGGGGACCGCGGTTGCGGGGGAAGCGCACCTGGGCGCGCACGCCGGCCTCCAGGTTGCCGCCGAAAAGGGCGGTGAGGATGCCGCGGTGGATGTCCAGCTCGGGGAGCGACATCACCCGGCTCAGGATGCGCCCCTTGACGCTGGAGCCCACCTGGGCCGTGAGCAGCCACTCGTCCGAGGCTGCGGGGCGGAGGGATCCGGTGACGGCGGCGTTGAGCTCCACCGCCAGCTCACCCTGGGCGTCAGTGAAGCTCATGGGCTCCGGCGTCTTGACATGGGCCGACAGCTCCAGGGGGCTCAGCGGGGAGACCTCCAGCCGATCCGGGCCGAAGGAGATGCCCACCGCGCCGCCCCCCTCCAGGTCCTCCAGGGCCAGCTCGAGCTGGACCCCGCCGATGGAGATGGCCTCGTCCGAGGCGAGCTTGACCATGAGCTGGGGCCAGGTGCCCTGGTCGGGCGGAGTGCGCAGCGCGCCGGAGAAGGTGGCCCGCTCCTCGGGATCCAGGCCCGGGGTCTGGAGGTCCAGGTCCAGGTCGCCGGAGAGGGTCAGCTCCACGCCGTGGTCGCGATCCCCTGACGGGCGCAGGCGGAGGTCGCCCTGGCGCAGGGAGATCCGCTCGCCGTCCAGGACCTCGGCCGAGACCGTGCCCGTCAACACCACCGGCTCGGGGGGGAACTCAACCCCCGCGCGAATTTCGGTGCCGTCGATGGTGCGGGCCACCAGGCGCACCGGGGGCGGCTCCACCGAGAGGGTCACATCGAGATCCGCGCGCTCGGCCATGGTGAGGCCCACGCGGCCCAGGCCCAGACCGTCCCATGCCGTGGTGACCACCTCGGCGGAGGCCAGGGGATCCGGGGAGATCAACCGGTCCAGCATGGCGTGTGGCGCGGGCAGCACCTGGCGGGGGAGGACCACGTCGTTGAAGCGGGTCTCCAGCTGATCCATCCAGCGCACGCGGCCGGAGAAGCCCATGCGCAGGGTGGGGGTGATGCCTTGCTTTGGCCGGGCAGCCACGCGCTCGAGCAGGATGTCAGCCGTTCCGTCAGCTGAGCTGATGGCGAGGTTGGCCAGGGGGGCCATCCAGGCCGGGACCAGGGGGAGGAGGGTCTCCTGCACGACCTCGCGGATGGGCGCCAGGCCGCGGTCCGAGAAGACCCGCTGGATCTGGCCCAGGGCCGTGACCAGGTTGCGGATGATGAGGGGCGCGCTGAAGCGGAGATCCAGGGCCTGGATCATCGGATCGCCCGTGCCCTCGTTGGCGCCGCCGATGCTGACGCTGCCGCGGACCTCGCACCCTGATGGGATCTCAACCTGGACTGGCGGTCCGTCGGAGAGAGGGACCGAGTAGCTGCCCGGGCGGAGGCGGAGGTGGATGCTCACCTGGCCGCGCCGCACGCAGCGGGGCAGGGGGCCCAGCAGGCTCACCGCGCAGGCGTCGGGCAGCCTCAGGGGCTGGAATGGATCCTGATCCTCGGGTGGATACTCGGAGCGGTGGAGCTCCAGCTCAACTGCGGCCGAGCCGCTGGTGCTCCAGCGAACGCCGGAGGTGGACATGCGAACGCCCGGGGCGTTTCGGGGATGGGTCATGTGCGAATGCTAGCTTAGCGGCCCGCCCGGGGCCAGGGGGCCCGAACAGCCCGCTGTGGGCTCCGCCCGCCTGGTTGTTTCGCCTGGCAAGCCAGGCTGTTGCCGGGCGCCATACGCCCGGCGGGCTACAGACTACCTTCTGGAGCGTGCACGAGGGTTACGTGGAGCTTGTTGTTGGGGCTGCTCCAGAGGCGTTTCCCCCTGGGGACGCCGCTGATGAGGACCATGGGGACCTTGAGGGCTGACGGCGGGAGCTTGCCCTTGAGGATGGCCTCCATGGCCGGGGCAAGGGTGGCGCGGGCCCACAGCTCGGAGGTTGGGATAGGGGTGTTTGAGGCGGCCCGTCCGGAGATGTAGGCCGCGTGGATGTGGCGGTCCAGCACGGCCGTGTCCGGGGGAGTATTGGCGCGGATCCACTGGTAGGCCGCGGCCTGCGCCGGGGCCACCACCTGCTTGAAGTATCCGCGGTAGTGAGGCGCGTTCTCCAGGGCGAGCAGCAAGACCAGCCCCAGGGCCAGGACCGGCCCGCGCCGGGGAGGGATGCGGATACGATGGAGGAGCAGGCCGGCAAAGACCGCCATGAGCGGGATGGCGTCGGTGAGGAAGCGGCTGGGCGTGAAGGGGGCGATGGGCCGCCCGAGCAGGTGGAGGCTCAGGGTGCGGCCGCCGTACTCGAAGAGGCAGAAAAGCAGGACAAGCCCGGCGCATGACAGGAGCAGCACGCGGCCCACCTTTGGGGCTGTGTCGCGGCGGCGGAGGTGCTGGACCAGGAGGAGGCCCGCGCCGCCCAGGACGAGCAACACGTAGCCGTGACCCACCTTGGAGAGGATGGCGCTGGCCGTGTGGACCGGTTCGCCGTACTGGAGCAGGCCGGTGTCAAGGACGCTGTATCCCGACTTCAGCCGGGGCAGGAAGTAGAGCCCCCCCGGGATGAGGCTGATCAGGGCCGCCTGGAACAGGGAGAAGGCCCGGGGGCGTTGGGCGGGCATGAGGGCCAGGGCCGCCAGCAGGATGAGGCAAACCAGGACCGCGCTGGCCAGCACATGGTGGTTGATCAGGCAGATCCCGACGAAGAAGATGGGCAGCAGGAACCTGTGCCGGGGGGCCGGGGCGCGGGCCAGGGTGGTCAGGGCGCCGAGCAGGAGCAACATGCCGAGCAGGTTGGGGAGCCCGCCCCAGCGGTAATATCCGAGGCTGCCGTACATGGGCAAGAAGGCGTAGGCGGCGGCGGAGAGGATGGCCAGGCGGCGGTCCCCGGAGGAGACGCTGACCAGCGCGAACACCTGCGCCACCGTCAGGGCGCCGCCCAGGGCGAGGAGCGGCTTGAACAGCTCGTGCAGCGGCGCCTGGGTGATGCGGGCCAGGGCCGCCAGGAGCAGGTGGCTGCCGGTGGGGTAGTTGAGGGGGATGGTCTCGTAAGGCAGCCAGTCGGTTATGTGGGCGCCGGAGGTGAGGATCTTGCCGGCCAGGAGGAGGTGGAAGTAAGGGTCCCAGCCCCGCGGGTAGGTGTGGAAGAAGGTGGGCAACAGCCGGAGGGCCAGGGCCAGAAGGAGGAGGCCGATTAGCCAGAGGTTTCCACGGAGGGCGTCAAGGAACGCGCCGCGTGTTGGGAGGCCCCGGCGGAATGTGACGGTCAGGGTGGCGGCGGTGACGACTCCCCAGACAACCAGGAAAGCATCGAGGCCGATGAAGGACAGGAGGTAGCCGGCACAGACGGCCAGACCGAGCCCGAACGTGAGGGCCGTGATGGCGCGCTCGGCACCCCGGGGATCGGGGCTGGCGCGAAACCAGATCAGGGCCCCTGGGAGGAGGAGCACCAGCAGGGCGAGGGTGCAGAGGATGGCGTCCATGGGAGTGGGGACATGGTGACCGGGAGGGGAGGGGATTGTCCAGGGTGACGACCAGCCTGGCCTATCTCCCGGGCCCCACATGCCTCGCGCCGGGCACCCGCGCGCTGATCTCCCGCCGGGCGGCGGGGTGCGATCCCCGGGCCAGGCGCAACAGGTGGGCTCCGCACCCGGACACGCAGTCACTGGCGCCGAACCTCGGCCACGCGGGCTGCGCCCCCATCTTCGCCACGAGGAAGCCCGCCATCTCACACTCCAGGTGAGCGTCGAAGAGCAGGGTCACGCCCACCACCCTGGCCTCGGGCTGCTCGAGCAAGTAGTCGACATGCCAGCGCAGGCGCTTGGGGCGCGGCGGCGCTCCAGCCGCCCCCAGAGCCGCGGCCAGTTGGGGCCTGAGCTGCTGCTCATCGCCGCCCCCCCGGCTCAAGTGCCGCAGGATCCTCCCGGCCATGGCCCGCCGCGCCGACCCGCAATACACCAGGCCGCCCCTGCCGAACTTCACATCTCCAAGAGCTCCGGCCTCGAGCCGCAGCGCCCGGGGCGTGACGATCCAGAGAAGGTACGAACCGCTACCGCCACCGCCGCCAGGGCTACTGGCCACGGATCCGCGTCAGGTCATCAGGGCTGTTGAGCTGTACCGCCTCCTCCCAGCCGTGGGGCAGCGGCAGCGCGCGGGCCTCCGCGGCCTCCAGCAAGTGCCACAGGGCAGCCCGCCCCTGCTCCAGCAGGTCCTCACAGGTGGGCAACAGGTCGCGGTGGTAGAGGCCTGGCAGGGGCTGCCACTGGTCCCCCTTGAACGCGATGGCGCGGTGGCCACACCTGGGCGCGCGCAGCAAGGCCTCCAGCCAGCTCGGCTGCAGCCCCCACAGGTCACACGGCATGAGCAGGGCCCACGCCTGGTCAGCTGTCAGCTGCCTCAGGGCGGTGATCAACCCGCCCATGGGGCCCAGATCGGGGGTGTCATCACCCACGGATTGCACGCCCAGCTCGTCGTACTGACCCGCCCGGCGGGCCACGACGGTGGGGCCCAGGCTCAGGAGCGGCGTCGTGGCCAGATCATGGGCCACCTGCAACATGGCGCGATCGCCCGGCCGCGCCAGGGCCTTGTCGCTGCCGAACCGCTCGCTGCGGCCGCCCGAGAGGATAAACACGCGGGCCCCTCGCCGGGGCGGCGCCAGCACCAGGAGCGATCGTGCCATGGCGTCCAGGTCGCCGCGGGGCCACCGCTCCAGTCCCTCTGGCAGCGGGTCATCAGAGATGACCGCCGCGATGTCATCGCGCTCTGTGGCCAGGGGCGCCTCATGTCCCTGGCCCGCCCGGAACACCTCCACCTTCATGGCCCCCTCCACGGACAGGTCCCCCTCCACGAGCACCAGATCGCACCCACGGTACAGCGGCGCCAGGTCCTGGTACGGCGCCTCCCCTCTGGGCAGAAAGACCCCGATCCCCTCGGTGGTGATCAGGGCCGCGGGCTCTCCCCCCGCGTATCGGTGGCGAAATGAATCCTTGCCCGGCACATCCACGGGGTGGTCATGGCCGGTGTGCTTCACCGTGCCCACGCGCAGCCCCCGCCCGGTCAGGTACTCCACGAGCTCCAGCATCAGGGTGGTCTTGCCCTGGTTCTGGCGCCCCACCAGGTGGATCCTGGGCGGCGGCCTCATCCCGCGGTGGCTCGCTTCGTTCCCCATGGCGCCTGAACCTCTATCCCCCGATGGCTGCCATGGAGCGGCTGGGCCATGATTCCTCGGTCCGCCCCTTGCTCTGCACCAGCTGGCGAACCTGCCGCCCGGCCAGCACCAGGTCGCCGCCTGCCTCGCTGCCACGCACGGCCCCGAGCAGGTCCATACCCTGCTGGCTGCGCAGGCACCCGAGCAGCTGCCCGGCAGGATCCAGCCGGGCCCTGTCGCAGCTGCCGCAGAACGGGCTGGAGATGGGATTGATGAAGCCCACGGTCACCAGCCGGTCCCCGTCCCGCATCAGGTGGCGGTCGGCCGCCCCCTGTCGGCCCAGGTGCCGCACATACTGCAGATCTCCACGGATCCGCTCCAGGGCCTCGGCGGCCCCCAGGAACCGCTCCCTGTGCATCGCCTCACCGGCGCCCAGGGGCATCAGCTCGATGAAGCGCGCCTCAAGCTGCTCCGCCGCGGCCAGGCGGCAAATCTTCACCAGCTGGTCATCATTGAGCCCCCGCAGCATGACGGTGTTCAACTTGGTCCCGTGGAAGCCAGCCCTCCTCGCGGCCCTGATGCCGGTGAGCACCTTCTTCAGGGCAGGCCGCCCGGCCACGCGCAGGAAGGCCCCTTCCTCGGCGGCGTCGAGGCTGATGTTCAGGCGGTCGAGCCCGCTCCGCCGCAGGTCCGCTGCCCGCTCCGGCAGCCTCACGCCGTTGGTCGTCAGGGCCAGGGTTGCGTCCGGGAGCATCTCCCGGAGGCCGCTCACAAGCCCGGGCAGCCAGGGCAGCAGCAGCGGCTCACCGCCCGTGATCCTCACCTTACGCAGGGGCACGTTGTCGGCCAGCAGCGCCACCATGCTGAGGACCTCCTCCATGGTGGGCGGCGCGCGATCAGCACGCGGGGCGGCGCCCTCCGGTAGACAGTACCGGCAGCGCAGATCGCAGCGATCAGTGATGGAGAGTCTCAGGTAGGTCGGTTTCATCGGGATCCTTTCCAAGCGCGGGAGGCGCGCCGGTTTCCCGATCACACCCTGTCGGTCCAGGGACCATGGCCAGCCTCATGCAGGCGTTAGGTCAAAAGACTCGGATTCCCTGTTTCTCCTCAAAAGATAGCCTCACTGCCTCCTCGGGGCAACGTTCACCCGAGCCTCTGGCGGATGGCCGCCCATACCTCGGCGAGCGGCTCCGCGATTCCAGGCACATGGAGGGGGAGCTTGCCCCGGGCCAGCGCGCGCGGCACCGCCGGATCAAATGGGAGCCGCCCCACCAGCTCGGCGCCGGCGCCGGCGGCCATCTCCTCCACTCGCGCGCACACGGTGGGCTCCAGGTCTGCCTTGTTCACCAGGACCAGGGCCGGGATCTCCATCTCGCTGGCCAGCTCCAGCACGCGCCTCAGATCATGCTCGCCAGAGGTGCTCGGCTCGGTTACCACCAGGATAAGGTCCGCCCCCTCCACCGAGAGCTGCACCGGCCGGCCGATGCCCGGAGGCCCGTCGATGAGGATCAGGTCGAGCCCCTGATCCTCCGCCACTTCCAGCGCACGCTGCCGCACCTTGGACACCAGGGCGCCCGTGTTCTCCTGGGCCACCCCGAGCATGGCGTGGACCAGGAGGCCGTCGTGGCAGGGCCGGGAGGTCCAGATCCCCACGATGTTCTCGTGCATGCCCAGCACCTTCTCGGGACAGACCGCCACGCAGGCGCCGCAGCCCGAGCAGGCGAAGGGATCGTTGAAGACAAGCCCGGTGTCCCCCAGGCGGATGGCATCGAAACGGCAGATCGCCTCGCACCCGCCGCAGCCGATGCACCGCCGCAGGTCCACCGAGACCCGGCGCCCGTGATAATACGGCTCGTGGATCCCGTCCGGCCCCACCTGGAGCAGCGCCAGGTTGGCGGCGTCCACGTCACAATCGGCGCTCACCACGGGGCGGGCGAGCCTGGCCAGCGAGGCACACACTGAGGTCTTGCCCGTACCCCCCTTGCCGCTGATCACCGCCACCTGCCGCATCAGCCGATCCTCAACTTGCGCACCAGCTTGCTCATCCTGCGCCGGAACGAGGGGACCTGGTCCGCGGCCAGCTGCTGCCGGGCGTACGCCTGGGCCGCCTCCTTGATGAAGGGGATCTCGGCCAGCAGCTTTATCTCCCGGTCCCTGATGTAGGCGCGCATCTCCCTGCTGTCGCCCAGGTCCGAGCGGTTGATGATCACCCCCATGGGCTGCCCGGCCGCGTGGCACATCTCCACGGCCAGCTCCAGGTCGTGGCGGCCAAAGGGCGTGGGCTCGGTGACCAGGATAACCAGGTCCGCCACCCGGGTGGCCACCAGGGCCGAGCAGGAGGTGCCGGGTGAGACATCGATGAGCTCGAGCATCCCCTGCCTGCGGTTGGCCTTGCTCACCCACCGGAGCATCTCCCGGATCAGGGGCGCGGCCCGGGGCTCACCCACGTCCAGCAACCCGGACCAGAACTGCACCGGCCCCGCCTGGCCCTGGCTCACGGTGCCGAGCTCTCTCGGCTCCTCGCTGATAACCCGCTCAGGGCAGGCGATGAGGCAGAGGCCGCACGATCTGCACGACGGGGCGTCCAGGCGCACCTCCCCCTCCACCAGCGTCAGGGCGTCGAACTCGCAAGCCTCCACGCAGGCTCCGCAGGCGGTGCACCCATCCCTGCGCGATGAAGGGACGGGCAGGGCGAGCCGCCGCCGCTGGCTGATCTCTGGTCTGAGGAAGAGGTGCCCGTTGGGCTCCTCCACATCGGCGTCCACGTAGGCCACGCGCTTGCCGTTGTCGCAGGCCAGGACCCTGGCCAGGTTGGTGGCCATCATGGTCTTGCCGGTCCCGCCCTTGCCGCTGGCCACGGCGATACGCATCCTCGCTGCCTCCGCTCTCCTCCGGTCAGTGGCGGAGGGAGTCAGATAATGGATCAGAACGCCCCCGCCTGCCACCGCCCAGCCAGGCGGCGCCGCCCCTTTTTTGCCGAGGTATGGGCCCCCGTGCGTGAGCGCTCCAATTTGCGCTGGGGGCCAGGAGGGCGGACAATTCCTGAGCGGAGCACCAAACGATGACAAGACTCGCACCTCTTCTGGTCGCCTTCCTCTTCTCCACTGCCTGCGTGGTGGAACAGCACTGCTATGCGGACAAGGATTGTCTGGGCGGGCAGGCCTGCCGCGCCGGAGCCTGCGTCGCGCCCCCCGACGCCGCGCCTGACAGCTGGATGCCCGACGCTGGCCTCCCGGACGCCGCGCCTGACAGCGGGATGCCCGACGCTGGCCTCCCGGACGCCGCGCCCGATGAAGGGGCCCAGGACGCGCGCCCCGATCTCCAGCCCCCGGACGTCACCACAGCCGCCGACGCCTCTGTGGAGGGAGGGCCCGATGCGTAGCGTGGTGTCCCTCATGGCCGCCGTCGTCACCCTCTCCCTGTTGGGCCGCCCCGCCCTGGCTCAGGAGGGGGCCCCGCCGGCCGCTTGCCATTCGCGCTGCCAGGAGCCGTCCTGCCTGGTGGAGTCCAGGCGCTGCCTGCTGGAGGTGGGTCACGCCAGCACCGCCAGGGACCTGCTCAAGGGCGACACCACGCAGCACCCCGCCCATGTTCGTCTCGGCCTGCTCCTGGTGCGCGCCCACTGGAGCCTGGGCGACTGGGTCTCGGCCCGCCAGGTCCTGCTCAAGCTCGCCGCCAGCCACCCGGCCGACTGCCAGGTGCGCGCGTGGCTCATCTGGCTCCACATCCAACAGGAAGCCCTGGTCCAGGCCCGGGACCTGCTCAAGGCGCCCGGGTGTCCCGGCACCGAGGCCGAGCGCGCACGCTGGGATCTACTGACCTCCACCCTCGATGGCCTGCAGCACGACCATGAAGGGGCCGAGGTGGCCATGGAAAAGGCCCATGACCGCGACCTCATCTTTCCAGAGGACCGCCCCGTCCTGCGTAAGCTGACGGCCTCTATCCAGCCCAACCGCCCGACGCCCCTCACCCTGCGGCTCGATGTTGGCGGCGGCTACACCTCCAACGGCATGGGCGGCAACCCCGCCGACCCGCGGGCCAACCTGTCGGCCAGCGTCACCCAGAGCCCGGCCCTGATCCTCGACCTGCTGACCCGCTTCGCGCCAACCTTGCACCGCTTCGTCAGCCCCATCCTGGAGCTGAGCCTGCGCGGCATGTTCCTGACCAGCCGGGAGCCCACCGACATGTGGGACCACAGCTACCTGATCATGGGCGCCCGCCCGGGCGTGTCTCTTGGCCCCGCGCGCGTCTACTACCACGGTCAACTCTTCCTGCTCTTCGGCGGTGACCCCCCCGCAAAGGGGCCAGTCCAGGTGGGGCCCAACGCGTCCGGACCGCGCGTATTCCAGGAGTCCCACCGGGGCGAGGTGGAGCTGGAGCCGATCCGCTGGGTCACCCTCTTCGCCGGGGGCGGGTACTCCGCCTTCCGTGAGGCCATCCGGAGCCGCGCCGAGGTTGACGGCGGCATCGGCGTCAACGGCAAGCTCTGGCGCCTGCTCTTGCTGGGCGGCCTCTCCATGCGTGGCCACTGGGCAGGCGAATCGGAGATGACCGTGACCCACGCCTCCGGACAACCCCGCCGCATCCGGATCCAGCCTTACGACCTGTTCGGCGGCTCCCTGCTCCTCTCCGCCACGCTCCCGTTGCCCTACCTCGTCCTGCGGACTCGCTTCATCATCTCCTTCGACACCTACTCGCGCTCGGAGGGGTACTTCGACGCCCAGGACATCTTCCCGGACGACGATCCAGAGGCCGGCCGCCAGGACGTCCTGGTCAAGGGCGGGCTGGAGGTCTGGTCCCCTGCCTGGCACGGCCTGCGTGCGGGCGCCTCATACGAGGTGGCCCACCGCCTCTCCAACAAGGGCGCGTACGAGTTCACCGATCACCGCGCCCTGGCCAGGGTGCGCTTCACCTTCAGGCTCGATCCATTTGCCCCCTCGACCGCCCCCGCCACTCCGGGGCACGAACCGCTCCCTCACGGGGTGAAGGAGCCAGAAGGTCTCGACGACCTGCGATTTCAGGATCTGCTACGCCAGGAGGACGCGGCCAGGCGGGGCTCAAGCTTCTACCACTAGCAGAAAGCCGGGGCCACTGCCCCTGGCCTTTTTGCTAGCCCGGATCATCCACCTCGATGAGCCTGTACTCCCTGCTCCCGAGCCCGAACTCCTCGGCGTAGCTCAGCTGGCGGGTCCAGTCGATCTTCGGATAGAGCGCGCGGAGCTTGTCCTCACCCGGCGCCGCGGCCTCCTCGCTCAGCCGGGAGTCGGGCAGCCCTCGCCGCGCGTTGACCAGGTCCGCCGACGCCTGGTCGATGGCCACCGGATCCGTGGAGGCGAGCACGCCGATGTTGTTGACGATGGGGTTGTCGCTCCAGGGGAAGCAGTCGCAGTCGGGGGTGATCTCCGTGAGGAAATTGTAGAACGCGACCTTGCCCGCCTTGGCCGCCAGAACGCCCGCGGCCACCTCCACCATCTTCTCCTGGATCAGGTCCGCCTCCTCGTTCCACAGGATGCGCAGGGCGCCAGGATCACACACCGCGATGCACTCGGCGCAGCCGATGCAGAGGTCATGGTCGAAGCTCGCCACCCCCTCCTCGAGGACCACCGCGTCGGCCGGGCAGATCTCCACGCACTCGCCGCACGCCTCGCACAGGTCCTCCGAGAGCTCCGGCTTCACGTCGGCGTGCATGGCCTGCTTCATCGCCCTGGAGCCGAGCCCCATGGAGACGTTCTTGAGCGCCCCGCCGAACCCCACGGCCAGGTGCCCCTTGAAGTGCGACACGCAGAGCAGGGCGTCGGCGTTGTGCACCGCCGCCGCGTACCTCACCGAGGAGAAGTGCCGACCATCCACCTCCACCTCGGCCACCTCCCGGGAGCGGATCCCGTCGCCGATGACCAGGGGCGCGCCCACCGTGGCGTAGCTGAAGCCGTTCTCCATGGCCAGCTCCAGGTGGGTGATCGCCTGCTGGCGCCGCCCCTGGTACAGGGTGCAGGTGTCGGTGAGGAAGGGGTGCCCGCCCAGCGCCTTTACCCGGTCCACCAGCTTGCGCGAGAACTGCGGCCGCACGAAGGCGGTGGTGCCGTCGTCGCCGAAGTGAACCTTGAGCGCCACGGTGTCGCCCCCCTCCACGGCGCCGTCCAGCCCCAGCCTGTCCACCAGGCCGCCGAACCGCTGCAGCAGCCCCCGGTTGTGGGCCACCCGCGATGGCACAAAGAAGACGTCAGCTGTCATGGTTCTCTCCTCGCCGTCGAAGTTCACGGTTTGCAGCGCAGGTCCGGGGGCGGCTTGATCAGCGCCCCCGCGGCCCGCTTGAACGCCCGCCGCAGCGCAGGCTTGCGGAACAGGGCAGGGTGGGCCAGCCCCTTGCAAGCTGGCTGCTTCTTGCGCGGGGACACCGCCCCCTTGCGGCCCACCACAAAGGCCGCGGGCAGGACCCGGTCGGCCCCGGCGCCCGCGTGGAGCACAAGGTCGAACTGCCCCTTGCCCCGGGTGTCGTAGAAGGACCACGCCTTGCTCCCGCAGCTGATCTGCACGTACTCGGCGTCGAAGGCGCGCCGCCGCAGGGCGTCCCTCACGCTGCCCCCCTTGCGCCGCGCCGCCCGCGCGGTGTCCCGATCCAGGTCAAGCATCAACCCGCGGCAGGAGCGGAAGCGCACCTCGGCCCCCACGCCGCGCCACTTGCCGACGTCCAGGAGCCGCGCCCCCCAGGTGGCGTAGCTGGCCGGATCCGGGAAGCTGCCCAGCCGCCCCTCCCGGGCCACCCCTCGCCCTCGCAGGACCCGCCCTGCCGCCTTGCGCAGCTTGGCCGCCAGGGCCGCGTCCTTGAACAGCCCCGGGCGGACCATGGCTCGGCCCAGGTGCTCCGGCGCCGCCTCACGCTTGCCCGCCGCCGCCACCCGCCAGGCTCTGTCGGCGAACCCCATGGGGGAGCTCGCCGCGCCGAGCACCAGATCGAAGCGGCCGTCATTGTCCGTGTCGTACCAGGCCCACGCCTGCCGCCCCCGGGTCACGTAGGAGAACTCCGCGTCCACCTTGCCCGCCGAGAGCAGCTCAGCCGCCGCGTCTCCCGCCTTCATGGCGCCCAGGGAGTCCTGGTCCAGGTCCAGCAGGTGCCCGCTGGAGAAGAGGCCCTCCGCCGCCACCGCGTCCGCTTTCCCGTCGCCGGAGAGGTCCAGCAGCCGCCCCTCGTGGCCAGCCCCCTTCACCGCATCCGGCGGCGGCAGCTCGCCGCTCTTGTGGCCGTCCATCAGGAAGCGGTTGAACACCTGCTGCCCCACGGCGCGCAGCCGCTCTGCCAGCGCCGCGTCAGCGAACATGCCCGGCCTGATCAGGTGCTTGCCGTCCAGGGAGGCGTCCCGCTTGATGATCCCCTTGGCGTCCACGCTGTACCCCTCAACCCCGGAGGGGCGGCTCCCCCGCGCCATCAGCAACGCGTCGTGCTTGCCGTCGTTGTCCCGGTCGAACCAGGCGTACAGTTGCCCGGCCGCCTCCAGGAACACCACCTCCGCGTCGAAGGCCCGCCCCTTGAACACCTCGAGCACCGGGGCAGGCTTCTCCATCCCGGCGAAGCTGTCCTGGTCCAGGTCAAGCATGTAGCAGGTGGGCTTGCGCCGGCTGAACAACCCCACCCGCCGCAGCCGGTAGAGGGCCAGCACATCCACCTTGGCGTCCATGTCCGCGTCTCCCAGCCGGGCCAGGGTGCCCCCCTCGGTCCAGGGATCCGGCACCAGCTGGGGAGGATCCGCGGGCACCTCCTCGATGAACTTGCGCACCTCTGCCACATGGATATGGAAGTTCGACTCCTTGCGGGTGCCGAACGAGCCGCGGATGAAGGCGTTGAGCCCCACCAGCTCCCCGCGGCTGTTGACCATGGGCCCGCCGCTGTCCCCCTGGCTGATGTCGCAGGTGGACTGGATCACCAGGGCGGGCCGCTGCCGCTTCAGCTCGCCCCGCAGCTTCTCCAGCTTGCGCCGCTGCAGCCGGGCCGTCGCCTTGCCCAGACCTGTCGCGCCACCCTGGGCCTCCCGCTGGGCGTCGATGAGCAACAGCTGCGCCAGGTGGGTGGAGAGCTTGCCCACCGCCGATATCTGTCCCCCCTTGATGGCCCACATCAGGCCGATGCCTGCGTGACCCAGGGCCCACACCTGCTCGCCGGGCGCTGGATCCCTGGGGGCGATCTTCACCGCTGGCAGCCCCTCGGGGGGATCCTCCAGCTTGATGACCGCCAGGTCCCGCAGCGGATCCTGCTTGTGCACCCGGGCCACGTAGGTCTTGGCCCCGCGCTGCATCACGCCCTTGTCGCTCAGCGCGCCCAGGACCACCGAGACGCGCATGCGGAAGTCCTCCCGCCTGGCCCGGGCGATGACGTGGTGGTTGGTCAGGATCCAGCCATCCTTGTGGTAGATCACGCCGCTGCCGTACCCGCCCGCCGTGCTAATGATCACCGTGGCCGGCGCCACCTGGCGGTAGATGTTGGCCTGCCCCCCGGTCGCCGTGGTGGCCTCACCCGTGGCGACCTCCGCGGCGGCGTCCCCCCCCTCATCCTCATAGAAGCCGCTCAGGGTCACGTTCTCCCCGATGATCATCGACTTTGGCAGCTTGAGGTTCTTCACCTCCCGCCCCTCCATCTTCCGCGGTTTCTCCGTCACCTCCACCTGCTTGGGCGCGGGCGGCGCGACGGGGGCGGGCCTGGGCGGGCATCCGGCGAGGGCCAACAGAGAGAGGGCCAGCGCGGCGGACATGCCGCTCCCTGGCGCGGACGTTCTGAGCATGGTTGCCTCCTGGCCGGAGTCTACCAGAAGGCACCGTCAGCGGATGGTATAGACCTTGCCGTCAAAGGCGCAGAAATAGAGCTCGCCCGCTGCGTCCAGCCCGAAGGCGGAGATGCTGAGCTTGGTATCAAACAGCAGCTTGTTGGCAGCGGGCCCCTTGCCGTCGTGGCGCAAGGCGTACACGTGACCGCTGATGAAGTCCGCGTAGACATATGAGCCCGCCAGGGCCGGCGCGTCCTTGCCCCGGTACACGTACCCACCAGTCACCGATTGTCCCCCCTTCTTGCCCTCGTAGCTGTACTCCCATACGGGCGGAACAAGGCCCGCCTGGTTGCACCCCTTGGGCGCCTCGAAGCAGTGCTTGCCCTCCATCACGCTCCAGCCGTAGTTCCCGCCCTTCTTGATGATGTCGATCTCCTCCCACTCGTCCTGCCCCACATCAGCGGCCCAGAGTTGGCCGGTCTTGGCGTCGAAGTGGATGCCCCATGGGTTGCGCAGGCCGTGGGCAAAGATCTCCTCCCTGAAGCCCTGGCTGTTGCCGGCGTACGGGTTGTCCTTGGGGATCCCGTAGGCCTTGCTCGCGCCGCCCCCGTCCACATCCACCCGCAGGATGGAGCCGAGCAGGGTCTTGCGGTTCTGTCCGTGTTTGTGCGGATCCCCCCCGGCCCCGCCGTCGCCCACCGCGATGTAGAGGTAACCATCCGGCCCGAACGCCAGGCCGCCGCCGTTGTGGTTCTCGTATGGCTGGACAAAGGTGAGCAGCACCTTCTCGCTGGTGGGATCCACCCTGTCCCGGTCCTTGGCGCTCACGGTGAAGCGCGAGATCACCGTGCGGCCCTGCTTGGCGGCCGTGTAGTTCACGTACAGGTGCCCGTTCTTTTTGTGCTGGGGGTGGAAGGCCAGCCCCAGCAACCCCTCCTCCCAGCCTGAGCTGTCGACCCGGGTCCGGATGTCGAGGTAGACGCTGGCCTGCGCTGTCTTTTCGCTGTTCGCGAAGACCTTTATCCGCCCCTTCTGCTCCACCACAAACAGCCGCCCCGACCCGTCGCCGGCGTGGGTCAGAGCCACGGGCATCTCAAAGGTTAGCTTTGGGAAGGCGACCCTGTATGAAGGCGGCTTGGGGGGGCGCAGATCCGGGGTGGGGGCCGCGTCTGCCAGGTCCGGGGTCGCGCTGTCCAGAGGCTGGCCCCCCAGGTCAGGAGGCGCTCCTGAATCCGGGGTCGTGTGGCGCTCCTCATCGGAACACCCGGCCAGCGCCAGGGCAGCCAGGAACGAAAAGAATTGCGGAAAGCGGCAGGCAGGGGAGGGCACGGGTTCACCTCGCGGTTATCTCCCTAGCCTAGCTGGAGTCGACGCTGGCGCAAGTTGCGGCTGAGTTTATTAGCTGCGGCTAGCTACTCCAGGTAGGTGGAGTAGATGTCGGCCTTGAATCCGGTGAGCAAATTCGCTCCGACATAGTGCCGAAAATCCGACCAGAGCACGGCCACCCGGCTGTTGGCGGGCATCACCAGGGGCGCAGAGGTGATGATGTCGCCCTTGGGCGACTCGTTGATCCTGTAGTCCGGCACGTTCCAGCTCTTGCCCTGATCCATGGAGACGCTGAAGTAGAGGTCGCCGTTGTTCCCGTGGCGCAAGTCCCGCCACGCCACGAAGACGTTCTGGCTCGAGGGGTCCACTGCGATGTACGGCGATGAGGACTTGTTCACCCCGGCGATGGCGCCCGAGACCCTGCTCACAGGGCTGGACCAGCTGGCGCCGCCGTTGTCGGAGTAGCCCACATAGATGTCAGGTTGCCCGCGGCTCGTATCTGCCCAGGCCACCACCACCCGTCCGCTCTTCCAGCCGGCGATGTGCGGGTAGGTCGAGTCCCCGTCCACGACGTCGTTGTCCACCTTCTTGGGCGTGGTGCTCCATGAGAGGCCATAGTTCTTGCTGGCGCTGGCCATGATCGCCGTGTTCTGGCTCGCGGCCTCTTCCTCCCAGACAACAAAAACTCGCCCCGCGCCGTCGGCCAGCACCTTGTGGTGGCGGCCCAGTTTCTTGCTCAGGACGAGGTCCTTGCCAAAGGCGATGTTGTTCCCGGTCAACGGGGACTGGTCCACGATGATCCCCTTCTTGCTGTCCTCCATCACCACGTACAGGTTCTTACTGTCCACCGCGATCTGTGGGTTCAGCACGGTGCCGCTCACGTCGTTGACCTTCACCGAGGCCTTGAACGTCTGGCCATTGTCCACCGATATGCTGCACCGGACATCCGGGTTGACCGCTCCCTTGATCGCGATCTGCACCCAGCACACCAGCACCTTGTCCGACAGCCCGGGCACCACCACAGCCTGCAGGCCGTAGGTGTCGACGTTGCCGAGGTTCTTGATGGTGCGGGGGCCGCCCCAGGCCGATCCGCTGTTGTCCGAGCGCCGCAGGTAGATGTTCCGCACGCCCGGGATGTTCTTGACCGGGATTGGATCGCTCATGCGCTGGTACACCAGGTAGGCCCGGGTCTTGAATCCGTTGGGCGCCCCGAACAACACCCGCGGCTGCAGCTTGGCGTTGTTTGTCTCGGTGGCCAGGGCCTTGTCAGCCGGCTGCCAGCTCTTCCCGCCGTCGACGCTCATGTTGGCGTAGATGTCAGAGCGGTTGCTGCGGCGGTCCACCCACGCCGCCAGGATCCAGTCGCCGGAGACCGCGGCCGCCAGCTGGGTGGAGTTGTTGGCGCCGAGGGTCTTGACGGCCGGCTCGTCCAGCCGCTTCTCACGGCCCGTACCTGCGAAGACACACTCCTTGGGGTCCGCCTGGTTGTCGCAGTCGGTGTCCTTGCCGTCGCAGTATTCGGTCTTGGGCGTCAGCTCTCCCGTGCAGGCTCCCCACGAGCCGCTGCCGCACACCTGGGTCCCCGTCTTGCAGGGGCCCTTGCCCGCGGTGCCTGGCTTGCCCGTGTAGCAGCTGCGAGCCAGGGGCTTGCCAGCCGAGTCGAGGTCCACCTTGCCGTCGCAGTCGTTGTCCGCCGCGTCGCACACCTCCTGACCCTTGTACTGGCACTCGCACCCATCCTTGGTGTCGTTGTTGGCGTTGACCCACCCACCCGGCTTGCAGCCGGAGAAGGTGCAGGTGCTGTTGATGCAGTTGGTGACGGCGTTGGGCAGCACACACAAGATGCCGCAGCCGCCGCAGTTGAGCGGGTCGGTCTTGTGGTCGATGGGCTTGCCCCCCGGATCGTCGACCACGCCGTTGCAGTCGTTGTCCTTGCCGTCGCAGATCTCTGTCCCCGACTTGGTGCACGGCCACTCGCAACCGTTGGCGTCCGACTTGTCCTTGTCGATGTAGCCGGTCTTGCACGACAGCACCTTGCACACGCCGCTGTCGCACTTGGGCACAGCGTTGGCCAGCTGGCAGGCGTTGCCACACTTGCCGCAGTTCTGCACATCCGTGTTGAGGGTAAAGGTCTCGTCAATGGTGCCGTTGCAGTCGTTGTCCTTGCCGTCGCACAGCTCGGTGGTGCTGGTGAGGGTGCAGGCGTACTCGCAGCCGTTGGACTTGGAGCTCCACCCCTGGGAGAGGTCGAGGTCGATGTCGTAGAAGCCCGGTGCGCACCCCTTGAACTTGCACTTGCGCAGCTCGCAAACGGTGATGGCGCCAGCCAGGCGGCAGGAGTTGTTGCACTTGCCGCAATGGTCAACGCTGGTGGTCAGGTTGAACGCCTCGTCTATCTGGCCGTCGCAGTCGTTGTCCTTGCCGTCGCAGATCTCGTAGCCCTTGTTGGAGATGTCGCACGCCCCGAACACGTCGTACTCCATATCCACTCCGCCGTCGGTGAACATGTGGAGCCGGTACGGGTCATTCTCACAGGCCAGGAGGGGCAGGGCCAAGGCGACGGCCATCAGGAGTGAGCGCCTCATTAACCTCTCCTCCTCGCGATCACCAGCACCATGGCCAGCAGCAACCAGAACGCCAGGTACCCCGGAATCCTGCCGCGCGCCGAAGCCGGCTCACCGGGCAGGGCGCAGCCGAAGCCGCCTCCAGTGACCAGGGCGTCCACCGCCTCACCGTTGTAGGTGTAGCCGGGCGTGATGCACTGGCCGTCCCTACAAACCTCGCCCGTCCCGTAGCACCTCACCACCCGGCACGGCTCGTCCACGCACTTGCCGTTTCGGCACTCCCGGTGCGCGCCGCACTTCACCCCGGTGCAGTTGGCGTGGCATGTGCCGTCGTAGCAGGGCGCCCCGTCCTTGCAGATCATGGTAGCGCACGGGTTCTTGACGCACTCGCCATAACGGCAGCGCCCCTGCTCGCCGCACAGCGACTTGCCGCAGCTGGGCTTGCAGGTCCCGTTCTCGCAGAACTGCCCTGACGCACAGGTCACCCCGGCGCAAGGGTGCACGATGCACTTGTTCTGGTAACAGATCTTGCCCGGTGGGCAGCCGTCGCCGTAGCAGCTGTCCTCCACGCAGTAGCCGTTTTTGCATGTCTGCCCCGGGCCGCAGTTCACCCCGGTGCAGAGGGAGACGCACTTGCCCGCCACGCACTTCTCGTTCTTTGGGCAGGTTACGTTGGCGCAGTTGTCTGGCACGCAATACCCCTGGGAACAGACGAAGCCCTTGGGGCAGCCGAACTCCACGCCGGTGCAGGCGATGCGGCAGCCGCAGTTGACGCACTTGGTGCCGGTGGGGCAGGGGGTCCCCTCGTCGATCTGCTTGTTGCAGTCGTTGTCCTTGCAATCGCATACCTCGGGCAGCCCCGGTGTGGCGCCCACGCAGGTGATCTTGCCGCCCACGCACTGGGTCTTCCCCTTGATGCAGGTCTTGCCCGACACATGGTCGCAGGGCAGGCCGGTGCCGGAAACCCCGTCATCCACAACGCCGTTGCAGTCGTTGTCCACGCCGTCGCATTTCTCGCTGCTGGCCGATGGGGAGCTGCATCCGGTCCAGTTGGCATTATCGTTGGGGTTGCCGCTGACGTACTTGCACTTCTCCAGCCCCGGGCCGCACTTGGTGGTGCACAGGCGCGTGAGGTTCTCGTCGGTCTTGCTGTTGCAGTCGTTGTCCTTGCCGTCGCACACCTCGGTGGATGGCGTGGGCGCAGAGCAGACCATCTTCCCCTTGGCGCAGACCATGGTGCCCTTGCACCCGCCCAGGGTGCAGGAGGGCATGGTGCCCAGGTGGTCGTCCACCACCCCATTGCAATCGTTGTCCAGGGTGTCGCACTTCTCGTTGGTAGGGATCACCTGCCCCACGCACGCGCCGGTGAACTTGCCCTTGATACAGCTGAGCTTGCCCTTCTTGCACTGCCCCACCCCTGCCGTCTTCGGGTTCTTGGCGGTGTAGCAGTCCTGGTACAGGTTCTCGTCGATCTTCCCGTCGCAGTTGTCGTCGCGGTCGTTGCACACCTCCAGCTCCGGCGTGCAGTTGGAGGTCAACCCCTCAACCTTGACCAGGGTGTCGTCGAAGTCATTGTCACCCCCGCGGAAGAGGTCCTCGAAGGCGAAGTAGTAGTCCAGCGGATCCAGCTTGCTCTTGTAGATCAGGTAGTGGACGTAGTTGCCGTCATTGTTCAGCTTGGACTCGGTGAAGTAGATGCGCCCGAAGCCGGCCTGGTCGTCGTTGGCGCTGCCCGAGTTGTCGTCATCCACGCCCTGGTTGGGGCCGTAGAATCGGTCGTTCGGATCGGTGGCGCACATGCTCCGGTACCCGGAGATGGTCTCGTTCTTGGAGCCCTCGGGGGCGATGAGGTAGAAGCCGATCTGTCCGCCCTTGTAGCGGCCCTTGTTGAACTCGGAGTTGAAGTCCACGGACGCCACGTACCCGCCCGTCATGATCTTCCCGCTATAGGCAGGCGGCTCGTAGGAGCCTGGCCCCTTCTTCTTGCCGAAGGCGCAGGAGAGGATCACCGGGTAGCGGATGCTTGGATAGCCCACGTTGTACCAGCCGAAGATGTTCTCGTAGCCGGCGCCCTCCTGCATGAGCTTGAAGGTCACCTTGGTGTACAGCTTGTTGGCCCCCTTGGGCACCAGGAAGGTCCCGGGCCCGGGCTGCGCGTCCAGGATGGCGTCTACCTTCTTCTTCGGGTAGGTGGTGGGCGGGTTCTGTCCCTCGCCCAGGTTGAGCCCGGTCTGCACGCACTGGTTAACGTTTCCAGGGCAGGGTTTCCCCTTGCTCACCGGCACCACCATGCCATCGATTTGATTCACCGTGGCAACAGCTGGCGCAGTGAGCCAGAGCACCCCCAGCGCCGCCAACGCGGTTACCGCGGACATAATAAGGTCGCGTTTCATCCCGACTCCTCGTGGGCCTCGGCCTACAGATGACCCAGAACTGGCCTACTAGGGTAGCCGGAGCGGGCGCGGATTGTCGAGGTGTGAGGGGGGCCGGATCAGGCCGAGGGGCGGTTTCGGGGCTTCTCTTCCTGGGCTGCGGGCGGTGTCTGGGAATCAGCCTCATTCGGCGCGGCCTCATCAGCGCTCTCACCGTTGGCGCCGTTGCCACCCTCGGCCTCGGCGGCGTTGGTGGCCTCCAGCATCTCGGGCGAGGCCATTGCGCCGGGGTTCTCCATGCCCTCCAGGGCGCCCTCGGGCAGGAAGGCGTACTCCTCCACCCCTTCCTGTAACTCCTTGGGCGGGGCGAACCACTTGAGCTTGTTCAGCCCCGGGACCCTGCACAGCACCTTCTGAGCCTTGAACTTGACCTGATCGAGGATCCGCTTGCCCAGCACCTCGGCGTACACCTGGTAGCGCCAGCGGCAGAAGCCACGGCGGAAGTCATCCGGCGAGAAGAAGGCCATGATGCGGCGCGGGTGGAACCAGGCCATGAAGGTGGCGTACTTGTGCAGGAACTCCACAAGCTTGGGGTTCTCGTGCAGGAAGCACCAGCCCTCGTTGAAGTTCTTGTACTTCTCACGGTTGGCGTCGTTGCCGCCCGACTCGTTGCTCCAGCGGGTGCTCGGGTAGGGGCGCAGGATCGCGAAGTCAGGGAAGTCGATCGTCAGCCCGAACCGGATGGACTGCATCATCTCTTCCTTGGTTTCGCCGGGCACGCCGATGATGAACCCGCCGTTGGTGATGATCCCGGCCTCCTTCAGGATATCCCGCGCCTTGCGGTTCATCTCGGGCGTGGTGCCCTTGTTGAAGGAGCGGAGGGTGCGGATGCTCATGGCCTCGTAGCCCACGTTGGCCACGCGGCAGCCGGCGGCGTACATGAGCGGGGCCAGGTCCGGGTGGGCCGTGATCTGGTCGGCGCGCTGCTGGGAGAACCAGCGGATGGTGTTGCCCTGCTCCACCAGGGCGCCGCAGAACTCGCGGATGTGCACCGGGTCATGGCACGGATCCAGCTCGGCCAGCCAGGTGAACTCGGCCCCGCGGTCCTCCGCCATGCGGAACTCCAGGGCCACGCGCTCGGGGGTCTTCTTGCGCCAGGTGCGCTTGAAGAGCAGGGCGGGGGAGCAGAAGGTGCAGCCGAATGCGCAGCCTCGGCTGGTCTCGATCATGGTCATCGTCCCGAAGGGGGAGTTGTCCATGTAGTCGGCGTGGTTGACCACCTCCCAGGCGGGGATCGGGAGCTTGTCCAGGTCCTCCTCCTGTGGGCGGGTGGGGGTGCGGAAGGCCTTGCCGTCCTTGAGGATGGAGAGCCCGGCGATCTCCTCCATGGGCTTGTCATGCTTGCCCAGGTACTTGTGCACCAGCTCCTCGAAGGTCCACTCCGACTCGCCGATGGTGACTGCGTCGATGAGCTCGGTGGTCACCAGAAAGTCGGCGTCCAGGGAGGCGTGGGTGCCGCCGCAGATGATGGGAACATCAGGCCACTCGGTCTTGATGGTCTTGCACATCTCCAGGACGTTCACCACGCGGTTGGTGTACTGGCAGGCGATGGCGACGATGTCGGGCTTCTCCTCCAGGCCATTGAGGAAATTCTTGGTGGAGTAGCCGCCCATGTTGCCGTCGAAGTGCACCAAATCGCAGTCATCGCGGACCATGGCGCCGTTGCTCAGCAGGCCGAGGCTGGTGAGCCTGACCGACTTGTACCAGTAGATGGGGTTGAGCAGAAGAAGCTGTGGTTTGCTCATCTGGATTTCCTTCAAGCAGCTTTGCCCTGCCCGGCCAAGAGGCCCAGGCGAGGCTAGTTTATCGAGGCAAGCTAAGTCTGTACGATTTGCCGACTACCCGCCCGTGGTTCTTACACCACGAGCCAAACTCGGTGGCAGAGGGTGCCACAAAGGCCATGAAAACTCCATAGGGGGATATTTTGAGGGTGAAGCAGGGCAGAAAAAAGTGACGCACCGAAGCTCCGGGCACCGCTGAGGGGGGGGCAGACGGGCAGAACCTCGATGCGTCAGATATTTAAGTATCATAGTGGCTATCTGGCGCAAGGATAAAAGTGACAATTCGCTCTGTAAATCTCCACCAGGTTCAGTGTGCTTTCGGAGCAATAGATGAAAGTCGATGAATCTCGTAATCTTGAGGGTGGGGGGAGCAGAAAATAAAAATGACGCATCGAAGTTCCGGGCACCGCTGAGGGGGGGACAGACGGACAGAACCTCGATACGTCGAAAGGGTGAGTATCAGATCCGGGGGGGGCATGCAACAAAATAATTTTACACTTCCGCCTCTTGGCCGGTTAACCGCTGTCAGGCTAATCTGTCTGATTGTCATGAAGCCGTATCGCATCGAACCAGAGTCCAAAGCCCACCGGATCGTCCATGAGGAACTGAAGATCCACGCACGGGTGACTTCCGCCCTCTCCGAGTACAGCGGCGGGGCCACCGGATCCCCGGACTTCGACAACGCCCTCATCGATCTGCGTGATCAGGTGGCCGAGGCCAAGCCAGAGGACATCCCGGCCCTGGTTGACCAGATGGCCCGCATCGCCGCCCTGTCCCAGCGGTACGGTCGAGGTCGCGATCTCCCGGTTGATCCGGAGTCACCCTACTTCGCGCACCTGCGCCTGGAGGAGGGGGAGCGGGTGCGGGACGTTCTCATCGGCAAGCGCGGCTTCATCCACCGCGACCGCCAGGTGACCATCGTGGACTGGCGTAACGCGCCGGTGAGCCGCATCTACTACCGCTACGCCGAAGGGGATGACTACGAGGAAGAGTTCGCAGGGAAGCCCATGGAGGGGATGATCCGCGCGCGGCGCAGCGTGACCATTGAGGAGGGGCAGCTCCAGCGCATCGCATGCCCCCAGGGCACCTTCATCAGCGAGGATGGCGAGCAGTGGCAGGAGGCCGTTGAGCGCAAGCCCGCGCGCCTGGCAGGAGGGCAGGGCAAGGCGGCCCGGCCAGAGATGTATAGAAAGGGCAGCCGCGGCTCCGTCCTTGGGGACAAGCCAGGCCAGCGGGTCAGGGCGGACAAGCACCTGCCCGAGATTGCCGCCCTGATCGATCCGGAACAGTTCGCCCTGATCACCCGGCCCGAGAGCGGCCTGGTGGTGCTCCAGGGGGGCGCCGGATCCGGCAAGACCACAGTGGCCCTGCACCGGGTGGCGTTCCTGAACTTCCAGATGCCTGGCCGCTTCTCCGGCCAACGCATGATGGTGGTCGTCTTCACCAAGGCGATGGTGCGCTACGTGAGCAAGGTGCTGCCCGGTCTGGGGGTCAAGGGGGTGCCCGTGCTCACCGCGGCCGACTGGCTGTCGCGGCGGCGGCGCAAGGTGGTGCCTGGCCTGCCGCGCAAGTACAACCACGACACGCCGGACCTGGTGACTCGCCTCAAGAAGCACCCGCTCATGCTGGAGGTGGCCCGCATGTTCGTCGCGCGCCAGCTGGAGCAGGTCACTGCCCGCATGACCGGTGACCTGGAGGGGACCGACAGCGGTGAGGCTCTGCTCGCCCGCTGGCAGGAGCTGGCCGCCATGCATCCCCAACCCATGCCGCGGATCCGGGCCCTGGCCGGCTGGGTGGAGGAGCTGGACCTGCGCGGCGCCTTCGAACGGCAGCGGGTGGCCGCGGCAGTGCGCACCGCCATGCGCGACCTCTGCGATGTGGCAGGCGCCTGGGCCGAGATGCTCACCGACATTGACCTGCTGGCCGCGGCCGTTGACCGGTGCTGCCCGGGGGTGTTCTCCATGAAGCAGCTGGAGCGGCTCACCCGCTGGGTTTCGGATCAGATCGGGCCGGATGGCCTGTCTGCCGCCGCGGCCAGGGGCTCCTCCAAGCCTGCCAGGGGCGAAGGCGCGCCCCCGCCCACGCCGGCGGAGAGCCCCTACATATCTCTGGACGGCAGGGACGAGCGGATCCAGGAGCACGGCGGCCGCCTGGATCGCACCGACGACCCCCTGCTGCTCTACATGGCCCTGCTCAAGGAGGGGTGCCTGCGGCCTCCGGGAAAGGGGCCGATCCGGTACGAACACCTCGTGGTGGACGAGGCCCAGGACCTCTCCGCCGTGGAGCTCAAGCTCTTCCTCTCCAGCACCAGCAAGCTGCGCTCCATAACCCTCACCGGCGACACCGCCCAGCGCACCGTGTTCGACAACGACTTCTCCGACTGGGAGTCGGCCCTGGAGCGGGTGGGGGAGCGCGGCGCCACCACCCGGACCCTCAAGCTGAGCTATCGCTCCACCGAGCCGATCATGGAGCTGGCGCGCTCCATCGCCGGCGGGGGAATGGTCACCCAGGAGATCCGCCACACCCGGGGCGGTGAGCCGGTGGAGATCCACGGATTCACGGAGCAGGGGGAGCTGGTGGCCACCCTGGCCCAGGCCCTGCGCTCCCTCGTCCTGCGGGAGCCCCGCGCCTCGGTGGCCCTGCTGGCCCGGCACATGGAGCAGGCGCGGTACTACGCCGCGGCCCTCACCGAGGCAGAGGTCGCCGGGGTGCGCCTGGTGGCCTCCCAGGACTTTGCCTTCAAGGCGGGGGTGGAGGTCACCGACGTGACCCAGCCCAAGGGCCTGGAGTTCGACTATGTGGTGCTGCTCGACGTGAGCACCGCCAACTACCCGGACACCCTGGAGAGCCGCCACCTGCTGCACATCGCCGCCACGCGGGCCGCGCACCAGCTCTGGATTACGCATGTGGGCAAGGCGTCGCGCCTGCTGCCCAATACAAATTGATCGGTTGACTCGCTAACCCCCCGTAGTTACCTATATCGCCTGGATTCACCCATCAGGAGGAGAAAACCATGGGACGCCTGGGACTGGCATTTCGTTGCTTCTTCAGTGTTCTGGCCGGAAATCCGGTGCCTGAGGAAGCGATCCCCGAGCCGGAGGCGCCGAAGGCGTTACCCGAGCCGGAGCCCCCGGAGCCTGAGCCGGTGGACGACAGCGTGCGGCTGGCCCCGGCCATCCAAATGCTGTCCCTGCTGCAGCAGGAGGGGCGGCTGCTCGATTTTCTGATGGAGGAGATCGGGGAGTACAGCGACGATCAAATCGGCGCCGCGGTGCGCAACATCCACCGAGACTGCCGGGCGGTGTTGGACGAGCACCTCAGCCTGAGCGCGGTGCTGGACCAGGAGGAGGATTCCCAGGTCACGGTGGAGGACAAGTTTGATCCCTCCCGGATCCGACTCATCGGCAACGTCACCGGCGAGCCCCCCTTCAGCGGCGTGCTGCGGCACCATGGCTGGCTGGCGGGCGAGGTGAAGATCCCGGAGCTGCCAGAGGGGCACGACCCCGCTGTCATCGCCCCCGCCGAGGTGGAGCTCCCGTAATCCCCGGGCTCACTCTCCACGAACAGGAAAGAGAAAATGTCTGACGCGCGTTATGTGGTTGGTATCGACCTTGGCACGACCCACACGGTGCTCTCCTATCTCGACACCGAGGAGGAGGTGGAGGAAGGGCTGCCCGAGGTGAAGGTGCTGGACGTCTCGCAGATCACCGCCCCGGGCGAGGTGGGGGAGCAGGACAACCTCCCCTCCTTTCTCTACCAGGCGGCGGGGCCCGAGTTCCCTGACAACGCCCTGGACCTGCCCTGGGCCGGAGATCGCGACTATTGCGTGGGCGAGCTGGCGCGCAAGCAGGGCGCGGCGGTGCCGGCCAGGTTGGTTTCCTCGGCCAAGAGCTGGCTCTGCCACCCGGACGTTGACAGGTCGGCGGCGATCCTGCCCTGGCAGGCGCCCGAGGAGGTGGCCAAGATATCGCCCCTGGACGCCTCGGCGCGCTACCTGGAGCACCTGCGTCAGGCGTGGAACCAGGCCATGGCCCAGGATGACCCCTTCGCCAGCCTGGAGAACCAGGACATCTACCTCACCGTCCCGGCCTCCTTTGACGCGGTGGCCAAGGACCTGACCATGAACGCGGCCAACCGGGCGGGGCTCACCAACGTGACCCTGCTGGAGGAGCCTCAGGCTGCCTTCTACGCCTGGCTCGCCAACCAGGGCGAGGACTGGCGGGAGCAGCTCGGCGTGGGCGACCTGGTGCTGGTGTGCGACGTGGGCGGCGGCACAAGCGACTTCTCCCTCATCTCGGTCAAGGACGAGGAGGGGGACCTTGAGCTTGAGCGCATCGCGGTGGGCGACCACATCCTGCTGGGCGGGGACAACATGGACCTGGCCCTGGCCTTCACCGTGGCGGAGAAGCTGAAGGAGAAGGGGCACGACCTCGATCCGTGGCAGACCCGGTCCCTCTGGTTTGCCACGCGGGTGGCCAAGGAGCAGATCCTGACCAGCGCGCGCAAGGAGAAGGCGCCGGTCACGGTGCTGGGCAGAGGGTCCAAGGTGGTGGGCGGCACCATGAAGTCGGAGCTCACGCGGCTCGACATCCAGAAGGTGCTGTTGGCCGGCTTCTTCCCCTCCTGCACGGTGGAGGAGCGGCCGGCCGAGGGGAGCCGGGTGGGGCTGCAGGAGATCGGCCTGCCGTACGCCTCGGACGCTGCCATCACCAAGCACCTGGCCAAGTTCCTGGGCGGCCACATGGACGAAGAGAGCGGCGACGACTTCCTGCGCCCCACGGCGGTGCTCTTCAACGGCGGCGTGATGAAGTCCGACGACCTGAACGGGCGCATCTCCGAGGTGGTCAACGGCTGGCTGGAGGCGGCAGGCGCCGAGCCGCTCAAGGTGCTGGAGAGCGACAGCCTGGACCTGGCCGTCTCCCGGGGCGCGGCCTACTACGGCCTGGTGCGCCGGGGCAAGGGGATCCGGATCCGGGGCGGCGTGGCCCGCTCCTACTACATCGGCATCGAGAGCGCCATGCCAGCGGTGCCTGGTATGCCCGCCCCGCTCAAGGCCCTGTGCGTCGTGCCCTTCGGCATGGAGGAGGGCACCGAGGCGGACATCCCGGGGCGCGAGTTCGGCATGGTGGTGGGGGAGAACGTGGAGTTCCGCTTCCTCAGCTCCACCACCCGCAAGGAGGATCCCATCGGGACCCTGCTGGAGGGGTGGCCCGCCGGTGAGATCGAGGAGCTCGCCCCGATCCAGACCGCCATGGACGACGACTCAGATGAGGCGGGCGCGGCCGTGCCCGTGAGCCTGTTCGCGCAGGTCACCGAGGTGGGCACCCTGGACCTGCAGCTGCGCGCGCGGGACGGGCGCACCTGGAAGCTGGAGTACAACGTAAGATCGTGAGGGGAGCCCTGCCCCGGCAGGGGGTGATCCTCCTGGCCCTGGTCCTGGCTTGCGCCTGCTCGGATCCCGAGCCAGCGCCGCCTGATGGTGTGTTCGCGTCGGTGAAGTCCTGGGCGGTGCAGCTCCAGGGGTACTGGGAGAAGGGGGCCGAGCAGCGGCTGGTGAGCTCGGCCTACGACATGGTGGTGCTGGATCCGCCGGTGCTCAATACCTCGTCCCCCGGCCAGTTCACGTCCACGCTGGTGGCGAAGATCAAGGCCTCAAATGGCGGCGCGGGCAAGGCCAAGATCGTGCTCGCCTACCTCAACATGGGCCAGGCCGAGGCGTGGCGGTATTACTGGACCACCGGCTGGAAGGCGCCCACCAAGACCGGCCCCGGCAAGCCCGACTTCATCCTCGCCGCGGACCCTGACGGCTGGGTGGACAACTACATGGTCGCCTACTGGGATCCTCGTTGGCGCCAGCTCCTGTTTGAAGGCAAGGACTCCATGCTGGCGAGGGTTGTGAAGGCGGGGTTCGACGGCATCTACTTGGACTGGGTGGAGGGGTACGACACCGCGCCGGTGAAGGCCGCGGCCAGGGCCAGCGGCAAGAACGCCGTGCAGGAGACTGTGCGGTTGATCCGCGATGTTCGGGCAAGGGCGCGTGAGCTGGCGGGCGGCCCCTTCATCATGGTGGCCCAGAACGGCGCATCCCTGGCGAGCAAGGCCACCGGTTACCTGGAAAACATCGAGGCTGTCTCCCAGGAACATGTGTTTTACAAGGGAGAGGCGGATCGCGCGTGGTCGCACCCCAGGGCGTGCGACATCGCCATGAAGGGTGCGGACACCGAATATTACAAGAAGGATCTGGCCCGGTTTCTGGCGGCGGGGAAGCCGGTGTTCAATATCGAGTACGCGTGCGCGGCGGCCAAGGTGAAGGACGCCCGGAGTAGGTCGGCGGCGTTGGGTTACATCACGTTTGTGACGAGGACGCCGCTGGATCGTTTGCCCTGACTACTCGCTCAACCGCAGCCCCGTGGGCAATGCATCACCGAACATTTGATAAGCGGCCCGACCAGGGCCCGTGGCCCCGGTCCGACCGCTGCGGCCTTCGGCCGCCAGGTTGTTTCGCCTGTCTTCGCCAGGCTGTGGCCGGGCGCCAAACGCCCGGCTTGGGGCAAATGTTCTTGGTTGAAGTAGGGGCGGGTTTTACGCACGCCCTGGCTATTCGGATAGCCGCAATCCTGTGGGCAA
>CAZCFB010000002.1:105383-115438 GCA_964497805.1 uncultured Kofleriaceae bacterium
CCGCGTCGCCGCATCGGCGGGCGAGCTGGGCCACGCAGAGGGCCACACCGCGCGCCTTGTTCCAGTCCAGGGCGAGGATCCGTTCCAGCCAGTGCTCCACCTTCTCCCGGCTCACCACCTCCTCCACCTCGCCATAGAGCGGGACCCTGGCCCCGAACCGGCCCAGGGCCCAGAAGGCGTAGTCACCCCTCGACGCCACTGCGTTGCGCAGGGCGACGTCACCGAGACCCTCCTTGGACACCGCGGGGACCCGCTCCAACGAAGCCGCCGCGCGCCACATCTCGGCCAGCTCCTGCTTGTTCATCCCCTGGCCCTGGCCCCGGCCCTTCTTTCCCTTCTTCCCCTTCTTCCCCTTCTTCTTTTTCCCTGCCCGGGCCGCCGCCTTCACCGCGTCCCCGCTGAGCAGCGGCTGGGAGAGCTTGTTGACCAGCTCCAGCTGCTGCCCCCGGTTGAGCCCGCCGGAGACCCGCCTCCACAGCACCCACCAGGCGATGCGGCACCAGAGCTGATCCTGGTGGTCCATGCCCGCGCGGAACACGGTCCAGAGGTCCTCCATGCGATCCGGGTCCAGGGGATCGCCGAAGCCGGGGCGCATCAGGATGCCGGCCAGGTTGAGCCAGCCCGACTCATGGTCCGGGCTCACCCCGCGGTCGGAGGATGCCTCCCAGGTCGGGCCCCATAGCCCGCGGATCAGGTGGGCGGGCCAGGACAGCCGCTCAGCCTCCAGCAGGTCCTCAAGCCCGCGGATCAGGGTGCGGGGGCCGCCATCCTGTCCACCTCTGCCGCGCTGGGCGAAGGTGGAGCGAATCAGCTGGGCCGCGGCCACCTGCTCCTCGTCGCCCACTTCCAGCGACGCGTCGCCCACGCTCACGCCGGGCAGGGCGCCGCCCGTCTCCTCGTCGGCGCTTCGCAGGGAGAACTCCAGGTCCCAGCGGTGGTCCGTGTCCGTGGCCGCGCACCAGAGCTGCAGGGTGCCGAGCTCGGTGAGCTGGGCGCCGAGGGTTACAGGCACGGCCTCGCCGGACATGCCCCGATCGTAGTTGAGCACCGTGTACAGGGGGGGCTGGTCCATGTACACCTCGTCGTCCAGGTCCACCACCTGGCCAGGGTCATGACCAAGGGGGGCAGTGGAGCTGAACAGGGGGAAGCTCACCGGCCGGTCGGTGATGGCCTGGAAGGTGGGCTCCTCGATCCGCACCTCGTCCCCCTCCTCCACGCCGAAGGGGAGCAGGCACACCGCGCGGTCCTGCCCGGGCTCGCTGGAGGCGACCCCCACATAGTAGGCCCGGACCGTGCCGCCGCGGATGCGCACGCCGGTGCCCGCGCGCACCAACCCGTAGGTGGCCGCGCCCAGGGCCACGGCCAGGTCGAGGCTGCGGCTCTCCAACACCACCGGCTCGTCGCCGAACCAGTTGGTCACCGCCTCCACCACGCGATCCTGCACCATGGCCGCCTTCATGGCGCCGCCGTTGAAGAGGATGGCGTCCGGGCGCGCGCCGTGGCGCCGGAGGAAGGCCGACATGTTGCGGGTCACGGCCGGATCCTGGGCGTACGGCAGGCCCAGCTCCTGGAGCCCAACCCGGGCCCGGGCAAGCGGCTCGTCGTACGCGCTGTTGGGGAAGAAGCCGTCGAGCACAAGCTCCATCACCTCGTCATGAAAGAGGTCGATCTTCAGGCTGCCGCCGATGACCTTTGAGCCGCGCCCGGCGATGGTGATGCCGTACCGGTCGTCCGTGTTGAACAGGCTGAGCAGCTGCTCCTTGGCTGCCCGGCAGGCGTGCACCAGGGCGCCCCACTGTTTGGCGTCCAGCTCGCCGGCGCGCTTGACCAGGCGGCGCTCCAGGTGGCGGGCCAGGGCGAGGTCCATGTTGTCGCCGCCCAGCATCAGGTGGTCGCCCACCGCCACGCGCTCCAGCCCCAGCTCCTCGCCGGCGTCGGTCACCTCGATGAGGGAGAAGTCGGTGGTGCCGCCGCCGACGTCGCACACCAGCACCAGGTCTCCCTCGTTGAGCTGCTCGCGCCAGAACTCGCCCTGGCTGCGCACCCAGGAGTAGAAGGCCGCCTGGGGCTCCTCGAGCAGGGTGAGCTTGCCCAGCCCCGCCCGGCGCGCGGCCTTCACCGTGAGCTCCCGGGCCGCCTCATCGAAGGACGCGGGCACGGTCAGCACCACGTCGCTCTGGCCCATGGTCCACTCGTTGCGGCCCTCGCTCTGGGCGTGGTCCCACGCCTCGCGCAGGTGGATCAGGTAGCGGGCGGCCACCTCCACAGGCGACAGGTGGGGCACCTCGGTGGGGCTGCCCCAGGGCAGGATCGGCTCCTCCCTGTTCACGCCCGCGTGGCAGAGCCAGCTCTTGGCCGAGCTCACAAGGCGGGCGGGCACCAGGCTGCCCTGGTCGCGGGCGAATGCGCCCACCGCGTAGTCCCGGCCCGAATCCCAGGGCAGGGCGGTGGACCCGGGCGGCAGGTCGTGGGCCCCAGGCAGGTAGAGGAACGAGGGGAGGCCCTGGTCCGCGTCAACCTGGGCCGGCCCCACGAGCTGGGGCACCTTGAACAGGCGGATGGCGGGCGGGTCCGCGCCGTCGGCCAGGTCCACGTAGGCCAGGGCGCTGTTGGTGGTGCCCAGGTCGATGCCGATGATGTAGCGTGACTGTCCCATTTGCTCCCGAGGGGGTTGGTTGCTGAGCGCCACATTATATATGCGGGGACTGGCCAGTCCATCCCGTGAGCAGGATGGAGGCGCGGCATTATATTGTGACGCCATCACGCTGCCGGTAGTCCAACCGCCCAGGCCGCGTTGAAGGGTTATGAGTTGACAGTCGACAGTTGACAGTAATTACCCGTCACCTCGGGAACTTGTGCTGTCGACTGTTGACTGTGAACTGTCAACCTGCCCAACGAAGGAGCCGCCGTCCGGGTGAGCAATGAGCTTGAAATGGCGAAAATGCCCAAACGCGTGCCTGATTGACGGTCCGGATCCGCCGGGGCATCATTGCGTCTTCATGTTCAGGAGAGCTGCAAGGATTATCGGGGGAGTAGGGACCCTTGTAACCGCGCTGGCGGTGGGGCCCGGGTGCACCGAGAAGGAGCCCCTCTACTGTGACCCGGTGGTGAACAGCCAGTGCCTCGAGGTTGAGGGGTCCCCGCACTACTGCGACTACGAGCAAAGAAAGTGCAGGCCAATGGAGGCTGGCTCGTCGGCCGTGGCGGACGCTGGAGGCGGGGGATGAGAGCGATCCTGTCCCTGGCGGCCTTCACCCTGGCCTGGCACGCGGGCATGGCGCGGGCGGCGGAGCCCGGCGCGGGGGTGGCGGTGCTCATGTTCAAGCATGACCTGGACCTGGTGAGCGCCCAGCAGGCAGGGGCGTTCCGCAAGGCGGTGCGCAAGGCCCTGGGTGAGGCTAACCTCGCCCCCCTCCGCCTGGACGAGGTGGACCGCCGGCTGGCCGTGGCGGATCTCAGGTGCACCACGCCGGAGTGCCTTGCGAGCCAGGCGAAGCTGCTCAACACCCGCCTGATCCTCGGCGGCCGCGTGGCCATCCTCAAGGGTGAGAAGGGGTGGGCGCTCTCCCTCTGGATCTTCGACGCCAAGCGCAAGGCCACCCTGGCCACCCAGGCCCGGGCGTGCGACGAGTGCACCGAAGCTCAGGCCCTGGCCGGGGCGAAGGTGGTGGTGGACCAGCTCCTGGAGGAGGCGGTCAAGACCCGGGGCGCCCGCATCGTGGTGCGCTCCGAACCCACCGGCGCCCAGGTGCTGGTGGATGGGGAGCCAGTGGGTTCCACCGACCTGGTCTACGGCGTGACGCCGGGGGAGCACACCGTGGAGGTGCGCAGCAAGGAGAGCGGCGCCAGCCGGAAGTACAAGGTGAAGGTGGGCCCCCGCCGCCAGGTCGTGATCGAGGCGAAGCTGACCCCGGGCGCCACGGAGCCGTTTACCCTGGCCACCATCAACTCGGGGACCTGGAAGTGGGTGGGCCTGGGCCTGGGCATCGCGGGGTTGGGCGCCGGCATTCCGCTCATCGTCCTGGACGGCGTGCAGACCTGCGACCCGGCAGCCGACTACTTCCAGTGCCCGGAGCAGTACGAGACCATGGACCTGGGCGTGGGCTTCACCGTGGCCGGGGCGGTGGTGCTGGCCGGCGCGGCGCTGCTCTTCTACCTGGACGCTGACGGCGCGAAGGCTGAACCGGAGGCCGGCGACAGGAAGGCCGGCGTCACGCCCTGGTTTGGCCGCGAGGCCGGCGGCGTATCGGCCGTGATGAACTTCTAGGGGAGACCATGGGGCCACGCCTGATAGCAGCCGTTCTCGTTGGCCTCGTGGGGGTGAGTTGCACCGACGAGGTGCTCACCTACTGTACCCAGGACAGCGACTGCCCCACCGACCACACCTGCAACCTGACCCTCCACGCCTGCGCTCCGGTGAACAAGGACATCAGCATTTTGCCGGATGTGACGCCCCCTGACCTGGGGCCGGACCAGGCAGCCGACGCGGCCGGGGACCTGCCCCTGGTCGACCTGCCGCCGCCGGACCTGCCCCTGGCCGACCTGTTCCAGCCCGACCTCCCCGGGGTGGGCGCCAAGTGCGGCGGCGACTCGGCCTGCGGCACCGCCGGCGGCTGCGTGGACGGCTACTGTTGCGACAAGCCGTGCGCGGGCCTGTGCGAGGCGTGCGACGTGAAGGGCCTGGAGGGCACCTGCTCTCCTGTGCCGTCGGGAACAGACCCGGCCAGCGAGTGTAAAGGCGTCAAGCCGTGCGGCGGCGACATGTGCAACGGGCAGGGCGCGTGCACGGTCCTTGCCGGGACCAAGAAGCTGTGCAAGACGCAGTGCTCCAGCACGGACAAGGCCAAGGTGGATGAGTACTTCTGTGACGGCGCCGGCGCATGCTCCACCACACCCACGCCGCGCACCTGCAGCCCGTACCTCTGCGATTCAAAGGCCGGGAGTTGCGCCACGAGCTGCGGCGCCATGGCAGGCTGTGTGGCGACCAGCGTCTGCGACCGGGCCTCGGCTCACCTGACAGGGCAGGGCGTGTGCGTGGCCACCTCCAAGGTCGCGGTGGTGTCAACCGCCAAGAACCTCGAGGACGAGGCCTACATGCAGAAGAACGGCATCACCGCCAGGACCCACATCCGCGTGAGCAAGGGGACCTACAGCTACGACTTCAAGTACAGCGGCGCCTTCAAGCTCTTCATCGCCGGGGAGCCTGGAGTGATCTTCAAGCCGATCACCGGCTCCACCGAACCGGCCATTGTCTACCTACAGGACGGCGCAACCGTCACCCTGCAGGGGATCACCATCACCGGCAGCCTGACCCAACAGAGCGGCGTGGCTTGCCAGACCAAGTCCAGCGGCAACGCGTGGCTCACCCTCCTGGACAGTGTCGTCACCTCCAACTCCCTGCTCGGCGTCGTGGCCAACCGGTGTAACGTCATCGCCAGGCGAAACCAGATCACGGCCAATGGGAGCACCGGCCTCAGCGTGACCGACGGGGCCGCGGTCCTGGTGAACAACCTCGTGGCAGGGAACGGATCCGGCATCGCCGCCAATGTGGGCGGGGTGGACCTGAAGCCGGGCGCCGGCAAGGCGGTCACCTTCGCCCACAACACCCTGGTGGACAACGTCCAGGCCAGCAACCTGGCCCTGTCGGCCATGCGTTGCCAGGGGGTGACCACGGCCCTGCCCAACAACATCCTCTACAGTCACACGACCCAGACCACCAAGGCTCTCGCCACAGGCTGCAACTTCGTCTCCTCCCTGGTGCCCCAGGGGGGGACGGCAAACGGCAACTTCAGCAAGCAGGCCCACCTGAGCAGCATCGGCCTCAAGCCAAAGGTCGGCCTCTCCCCCTGCATTGACGCCGGGCAGGCCACCACCGCCACGGTCATCGACCTGGAGGGGAACGCCCGCCCGGCGGTGACCGGGGGCAAGCCCGACGTGGGCTGCTACGAGGTCAAGTGATGGCGCGCCTTGTGTTGCTCCTCTGCCTGCTCCTGCCCGCCACCTCCCTGGCGGGCGGCGAGACCCTGATCATGGAGGCCCGGGTGGGGCCCCGCCGCGCTGACGCGGACAAGCATGTGGCCAACCTGGCCCTGAGCCTGGAGGGGGAGGAGGCCCTGGGCGGCGAGGCCCTGGCCCGCAGGCTGGAGCGCCTCGTCTCCCGGCCGCCCGGCGCGGAGGCCAAGCCCGAGCTGCTGCAGCAGCAGGTGGCCGAGGGGCGGCGGCTCTTCATCGAGGGGCAGTTCGGCGAGGCCATCAAGATCCTGGCCCGGGCACGCGACGCGCTGCAGGCCAACCCCGCGCTGGTTGCCATGGATCAGCGCCTGCGCACCAGCCTGTACCAGGCCCTGCTCTACCTGGCCCACGCGCACCTGCGCCAGGGCAAGAAAAACGAGGCGCGCCGCCTGGCCACCGGGGTACTGCGGGCATACCCGGAGCGGCCCCTCTCAAAGGCGCGCTACGGGCCAGAGCTCGCCGCGTTGTACGAGGAGGTGCGGCGGGAGATGGGGAAGATGCCGAGGTCGCGCCTGACCATCAAGACCCGCGGCCCTGGCTGCTCCCTCTTCCTCAACGAGCGGTACGTGGGGATCAGCCCCATCACCGTGGACGGGCTCTACCCTGGCTCTTACCGGCTCTTCCTCCAGCGGCCCGGGCAGCGGGGCCGTGTGCACCTGGTGCAGCTCTTCGGCAAGGACCTGAGCCTGGCGCTGGACCTTGGGCTGGACCGCGCCCTTAACACAGATGGCCGGGTGAGCCTGGTCTACCCGGATCAGGGCGCCCGCGAGCGCTGGCAGGTGGAGCACGCCGCCACCCTGGCCCGGCGCATGGGCGCGAGGCGGGTGATCCTGCTTGAGCAGGAGGAGCTGGATGGTGAGCCCGCCCTGGGCGCCACCCTGATCGCGGCCGAGCAGGGGACCACCCTCAGGGCCGCGCGGGTCTCGCTGGCGCCGCCCGCCGAGGCGCCAGGCCGGGTGACGCGCCTGGCCCGCTTCATCTCCACGGGCAAGGCAAGCGACGGCCTGGAGGTCCACCTGGGCCTCGCCGCACAACCACCCGCCCGCCACGGGAGGCAGGGCGCCTTCGGCTGGCTGCGCTGGGTGAGCCTGGGCGTGACGGTGGCCGGCCTGGCCGCCGGGATCCCGTTGATCATGGTGGACGGCCAGAAAACCTGCGACACCCCGGATGGTGTGCTCTGCCCCGAGTACATGGACACAATGGCCGGAGGGGCGGCCCTCACCGCTGTGGGCGGCGCGGCCGCGGTGGCGGCGGGGGTCTTCTTCTACCTCCACGCCAGGGACGATGCCCCGGCGCGGCAGGCCAGCGTGACTCCGTGGGTGGGCCCCGGCGGGGCGGGCGCCCGGGCCCTGCTCACCTGGTAGGGAGGCCGCCGATCCAGCTGCGGATGTGACGGGCCATCTCCTGCATGGCCTGGCCGCGGTGGCTGATCCGGTTCTTGGACTCGGCCGCCGCCTCGGCGAAGGTCATGCCCAGCTCAGGGGAGAAGAAGACCGGGTCGTAGCCGAACCCGTTGTGGCCCCGCGGCGCCTTCAGGATGATCCCTTCGCAGGAGCCGCTGCACAGCTTCACATCGTCCGGCGCGTTGGGTTCCACGAAGGCCACCACGCAGCGAAACCGGGCGGTGCGCATGCCCTCGGGCACCTCCTCCATGTTCTTGAGCAGCAGGCGCAGGCGGTCCTCGTCAGAGGCGCCCTCCCCGGCGTAGCGGGCCGAGTAGACCCCCGGCGCGCCATCCAGTGCGTCCACTTCCAGGCCGCTGTCGTCGGCCAGGGCGGGCATGTTGGCGTACTCCATGATCTCCTGGGCCTTCTTGGCCGCGTTGCCTGCGAAGGTGTCGCGGTCCTCCACCACCTCAGGCGCTCCGGGCAGATCTTTCAGGGTAAGCAGGTCCAGGTCATGCACATACCCCAAAAGCTGAGTCAGCTCACTCAGCTTGCCCCGGTTGCCCGTGGCAAAGATGATCTTCATCAGGGAGCCCCCCGCTTCTGCCCCATGCCCGCCTCAATCGCGCCCGCCTGCACCTTCAGGATCTGCTCGATGCCGATCCAGCCCAGCTCCAGCAGCCGATCCAGCTTGTCCCGGCCGTACGTCCCGTGCTCGGCGGTGCCCTGCAGCTCCACGAAGTTCCCCGTGGCGGTCATCACAAGGTTCATGTCCACCTCGGCGCGGCTGTCCTCGGGGTATGGCAGGTCGAGCAGCGCCTCGCCGTCCACCACGCCCACGCTCACCGCGGCCACTGGCTCGAGCATGGGATCACCCTCCTGGATCCCCTGGTCCCGCATCCAGGCGATGGCCAGGGCCAGGGCCACGTAGCCCCCCGAGATGGAGGCCACCCGGGTGCCGCCGTCGGCCTGCAGCACATCGCAGTCCACGGTGATGGTCACCGGGGCCAGGGCGTCCAGGTCAACGGCCGCCCGCAGGGAGCGCCCCACCAGGCGCTGGATCTCGGTCTCCCGCCCGCCCTGGCGCCGGCGCTTCCGCGTGCCGGTGGAGCGGGGGAGCATGGCGTACTCACCGGTCACCCAGCCGCCGCCCGAGTCCAGGCGGAAGGGGGGCACCCGCTTCTCCACCGAGGCCGAGCAGAGCACCTGAGTGTCACCCCACTGCACCAGCACCGAGCCCTCGGCGTAGCTCTGGAAGCCGGGGGTCATTGTGAGGGGGCGCAGCTCATCATCTTGTCGTCCGTCGTATCTCATGGGCTCCACCTTGGTAGAGCCGGCCAGCCTTGTCAACGCGCTGGCGGGGGGCCAAGCTGTGCAGATGGAGCGGACTGAGCGGACCATGGGCTGGGAGGCCCTGCTCGACCTTGCCTGGCGCCGGGTGGGCCTGGTCCCGGAGGTGTTCATCTCGCCGGGTGTGCCATCCGGCAAGGAGGCGGCCGTCAGGGACCTGCACGAGATCCCGGGAGACGAACCGGTGCTTGTGGTGCTGGACGATACCGCCTTCGGCGGCGCCAAGGACGGCGCGGTGCTCACCCCGGAGCGGCTCTGCTGGCGGGACATGATGGCAAAGGCGCACCAGCGGCTGTGGACCGAGCTGACCCCGGACGCGGTGGAGGAGGCCGACGGAGGGGAGGTGAAGGTCGTGGGGGAGCCCATCTCCATGGACCTGATCCCCCACGAGCAGCGCCCCCGCATCGCGGCCTTCCTGCGCGAGGTCATCGCCGGCGAGGCGCCCGCCCCGCAGCACCCCTTCCGGGCCGGGCGCCTGGAGTTGGGCTACAGGGACGGCCCCGTCGAGGCCCGCGCCGTGCTGGAGAAGCAGATCCTGGAGCTCACCCAGGCGTCCCTGGGGGATGACGAGTGCACTCATCTCCACCCTGAGATCCCGGAGCGCAAGCTGCGCCGCGCGCGCGAGGCCCACGCCCAGGTCCTGCGCCAGGAGGAGCGCCTGCTGGTCGTACACGACGCCACGGTGTTCGGCAGCGCAGAGGAGGGGTTCGCGCTCACCGGGCGCCGGCTCTGCTGGAAGAACCTGGGTGAGCAGGCGCGCCAGATCCCCTGGGAGTATTTACCTGCCGAGGCCATCGTGCGCCGGGGGAGCTCCACCATACTCCTGGGCGGCTGCAGAATGGACCTGCTCGTGGACGAAAAAGAGACCGCGGCGGTACGCGAGCTCCTGGCGAATATCCGCGAGCTGTTCAGGTAGATTTCAGAATAATGAACATCGAGAAACCGGACACAGGGCTTGCATCATCCTTGGCTGGTATCGTTTTGCTGGGACCGATTTTCATCCTTGCCTTGGCATCAGGGGTACCGGGATTCTGGATTCCAATAATGGTGCCAACTGCATTGTACGTCCTCTCCTTGAGATATTCGTTGGGTGCAAGTCGGGCCTATAAAGAAGAAGATTTTCAAGTCGTAAGAGATAAAGCGAAGACTTCAAAGAAGTTTAGAAATTGCGCGTTAGCAATAATAGCGATGGAGATGGTGATCCTCGTCGTTGTATTGGCGAAATGCGTAGAATCTTGCACTTCTGGGCAGATTAGATACTAGTTCGAATGCGGTCTGGTAAATACACTCATATACAAAGATAAAGCG
>CAZCFB010000003.1:0-3968 GCA_964497805.1 uncultured Kofleriaceae bacterium
ACTAGCGGGCCGCTTTATCGCGGAGTGCTGCGTAGCAGCGCGAGCACGGCCCGCTCCCCCGGAGGGGCACCGCACGAGCTAAGCTCTCCCTCCTCTACTCCAGCGCGTCCGCAACCAGCTCAGTGATGCTGACCACCTGAACCTTGAGCTCGTGCTTGCGGTTCAGCTCCTTGACCTGCGTGTTGCAGTTGAAGCAGTTGGTGATCACGGTGCCGGCGCCGGTCTTCTGGATCTGGGCGGCCTTTACGGCGCCGGCGTTCAGGCGGGTCTTGCCGTACTCGCCGGTGGCGGCCAGGCCCCCTCCCCCGCCGCAGCAGTAGTTGATGGCCCCGTGGGGCGCCATCTCCACGAAGTCGTCGCCGGCCAGGGCCTTGAGCACCGCGCGGGGTTCCTGCACCACGCCGCCGCTGCGGGCCAGGTTGCACGGATCGTGGTAGGTGAGCTTGCCATCGCTGTCAAACTTCTCCGGGTCCAGCTTGATTCGCCCCTCGCGATGGTACTGCTCGATGATCTCGGACAGGGAGGTGATCTCGAACCCGTAGGCCTCGCCGAGCATGCGCTCGCCCTCCCAGCGGAGCACGCGGTAGCCATGGCCGCACGGTGAGAGCACCACCCGCTTGACCTTCAGCTTCCTGGCGGCGGCCACCAGGTTCTTGATGATCTGCTCCATGCGCGCCTCGTCGGCGCCGTAGAAGGCGTAGTTCACCGTATCGAAGTGATCGCTGGAGAAGGTGTAGCTCTCGCCAGCCCGCTCGAAGATCTTGGCCGCGGCCATGACCACCATGGGGAAGTCGCGCAGCTCCAGGGGGTGGGGGATGTAGAGGACGTCGGCGCTCTCCTTGTCCAGGGGGATCTCCAGGCCCTCCTGCTCCAGCTCATCCTCGAGCTCCTCGCTGAGCCACTCCAGGTTCTCCACCACGTCTTCCACGGGCAGGCCAAGGTAGTTTCCCTTCTCCACGGCCACGCGCGCCGGCTTCTTCAACCCCTCGGGCGCCTTGCCCACCGCGGCCAGGGCGCGGCGCGCCTGGTAGAGCACGTCGCCGGTGTTGATGCCCATGGGGCAGGTCATGGCGCAGCGCCCGCACAGGGAGCAGAGCTCAAAGGCGGCGCGGTGCAGCTGGGAGGCGGCCTCGTCGGTGAGCTCGGCGGCGCCCACCAGGGCCGGGGCGGTGCGGCCCGCGCGGTCATGGTGCGCGCGGTACAGGCTGGCGAAGCGGTGCTGCTTGGCCACCGGGATCAGCTCGGGGTCGCCGGTGGACAGGTAGTAGTGGCACGCCTCGGCGCACATGCCGCAGTGAACGCACGCCTCCAGCTGGGCCGCGGCCTGGCGGCTCATACCGTCGTCCAGGGCGCTCGCCAGGGCGCCCCGCTCCTCGTCGGTGAGCTTGAGGCGCGATGGGGAGTCATCGGCCATGGGCTCAACCGTCCCGGGCTCACTGGTCATCAGCTCGCGCGGATCGGCGTGGCCACCGGCGGGCGCGCCTGCGGAGGGGTAGATCCCCTTCTCCCCGGCCTGCTCGCCGTGGTACCTGCGCGCGATGAAGAAGGTGACCATGTGGCGCACCTTGCCCAGGGGGAGGTAGAGGCAGATGAGCACGCCGGCCATGTCCAGGGTCACCGCCCCGGCCAGGCCCAGGCCGAACAGGCCCGCGGCGGCCAGGAAGAGGGCGGACAACGCCACCGAGACGTAATCGTCGGGCACAGTGTAGGGCCGCATCTCGGCGGATGAGAGGCGCCGGGCGAAGTTGCCCACCAGGATGGCCGCGCCCACCAGGGGCAACAGGCCGATGACCTTGAGCAGGCCGGCCGGGAGCCCGACGGGGACCAGGCGGAGCAGCACCAGCAGCAGGGCGCAGGCGATGCCCACATGGAAGCCCACCCCGGTCCAGAAAACCATGGGGTGCACCCGGCCGCTCTCCTTGTTCCAGGGCAGCATGCCCGCGGTGAAGGCGTAGCGCACACCGTCCGAGGCCGCGCCGCGTAGGGGTGAAGGGGTCTTCACCCGCGGCCTGGCCAGGAGTCGGATCACCTGGGTAAGGAGCCCCACGGCGGCGAATGCAGCGGCCCCGAGCAGGAACCAGCGGGTGACATCAGGATCAAAAACCATCGTATCTCTCCCGTTACTTGGCGGCATTTTCCGTGGAAAGGGGGCCGTTGGCAACTGCCGCTGACCGTGATCGTGATCGTGAACCGTGGGCCGTGACCGTGACCGTGACCGTGGCCAGGGACCGCTCTGGTACAGTGAACGCATGCACCGCGCCCTGCCCCTCCTCCTGCTCTCCCTCACCGCATGCCAGGTGGAATCCGACATCGCGATCCTGGAGCCGCCGCGCGGGGCCATGCTGCCGGCCGGGTGGGTGGTTGGGGTGAAGATCGACTCGGAAGCGGACGGGGTGCTGGTCAACGGATCGCCGGTGGAGGGGAGCGGGCAGTTCCAGGTGAACGTGCCCCCGGCAGACGGCCTCGGCTTCGTCTGGGCCCAGTCCTCCGAGAGCGACTTCATCGCCACCCGATCCTGGCACCAGGGGCACTACCTGCCGCCCTACCAGTGGCAACCCAACACCCTGGAGCTGCGCGCCGACAAGACCGTAATAGACGGCGGCAAGGTCTCCCTCTCCGGGCTGGTCGCCGACCTCATCGCCGGGCAGGAGCTGGTCTCCAGCGTGAAGCAGAACCCGCTGACCATGTCCGTGACCATCGGCCTGGTGCCGGTATCGGTGAAGGTGCATGTGGACTCGGTGAAGGTCACCAGCCTCACGGCCAAGCTCTCGGTGCAGGTGCAGAAGCTCTACTTCGACCTGGCCCTCAAGGACGTGAAGGTGCGTTATCGCACCAAGGCCAGCATCTTCTCCACCACCGGGGTGGGCACCTACGCCAACGTGCGGGTCAAGGGCGCCATCCTGCCCGCCACGGGGGGCAGCAAGCTGGACGGCATCACCGTGACGGCCGACGACCCGACAATCTCGGACTCCCTGCTCCCCTCGGTGGCCATGCTGGCCCTGGCCACGCTCTTCTCCAACAAGATAAACACCGCCCTCAGCGACGCGGCGGCCACCACCGCCCTGGCCCTGGTGGACCGCCTGCTGGTGGAGCTGCGGCCCACGGTGGGCGTGGCCTTCGCCAGGCCGATTTCCCAGGCCTCGGCCCTGGAGAAGGTCACCCTGACCCAGGCGGGCGGCCTCGACCTCAGCTTCAAGACGCTGATCCAGGCCGCCACCCCGTCGGTGGCCCAGAAGAACCATGGCGTGATCAGGCGCACCATCAAGGGCCGCTCACCAGCGCTCACCTCCTCGGTGGTGGCCCGGGCCGGCGCCGCCCTGGTGAACCAGACCATCTTCGCCGCCTGGGACGCGGGCAACCTGAGCGGCATCAGGTTCACCAGGGCGGAGCTGGAGCAGCTCGGCATGGAGAAGCTCTCCTTCCCCTACACCCAAATGGACCATGTGACCGTGAAGCTGCTCCTGCCCCCGCTGCTCAGCTGGCGGGGGGGCGCGCCCTGGCTGGACGTGGGCGGCGCGGAGGTGTTCATCGTCATCAGCGCCGCGGACGACGCCCACGCCTGGACCGCCGCCTCGGTGCCGGTGGCCCTCGTGGGCAAGGGCCGCGAGCTGCGCGTGCGCCCCGACACCGGCCGCAAGGTGGTCATGCGCAAGGTGGGCTTCGGCAGCCTGCACGCCCTGGCCGACCACGAGGCCGTGCACCGGATCCTGCGCACCGCGGTGCCCGGCGTGATCAACCGCGTCATCGGCGCCCTGCCCCAGATCGTGCTGCCGCAGGTGCAGCTCAGCCGCCAGGACGGCAGCAAGGGGCCCCTGGTGAAGGTGACGGTGCAGAGCGTCACCCCGGCCGGGGATCACTGGGCGATCGGGTTGGGGTTGTCGCGGTAGGAGGGGAGCGGGGGGGGGGGGGGGGCACACCCCCCCCCCCCCCCCAAAAAAAAACAACAACACCGACCCCCCGAAGAAAGT
>CAZCFB010000003.1:3978-93379 GCA_964497805.1 uncultured Kofleriaceae bacterium
GGGGGGCTGGGGCGGGGCCCGCGCGCCCCCCGGGCCGGGGTGCACGGGGCGTGGGGGGTGGGGTTGTGGGGGTTGGCGGGGCGCGGGGGGCGGGGTTTAACCCCCGCCCCTGAGGGACACATCAACCAGCTACGGCTGCACCGCGATGTCGAAGGTGAAGCTGTAGTTGTTGAAGCCCGAAATACCATCGGCCACGAAGTAGACGTCGCCGGACTTGGAGGTAATTGTCAGGCTGCCGCTGGAAGTGACAAAGGTGCTGCCGAGCACGCCGCAGGCGGTGGACATCTTGGTGGCATCGCAGTTGTGGGCGCCATCCCAGACGCCGAACCGGCCGCCTCCCGAGGGAGTGAAGGTGATCTTGTACTTCTTCCCGATGACCGGTGTGAACTTGTAGAACAGGTCCGTGGCGGGGACGCTCTTGGAGCCGCAGGTCTTCATCTGGTTGGTGGCGGTGGCCCCCTTGGTGCCGGTGACCTTGGCCTTGCCGTTGACAAGCTTGACCACCTGGGCCGTGGCGCAGGTGTCGTTGGTCGCGGCCTTGAAATCCTGTACCGTCAGCTTGAAGCCGCCAAAGTCGGTGTCGTTCATGCTGTCCACCCCGATCTTGTAGGTGCCCGATTTGGGCGCCTTGAACTTGAAGCTCTGGGTGGAGCCGGAGTTGCCTGTGCTGCTGGAGGTGACCTCGCCGGTCTTGCCTGCGCTCTGGCAGTCGGTGCCGATCTTGGCCGCGGTGCACACGTTGGTGAACATATAGGCGTACAGGTAGTAGCCGGTGGTGGGCTTGAGCTGGATGTCGTACGTCTTGCCCGCGGTGAGGGCCACGGAGTAGTAGGCCTGGCCGCCGTCAAAGGCGGAGGTGGAGGTGCCGCAGGTCAGGGTCTTGTACTCATCCGGGGTTAGCAGCGGGCCCACTTCGCCCAGCGCCACAGCCTTGCCCGCGGCCCAGGTCAACTTCTCTGGCGTCGCACACTTGGAGTTGGTGGGGGCCGCGCCCAGCTCCTCGATGGCCACCGTGAAGCCGCCGGCTGAGGCCGAGGAGTCCACGGCGAAGTAGCTGAAGCCGCCGGCGCCGGCCCTGTAATACACGACCCGCGGGTAGCTGGTGCCCACGCTGCCCAGGGCCGTACCGGTCTTGCCGAAGCTCGAGCAGTCGGTCTTGATGGAGCTGGCCGTGCAGGTGGAGGTGCTGAAGATGTAGAGGTACTGGCTGGTGGTCTTGGGCGTCAATGTCAGCTTGTACCATTTGCCTGCCGTGGTGCCCCACTTGTAATACAGCTGCGGCCCGTCCAGCACGCTGGTGCTGTAGGTGGAGCCATGGCTCCTACAGATCAGCGTCTTGAACTCATCGGACGCGTTGTTGGTGTCACCGGTCACTGTGGCCTTGCCGCTGGTGAGGGTCACCAGCTCCGCGGCGGAGCACTTGCTGTGCTTGGCCACTGTGAGCTCGGTGATGTCCAGGGTGAAGGTCCCCGAATAGGTGCTGCCTGAAGCTGAGAACGAGTCGACGGCGACGTACACCGTACCGGTGGTCTTGGCCGTGAACTTGAAGCTCTCCACACCGCCGCCGGAGTATGACTTATCCGCGCCGCCCAGGCATGTAGTCTCCTCGGAGCCACACTTGGTGAAGGCGTAGATCTGCGGGTCGAACGTGGCGGACGGCGTGGCCTTGATCAGGTACTGCTTACCCGCCGTGGCGGAAAACTTGTAGAACACATCCGGACCGGAGGTCGCCCAGCCAACACAACCGGACGAACTCAGCTTCACCGTGTTGGTGGCGTTGGAGGTGTCGCCCTTGACCTGCCCCTTGCCGGAGGTCAGGGTCACGGTCTTGGCGCCGGAGCATTTGTCGTTGGTCAGCGCGGTGAACTCGGAAACCTTGAGGGTGAACTTGCCCTTGTCCGCGGCGGCGTCCGAGTCCACGCCGATGATGTAGGTGCCCGCGGTGTTTGCCGTGAACTTCAACGTCTCACCGGTGGTGGAGCCGGAGCTGGAGTCCGCGCCGGCCACGCAAGAGTTGATTGAGCATGAGGTGAGCACGTAGATGGCGCTGTCAAAGTCCACGCCGGTGGTCTCCACGATGTAGCCCTGCCCCTTCTTGGCGGTGAAGCTGTAAAACAGGTCCGGGCCCACGGTGTCGTCGCCCACGCAGGAGCCGAGCCCCATGACCAGGTCGTTCTTGGCGTTGGTGGTGTCGCCGGAGACCGTGGCCACGCCCGCGGTGAAGGTCATTGGTGTGGGCTTGGTGCAGAACGCGCCGGCCTTGGGGGTCGCCTCGGTGACGAGCAGGGTGTAGCTGCCCGTGCCGTACGAGCTGGTGGACGCATAGCGGCTGTCCACGCCGATGATCTGGTTGCCGGTCTTGGTGGCCACGAACATGAACTCACTGGGGCCGCCTGAGGAGGTGCCGTAGTCTGACCCGCCGATGCAGGCGGTCTTGGAGCAGCTGGACAGGGCGTACACCGCGGCGTACCAGCCGGAACCCGGGGTGACCTTGACCTCGTAGACCTTGCCCTTGGTCACGGGCAGGCTGTAGAACACGTCGTTCCCCTCGGTGTCCCAGTAGGTGCAGCCGCTGCTGGCCATGTTCAGCATCGGGTTGAAGGTCTTGTTGTTGCCCGTGGCCGTGGCCTTGCCCGCGGCCCATGTGAGGGGCAGCATGTTGGTGCAGCTGTCGCCCTTGGCCGGCTTGCCCTTGTCGGTGACGGTGATGGTGTAGGTACCGTAGGACCAGGTCGAGCCCGCGGTGTAGCGGCTGTCGACGCCCAGGTAGTAGGTGCCCGTAACCTTGGGGATGTAGATGAAGCTCTCATTTGTGCCGGAGCTTTTGCTGTCCGCGCCGGCCACGCAGGACTTCAACGGCGTGGAGCAGCTGCTGAGCAGGTAGATGCCCAGGTTGTAGCTGGTGCTGGGCTTTGCCGAGAAGGTGTAGGCGTTGCCCGCGGTCAGCTTGATTGCGTAGATATCCTCGGCGGCCGGGGTTATCTGTCCCGTGCACATGGAGGTCTTGAAGCTGACGTCGTTGTCCTTGCGGGTGGAGGCGATGCTGCCGGTGATCGTGGCGACCTTTGCCTTGAAGGTCGTCGTCTTGGCCTTGGTGCAGGCCTTGCCGCCGGCGGAGCCGTCCTTGTGGACGATTGTGCTGTCCTTGGTGGTCGTAACGTCGGGGAGGGCGCCGTCCTGGTTCGTGGTGCCCTTGTCGACGACGGCCAGATCCACGATAGCGCCGTCCTTGCCCTTGTCAGGCTTGGGGACCTTCTTGTCGGGAACAACGCCCTGGTCTTTCTGTGTGTTGTCGTCGCCAGAATCATCGCTGCAGGCGATGCCACCCAGCACCAAGGACAGGGACAGGGCCCCGGCCCACAACAGTCTACTCGCTCTCATCTCAGTCTCCTCCACCACTCGCTTGGGTCGTTTACCAATCGGCGAGTAGAACGACCCAGAAAGGGTTCTCCAGACGCGCATCATCGTCAAGCGATCCACTTATCAAGTCGAAATCACAATATTTGGAAAAGAAGGACAGCAGGAGTGGGACTACATCAGGCTTTCCGGTATTACCTTCCGAGAAGTTTGTTTATTTCTTCCCTGGTGTAGCGCCGCCCCTTACCCACCCCTGCGCAGAAGGGCGCCACCTCATCCCGCCACACCCGCTCGCTCATGTTCTCGGGCCAGAAGGGCCAGGTGCGGCACTGCTCCGGGCGCGCCTCGTACACTTGACAGCGGCCCTTGTACAGGAAGACGCAGTCCCGCTCCGGGTGGCGCAGGTGTATGTCGCCGTCCGTGCGCGCGCAGTAGCGCCGGGTGAAGCTGGCCGTGGGGATGCCCAGGAATGCGGCCAGGAGGCGGCGATCCTCGATGCTCAGGAACACATAGGTGTCGATCTCCTGGGCCCGGCAGCAGCAGCTGCTCCCCTGGCAGGCAAAGCGCAGCCCGCCCTCGTACCAGCAGGCCGAGACCGTCACGCCGGATCCAGCTCCGGATAGCTGCGGAAGATGCCGTCCTCGTTAAAGGGGATCCGGCGGTCCGATCCCAGGTAAGCCCGGATCCCCGGCCGGTCGATGATCTCGGCGGCCAGGGCGCTCACCGCGGGGATCTCCGGATCCAGCCGGCCCATGGCGTTGGGGAAGGCGTACCGCAGCCCCTCCACCACCTGGAACAGGGAGAGGTCCGCGTAGCTCACCCCCGCCCCAACCAGGTTGGCCCCGCCGTTATCCAGGAGCACGGTTTCGAAGTAGCCGAGAAATTTGCCCAGGCGGCTGTCCAGGAACTGCTCCGCGGCCCGGGCGGCCTCTGCTTTCTGATCCTCGTAGTACAGGGCAGTGGCCACGGGGTGGTGGGTGGCGTGCACCTCGCTCACGAGATCCTCCAGGGTGAGCTGCAGCTGGTTCACGGCCAGGCGCCCGGCCTCATCACGCGGGCAGAGGCCCAGCCGGGGCCCGAGGTAGAGCAGGATGTTGGCCGTCTGGCACAGGGTGATCTCGCCATGCTTCAGCACTGGCGGAGCCAGAGGGGGCGGACCGGGTTCGGCGCCCTTGAGCGCCCGGAGCACGGCTGAGATTCCGCCGCCGTCCTCCTCGGGCATCCGCGCAACATCCTCGTAGGTCGCCCCCGCGTCCTCCAGGGCCAGGCGGACAAACTCACCGCGCCCGGGCAGCATGGGCCAGTAGTAAAGAAGGAAGATGTCGTCCGCCACCGTTTACCTCGTGAGTGAGTAGATCTTCAGGCCGGCGGCCACATGCACGCCCCCGTCGGAGGTGACCACGGGGTTGGATGTGATGGCTTCACGGCCGGGCATGCGCACACTCCAGATCCGGTGAGGATCCCCGCGCAGCAGGGTGAGCATATCCCCCCCCTTGATCAGCAGATGCTGACACTTTGTGCCCGTGGCCAACATGCTCGGGCCGCCGGGCAGCGCCTTCTCCCAGGCCATGCGCCCGTTCTGTATCACCATCACGCCCAGGCCGGTAACCACCGCCACGCTGCCGTCAGCCAGGGGGATGGGCGGCTGTGTGGGTTCCCCCAGGATCGGCACACTGGCCACGCTCCGCCCTTGAGCATCCAGGCACACCAGATCCAGGCCGTCGTCGTCTCCGGGCGCGAAGCCCCAGAGCTGATCAGAGGCGTCGGCCGAGATCAACTCGGGCACGAGCACCGCCGGTATGACCGGCCCCGCGCTGCCGTCGGGGCGGACAAGGTGCATGCCGTCTGGAAGGTGCAAGGCCAGGGCGCCGCTGGAGAGCATGGGGGAGTCCCAGCCCACGGCCTCCCGGGACGCACTCCAGGCCGTATCCAGCACGGATCCCCCCAGCTCGAACCGCGTGGCCAGCAGGGTCCTCTTCCTGGGCTCCTTTGGGTTGCCAAAGTTCTGAAAGGCCGCCACCACATCCGCCCCGTCGGGCGCGAAGGTGAGGATCTGGGTGGTCAGGTCGAACCCGGGCATGGTCGCCCACTCCCCGGGGAAGTCGTCGTCCGGATCCACCGGCGTGGCGTCGCGCACCACCATGACGGAGCCCGGCCGATAGCAGTAGCGGCCGTCGGGGAGGAAGGCGGCCAGGGCATGATCGCTCAGGGGCGCGCCGGCGATGGCCTCGCCCTTGAGCAGGTCAACCAGCCAGTAGTATGTGCTCCCCACGGCCAGGAGCAGGTGAGGCTCCGGACCACTCAGCAGCCACCGCACCTCATCGCCGGTGTCATCCCACTCCTCCTCCTCATCATCCTCCTCAACCACCAGATCCGCGGCGTCTTCCTCGTCGTCCCAGGCATCCTCATCGTCATCGTCATCGTCGTCGTCGTCGTCATCGTCCGGCGGATCCAGGTACGCACCGCCCTCCCCCTCCTCCTCATCCTCGTCATCGTCCACCTGCGCTGGCTCCTCCACCTCGGGCAGCTCCAACGTGATGGCAGTGCCGAGCTTGGGGCGCAGGGCCGGGTCCAGGTCCGCGGCGGCCACGGAGCCACGCGAGGCGTCAGCCAGAGGTTGTGGGTACGGGGCGCGGGCCATGATCAGTGCTTCTTCACCGTGTAGTCCCTGCGGACCTGAGATTTCACCCAGTCGCTCAGGTGCTTGAGGTCAGCCTCCGAGATGGTGGTGACGGGCGTGATCTTCTTGGCGGCCCCGGCGCCGGTGACCGAGATCGGCTTCAAGCCGAGCATGTAGCGCAGCACCGTGGGCCACTTGACCTTGTCCGTCACCGCGATGGAGTTCCCGGTCAGGTTCTCCTTGTAGATGTCCTGGAGGTTCTGGGCTGCGGTCCCCCGCTTCATGTGCGGGCGCACCTTGATCTTGAACTGGGCGTTGGCCGGGGCGTTGGGAAAGGAGAGGTCGTAGTGAGGCCGGAAGTAAATCAGGCAGCTGCGGTAGTCGCCGCTGGCGCAGTCCAGGGTATAGGCCGGCCCGTTGTTCCAGCCGGAGAACTTGCTCACCTCGTTCTGGAACTTCTTGAGCACCGCCACCTGTTTTTCCCAGTCGAGGATCGCCTTGGTCGCGGCGTTCTGCGGCCAGGCGAAGTGCATGAAGAACCTTACGACGAGGATGGAGTCGAAGCCCGAGAAGCCTGCCTTTACGTTGAACCGCTGGGTCTCGTCCTTGCCGATCTTGTAGAGGAAGAGATCCATGTTGCCGGCGGTGCCATGGGTTAACCCGGGGCTCTCCTTCTTCCGCTGGGGCTCGTAGTATTTCTTGTGCCGGGGCTTGAGGGAGAAGCGCAGGGTGGGCCCGCCCCGGATGGGGTACTCCAGGCGGTATTTGATGTTGCCGAGCAGCCGCTGCACCTGGGCGTTCTCGTTGATGAAGCAGAGGTACTGCCAGAAGTGGCGCAGGCGGAGGGCCTTGTTGTCCACCATCATGGAGACCTCCCCCTCCACGGTGAAGGGCATGCCCGGGTAGTACTGGTCGTACCTGGGCACCGCGGGGCAGCTCCAGATCTCCTCGCTGCTGAGCCCGTCCTTCACCCCCTCCAGGTACTCGTCGTCCAGGCCCAGAGCGTGGCCCAGCTCGTGGGCGAAGGTGTAGGAGTAGAACCGCAGCTTGTCGGCCCGGTCGCGGCTCCGGTACCTCTTGTCCAGCTTGTAGCTGCTCTCGGAGAAGAGCGCGTTCCTCAGGCCCATCTCGTCGCGGAAGTCGCGGTGGTCGCTCCTCACGGTGATGGTCGTGTGGGTGGGCTGGGCCTTGCGGGCCTCGATATGGAAGCAAACCTTGACGGTGCGGGTCGCCCCCCTCGTGGGCCGCATGCGGTAGTTCTTGTGCCTGCGCCGGCTGCGCTTGGGAGCTGACGGGTGCAGCCCCTCGTGGCGGACCTTCACCGCCAGGGTGGAGCGCTTGTAGCGCTTCAGGGCCTTGGCGCTTGCCGGCGCGTGGGTGGTGCTCTTCTTGAACTCGATGGACCAGTAAACAAGCAGGTGCGCCAGGGGCTTGCCCTTGTAGATGGCGCAGTCGTGGAAGTAGTGCACCGTGTAGTTCCCGGCCCCGCTGACAATGGGGTTCTGCTGATCGGCCTTGATGTGGTCATCCTTGACCGCGGCCCGGGCCCCGATGATGTCCCCTCGGGTGGTGCGCTTGTTGAGCAGGTCGTAGAAGTCCCGCTTGTAGGCCACCACCCGGGTGACCTCGGTGCTCCCCTTGCCTGCCCGGTAGTAGAAACGGCTCGCCGCGAAGTGGTTGCTGCTCACCTCGTGCTTGGTGAAGTACGGCTCGTCCTTGTGCGGGTCCCGGATCCCCATCAGGTTGTTGAAGATGGTGTAGGGATCGTCCTTGGTCTTGGCCACCGGGGTGCCGCTGTCCACCAGCACGAAGTCGTCCAGGCAGAAGGCGATGGGCTGGCCCTTGCTGATGCCCTTCTTGATCTGCACCTCGTAGAGCGCGCGCTTCTTGCCCAGGTGGGCGAACTGCTTCTTGCTGCGCCACTCGGCCGGCAAGGGATAGTAGCGGCGGCGCTTCTTGCCCGAGTAGCTGTACAGGGACGCGTCGCTCACGGTGAGCACCTTGCGCGCCGCGGCCTTCTTTTTCATGTTCAGGTAGGCGTTGGCGCTGTAGCGAAACTTCATGTGCAGCTTGTCACGGGCGGTCTTGCGCCAGAGCCCGATGTAGCAGAGCCCCTTGGCCTTATCGATGACCGTGCCGCCGGCCACCTGGGCGTTGCCTGACATGCCAGCGTCGTTGAACACCTCGAGCAAGCCGCCGTAGCAGACCCCGTCCGTCTTCTTGGCCAGGGGGTTGTAGAAGGTGTAGGTGGCCCAGAGCTTCTCCCAGCCATGGTCCACCTGGATCTTCCAGGGCGAGCCCGCGCTGCCCTGCTGCCCCTTGATCATGGAGCTGAGTTTGCCCTTGGAGAAGCGCCCGCCGCGGTTGTCCACGAACTTCTTCTCCTTGGTGCTGTCCCACATGCGCGGCATGCGCAGGAGCCGCCGCTGGTCCCCGGGGCTGACGTTGCCAGCGGACACAAGCTCGTTCTTGTCCAGGTCGATGTACTCGTTGAACAGGAACTCGGCGATGAGGTAGGGCTTCTCGCTGGTGTACTTACGCTCGTTGTAGGTGCAGATGCCCTGGTCGTTGGTGGTGCGGGACTCGATCACCGAGCTGTTGTTCACCAGGTTCACCTTCACCCCCTTGGGGAAGGCCTTGGGCTTGCCGGTGACCGGGTTCCAGTACATCAGCTGAATCACCACGTCGATGAGGGTCTCGTCCTCGGCCTTGACTGGAGCCGCGGCCTTGGCGGCGTCCTCGGGGGCGTTGGCGGCATTCTTGTTGGCGTCCGCGGCGCCGCCCCCGCCACCGCCCCCTGCCCCGCCGCCTGGAACAGACCCCTCGATGAGGCTGACGGTCCCCGTGACCAGGTGGCCAGCCAGGCGCATGAGCACGTCCTCGTCGGAGAGGTTGTCCATGCTGGCCTGCTCGGCCTCGTCGAGGATCTGGCGCAGCGCGGCCATGTCGGCCGGGTCTGCGAGGAACTGGCTCCGCAGGTATCCCGCCGCCTCGAACTCATCCAAGAAGAGCCGGGGGTTGTCACCGGCAGCCGCCTCACCCGCGGGCACGAGCGTGGCTGGCCCGAGATCACCCTGAATTACGCGCCGCATGATGAACGGCTATCTTACATTAGATATCAGCCGGTGCGCGTGATGATGTGGTAGCCGAAGGCCGTCTCCACAACATCGCTCACCCCGCCAACCTCCAGGTTGAAGGCGGCGTCCTCGAAGGGCTTGACCATCTGGCCCGGGCCGAAGGGGCCCAGGTCCCCGCCCTGGCTGCCGGAGGGGCAGTCGGAGTACTTGCCGGCCAGGGCGGCGAAGTCGGTGCCGCCGTCGATCTGGGTCTTGATGTCAGCGATGAGGGTTTCGGCCTCTTCCTTGGTGCGGGTGGCGCTTGAGCGGGCAGAGCCCTCGTACATGAGCAGGATGTGGGAGGCGCGAACGGTCGCCGGCATGTGCTTCTCCTTGATTAGTGAGTCATTATGATGTCCGGGTTGGGCCCGCAGGGCAAACGGTGTTGACGAACAGGCGGGGCAAACGCATACTGAACATCCTTTCAGCTACCCAGAAGATTCAAGCATGGAACCTGACATCATCGAGATCCGCGGCGCGCGGCAGCACAACCTGAAGATCGAGCGCCTCGCCCTGCCAAAAAAGCAGCTGGTGGTCTTCACCGGGGTGAGCGGCAGCGGCAAGTCGTCCCTGGCCTTCGACACCCTCTACGCCGAGGGGCAGCGGCGTTACGTGGAGTCCCTCTCCTCCTACGCACGCCAGTTCCTGGGGCAGATGGAGAAGCCGGCCTACGACCAGATCCGCGGGCTGAGCCCCACCATCGCCATCGAGCAGAAGACCGCCTCGTCCAACCCACGGTCCACGGTGGGCACCATCACCGAGATCTACGACTACATGCGCGTGCTCTACGCGCGGGTGGGCGTGCAGCACTGCCCGGGATGCGACCGGGTGGTGGAGCCCCTCTCCTCCGGGGAGATCGTGGCCGAGGTGCGGCGGCAGGAGGGGCAGCGCCTGCTCCTGGCCCCGCTGGTGGAGAACCGCAAGGGCACGCACAAGGACCTGCTGGCCGACCTGAAGAGCAAGGGGTTCGTGCGGGTGCGGGTGGACGGGCAGGTCAAGCGCCTGGAGGCGGGGCTCAAGCTGGCCAAGACGCGCAAGCACACCATCGAGCTGGTGGTGGACCGGCTGGACCCTGCCTCTGCGTCTGACTCCCGGCTGAGCGACTCGGTGGAGACCTGCCTGCGCGAGGGTGAGGGGAACCTGGTAGTGGCTGACCTGGAGGTGGGGGCGCCAGGGCTGCGCCTGAGCCAGCACCGGGCCTGCCCCGACTGCGGCGTGGGCCTGCCCGAGCTGTCGCCCCAGAGCTTCTCTTTTAACAGCCCCCTGGGCATGTGCCCGTCGTGCAACGGCCTGGGGCGCAGCCTGGACATGGACCCGGGCCTGGTGGTGCCCAACCCGGACCTCTCCATCCGGCAGGGGGCCATCGAGCCGCTGGCCGCGGTGATGGAGCGCGGCGACGGGTGGAACTATCAGATCTTCCTGGCCCTGGAGGAGCATTGCGGCATCGACCTGGACCGCCCGTGGAAGCGCATGGCCAGGGCCAAGCAGACCCTGGTGCTCTACGGCCTGGGCGACGAGCGGGTGCAGGTGGACTACAAGCACAAGCGGGGCAAGGGGCGGTTCGCCATGAAGTTCGAGGGGGTGATCAACTCCCTCATGCGGCGCTACACCGAGACCAAGTCGCCGGCCATGCGCGAGTACTACCAGAAGTATCTGTCCGACTCGGCGTGCCACGACTGCGGCGGGCACAGGCTGAGGGCGGAGTCTCGGGCCGTGCGCGTGGGGGGCGCCCGCCTGGAGGAGCTGAGCCGCTGGTCCGTGGCCGAAACCCTGGCCCACCTGGGGCGCATGGACCTGCCGGGCAGCCAGGCCATGGTGGCCGACGAGCTGCTCAAGGAGATCGGCGCCCGCCTGGGTTTTTTGGTGTCGGTGGGCCTGGACTACCTGACCCTGGACCGGGGCGGCCCGTCGCTGTCCGGGGGCGAGGCCCAGCGCATCCGCCTGGCCAGCCAGCTGGGCAGCGAGCTGTCCGGGGTGATGTACGTGCTGGACGAGCCCTCCATCGGGCTGCACCAGCGGGACAACCTGCGCCTCATCGAGACCCTGCGGCGGCTGCGGGACAACGGCAACACCGTCATCGTGGTGGAGCATGACGCCGAGACCATCGAGAGCGCGGACCATGTGATTGACTTCGGGCCCGGCGCCGGCGCGCTGGGGGGCGAGGTGGTGTACAGCGGCGACACCGGCGGCCTGCACGAGGATAGTGGCCTCACCGGGCGGTACCTGTCCGGTGAGCTGGCCATTGAGGTTCCGGGGGAGCGGCGTGTCCCCGACGCGGGGGAGCTCGTGCTCAAGGGGGTGAGCCAGAACAACCTGAAGAAGATCGACGCGGCCTTCCCTCTGGGCGCGCTCACAGCGGTGACCGGCGTGTCGGGGGCGGGCAAGAGCTCCCTGGTCATCGGCGTGCTCTACCCGCTGCTGCGGCGGCGCCTGTACGGCAGCCGGGACATGGTGGGGAAGCACGCCAGCATCGAGGGCATGGAGAGCATCGACAAGGCGATCCATATCGACCAGAGCCCCATCGGGCGCACCCCGCGCTCCAACCCGGCCACCTACACCAAGGCGTTCGACGACATCCGCAAGATCTTCGCCCAGACCCCGGAGTCGAGGGCCTTCGGCTTCAAACCAGGGCGCTTCTCGTTCAACGTCAAGGGGGGGCGCTGCGAAGCGTGCCAGGGGGACGGGGTGAAGAAGGTGGAGATGCACTTCTTGCCCGACGTGTACGTGCCGTGTGAGGTGTGCGGGGGCAAGCGGTTCAACGACGCCACCCTGCGGGTGCGGTTCAAGGAGCTGACCATCTCCCAGGTGCTGGGGCTCTCCGTGGACAAGGCGCGGGGGGTGTTCGAGAACCACCGGAAGCTGCGGCGCACCCTGGACACGCTCGCAGACGTTGGCCTGGAGTACCTGCACCTGGGCCAGCCCGCGCCCACGCTCTCGGGGGGCGAGGCCCAGCGGGTCAAGCTGAGCCGGGAGCTGTCCAAGCGGGACACCGGCAACACCCTCTACATCCTGGACGAGCCCACCACCGGCCTGCACTTCGACGACATCAACAAGCTGCTAAGGGTGCTGCACCGCCTGGCGGACGCGGGCAACACGGTCATCGTCATCGAGCACAACCTGGACGTCATTAAATGCGCGGACCATGTCATGGACCTGGGCCCCGAGGGAGGCGACCGCGGCGGCGAGATCGTGGCCGTGGGAACCCCCGAGGAGGTGGCCAGGTGCGAGGGGAGTTATACGGGGAGGTTCCTGCGGGAGGTGCTGTAGCGGCGAACACGACCGCGACCAGGGCGATGACATCCCGCCGGGCGTTTGGCGCCCGGCCACAGCCTGGCAAGGCCAGGCGAAAAACAACCGGGCCGTAGGCCCGAACGAGGTGCCGGGGGAGCGGAGCCCCCCAGGCTGCTCGTTACCCATGGACCTGGGCCCCGAGGGAGGCGACCGCGGCGGCGAGATCGTGGCCGTGGGAACCCCCGAGGAGGTGGCCAGGTGCGAGGGGAGTTATACGGGGAGGTTCCTGCGGGAGGTGCTGTGAGAGAATAGAAAGGTGCTCCTTGTGAGGATCTTTTCCATCGCCCTGCTCCTGGCGCTGACAGGGGGGTGCCCTACTTCCACCACGAACTACCTGGTGCGCCAGGCCGCGGCCACAAGTGCTCCGGGCGGGCTCCACGCGGTGGGCCCCCTCTTGAAGAAGGGGCACCTGGCCCTGGAGGGGGGCTTCTCAGACACCCTTACCCATAGCCAGAAGGGGACGCGCGCCCAGGGCCAGCCCGGCCAGGTCCTGCTCAACAAGTCAGTGCGGGCGCGGCTGGCCTACGGGATCTTCGACTGGATGGAGCTGGGCCTGGAGTTTGACTTTGCCCTGCCTGGCGGCTCCTCGCTGACCAGCGATCTCACGGTGGACGAAGTGGGCAACACGGTGCTTGGCAGGGGCGGCCCACATTTCAGGATCACCCTCCCCACGGAGCCGGTTTCGGGTGGTTTCACCTCGGAGATCAACCTGACCTCCATGTCCTACACCTGGCAGGAAAGACTGACCGGCGGCAGCTACTACCTTCCGCCCGAGTCATCATGGTCCGCCGAAACCCATAACACCATGCTCTACGTGTACTTCCGGCTCGCTGTATTCCTTGAAGTCAAACCCCTGCCCTGGCTCTCTGGACAGCTCGGCATAATTATGCAGAACCACCCGGAGTTCACGGGCCAGCGGTCGGTGGAATGCGACTACTACAACAAGTGCAAAGACTCTGGCGCAGGCGCCGTCGACACCACCGAATTCAAGTTGTTTGGCACCCCCTTCATCACCCTGTCGGTGGAGGTCGTGGATAACCTGCACCTTACCGGTCAGGTCTTCGTGCACGCCTTGAACGATGGAAAGCTAGCCGAGGCTAGCCTCCTGGGCGGCGACCTTGCCCTGCGCTACGCCTTCGACGTTCATGGGGGCGATTAAGCAAAAGCAGATACTGAAGACCGACTGAACCTCACACGGAGGCCTAGTTATACCCCTGCACAACCCAGTCCTTGGGCAGCTTCACGGTGAAGTCGAGGATCAGCTTCTTCTTGGTGCGGGGCGGCACCTTGACCTCCCATGCCAGGTGGCCGTCCTCCTTGTTCCAGGTCGTGGGCTTGGTGGTCTCGTCGCCCAGCAGCACCTGCACGTCCTTGATGCGGCTCACCGGGATGTTCTCCAGCACGCGGACGGTGCGGGCCTTTTTGGTCCAGTTGCCCAGGTCATACACGTAGCGGTGGCGCAGCTTCTTCTTGCTGCCGAAGGCGCCCGCCCCCTCGAGCTTCTCCTTCTTGATGTACCGCTTGACCTGCAGCTGGTTATGCACGCCCAGGGTGAAGGAGACGGGCTCGCCGGGGGCGTGCAGCTTGAGCCGGGTCTTGCCCAGAGAGGCCTTGCCGGAGAAGAGCTCCACCGGCCCCGGCAGCAGGGGGAAGGCGAAGGGGTTGTCCGCGGTGACCCGGGTGTAGATGTAGGGGTAGAGCTTGGGCACGGTCTCAAACACCGAGCGGGCGGCCACCGTGCGCTTTCCAAGTGTCACCACCACCTCCCGCCCATCGGCCGGGATGGTCACGCGCCCCTGGGCGGGCATGCTCATGGCCAGGTCAGCCGCCGGGGAAGCAGCGGCCGCCGCGCCGCCCGGGCGTGGCGTGGAGGGGGCCTGTTGCCGGGAGGTCTTCAGGTGCTTGCGCTGCTCGAAGCGGCGGGTGAGCACCTTGCGTGTATCCGCCGGTTTCTGAGTGCTCACATACATGGGCCGGATGGAGGGGGGCACGTTTTTGCGCGTGAGGTTGGCCGTGGAGAGGGCGAGCTTCACCCCGCTCCAGTCCTCCCCCGTGCCCTGCCGCACAGCGCCCAGGGCCACCAGGGTGACCCGGCGCCCGCCCTGCTCGGCGCGGAGCTGGTGCCGCATACTCCAGCTGGCGCCCGGCACGGTGTAGGCCAGGTCCACCTTGCGCTGCCCGCTGCAACGGAGCAGCACCTCCACGGCCAGGGTCACCCGCCGCCGCTTTCGCTCCACCCGGGCCAGGTCAGCGACGAGGAGCTGCCGCTTCCGGCTCAGCTCCCTGCTCGCGCTCGCCGCCTTGCGCCCCCGCACCCGGGCGGCCAGCTCGCGCCGCTGGAGCAGGGCCAGGCCGGCGTCCCATGACTTCAGGTCCGGCTTTTTGAGCGCCGCCTGCCGCGCCCACACCTTGCCCAGGTGGTTGCGGTAGGCGGCCAGCTTCTTTTGCACGGCCCTGGCGGCGTTGGTTTCCCGGCTCAGCCCCACCATCTTCAGGTCGATGACGCGGACCTTCTCCTGCAGGGCCTTGGCCTCGGCCTGCGGTCCAGTCGCTTCTGGCGTGTGGGTCAGTCCGAGCACGGCCCCGCCGCCCCCGCCGGAGAGAGAGGCGTGCAAGGTGTCGGTCTGCAAGGTGGAGGGGAGGCCCGTGAACCGCGCCTTCCCCGTGGCGCAGGACACGCTCTGGGAGCGGGTCACCTGGGCCCGGTCGCCGTAGACGATGACGCTGGCGATGGGGGCCCTGGCCGCGGCCGTGGCAGGGAGCAGGGCGGTCAGTAACAGGATCGTGATCTTCATGGCGCTTTCCCTATCCATTGTTCGACTTCGCTCCGCTCGTCGACAAAACATGCAAAGCTGCACCCGGTACTGCTGGGTGCACCTTTGCAGATATGTTCTGCCTCAGTTCCCAGTCCCTGGGGCGAACGATCTGGAAGGTGAACTTCACCTTCTTCACCTTGCGGGCCGGCACTGTTCCCTTCCAGCGCAGCCGGCCCTGGTCGTCGGGCTTGCCCATGTCCTGGCCCTCCGGCACCTTGATCTCCACCTTCTCTCCCTGCTTCAGGGGCACCTGGTCATGGAGCTCCACCTTGATGGGGTAGGCGTGGTTGTTGGCGATCTCAACGGTGACCGTGTACTCGGTGACGTCGTCCTTGAACACCACCCCGTCCACCACTGTTTTCTGGGTCTGGTGGCGCGACACCTTCACCGCGTCGTCCACGCCCAGGGGCAGGTCGATCTTGTGCCCGGGCAGGGCCGTGTTGAGCCAGCTCTTGCCCCTGAACATGGCCCCGGCGAACAGGTGGGCCTTGCCCCGCAGGATGGGGCGCCCCGTGCCGTTCTTCACGGTGGCCATGAGGTAGGCCCACGGCGCGCGCCCGGGGGTGATGCGGTACACCGGCTCCACCGGGAAGGTCTTGCTCATGAGGGGCACTCGCCGGGCCTTGCCCGTGGAGGGCACGGTGTGGGAGCCCGGGGCGTAGAGGGTGAAGTGGTAGCCCTTGGCCGCGGCCGCGGGCAGGTCCGGGTGGATGTAGGGCGGGCGGTAGCCGTCAGCGCCCCAGGGCAGGCGCTCGGTGCGGCGGCCCGAGGAGCGTGAGCCGAAGCTGAACCCGCCGCGGGACCGCTTCTTGCTCACGGTTTGATAAGACGCGGTCTCGGCCATGACCGGCTCGGGCGCGGGCGCCGCGTCGGCGTGCATCATGTCCCCCTCATCTTCGCTAACCTCCGCGGGCGAAGGCTCGGGCCTTGAGGGCATGGGGCTTCGAGGTGGCGGGGAGGGCCGGCGCTTCATCTTGGCCTTGTAACCGCGAGGTGGCGCGGCCCCGCCCAGCACGGCCCCGTCCAGGAGCGCGCTGATGTCACGGCCTCGGGTGCGCCTCCCATCGTGTCCCCTTGCCCTGCTCAGGGCGGCGCGGACCCAGCTCACCACCGGGTCCTGCGCGGCCGCCACGGGCGATGGACGCCAGGGCCGAGGCGCGGGCTCCACCTGCTTGGACGGCTTGGGGTGGAAGTCACGCTTGCGCCCCAGGGTCCAGGCAGGCAGCTCCGGGATGGCCATGAGCCGCCGGGGCATGTCCGTGGAGAACCGCAGGCGCGCCCCCTTCCAGTCCTCTCCCGAGGCCTGGTTTACCAGCGCGTAGTACACCGCCTCCACCTTGCGCCGCGCGGGGTCATAGCGCAGGTCGTAGGAGGGAACCCACCGCACCGATGGCACCAGGTACGAGACCGTGATCTTGTGCCTGCCGGGGGCGCCCTTGAGCCTGGCCACTACCCGGGTCACCGGCTGCCCCACCGAGCCGAGGTCCAGCTCCTGGGCTGCCACGCTCAGCTTGTGCAGCTCCTGCCCCAGGGTCCGGACCTGGGCCTTGAGCTGGACCAGGCGGGCGTTGATCTTCACGGTGCGCCCCGCCATCCAGCCGAGCACGCGCTCCCAGGCCGCGGCGAAGATGCCCGGCGCTGGCCCTTTGCGCCGCTGCGACTCCTCGTCCGCATCGGCCAGCTCCAGGCCGTTGATGAAGGCCAGCTCGGCGGAGAGGACCCTCTGTTCGGCCCACAGATCCTCCCTCTTATCCAGCAGCGCCTCCACGCTGGCCAGCAGCTTCTTGGCCTCGGCCTGGCGGGGCATGGCCTTGCCGCGCCCGGTGATGATCTCCGTGCGCAACACCGTGGCGGTCTTGCTCTCCACCCTCACCGTGTCGGTGCGGCACAGCCTGGGCAGCCGGGCCAGTTCGATCTCCCCGGCAGGGAGCTTCACCGTGGCCTCACGGAACACCCGCGCCTGGTCGCTGTAAGCCAGCACGCTGGCAATCTTTGATTTTGCTGCAATTACCGGGGCTACTGGGCCGTCTGCCCCGGCCTGGGCAGGAACCATCAACAACAGGGCCGCCAGAATTTTTCGCATCTGGATCTCCTTGTACTTACAGGGACAGTCAGAATACTACGACTCGCAAGTGCGTAACCTCACAGAAAGACCAAGGATCCAGGACCACCGTCATAAATGGCCTTGAATGCTTGTCGGATCTGTGGTTTCTAACGCAGCCGTGTGGCAGCCCTTACAGGGTGCCAATGTGGGATAAGGTAGTTTTTTTGTCTACCTTTGGCACCGGGGATATAAGGGTAAGAGCACGGCACAGAGTCCGTCGAGGTCAATACGATGGTAGCCAACTTCGCCAGAAAGCTTGCTCCAAGACCGCTGGCCCCCCCGCGCACCCTGCCCGGGGACAAGCCGCTTGGCCGCAAATCCAGGGGCACCTCCCTGGGCATGGGCCGGTCCAAATCTTTCCCCTTCCCCCAGTACCGCGCGGCAGATCCGTACCGCACGGTCTTCTTCGACGTGGGCGAGGGTGAGCACACCATCGTGATGGTGCATGGGCTGGGCGCCAACGCCACCCACTTCGAGCCCGTCGCCCGGGAGATGGCCAAGCGCCACCGCGTGGTCGGCCTCGACCTGGTGGGCTGCGGCTGGAGCGAGAAGCCCGACGTCGAGTACAACGTGGAGCTGTTGCGCGATCACCTGCTCGACTTCCTGGACCGGCGCGGCATCGGCCGGTGCACCCTGGTGGGTCACTCCATGGGCGGCGCGATCTGTCTGGCCGCGGCCCTCAAGCGGCCCGGGCAGTTCGACGGCCTGGCCCTGATCTGCGCCGCGGGCGTCGCCCCCCTGCCCCGCTGGATGCGCACCGGGGCCCGCTACGCCCTGCGCCGCCAGATCCTGCTGCCCCTGATGGCCCTGGGCTCCGGCTTCATCATCAGCAATATTTTTGTTACCAAGCCCCGGGACAACGAGAACATCCGCTGGTTCAAGAAATCCTTCGCTCGCGACGCCCCGCACCTGCCCAACTTCCGCCGCTGGCTCGCGGTGTGCGAGACCCTGTGCAGCGACCTGGCGAACCGTGACTACTCCGACCGGCTGCAGCACCTGCACATGCCGGTGCTCGCCCTGTGGGGGGACCACGACAAGCTCACGGCCGTGCCATCGGTGATGCGCTCGCTGGACAACATCCGGCAGATCCGCACGGTGATGTTTCGAGACTGCGGCCACATGCCGATGATCGAGTACCCCGAGCAGACCATCTGGCACCTGGAGCGCTTCCTCACCACCCCTCCGTAGCAGCGTCGCCGCGCGGGAGGGGTACCCGAGACCCTTCGCACAAGCCCCTCCCGTACCTTCCCACTCCTACTCCACGAGCATGAGGTGCCCCAGCGAGTAGGCAGCGTCCCCCTCTGCCCCGGTGATCAGGATGGAGTCGTATCCGTCGGACACGGCCCTCTTGGGCGCGCGTATTGTGAGGACGCGGAGCCCCTTCTTGCTCAGATCCGGGGTGATGCGGGACGTGCCCAACTCCACGCTGTCCCGCTGGAAGCTAAGGAGATAGACGTCGTTGTGGTCCACCGAAACCTCCACGGCCCCGGCCTTCATGATGGTGGGCAGCAGCACCCTTAGCTTGAAGGCGAAGACCACGCTGCCCGGCGCGTTCCAGAAATCGCCGGACCGCTGCCGCTTGCTAACCCGGGCCAGGGTCACTGACATGCTGCGTGGATTGAATTTGACCATTGTCGGCGGCTGGACCGCGCCGGCGGTTCCCGTCTCCCCCGGGCCAGCTCCGGCCTCAGGGGATCTGGCCCAGGAGCCCGTAAGCGTCACCACCAGCACCACCAAGGCACCCAGGGCCGCCACCCCGATCACGAGCCTCCAGGGGCCGCGGTCAAGACGGGGAATGGACGCCAGGAGGTGGGCGCTGCTCCCACGGTGGGCCTCACGACAGGCCCGCCCGGCGAGCTGGAGCTGGAGGTCGAGCAGGTCCTTTACCCGCCGGGCCTCGCCCTGGTCAGCGGCCCCCGGCACCTCCAGCTCACCGGATGCCTCCCTGGAGGCCAGCCTGTTCACCTCGGCCACGCTCTCCTCCCACTGGGCCGGGTCCACGGAGGATGGAGCGGCGGCGCTCAACAAAGTGCCGGGCTCCAGCTCTCCGGACGGCTCCTCCGAGTCGGACTCGTCGCCCTGATTCAGGTGGCCCGCCTTCAGCAAGGAGCGCCAGAAGAGCGAGAGATGGAGCGCGGCTTGCTGCAGCAGCCCCTGCGCGTAGAGGGATTTGGCCGCCGACACCTCTGTCGAGGCATGCCTGAGCAGGCTCTGCCGGGTATCGGGGCCGCGCTTCATTTTTTCGGTGCCCGTTGTTCAGCCATGCACACCTCAACGCGCTGGAACAAAATGGCCGATGACATGGAAAATGTCCCCGTTCACGAAGCTGATCCTCACCAGATCATAGCCCGTTTTCACGGCCCCCTCAGACACCTTGATCTTCTCCAACCGGAGCCCATCCTTCAGGGGACTGGGGCCCACCTCCGCGGAGCTCACCATCTTCTCGGCCTTGAAGAACTCGATGAGGTAGCTGTCGTTGTTGTCCAGGGTGACCTCCCACCCGGGGGACCGGTTCACGCCGCCCAGATCGATCAGCAGCACGTCGCGGAAGCGGTGCGTTGACGCGGCGTTGAACGGGGTGCCGGCGGGCACCAGCTCAGAGAGCTCCGAGAGCTTAACCCTGTCCGCTATTATCGGCGCGACCGGCACACTGGCGGCGGCCACCATCGGGCCCCTGGTCTCCTGGTGTTCGGCGTCCCCGAACACCCGGCCGACGCCCCCCCCCCCCACCGCCACAAGGACCACGGCCCCCCCCCCCCCCCCCGCCCCGCCCCCCCCCCCCCCCGGGGGGGGGCCCCCCCGGGGGCCCGGGGGCGGGGGGGGTGGGGGGGCCCCGCCCCCCCCCCCGCCGCCCACGCCCACCAGCGCCACAAGGACCAGGGCCGCCGCCGCCACCAGCCCCTTGCGCTGCCCCAGGGTGTGACGCAGCCGGGCCCGTGTCTGCTGCCAGAACAGGATCTGGTACGCCTCTTCGCCTGCCCTGAGCTGGAACCGCAACAGAGCATTGAGCCGCCGTCGTGACGATGGGGGCGCGTCCATCACCGCGACCTGGCGCTGGATCAACACCTCGGGATCCAGGGCGGGGCTGAACTCGAGCAGCGCGGTCAGGCTCTCCTCCCACCAGTGGGATGACTGGGTCAGGCGGCCGCTGTTGGGCAGGGTCGCCGGGTCCGGCCTGAAGGTGGCGATGTCAGGGGGCTGTTCGCCCTTCTCAGCAGCCTCCAGGCAGGCCAGGGCATACCAGGCATTTGACAGGTGGAGCGCGGCCTGCCCCAGGAACCCCTCCATGTAGAGGGACCGGGAGGCCACCAGCTCGGCCTGCATGCACGCCAGCTGATGCCGGCGTCGGGGAGACTCCTTCTTTTCAACCATTACGGAATATCCTCACCAGGTTCGCGCGCCGGTTCAAGTCTTTCCGGGGAGTAGTAGGATGAAGCCATGAGTGAGGACCCCAGCCAGACCCGCCTGGCCACCACCGGCCCCTCCAGGGCGTCGTCCATGGTGGGCTTCAGGCTGTCGCCGGAGACCGCGCTCCAGGCCCTGGCCCTGGCCGCCTCCATCTACTACCTGGGCGCCTTCCTCTGGATCGCGCTGAGCCGGATCAACCACCCCTTCCCCCTGGAGTGGCTGGAGGATGTGCAGTTCCTCCACGCCCTGCGCATGCGCCAGGGGCTGGCCTGGTATCCGCCGCCCACCCTCGACTTCTTCGCCGACATCTACCCGCCGGGGTTCCCCGCCCTGGGCGCCGCCGTCATGTCCCTGGTGGGAGAGCGCATGGCAGCCCTGCGCCTGGTGAGCATCCTCAGCACAATCGCCACGGCCGCGGCCATGGTGCGCATGGTCTCCCTCTACACGGGCCGCCTGCTCCACGGCGCCATCGCCGCGGGGCTCTTCCTGGCCACCTTCCAGGTGTGCGGCGCCTGGTTCGACGTGGCCAGGGTGGACATGTTGGCTCTGGCCTGCACCCTCTGGGGCCTGGCCCTGGTCCACCGTCGCAGCGGCCGCGCCTCCTTCGTGGCTGGCGTCCTACTGCTGGTGGCCGCCTGCTTCGTCAAGCAGAACTGCGTGGCCTTCCTGGCCGGCGCCATGCTCGCCTGGATGGCCTGGTCCTGGCGGCGGGGCGTGGCGGGCGCGGCCCTGGGCCTGGCGCTGGTCGGAGCAGGGGTGGCCGCGCTCCAGTGGGCCTCCAGCGGCTGGTTCATCACTTACACCGTCACCCTCCCCTCCTTCACCCCGATCATCTGGCCCAGGGCCGCGGCGTTCCTGGTGACCGACCTGCCCACGGCCACCGGCCTGGCGATCCCGCTGGTGGCGGCAGCCCTGGCGGGCGTGGTGGTAAGGCGGAGGTGGGAGGTGCTGCCCGTGCTGCTGCTCCCCCTGGGCCTGCTCGCCTCCGCCCTGCCCCGGGCCAACCCTGGCGGCTACATCAACAACCTGATCTTCGCCGCGGCCTTTTGCGCGGTGGCCGCCGGCGTGGCGCTGCCCTCACCCCTGCGGGTGGGCGCGTGGGCCGGCCTGCGCCCCCTGGTGGCCCACATGCTCGTGCTGGCCCAGCTCCTCTGGCTGCACTACAGCCCTGGCGCGCATGTGCCGGATCCCGCCGCGGCGGCCGCGGCCCGGGAGGCGGTGAAGAGAGTGCGGCAGCTGCCCGCGCCGGTGATCGCCCCATACCACCCCTACCTCCTGCACCTGGCCGGCCACGAGCCGCACATGCACTTCCACCTGATAAACGAGCTGAACCAGTCCCTGGGCGAGAACCCGGGGGAGGACGCCCTCAACGCCACCAAGAGGGAGCTGCGAAAGCGGGTGCTCCGCCCCATGCTGAACCAGCTCTTGAAGACCCCGTGGCGCGCCCTGATCTCCAGCCAGGGGCCGGACGCGGATCACCTCTGGATCGGGTGGGGAGGACCGGTCTCCGTGCGCATGAGAGCCTTCGGACAGGGCGCCCCCCTGCTCCCCCCGGAGTCCGCCCCCCTCCTCTCCCCCATGACCGGCAACATGCTCCGCCCCCAGGCGGTGCACCTCGACCCGGGGGTGGCGTCTGGACGCCGTAGCGAGGCGGTGGAGACCGAGGCTGGGGTAGGAGGGACGACGAAGCCGCACCGTTTACCCGTGCTTCGAGGAGGACCGACACCGCCCAGCCGAAGGTAACCGCCGGCGCAGTAGGCGGCCAGGCGGCATACCCCGGGTCAGTACCAGCGCTTCGACTCGCAGCGGCGGATCTCCTCGTCGGTGAGCGGGACCTCCGCCGGCCTGGGCGCCTTTTGCGTCGCGGAGGCCGGCGCGATCCTGAAGCAGCGCAGGTAGCCGGGGGGCGGCTTGCGGTCGTGGGCCATGTTCCGGGAGTCCGGCGAGATGGTGATGGGCTGGCGCGCGATGACCCTGTCGGTGAGGCCGAGCTCGTCGATGATGGCGGTGTTCAGGTTCTTCCAGCCCGGCACGCCGATGGTGGCGTGGGAGGCGATGAACTGGTGGTTCCAGGTGGGCGACATGCGCGCCGGCTCGGGCACATTGTCAGCCATCTGAAAATTGAAGAACACCTTGTGCTCCTGGTGGCGGGTGCACACCGAGTGGGTGATGAGCCAGCGCTGCCAGGCGTCCCACCGCTCCACGACGGGACGCAGGGGCGCGGGGAAGGAGGGGGCCACCGGTGTCACCATGATCAGGGTCTGGTCGCGGGTTTTGAGGTCCCTGGTCAGAAACCAGTGGGTCCAGGGGATGGGCAGGGAGAGCAGCAGGAAACCTGCCAGCGCCGCGGCCGTGACGATGGGGCCCCCAAGCCGCGCTGCCATGCCCGCCGTGGAGACGAAGAGCAGCGGCACCAGGTGGGCGTAAATCCGGTACTCAAAGTGGTCCCCACCGACGCTCAGGGTGTAGTAGCCCGCGTGGATGACCAGCACGGCCACCGCCACCGCGCCGCCGATGCCATGCTCCCCGTGGCGCCAGCGCGGCCAGGCGTCCACGCTGCGCACCCGGCTGATGCCCCAGGCCATGACCAGCAAGAACCAGACGTACACCCCGTACTCCACCACGAAGCTGGCAAAATAGCGCAGCCCTGACTCGGGCCAGGCGCCCAGGTGCTTGGCGTAGTAAGTGTTCGGTAGCCAGTCGCCGTAGGTGAGCCTGCGCCAGATGAAGTGGACCGGCACCAGGAGTAAGGGATAGGTGGAGAGGAGCTGGCTCGCCAGGGAGCCCCGGCCGCGCCAAGCCTGGTACGCGAGGATCAGGCAGGTGCCCGCCACCGCCAACAACCCGTCCGGCCGGGAAAGGGCGAGCAGCGCCGCGCTGAGGCAGAGCCTCGTGAGCCAGCCGCGTCCACGATCCTGCGCACGCGCCGTGGCCTCGTACACCCACCAGGTGAAGAGGAAGCAAAAGAGGGAGGTCTCCAGCCCGGAGCTGAGCCAGGCCAGGAAGGTGCGGTTGGCCAGCACGCCGCCGAGCACCAGCGCCAGGGTCAGCAGCCACCACGCCCCCTGGCGCTTCCAGAGCCGCATGCGCATGACGAAGGCCACGGCCATCATCAGCCAGCCCAGGCCGAACAGCGGGTTCAGCACCTGGGCAGCCTGGGGCGCCTCCACGCCAAACACGCCCCACGCAACACGCAGGAGGAACACCCAGAAGAAGCTGGTGTACCCCTCCACCGGCAGGAACGGGGGCGGGTTGTACACAAACCCCCAGCCGCGCACGCTGTTGGCCACGTAGCGGAAGGCGATGTAGGCGTCGTCCGTGGAGAACTCGAACAGCTTCCACCCATCCCAGAATCCCGCCAGGGCGAGGGCCAGGATCAGGATGAGGCCCAGGAGCTGTAGTCCCTTGATTTTGTCCACGCCAGATCTTGCTCCAGGGCACAACTATCGGGCGGGAGGTGAACCAGGGTCAAGAAACGCCAGCAGGGCGAGGGTGGAGCGCTGACCGCCGGTCCGGACCGAGCCAGGCGAAGGCACTGGAATCCCTGGCGCGGCGCGAGGAGGGCGCTTGCTGGAGGCAAGCAACCGACGAGCAACAAAGGCAGGGATTTCTGGGGCGAGTCTGGCGACGGGAGGACTGGGGGGCGGCGGTTTACCCGAACAAGGGCCAGCGGCGCTTGGCGGCCATGCCGTCCAGGGCGGATTGCATCACGCGCACCACCTGGTAAAAGCGGCGGCGCACCACATCCGGATTCTCCGCGTCCTCGGGCGCGTCGTCGAAGTGGATCGGCTCCAGCACCCGCACCTTCACCTTGCTCGGCAGGGGGATGTGGAAGATGCCGCCCGGGGTGATGCCCAGGGGGAAGCCCAGGGTCAGGGGCACGGCCTTGATGCGGAACATCTTGTCGAAGCGCAGCAGCCGGGCGAGGCGCTTGCCCTCGGTGAGGCCGAAGAACACCTCGTGGGCGCCCACGCTCACCACCGGGATGATGGGGGCCTGGTGCCGGATGGCGGTGCGGATGAAGCCCATGCGCTGGCCGAACTGGATCTTGTGGCGGCGGGTGAAGGGCTTGAGGGAGTCCATGTCGCCGCCCGGGCAGATGAGCAGGGGCGCGTCCGAGTCCAGCACCAGCTTGGCGTTCTCGGGCGAGGCGTAGATGGCGCCGATCTTGGGCACGAACTCCCTGGCGATGGGCATGTCGATTGCGGCCTTGTGGCCCATGCCGTAGGCCCGGGTTTCCATGCCGAAGCGGCGCCAGAAGGCCACCTGTAGCGCCAGCATGTCTGGCATGTACATGCCGCCGTTGTGAGTGCTGATCACCAGGCTGGCCCGATCGGACATGTTCTCCATGCCCTCGACCTCGGCCCTGTAGTAGTGGTCCGTGATGGCCGCCAGGAGCGGGTAGATCCGGCGGATAAAGGCGGGATCCCGCTGGCAAAGGACCGGATCCAGCTCCTCCTCGTCCTGGACCACGCGCAGGTGGGCGGTGCGGGGCGGCGCAGGCGCCGGTGCGGGGGTGGGACGCTCCTGAGCGGCGTCCGGGCTGACCAGGCGGAGGCTGGAATCTGTAGCGGGTGAGCTGCTGTCGAGTGGTGTCATTTTTGCTTCGTTCTTCCTCTCGGCGCCTCATTCCGGCCGCCACTGAGCCCCAAGCCAAACACGACAGGTGCGTCGCGTTTCAGTATAATGGAACCGGACCTGTTCTATTTCAAGAGAAAAGCGACGACGGAGTCACGTTTTTGCATGGGTCCTGGCCTCATGGCCCGGCGCGGTATACAGTCGAGGTCCATGACAGGCCGTGAGCAGCGTCACCAACCCAAGCAGACCCGCAGCCAGGAGACCTTCAACTCCATCCTGGCCTCTGCCGCCGATCTCTTCGAAGAGAAGGGGTACGAGCAGACCACCACCCACCAGGTCGCCAAGGCGGCCGGCGTCTCGGTGGGCGCCCTGTACCGCTACTTCGCAGACAAGGAAGCGATCATCAAGGAGCTGTACCAGCGGGAGATCACGGATCTGCGCAACCTGGTGCTCAGCGAGTTCAGCCTCACGGATCTCATGGGGCAGGACCTGAACCAGCTCGTGCGCAAGACCGTGGCCCTGGCCTTCAAGGTCTACTCCCAGCGGCCGGGCCTGCGCCGCGTGCTCGGCGAGCAGTCACGCAAGATCGCTGACCTGCGGGAGCTGCGCCAGGCTCAGGAGCAGGAGATGCACCAGGCGGTGCGCCAGATCCTCGCGGTGGTCCCGGCGGTGCAGCTGCCCGATCCCGAGGTGGGCGCTTACATGGTGATGCTCTTCCTGGACAGCCTGCTGGAGGATTACCTGCTGCACGGCCGGCCGGAGGCAAGCTTCAGCAAGGACCGCGTCATCGACGCGGCCACCGACTTCATCCTGCGCTACGTGCTCGGCTCCCTGGATACGAAGCAGTAGCCACTGCCCTCCCGTTACTTCTGAAGCCGCGGGCTGCGCACCAGGGTGGAGCGCAGCTTCAGGTACCACTGCCCCTTGAGCTTCTTCCAGTAGAGCATCACCTCGGGGTTCTTGGTCTTGTTGGCGTTGAGCACATGCACGGTCGTCTGGGTCTTGGTCTTGCCCAGCACCCCGCTGGAGTCGATCTCCGCGAACTTGACGTAGACCTCCTGGATGTCCAGCTGCTCGGGCGGGACCTTGAACAGGTTCTCGATGAGGTCGGGGATGTTGGCCTGCTTCTGCTCGTCCGGGTGGTGGAACTGCGCCGCCTCGCCGAACTCCTTGAACTTGACGCACTCCCAGAACCGCTCCGACTTCTTCTTCAGCAGGTGGGCGTCGTTCTGGTACATGGGGGTCATGCCGGTGAACACGGCGTAGGCGCCTCCACCGAGGAGGAGGATCAGGATCAGGATGAGCAGAACTTTGATCTTCATGGCGTCTCCTACACGTCATCCAGCCGGAGCTTGAGGGCGGCGATCAACAGGAACAGGGCCAGCAGCAGGAGCATCATCACTGTGCTCCCCACGAAGGTGCCCCACTCGCCGTCGGTGCCCACCATGTGCAGGGCCTCGTAGCCCCACTTGGTGATGGTCACCTTCTCAACCACCTCGGGGATCTGACGGTCGATGCCGCCCTTGAGCACCACCTCGGTGAACACGATCTGCGGGATGATGAGGATCGGCACCAGCAGCACAGCCACGTAGGTGGAGCGGGCGAAGGCGGAGATGGCCAGGCCGAGGCCAGTAGCGCACACGGCGGCCAGGGTGAGGGCCAGGCCCAGCAGGAGGTGGTTGCCCACTCCGGCGGGCAGGTGCATCAGCTGCGACTGGGCCGTGAGCAGCAGCGCCATCTGTGCCACGCAGACGCCGGCCAGGACCATGATCTTGGAGAGCAGGTAGGCCCAGATGCTCAGGCGGAACATGCGCTCCCGCTCCAGGATGGCCCGCTCCCGCACGATGGCGGCGGCCGAGTTCATGGCGCCGATGTAGATGGCGGCGATGGCCATGCAGAGCCAGGTGGCGTTGGTGGGCTCCTGGTTCCTCCAGGCCGCGCCCAGGATCGCCCCCACCAGCGGCGGCTGCACCATCATGATCAGCAAGGTTGTGGGGGAGCCCAGGTAGATCAGCAGGGTGCGGTCGAGCAGGGTGGAGAGCTGGGAGCCGAAGCCGGGGCGCGCCATGATGTCAGCCTCCCTTCCCCGCCCACTTCTGGCGCCAGTGGGACACGCCCGCCTTGCGCAGGGTCTTGAACATCTCGGCCACGTGGGGGATGCCGAAGTGGTTGAGCAATCCCTCCAGGCCGCCGGCGTAGACCAGGGCCCCCTCCATCATCACCAGCAGCTGATCCACGCGGTCGAGGAACTCCATGGAGTGGGTGGTGAGCCCCACGGTGCGCCCCTGCTCTGCAAGGCGGCCCAGCATGCCGAGAAGATCCTCCTCGGTGGCGGGATCCAGGCCCGAGGCTGGCTCGTCCAGCAGGATCACCCGCGGGTCCGCCAGCAGCTCGATGCCGATATTCACGCGCTTGCGCTGGCCGCCGGAGAGGCGGGCGATCTTCTGCCGGCGCTGCTTCTCCAGGCCGAGCTCGCGGATGACACGATCCACCAGCCACTTGCGCTTGTCGGCGGGCATCTCCGTGTCCAGGCGCAGCCGGGCGGCGAAGGTGAGCTCGTGCTCCACCTTGAGCTCAGGGTGCACCACGTCGTCCTGGGGCACGTACCCCAGGCGGGAGCGGTAGTCGTCGCCCATCTTCTTGAGGATCTGACCGTCGGCGGTGACCGTGCCGGCGCTGGGCTTGTACGCGGAGCCGAGGCAGCGCAGCAGGGTGCTCTTGCCCGAGCCGGAGGGGCCGATGATGGCGGTCACCTTGCCCGCGGGCAGGGTGCACGAAACCCCGGAGATGATGACCTTGCCGCCGATCTTGAAGGTCAGCCCCGACGCCTTGAGAGTCCAGCCAGACATGTGCGCAATAGTATCAGCACCAAAGCTGACAGGCGCGATTTCATGGCTATAATTCAACCATGGCAAATATCGGGAAAAAGCTCACGAGCCGGCTTGGAATTCTGGGAGAGCTGATGCAGTTCCTCTGGCAGAACAAGCTGTGGTGGATGATCCCGATCATCATCACCCTCGTCGTGCTCGGCGTGTTCGTATGGTTCGCCCAGAGCGCGGCAGTGCCTTTTATCTATACGCTGTTCTAATCAGTCCAGCTGAAGAATAGGGGGCGACAATGACCATGAGCTGTCCAGGGCTCACAACGCTGGTGTATGCAAGCCTGGCACTGGTTTTCGCCGGTTGTACGGGAGAGGGCGCTGACAAGCCAGTGCATGACCTGAGCGCGGGCCAGGATGGCGTGGCCGTGCTGGACAAGGGGAGTATCCCGGACGTTCCAGAGTTGCCCGACCAGGTGGTGGTGCCTGACCAGGCAGTGGTTCCCGACACGGCGGTGGCGCCCGACACGGCGGTGGCGTCCGACACGGCGGCGGCTCCTGATACGGCGGTGGTACCCGATACAACGGTGGCACCCGACACGGCTGTGGTTCCCGACGCGGCTGTGGTTCCCGATACGGCAGCGGTACCCGACACGACCGTGACACCACCCATGGACGCTGCACCGCCTCCGGACAGCGCCGGGCCGCCCCCCCCCCTGCAACCTGAAGGTCCATAAGACGCTGAAGTTCACCGGCGGCCAGGCTCTGGTTACCGACGAGATCACACGCGCCGAGGAGCTGAGCCAGGTGAACCTCACCAGCGCGGGCTGCACGGGGATGGTGACCCCTGGGCTCGATCGCCTCTACGCCGTATACCTCAAGGCGAACACAACCTACGACATCTACCTGGGCCCCGAGTACAGCTTCGACGCCGCCTTCTATGTCTTCACCGATTGCAGCAAGCCGGAGGCCACCTGCCTGCTGGGCCAGGACAAGACCTACTCCAATCTCCGCTACGAGGACGGTGCCTTCACCCCCAAGACCAGCGGCACCTACTACATCGGCGTGGATGGGCGGCACCGTGTCCACCTCGGCTACGCCAGGGGGCGGGGCGCCTTCACCCTTGGCATTACGGAGCGCTCGGCCAAGGCGCCGGCCAACGACACCTGCGCCAAGGCCCAGACCCTGGCGGAGCCCGCTGCAGGCAAGGCCACCGCCGCGGTGGGAGAGCACACCGGCGCAGCTAACAGCATCACCATGCCCAGCTACTCCTGCACCACCATGACCACCACCGGACCGGACGTCTTTTACCAGATGAAGATGACCGCGGGTTATGTCTACACCCTCTTCTTCCACCCCACGGAACCGAGCATCCGGCCCTACATCTTCACCGACTGCAGCAAGCCGATCATCTCCTGCGAGACCTTCACGCTCTCGCATGGCCCGAAAAACCTTACCCAAACCATCACCTTCAGCCCCAAGACCACGCAGAACTACATCATCGGCGTGGACAACGGCCAGGCCAGCGCGAGGAAGCCCTTCTCCATGCGGGTCACCCGGCTCAAGGCCAAGCCCGACAACGACACCTGCGCCACCGCCACGCCCATCCCCGTGAGCAACGGCCAGGGCACCATCATGGGGGACACCTCCACCGCCACCAACGCGCTCTCCCTGGGCAAGTGCGGCCTCTCCAGCACCCTGGGGCCGGACCTCTTCTACTCGGTAAACCTCACCGCGGGGAAGCGCTACGAGATAATGGCGCTCCCCAGCCAGGGCTATGTGAGCGGCACCCCGTCCATCCAGGGCTATGATCCGCTCTTCTATCTGCTGTCCAGCTGTAGCCCCGTGAGCTGCAAGGCCGGGCGGAACGGCACGTATGCCGGGTACACAGAGAAGCTGGTCTACCCGGCCCCCAAGAGCGGCAAGTACATCATCGGCGTGGACTCCAAGACAACTTACGCCAAGGGCCGGGGGCGCTTCATGGTGCGGGTGAGAGAGCTGACCACCCCGGCCAATGACACCTGCGCCAAGGCGGCCAAGCTGACCTGGACGGCGGGCGTGGCCCAGGCGTCCGGCGACACCAGCGGGGCGACCATGACCATGAGCCCATCGGGCAGCTGCAAGGGCAAGGGCACCGTGGGGCCGGACCTGTTCTACGCGCTCAGCCTCACGGCCTACAAGCAGTACGACTTCACGGTCACGCCGGTAAACCACTACGCCCCCATGATGACGGCGTACCTGCTGTCGGGCTGCTCTGCCTCGGCCTGCGGGACCGGGGCGAGCAGCTCCACAAAGACGGTGAACACCGTCCAGCAGGTGCTCCCCGCGACCTTCAGCTTCTTTCCCACCACCAGCGGGACCTACTATCTCGGCATCGACGCGGCGGTTAACTGGCACAACGTCGCCGCTGCCGGGAAGTTCACCATGAAGGTAAAGGAGAAGGGGCTGGCAACGGGTGACACCTGCGCCACCGCCGTGAACCTGAGCTGGGTCAACGACAAGTTCAGCGTGACCGGCGACACCTCCACGGCCAGCAACAGCTACAAGATCACCTACACCGGCGCGAGCTGCACCGGCAAGGGGGTGCTCGGGCCGGACCTCTGGTACAGGATCCCCACCCAGGCTGGTAAGAACTTCATCGTCCAGGCTGCGCCTGCCTCCGGCTACAACCTGTCCATGCTGGTCATGTCCGGCTGCCCGTCAGCCAGCGGCACCTGCATCAAGGGGTCGGACCTGCACGGCGCCGGGGCCACCGAGTCCATCGTCTTCCCCGCTGCCGGCTCAAGCACCTACGTGCTCATCACCAGCAAGGACACGAGCGGCTCCGGCTCCTTCACCCTCAGCGGATCCAGGTAGCCCGAGGGAGGCCTTTTCCAGGCCTGGCTGGCAGCGATTAGATCAAGAATTGATTGAATTCATCAATCCAGCTTGAACTCTTCCCGCCACCTCTCCTTGTCGTCAAAGTGGGGCTGGTCGGTCTTCTTGAGCAGGAAGGGGCCGAGGGAGAGGTAGTCCATCTCGGTGCGCATGAAGCAGCGGTAGGCGTCCTCGGGGGTGCAGACGATGGGCTCGCCTCGCACGTTGAAGCTGGTGTTAATGATCACGCCGCAGCCGGTGAGGTCCTCGAATGCCTTGATCACAGCGTGGTAGCGGGGGTTCGTCTCCGCGCTCACTGACTGGATGCGCGCCGAGTAGTCAACGTGGGTGATGGCCGGGATGGTGGAGCGGGGCTGGTTCACCCACTCGATCAGATCATCCACCCGCATCTCGTCCTCTTCCTCGGGGGGCGTCTGCAGCTCCTCGCACACCTGGGCCACCAGCAGCATGTAGGGCGAGGGCCGGTCGATGTCGAAGTAGTCGCTGATCCGCTCCTCCAGCACCGTGGGCGCGAAGGGGCGGAAGCTCTCTCGGTACTTGATCTTCAGGTTCACCACCGACTGCATCTCCGGGGAGCGCGAGTCGGCGATGATGGAGCGGTTCCCCAGGGCGCGGGGGCCAAACTCCATGCGGCCGTTGAACATGCCGACCACCTTCTCGTCGGCGATTATGCTGGCCACGCCGCTGGCCCACTCCTCCTCGGGGGGCTCCTCGTAGGGGTAGCCGTTGTGCTCCAGGTACGTGCGGATCGTCTCGCGCGAGAAGTCGGGGCCCAGGTAGGAGCCGGCCATGGCGTCGTGCTTGCCGTCCACCTGCCGCGGGCTGTCCATGCCGCTGTGCCACACGGCCAGGGCAGCGCCCAGGGCTCCGCCGGCGTCCCCGGAGGCTGGCTGGATCCAGATGTCGTCAAAGATCCCGGACCGGAGCAGCTTGCCGTTGGCCACGCAGTTGAGGGCCACGCCGCCAGCCAGGCAGAGGTTGCGCTCGCCGGTGAGCTCCCGCGCGGTGCGGCCGATGCGCAGGACGATCTCCTCGGTGACATCCTGGATGGAGCGGGCGATGTCCATCTCGCGCCGGGTGATGGGCGTCTCCGGCTGGCGGGCTGGCCCGCCGAACAGGTCGGCGAACTTCTGGCTCGTCATGACCAGCCCGTCCAGGTAGCCGAAGTACTCCAGGTTCAGCCGGAAAGATCCATCCTCCTTGAGGTCGATGATCTTGTCGCGGATCTGGTCCGCGTATTTGGGTTCGCCGTAGGGGGCCAGCCCCATGAGCTTGTACTCCCCGGAGTTGACCCGGAAGCCGGTGAAGTAGGTGAACGCCGAGTAGAGCAGCCCCAGGGAGTGGGGGAAGCGGATCTCCTTGAGCAGCTTGAGCTTGTTCCCCTCCCCTTTCCCGATTGTTGAGGTGGCCCACTCACCCACGCCGTCCAGGGTTATCACCGCGGCGCTCTCAAAGGGAGACGGGTAGAAGGCGCTGGCCGCGTGGGACTCGTGGTGCTGGGCGAAGAGGATCTTGTCGGGCAGCTCCACGTCGGCGTCGATGAGGGCGTCCTGGATGTGGGTCTTGATCCAGAGCTTCTGCTTGAGCCAGAGCGGGAGCGCCTGCATGTAGGAGCTGATCCCGGATGGCGCCACGCCGAAGTAGGTCTCCAGGATGCGGTGGAACTTGAGGATCGGCTTGTCGTAGAAGACCACCGCGTCCGGGCCAGATTCCCCCACCCCGGCCTCGGCCAGGCAGTAGCGAACGGCGTTGATGGGGAACTCGGAGTCGTGCTTCTTGCGGGTGAACCGCTCTTCCTGGGCGGCGGCCACGACCTGGCCGTCCGACAGCACGCAGGCGGCGGCGTCGTGGTAGTAGCAGCTTATGCCGAGGATGTTCATGGTCTGGCCCCTGGATCCTAGAACTGCCGCTCGAACCGGGTGATGGGCTCCTCCCCGGTGGGGGGTGGCTCAACATCGCTCCAGTAGGTGGTGGCCGCCTCGTCGTAGCGCCGCGCAAGCTGGTCCCCCTTGCCGCGGCGGAGCAGCAGGCCGAGGGGGGTGAAGATCAGGTAGTAGGTGGGCACCAGCAGCACCCAGGCGGTGCCCTTGCCCACGCCGAGGACCAGGCCGTCGATGACCCGGTTGATGGCCCGGAAGACCACGGTGGGTGAGATCAGCCCGGACAACAGCATGATGGTGCCGGCGCTGGCTGCCACGTACGCCACGGTGTGCGACCAGAAGTAGTACACCAGGCCAGCCACCACGTACGCTGTCGCTGCCTGGATCATGGCCTTCTTGCGCAGGACGGTTGCCTGGTCCACGGCGGCCGCTGCGGCCGGGCGATCCGGCTGCCAGATCACCAGGCCCGCATCCTTCTTGGTCTTGTCCATTCGGGGGCTCCTTCGCCTCCAAGGCATATCAGAGCGTCAGAAGAGGTCAACAACATGGTTGTACCCGGACTCCGCGGTACGTCATACTTCCGCGCCATGAGTGAAAACGCCCTGAACAGCTGGAGCCCCGGCGGGGAGGCGCCTGCCTTCGCTGGTGAGGCCCTGCTCACCGCGCTGGAGCAGGTACGCCGGCCCATGCACCTGGTGCGCCAGGGAGAGGCTGGCCCGGTGGGGGTGGGGTACGGGGGAGAGGTTGCCCACGCGGGCGCCGGCTCTTACCCCTGCCTCGGCACCCTTCCCCCGCTCTACCCGGAGTGGCTGGGGGACCGCTCCTTCCTGACTGCCCACGGGGTGCGCTTCCCGTACATCGCGGGGGCCATGGCCAACGGCATCGCCTCGGCGCGGCTGGTCATCGCCATGGCAGGCCAGCGCCTGCTCGCCTTCTTCGGCGCCGGCGGGCTCGGCTTCGACGAGGTGGTCAAGGGCCTGGATGAGATCCAGGGGGCGCTGGGTGTCGGCGGCGACGCGCCGGCATGGGGCTCAAACCTGATCTTCTCGCCCAACGAGCCGGAGCTCGAGGCTGCGGTGGCTGACCTCTACCTGGAGCGCGGCGTGCGGCGGGTGTCGGCCTCGGCCTACATGAAGCTCACCCCGGCCGTGGTGCGCTACGCTTGCGCCGGCCTCACCGAGGGGCCGGATGGGGAGGTGGCGCGGGCCAACCACCTGTTCGCCAAGATCTCGCGGCCCGAGGTGGCCCGGCTGTTCATGGCGCCCGCTCCGCCGGCCATCCTTTCGGCCCTGGTGGAGCAGGGTAAGCTCACCAGGGAGGAGGCCGACCTGGCCGCGCGCGTGCCCCTGGCGGGCGACGTGACCCTGGAGGCGGACTCGGGCGGCCACACCGACAACCGCCCGCTCACCGTGCTGCTGCCAGTGATCCAGGCCCTGCGTGACGAGCTTCGCGCGGCCCACGGCTTCACCGCGCCCATCCGGGTGGGGGCGGCCGGCGGCCTGGGCACACCGGGAGCGGTGGCGGCGGCCTTTGCCCTGGGCGCGGACTATGTGCTCACCGGCACGGTGAACCAGGCCTGCGTGGAGGCGGGCATCGCCCCGGCGGCCAGGGAGCTGTTGGCCCAGGCGGACGCGGCGGATGTGGTGATGGCGCCCTCCCCCGACATGTTTGAGATGGGGGTAAAGGTGCAGGTGCTCCGGCGTGGGACGCTGTTCGCCCAGCGGGCCACCCTGCTGGCGGAGACCCACGCGGCGCACCAGTCCCTGGATGAGCTGAGCCCCGAGCTGCGCCAGCGCCTGGAGCAGGAGGTGTTCCAGGCGCCCCTGGACGAGATCTGGGAGCAGACCAGAGACTTCTTCCAGCAGCGCAACCCGGCCGAGGTGGCCAGGGCGGAGGAGAACCCTCGCCACCGCATGGCGCTTGTCTTCCGCTGGTACCTGGGCAAGTCCAGCCGCTGGGCCATCGAGGGCCTCGAGCAGCGGCGCCTGGACTATCAGATCTGGTGTGGGCCGGCCATGGGCTCATTCAACAGCTGGGTGGAGGACAGCTTCCTCCAGGACCCGGCCCAGCGGTCGGTGGTGCAGGTTGCGCTGAATCTGCTGGAGGGGGCGGCGGTTATCACGCGGACCCAGCAGGCGCGCTCCTATGGTGTGGGTGTGCCCCGGGAGGCGTTTGACTTTCGGCCGCGTCCTCTGGGGTAGTGGGCGGAAAACGACGGAACAGAGCGATCAAGGAGGCATGATCCCATGCCAGGCAAGGAAAACGGCGACGGGCCTGAGGTAACCACGGGCGGGCTGGAGGGCGAGGCTCCCGAGGGGTGGCTCCAGGCCTACCAGGAACTGCAGAACCAGATCAGCTCGGCCCACGCCAACTATCAGCGCCTCATGGCCGAGAGCCACATGGCGTTCCTGCGCGCGGCAGAAACCACGGCGGCGGGCATGCAGTCGTTGGTGGAGGGGGAGATACCGGAGATGCCGGAGATGCCGGCGGGGATGCCGGAGGGGATACCGAGCATGCCTGTGATGCCGGCTCCGGTGATGCCTGCGGCGCCGGTGGTGCCGGTTGTTCCGTCCACGTCCACGTCTACGATCACGTCCATGTCTACGTCTGCGTCTACGCCTTCTGTTGAGGAGATGAGGGCGCTGTTGCTCTCTGTTGTGGCGGACAAGACGGGGTATCCGACTGACATTTTGGATCTGGACATGAACCTTGAGTCGGACCTTGGGATCGACTCCATCAAGCGCGTGGAGATCCTGAGCGCGCTTCAGGAGGAGGCGACGTATATCCCGGAGGTGGACGCCACCGAGCTGCCCAACCTGGAAACCCTGGGCCAGGTGCTGGGCCTGATGGAGAGCTTCATCACCGGCGACGCTGAGCCCGCCGCCGAGGAGCCCGCCACCGAGGAGCCCGCCCCTGCCCAAAGACCCGCGACGGATCTCCAGAAGACCACCCGCTACCCCACCGTGATGGCCGCCGCCGCGGACGAGGCAGGCGCCGTGGCCGAGGTCCAGGCGGTTGCTGAGTCTGTGGCCGCCGCGGAGGCCGAAGATCTCGCCGAGGCGGTGGCGGAAGCCAACGCGGCGGCCGATGACGAAGCCTTGACCGAAGACGGCCTCGAGGCCGAGACCGGCATGGGCATCGAACTCGACGAGCGCAACGCCCCTGATCCGGCCGGTGGCTTCAACCCCATGGAGGTCACGGACGTCGAGAAGAGCATCACGACCACCGGCCTGATCCGCCTGGAGGTCAATGAGATCCCGGCCAAGGCCAAGGGCTACAACATGTTCGAGCGCATCGGCGGCGACAAGGTGGTGGTCACCGACGACGGCGCCGGGGTGGGCCGCATCCTGGTTGGCAAGCTGCGCCAGCGCGGGCTGCGCGCGGACCTCATCACCAGCGACGTGCCCCAGGACGCCCGCGGCCTCATCTTCACCGGCGGCATGCGCCCTGTGCTGGACCGGGTATCGGCCATCGAGGTGAACCGCGAGGCGTTCCTCGCCGCGACCCGGGTGGCCGACCGCATGTTCAACGAGGGCGGCGTGTTCGTCACCCTCCAGGCCACCGGGGGCGACTTCGGGCTCACCGGCGGGGGCGGGGTGCACGCCTGGCTGGGCGGCCTGGCCGGGCTGGCACGCACCGCGGCCAAGGAGTGGCGCCGCTCCCGGGTCAAGGCCGTGGACATGGAGCGGGGGAGCCGCTCATCAGGGGAGCTTGCCCAGGTGCTCTTCGACGAGCTGTTCAAGGGCGGGCCCGAGCTGGAGGTGGGCCTGCACGAAGACGGCACCCGCACCACCCTCAAGGATCGCGCCGCCCCCTCACGGCCCGGGCCGGAGGTGCTCAACGACAAGTCGGTCCTGGTGATCACAGGCGGAGGCCGAGGGGTGACGGCCCGCTGCGTGAAGGAGATCGCCAGGCAGCATCAACCGAGGATCCTGATCCTCGGGCGCACCAAGCTCGACGAGGAGCCCATGTGCTGCCGCGGCATCACCGACGACGCGGCCATGAAGAAGGCCCTGCTGCAGCAGTCCATCGCCCGGGGCCAGACGCTCAAGCCTGCGGATATTGGGAGGCAAGCCGGCGAGGTGTTCGCCATGCGCGAGATCAACGACACCATGGCCTCCCTGGAGGAGGCCGGCTCCGAGGCCATGTACCTGCCGGTGGACACCCGCGACCGGGAGGCGGTCAAGGAGGCGGTGGCCGGGGCCAGGGAGAAGTGGGGCCCAATCACCGGCGTGATCCATGGCGCCGGCGTGCTGTCGGACAAGTCGATCAAGGACAAGACCAACGCCCAGTTCGAGCGAGTCTTCGACACCAAGGTGGAGGGCCTGCGTATGCTGCTAGACGCCACGGCCGACGACCCACTGGACCTGCTCTGCCTCTTCTCCTCAGTGTCCGGCCGCCACGGCAACGTCGGCCAGTGCGACTACGCCATGGCCAACGAGGTGCTCAACCAGGTGGGCCTGCTCGAGGCCCAGAACCGCAGGGGGACCTGCCTTGTGCGGGCCATCAACTGGGGCCCATGGGAGGGCGGCATGGTCACCCCGGCCCTGGCCGAACACTTCCAGAAGATGGGCGTGCCCCTGATCCCGCAGGACGCCGGGGCCCGGTTCCTGGTGGACGAGTTGCGCGGCGACCCGGGCAGCTCCGTGCAGGTGCTGGTGGGCGGGCGCACCCCCCGGGAGACCGTCTAGCGAACGTGGGCGACGACCCTTACCGCGACGAGCTGGAGGCCGCGCACCAGCGAATAGCCGCCCTGGAGGCGGAGCTGGCCGGCGCGCGCTCAGGAAACCTCCCGGCGCCGCTCCCCCCGTCGGACGGCCTGAAGGAGCACCTGCTCCCCGGCGAGGTGGTCAGGTGGGAAGGCGCCCCGGATCCGCGGCGCAGCGTGATCCGGCCCCGCCACTACTGGCTTGTGGCGGGCTGGGGCTTCTTCCTCTTCTGGCTCGTGGTGGGCATGATGCGCGGCATGCCGCCGGCCTTCAGCGTGCCGGCGGGCAGCTTCCTCCTGTTCATGGGTGGGCTCACGGCCAGCCGCGCCGCCCAGGCCATCCGCGACGCCAGGGGCACCCGGTACGCCATCACAAACCGCAGGGTGCTGCTGGTGGAGCAGACCGCTGGAGAGGTCAAGGTGCGGAGCATCCCGCTGGACTCCCGGCTCTCGGCGACCCTGCTCCTGCGCCGCGGCGGGCTGGGCGACCTGACCGTCACACCCGAGGAAGGAGAGGCCGGCCAGCTGTCCCATGTACTCGGCGCGGCGCGGGCCCACAAGCTGCTGGAGCAACACACAGACAGGGACGAATCAAAGCCCGTTTAGCTCTCGCACCGCCTCCATCACCGCCCCCTGATCATGAAAGTCCACGGTGACGAAGTTGGGCTGCCGCCCGCTCTCCCGCTTGCAGCGCCGGGCCCGCTCCAGCAGCACCTCCCGGCGGTTGACGCTCAGGGCCAGCTCGGGCGAGGGGAGCGGGTCGCCGATGAAGTGGTTGAGGATGAACAGCGGGTTGGCCGCCTCGCCGCGGTTCCGCTTGCAGGTGAAGTCCGACGCCTTCTTGTTGTTCCAGTTGGTCTCCCAGGCGTGGGCCCAGACATCGTGGAACCAGGGGTACTTGCCGCCGCCCCTGTCCGAGAGGATCACCAGGCGCCGCCCGCCATCCAGCATCTGCTTCAGGGTGGGCCACGGCTCGCCTGCAACCTGGGCGTGGACCATGGTGTCAAGGCGGACCGCGGCCAGGTCCCGGGCCACGTCCACGCGGTCCACGTAGCTCTCCAGGAGCAGGGTCACCACCTCCCGCGGGTTCGCCTCCATGAAGGATCGTAGCCGGCCCAGGAACTCTCGCAGCGGGGTGCTGCCGAACTCGCACTGGGAGTGGCAGAGGGTGACCTCCTTGTTCCAGTAGTGGAGGTCGAGCATCAGGGCGCGCACCCCGTCCTCGAGCTGGCGCGCCGGAGCGTGGCGCTGGTTGGGCGCGACCCAGCCCGCCTCCTCGCTGGCCATGGCGTTGTGGGTGGTGGCGAAGGCGACCTCCGGGTAGGTCCGGGAGCAGAGGTCCGGGTCGCCGTTGCACGGCTCTTCACCGCAGCCCTGCCACAGCAGCGCTACAATGCAGAGTGATCCGATTCGAAAAACGTTGTACACAGCAGTAGAGCCTAACCTGAAAATTGCGCCAGGTGGCCGCCGCGGCAAGGACGAGGATCTGTCATGGGCAACGATTCGAGCGAGTTCGAAGGGCTGGAGAACGCCTTCAAGCAACACCCCGCGGTGCACCCGCCATCCGATCCTTCAGCCGCCGAGCCCGTCCAGTTCGGGGACTACGAGCTGCTTGAGGAGATCGGCCGCGGCGGCATGGGCGTGGTCTACCGGGCCCGCCAGAAGAACCTGGATCGCCAGGTGGCGCTCAAGATGATCATCATGCGGGTGAGCATCGGGCCCAAGGAGCTGGCCCGGTTCCAGCGCGAGGCCATCGCCGCGGCCCGGGGCAAGCACGAGGGCGTGGTGCAGGTGTACGACGCGGGCGAGTGGTGCGGCCAGAGCTTCTTCGCAATGGAGCATGTGGAGGGGCAGGACCTCGAGGACGTGATGCAGGACAGCGGCCTCACCGTGCGCGAGGCGGCCCTGCTGGTGGCCCAGATCGCCCGGGCGGTGCACCACATGCACGAGAAGGGCATCCTGCACCGGGACCTGAAGCCCTCCAACATCCTGGTCTCCCCCGAGGGGAAGCCAAAGGTCACCGACTTCGGCCTGGCCCACCTGCTTGAGGCCAACGAGCGCCTCACCGGCACCCGCAGCATCATGGGCACGCCCCACTACATGGCCCCGGAGCAGGCCAGCGAAGAGCTCGGGCCCATGGCGCCATGGAGCGATGTGTACGCCCTGGGCGCCCTGCTCTACCGCCTGCTCACCGACGGCCCGCCCTTTAACGGGCCCACCCCGCTGCAGACCGTGCTGCAGGTGATCAAGGATCCCCCCGCGCCGCCAAGTTCAGCCAACCCGGAGGTCCCCCCGGCCCTGGAGGCGATCTGCATGCGCTGCCTGGAGAAGAAACCCCAGCGCCGCTACCAGACCGCCAACGCTCTGGCCGACGACCTGGAGCGATTCCTGGCGGACAAGATCACCGAGGCGGAGGGGTCCAGCATGGGCGCCAGGCTGCGGCGCTGGGTGGAGAGCGAGACCATCCTGGCGGCCCACGTCGGCGTGCTCGGGTTCATCAGCGTGATCCATCTGCTCCAGTACCTGTTCATCCCGGCCCTGGGTGAGGCCCACGACCTGCTGGTGGGGGTGCTGCTCGGGTTGTGGGCGTGCACCGCCCTGGGCCTCCAACAGGTGGAGAAGCGCCTGGGCCAGGACCGGGTCACCAGCCTCGCCTGGGGGGTGATGGATGTGGTCTTCCTCACCACCGTGCTCACCCTGGTGCACGGGCTCTCCAGCCTCGGGATAATGGGCTACCCCCTGGCCATCCTGATCACTGGCATCTCCCTGGACGAGCGCGCCGTGAAGATGACCACCCTGCTGGGAGCCGCGGGCCTGGGGGTACTGGCCCTGGACGCCTTCTTCTTTCACCCGGTCCGGCTGGCCCCGGTGGACAACCTGATCATCGCCTGGACCATCGTGCTGGTCACCGGGATGCTCGTGGTGGATCAGATCCGCCGCACCAGGGCCCTGAGCGCCTACCACGACGAGAAGGTTCCATGAGCCTTCGGTTCACCCTGGCCCTGGCCCTGGCCCTCCTCGCCCCTCCACCCCTTTTACCTTCCGCGCACGCTGAAGGGCCCGCGCCGGCTTGCACCGTCACCGTCTCCCCCGGCGCCAGCGTGGCCGAGGCCATCGTCGCGGCAGCCCACGGCCAGGTCATCTGCGTGGCCCCCGGCACCTACAAGGGGAAGATCGACTTCCACGGCAAGCGGATCCGGGTCATCGGCCTGGGCGGCCCGGAGCGCACCGTGCTCGACGGCGCGGGCGCCGGACCGGTGGTGGAGTTCAGCCACCGCGAGGGGCGCGCCTCGACGCTGGAGGGCTTCACCATTACAGGGGGCCGCTTCAACCGGGGCGCGGGCGTGAGGCTCATGGGCGCCTCCCCGACGCTGCGGAGGTTGGTGGTGCGGGGCAACCACGCCACCGACGGGGCAGGAGGCGGCGTGGCCATGGAGGAGGGGTCCGGGCCCCTCATGGAGGCGTGCACCGTCACCGGCAACCGGGCGTCCGAGGGGGGCGGCGTGGCCCTGGAGTCAGCCTCGGTGCTCACCATGATCGGGGGTGTCATCAGCAAGAACCAGGCGACCCAGGTGGGCGGCGGCATCGCCACCAGGCCCGGCTCCGGGCTCTGGCTGAGCAACGTGATCCTGGACGGGAACCGGGCAGGCCAACACGCCGGCGGCATCTACCTCAAGGGCTCCCCTGCCAGGCTGAAGAACACCATCTTGCGGGGCAACCACGCGGACCAGTGGGGCGGAGCCATGTTCGTCTACCTCGGCTCCTCGGCCCTGATGCAGAACGTGATCGTGGTGGACAACACAGCCAAAAACATGGGGGGCGGCGTGTACGTGGAGTTCGCCCACGCCGTGCTGGAAAATGTCACCCTCGCCGGCAACGTATCGATCCATCAGGGGGGAGGCCTGCGCCTGTGGAACTCCATGGTCGTGTTGCGGAACCTGGCCGTGATCAAGAACGGCGGCGGCGGCGGCGGCGGTATCCGCAGCAGCGCCAAGCAGCCGGGCAGCGTCACGGCCCGTTACGTCTATTCGGCTGGAAATGATCCTGAGCTCCCGCCCTCCTTCAAGCTCGGGCCAGGCCCCCGGGGCGGGGCAGAGGACAAGCACCTGCTCGACACCACGGCCAAGAGATCCAGGTCATGGGACCTCCACCTGGCCCCCGGCTCACCCATGGTGGACGGCGGCGATCCCGCGCTCAAGGACCCGGACGGCAGCCGCTCTGACATCGGCGCATTTGGCGGCCCCGGCGCTGCCTGGTGGGACCTGGACAGCGACGGCGCCCGCGGCTGGTGGCGCCCCGGAAAGTACAGCCGGAAGAAGGACCAGGGCAAGGACTGCGCGGACGAGGATCCGGCGCGTAACGCAAAGAAGGGCTGCCGCTAACGTCTCCTGACTCGTCGGAACAGGAACAGCAGCAGGAGCAGAGGCCATGCCCCGAGCCCTCCTGACCCCAGGCCACATCCACAACCGCCGCTAACCAGCCCCTGACCCCAGGCGCCGCCCTCCGTGGAGGAGGCGAAGTCACCGGCGGCGGCCTGATCAAGGGCGGCTCCGCCGCTGTCCCGGATCACCGCCGCGTCCTTCACCGGGGGGAGCCCCATGTCTGGCCCGCAGTTCTCGCGGCGGAATAGAATAACCTCCACCGGCCCCTGGTTGCGGGATGGCACATGGGCCAGCCAGGCCCCCGCCGGAGTGACCGCCGCGTCCATGACGAACCAGAAACCGCCGCCCCCCGTGTACCAGCCGCCAGGGGTCCACTTGCCGCTGAGCGGGTCGTGGGCCCAGCGCCGTTTCTGGTTGATGCCGAAGGCGTACTTCACCCCGGCGGCGTCCAGCACCAGCTCCACCAGGGCGGAGTGGCGGCCGTTGCGGAACACGACCACCGGCTTGCTCCACTTGCCCGGCCCAAGCCGGCGGATGTACTTGGCCTGGCCGTCGTCGTTGCTGCCGCTCTCCAGGGGATCCACCGGGTAGACCATGTGCGCGCCGCCCCCCCGGTCCACGGCCACGGCAGGGTGGATGGCCACCGGACCGATTGACTTGTCCACCGGCTTCTCGTTGGTGGCCTGCTCCACCGCGCCCCACTTGCCCGCGCCCGACCGGCCACGGTAGAAGCCCTGCCAGTTGCGCAACCCACCCACGCTGGCGTTGCGGGACACCCAGACCACATGCACGTCCCCGCCGCTGCCCACGTCCACGTCTATGTGCCTGGCGTCGCCTCCGCCCACGTCGAACCAGGATCCCCAGGCGCCGCCCGCGCGCACGGCGTGATAGGCGCGGCCGCTCCCGGCCTCGTACCAGTAGGTGGCGTGCACGCGGTCCTTCCCGTCCAGGTGGAGGTGGAGGCCCAGGCCGGTGAGCCCGGTGGCGGAGATGGTGGCGACTTGCTTCGGCTTACTCCAGCTGCCGGCCTTGGTCTCGGCCATGTGGAAGACCTTCTTCCCGTCGGAGATAATCACATGGATGCGGCCCAGGCTGTCGGTGGCCAGATCCAGGGCGTCAAAGGTGACGTTGATGCTGGTAAGGCTCGGGATGCTCACGCCGGCGGGCACCAGGCTTGCCCCGCCCCATTTGGTCCCGGTGTAGCGGCTTACCCGCACCTTGCCGTCGCTGGCGTGCCACAGGATCACGGGTTGGCGGGTGCGCCGGTCCTCGGCCACCAGCACCCGGTCCGCGCAGGGCGTGCTCTTGCTGCACGCGGAGGGCGCGGGCCCCCACACCCTCACCGCCGGCTGCCTCTTCACCGCGCAGGGCGTGGCCGCCGCCCCATCAGGGGCCAGCATCACCAGCGCGATGACCAGGGCCTGGAGAGCGCGTTCACTCATCCGTTCCATGAACACCACTTTCGCACATTATAATCAGAACCGCGCCCGGCACTGGGCGTGAGCAAGGGGGGAGGGAGGCCACGCCGTGGGCGACAGGGAGAGCACACCGCCGGGAGATGCAACCAGGCTGGTGATGGATCCAGATGAACTGGCCAGCCAGGATACCGTGCAGGATCCCGGCTCTGCCGGCGGGAGGCCAGGGGGCAAGGAGCTCCCTGCAAGGCCGGAGAGCCAGGGCCGCTACAGCAGGGCGGACATGCTGGGGCGTGGCGGCATGGGCACGGTGTGGCTCTGCCTGGACGGACGCATCGGCCGCAGGGTGGCGCTCAAGGAGATGAACCCATCCCTGAGCGACTCCCCTGTGCCCCGGGAGCGGTTCGTGCGCGAGGCTCAGGTCCAGGGGCGCCTGGAGCACCCGGCCGTGGTGCCGGTGTACGATCTGGACGTCACCGACGTCGGTGCCTCCTACTTCACCATGAAGCGGATCCAGGGCGTGAGCCTGGACAGGATCATCCAGTGGCTCCGGGTGGGCGACGACGACGCCACCAGGAGCTTCCCCCAGCGGCGGCTGCTCGGCGCCTTCAGCCAGATCTGCCTGGCCGTGGACTATGCCCACGCCAACGGAGTGGTTCACCGGGACATCAAGCCCTCCAACATCATGCTGGGCGAATTCGGCGAGGTGTACCTGCTGGACTGGGGCGTGGCCAAGGTTGCGGGCGAGGCCCCCGACGGCGAGGCCCGGCCCCGCTCTCCCATCTCGGTGTCGGGATCCGGCGCCGACCTGACCCGGGGCCAGATGGTGGGCACACCCTGCTACATGGCGCCGGAGGCCCTGGGCGAGCTGCCCGGAGCGGACCAGCCCGGGGTGGACGTCTTCGCCCTGGGCGCCACCCTGTTCGAGATCCTGACCCGCCGCCGGCTCAACACCGGCGAGACCATGAACCAGGTTGTGGACAACGCGGCCGCCGGCCTGGACGCCCGGCCCTCGGCGCGCACCCCGGAGGCGGAGGTGCCGGTGGAGCTGGAGCGGATCTGTGTTGAGGCCACCGAGGCGGATCCGGCCAGGCGGCTGGATTCGGCGCGTGAGCTCCATGCTCGCCTGGAGGCGTACCTCGACGGGGAGCGCAACGAGGCCCTGCGCCGGGAGCTGGCCGCCGCCCACACGGAGGCCGCCACGGCCGCGCTTGATGGCGCCGCCGCTGGCCAGGCCCTGCCCATCCAGGAGCGGCGCAAGATCATGGGTGAGATCGGCCGCGCCCTGGCCCTGGATCCAGGCAACGAGCAGGCCCTGGACGCCATGGTCAGCCTGCTCAGCGAACCCCCGGACGAGCTGCCCGACGAGGTGGAGCAGAAACTCCGCGCCGACCACGAGGCCCAGTTCGTGCGAGCGGGCAAGGTGGCGTCCATGATCTACCTTGGCATGTTGTTCTACCTGCCGCTCTTCTTCTGGAGCGGGGTGCGCAGCCCCGGTGTGGTGGTGGGCTTCTTCGGGGCCGCCCTGCTCTCCTCCGGGCTCTGCCTCTGGACCCTGCGCCGGGGCCGCTTCCACCCCACCGCGGCGCTTCTGGCCATGTTCACCAGCACCCTGTGCCTGGGCTCCACAACCTTCCTGTTCGGCCCCTTCTTCCTGATGCCGGCCTTCGTGGCCAACAACACCGCGGCCTATGTCTTCCTCCTGCGCGGCGCCCACCGGGCCATCTCCGTGGGCTTCGGGGCCCTGGTCATCGTTGGCGCCATCATCCTGGAGTATCTGGGGCTGCCCTGGTCCGCTTACGCCTTCACCGCCGAGGGCTTGCTCATCAGGCCAGGGATCATCCACTTCACCTCAACCCCCACCGTGGTCATGCTCGTGGTGGCCTCGCTGGCGACCCTGCTAACCGGCGCCATCACGCTTTGGGTGTTGCGCAACTCGCTGGCCCGGGCCGAGCGCAGGCTCCAGCTCAACATCTGGCAGATCGGTCAGCTGGTGCCTGCCATCAGGAAGAGCCCGAAGTAGGCCCCGACTCCTTGGCCGGCTGGCTCACGTCCCCCAGCCGAAGCTCCAGCCGCCACATGGCCAGCAACCCGTTGCCGGTGACCACGGAGAAGAGCAGCACATGCAGCACCAACGCGAAGGCCAGCGCCTGGGGCCCGGCCACGCCCAGCACGGCCAGCGCCCCGATGCAGGCCGCGTCGAAGGTGCCCACATGCCCAGGCGCCGACGGGGCGGCGATGCCGAAGTTGGCCACCACCAGCACGAAGGCGGCTGCCCAGGCGGGCAGGTCCAGCCCAAGCCCGTACATCACCAGCCAGAACACGCCGGCCTCCGCGGCCCAGATCAGGGCCGAGCAGAGCAGGGCCAGGCCCGTGAGGCGCGGGTCACGCAGGGCCCTGGTCCCGTCAACGAAGCGCGCCATGAAACCGAGGATCCGCTGGCGGATGGCGCCGGGCAGGAAGAAGAGCATCACCTCCGCCACCCGGAAGAGGGAGCGGTGGTGGAACGCCATCCAGATCACCCCCACGGTGATGCCCAGGAGCAGCACCATGGTGACCGTGCCCAGGCCGCGGGCCCACACCGGCACCTGGAACAGGAGCCCCACCAGGGTGAGGATTGCCACCAGCGTGATGATGTCCAGCAGCCGCTCCATGGCCACGGTGGTGAGGGTGGCCCGGCGGCTGGCCCCGGTCACGCGCCACAACACCAGCGCGCGGGCCAGCTCACCGGCGCGGGCCGGCAGCACGTTGTTGACCATGAAGCCGGTGAGCAGCACGTCCCGAACCTGGTGGTAAGGCGCTGCGTGCACCGGCTTGAGCAGGAGCTGCCAGCGCAGGGCGCGCAGCCGGAAGGCGATGATGATCCCCGCCGCCCCGGGCAGCAGCACCCAGGCCTCCAGCCGGGAGATGGCGGCGGCCACGTTGCGCAGGTCGAACAGGTAGAGGAAGGTGCCGGCGGCCAGGGCGCTCACGGCGAACCCCACCCAGACCAGCCACTGTTTCCACCACGGCCTTGGCGCCGGCGGCGTTTCGTTGCCTCGGTCCAAGCGTGAATTGTACTACACGGGGGGCCGAGCCCATGTGTATCTGGATCGACACACCTGCCGGCTTGTCAAATAGCCACCAAGCACGCGGAGTTTGCGTAACCTGTTGTAATCACGTACACGGCCTCCTGGATCGCCTCTTGCAACTACCAGAGCCGGGAGACACACATGGCCACTGTACTGGACACCACCTCAGAGTTCACGCTGGAGCAGGTCCAACCCGCCTCCGCCGCGGATGCGCCTCACAACTGGGTGGTGCTCTTCCGCACCCGGAACCACACCCTCGTCAACTTCGGCCTGCTCTCCGCCCTGGGCGGGGCCCTGGGAAGTTTCTGGATCGTCACCCGCATGGTCCAGGCCGGCATGGCGCCCGAGCGGTTCGCCGCGGCGCTCTTCCTGTTGGTGCCGGCCCTGGTGGTGCTGGGCTCGCGCCTGCTGGTGTTGGCCCAGGAGTGGCGGGACTTTGTGCGCGCGCCGGTCAAGACCCTGCTCAAGCCGGGCTTCGCCTTCCAGGGCGGGTTCATGGGCGGGGCCGCTGGCGTGATCGGCATCGCCTGGGTGTATGGCCTGGACCTACGCCTGCTGGCCGACTGCTTCGCCCTGGGCATCCCCCTGGGCCACAGCCTGGGCCGCCTGGGCTGCCTCAGCTATGGCTGCTGCCATGGCAAGCCCGCCGCCCCCCACCTGCCGGGCATCACCTACACCTGCCCCGACTCCAAGGTGACCTGGGGCTCGCGCATGGCAGGTATCAGGCTCCACCCCACCCAGCTCTACTCATCCCTGGGCAACCTCGCCCTCTTCGCCCTGCTCTTCGCCATGGCCGCAGGCGAGCGCAGACCCGGGGAGCTGGCCGCCGCCTACCTGATCCTGGGCGCCGCCGGACGCTTCGCCATCGAGTTCATCCGGGGCATCCCGGTGAGGCGCCTGTTCGGCCTCTCCGTGTACCAGCTCGTCACCCTGCCCATCATGCTCGCGGGGGCCCTGCTCCTGGCCACGGCCCCGGGCGAGCCTGCCGCGCTCTTCTCCGCCCCTGGCGCGCTGGCCGCGGCCGCGTCGTCTGCGGCGCTGCACCCCTGGTGGTACATGGTGGTGTTCGCCATCCTTTTCTGCTGCTTCGGAATCCACGGCCGCAAGGTGGGGCACTTCAGCGGCTAGACAGCCCCCTCAACCGAGGAGCATGACCATGTTGCGCAACCTGATCCTCTCCGCCGCGCTGGCCCTGATGATGGGTGGGTGCGGTGACGACGACAAATCCGCCGCACCTGGCGTTGACGCCGGCCTCGACGCGGGCAAGGCCGCCAGCGACGGGGCCAAGGCCACGCTCGTGCTCAAGGGCAAGCTGGCGGCAGCTCCGGGCACCACCCTGCCGGCCAAGGTCAAGGTCACCACCCTCTGGATGGTGGGGGCCGTGGGCCCGGACTACATGTACAAGCTCGGCGAGGTGAGCGTGAGCGGCAGCTCCTTCCAGCTCACCCTGCCGCCGGGGTCGCCGCCAGCCGCGGCCATCAGCGCCGGCGGCACGGGCATGGCCAACCTCTCCGTGGTGGATCACAGCACCACCCTGCCCGATGGCAAGGTCCCCTCGGGCGCAGTGAAGAAGGGCACGGTCCTGGGCTGGGATGTGAAGCGGGCCCTGATCTACCGGCCGGCCACCCTGCCCTCCGGATCGATCTACCAGTGGCTGGAGCCCTTCCCGGTGGGCCTGTCGTGCGGCAAATTCGTGGACGAGAAGACCGGCTTCACCCCCTCGGACTGCGTCTCGTTCTCGGTGACGGTGGGCGGCACGCCAAAGAACCCGCCCTGGTGGTAGGGGCCCCCTACAGCAGCCCCTCAGCCCGCAGCCCCTTGACCACCCGCCCCGTGACCTTGCTCTTGTCCATGGTGTAGAAGTGGAGCCCCGCCACGCCGTGGCTCAGGAGGTCGCGGCACTGCTCAAGGGCGTACTCCGCGCCGAAGTCGGCCAGGGCGCCCTTCTCTTCCGGCAACGCCGCGATGCCGTCACGAAGGCGCGCCGGGATTGAGGCCCCACAAAGGGCGGCCAGGTTCTCCATCATCTTCACGCTGAAGACAGGCATCACCCCGGGGATGATGGGCGCGGTGACGCCAGCCGCGCGGGCCTGGCTCACGAAGCCATGGAAGTGATCGTTGTCGTAGAAGTAGTTGGCGATGAAGAAGGCCGCGCCCCGCTCCTGCTTTAGCCGCACAAACTCCAGGTCCTGGCTCAGCGAGGGCGCCTCCTTGTGTCCCTCGGGGTAGCAGGCGCCGCCCAGGCATAGATCAGCCGGGAGGCCGGCGGCGAAGGCGAGCAGGTCAGAGGCGTGGGGGAAGCTCTCCGGGTGGGGCTCAAATCCCTCCAGGTCCCGCGGCGGATCGCCACGCACCAGCAACATGTTCTGCAGCCCGAGCTCCGCGTACGCGCCCAGGGTGGCCGCCACCTCGTCCGGGGCGATGCCGAAGCCGTTGAAGTAGGCCAGCACCTCCTGGCCCAGCTCCTGCTTGAGCTTCCGGCAAAGGGCCAGGGAGCCTTCTCGCGTCGAGCCGCCTGCGCCGGAGGTGACCGAAAAGAAGTCGGGCTCCAGGGCTGCCAGCCTGCCCAGCGCCTTGTCCAGCTTGCCCGCGCCCTTGGGCGTGCGCGCGGGGAAGACCTCAAAGGAGAGGGTCGGGCGAGCGGCGTCGTACCACCTTTCAGTGAGCTTCATGGGCACCTCCGTTGGATTTTTTCACCCAACATCCGTCCAAATTGTCCAATACAGCCCACTATAGGATCAGGATGGCAATTGGTGAGACCGAAAAGGCGCCCCCCTTCGTGGCGCTGATGCTCGAGCGTCGCGGCGACCATGAGGGCGACTCGGCCCTGGCTGGCGCTGCGGCCGCAGGGGAGATGGCGGCGCGGCGCGCCCTGGTGGAGCGGTTGCTGCCGGGTGTGCGGGCGATGGTGCACTACCTGGCGTTCGGGGACCCGGACGCCGACGACCTGGTCCAGCTCTGCCTGGTTGAGGTTCTGCGGGCCGTGCACACCTACCGCGGCCGGAGCCGATTGGAGAGCTGGTCCCATCGGATCACCGTGCGCACATGCATGCGCGCCATCTCCCGGCGCCGCCGGCAGCAGGACAGGGACAGGGAGGCGGCCTTGAGCGGGGGGGCGACGCCGCTGCACGCCGGCCCTCCCTCCGGGCCACACCAGGACGCGTCACGGCTGGAGCTACGCGGCGCCCTGGCGCGGCTGCTGGGTCAACTCCCCCCTGCCCAGCGCGTGGTCCTGGTCCTGCGGCATGTGCACGGCTACAGCCTCAAGGAGATCGCGCGGATGGTGCGGGCCCCGGTCAACACGGTCAGAGACCGCCTCCAGGTGGGGAAACGGAAGCTTCGCCGGCTCATCCAGGAGGATCCGGTCCTCGGCGAGTGGGCAAAGGAGGAGGGCGAACCATGAGCACCACCATTGAGTCCGTGGGCCAGCGAGCCCTGGAAGAGCGCGCCCTGGATCTGCTGCGCCATGGCGGGCCAGTGGAGCCCCTGTCGCCCCCTGGCCAGGAGCTGATGGTGGAGCAGGTGCTCCTGCAGGCGGACGCGGCGCCCCGCCTACGCCAGTGGCCGGCGATGGTCGCCGCGGCTTGCCTGCTGCTCGCGACGGGCGTCGGCGCGTTGATGTTCTCCCTGGCGGAGCAACCTCGCGCATCCGAGACATGGACTGTCCAGCGCCTGACCACGGCCACCGTCCCGTCAAACCATACGCCCCGGGAGTTGGTCCGTGAGGAGAGGACGGCGCCGGTTCAGGGCGAATCACCCGCGCGCGCCATGGCCAAACCGGCCGGCGGCCCAAGGGTCGTCGCCCCTGCCAAGACACCCCGGCCAGGCAAGCCCCCACGGAAGGAGCGCCTGGTGCGCGTGGCCCAGAATGCGGCGCCCTCAGCCCCGGCGGCCACGGCTCACTTGCCGGCGCGGCAATCCCGGGAGCTGCAACACCAGATCTTCAAGACCAAGGAGAAGGTCTTCCGCACCAAGCAGCGACTCATGGACCTCACCGCCGCGCTCAGGGACGGCCGCCTGGGCAACATGCTGGTGATCCGTTTCAAGGACGCCGTTGGCAGCTCCTTCAAGCTGGCCAGCATGGAGTACATCCTCGACGGCAAGCGGGTGCTGCGCCGCGTTGGCAACAAGGAGGAGCGCAGCCCGGGCCAGGGGGTGACGCTGAACAGGGCGCTCGCTCCGGGCGCCCACACCCTGGCGGTGCGGCTGGTGTACAGGGGCGATGGGCACGGCCTCTTCCCCTACTTCGAGGGCTACACCTTCGACCTGCGCTCCAGCCACAGCTTCACGGCAAAGGATGGCAGGCAAACCCGGCTCCTGGTCACGGCGCACAAGAGGGGCGACATCACCACGCCCCACTCGGAGATGCTGGGCGTCAAGGTGGAGGTGGAGCAGCTGCCGCTGGGCGCGACGCCCTAGCCCGCGGGTTAGTCCCGTACGCCCGCGTCCACGCGGAGCTTGTCCACGGTTATGGGCACGGAGTCCAGCACCGCGTAGTCTGGCTCGCCCTTGTCCGCTGCGGCCTGGTCCACGTGGGGCACGATGTCCGGCTTCGGCGCGTCGCGCATGCCCATGTCCGGGTTGGCGCTATCCGTCTGGATCGCCAGGTCTGTCATGGGCCGATCCGGCCTCACGCCGGTGTCGCCATGGAACGTCTTCTGATCCGGGACCGCGGCGTCGGTGCTCCCCCCGTTCGCGTCGTCCGTGTCATCGCACCCGCCCGCCACTTGCCCGGCCGTCACCACGGCCACGCTGGCCGCCACCGCCCGCAGGAAGTCGCGCCGCTCCACGTTGGCGGACGAGGTGTCCACCGCGGCGATGACCGTCCGGAGCTGCACGTCGGGGATGCCGCCAAGCGCCCGAAGCTCCGAGTCGCGCAACCTGAGACCCCAAGCCTCCAGAGCCCGCGTCCGGTCCTCCAGCAAGGCCTCCCTGAATGCCTCATCTGACGCCGCCACGAAGAGCACCTGCTCCAGCCCCACGGGGATGTTCCTGCGTTGGGTGCGGCGCCTGCGTTCATCTTTGCTCGGTTTGTTCATCTCCCCCTCCTATGGACTCCACAGGTAGCAGATGGTCCTGATGCTGGTGCTGTATCCGTTCGTGATCGACAGGTCCCGCTCGGCCTTGTTCACCGTGTAAAAGTGGTCGCACAGGTTGGCGCTGTAGGTCTGGTACAGGGGCGTGGTGCCCGTGGCCTGGGAGGCCGAGCAGTAGCCGATGTTGTCGGGGTTATCCAGCTTCCACCCCTGGGCCACCAGGGTGTTCTTCTCCTTGGTGTCCACGGTGTAGTAGTGGTCCATGCAGTTGCCGCCCATGTAGAGCCGCCACAGCTTGATCAACTTGCCGCTCTGGCTGGTCTTGGAGCTGAGGAACACCGGCTTGCCATTGTTTTCGATCTTGTAGCCCGACGGCGTGGTGGAGATGAGCTGGTAAAAGTGGTCCCGCTTGGCCTTGCCCCCCTTGGTGCCGTTCCAGATGAAGCGGTACACCTTGGCCGTGCCCTTGGTCAGGCCCGAGGCGACGCAGGTGCCCCACTTGCACTTGGTGTCGCAGGTCTGGGTGCCGCCGGTGCACGCCTTGGTGCTCTTGGGCGTGCAGCCCGCGCCCTTGCACGACGACCAGCCGCTCCACACGCCGTTGCTGCAGGTGCGCGTCTGGGTGCCGCCCTTGCACGGACCGCACGCCTGGCTGGAGGCGCCCGAGCACTTGCTGCCCAGACAGGTGCCCCACTTGCACTTGGTGTCGCAGGTCTGGGTGCCGCCGGTGCCGCAGGCCTTGGTGCTCTTGGGCGTGCAGCCCGCGCCCTTGCACGACGACCAGCCGCTCCATACGCCCTTGCTGCAGGAGCGCGTCTGGGTCCCTCCGCTGCATGGACCGCACGCCTGGCTCGACGAGCCGGCGCAGCTCTTGGCCTGCACGTCGAGGTAGAAGTGCGCCCCGGCGAAGCAGTCGTCCTTGTACGCCTTGCCGGCCAGGGTGGGGATCACGTAGAAGCGCTTCACGCCCGTGGACGACGGAGCCCGCAGGGTGAACACAAAGCGCGCGGTCTGGTTGGGCGCCACCGTCTTCTGGATGCTGGGGTTCAGGGCGGTAATGCGCCGGCGGTTGATCCAGCTGGAGTGATAGAAGGGGCTGTCCGAGGTCAGGGGCTTGCCGACCTTGTCACAGGGCCACAGCTCCACGTGGGCGGGATTGGAGATGCCCTTGCTCGTGTCCCGCTCCCAGGTGAAATTGCCGGTGTTGGTGAAGTCGATCTCCACCTTCAGGTCGCTGCCGGCCGTGATCTTGTGCAGCCCGGAGGGGTTCTGCTTGTAGAACTTGCACGCCACCTTCTTCTTGGGCGGCGCGCTCTTGTTGGCCTTGGCGTGAGCCCAGCCCAGCGGGTGCCATGACCCCCAGCGCCCGCCCACGGTCTTGCCGTCGTAGGTAAATGTGGCGGTGCCGCCTCCCTTCACGTTCTGCTCCAGCACCTTCACCGAGCTGGCGGTGACCTCGGTGATCAGGGCCACGTGGCCGTAAGTGCCGTCGCCCCACACCAGCATGTCGCCGGGCACCGGCGGGTGGGCCGCGTCCCCGTTCTTGAACGTCTCCACCGACGAGGACGGCGCCTTGTCCAGGGTGTACTTGGCGTACCCCACGGTCCAGCTCACGCCCCACTTCTGCTTGAAGTGGCGCATCACCAGCTCCACGCACTGGTACTGGTAGCCGTACGCGCCCGTGCCGGCGCATGACCAGCCGGTGCCGGTGTTCTGCCCGTTGGAGTAAGCAGAGGTGCCGTCCCAGCTGCCCAGCACCGTGCCGCACGCCGGCGAGCCGCCCAGCGTGTAGTAGGAGGGATTCGCCACCGGCGGCTCGTCCTCCATGCTCTCGTCCCCGCAACCGGGGGCCATGAACAGGAGGCTGATCGCCAGGACGACTACGTGCCGCTTCGCCTGGTTCATGCGTCAATTGTAGAATGGATGGGTGCCAGAACTCAAAGGCGTAAAGGGGATGCGTCGGGAACAGGCCGTGATCATGGCGATGGTCATGGCCCTGGCCTGCTCCGATAGCGGCGGCCAGGTCCCTGATGGCGGCCTGCCCGATCAGGCGTCGCCGGACGCCGCGCCGGACCTGCACCTGGTGGATCTCCCTGTCTTCGACTCAACCTATGACTGGACCGAGCCGCCGGACACCGCGCCGCCGCCGGTCAAGCTGAGCTGGGTCAAGCTCATGGGGCGCAAGGGCGGGGTACAGAGCCTGCTCGCCCGGCCCCACCCCGCCGGGGGCATGGTGCTGGCGGGTTCGTTCCAGGGGGAGGTGGACCTGGGCGGGATCAAGCTCACCAGCAAGGGGGGCGTTGATATCTTCCTGGCGCGTCTGGACGGCTCAGGGAAGCCTGTCTGGTCCCGCTCCCAGGGGGGCTCCGGCGGCGACTGGATCAGCGCCCTGGCCGTGGACAAGGCGGGAAACGTCACCGTGGCGGGCAGCTTCAACGGCGCCGTGAGCCTGGGCGGCGCGAGCTTGACCATCTGGGGCAACAGCGACGTCTTCGTGGCGCGCTACACGGCGGGCGGCAAGCACGCCTGGTCCCGCGGGTTCGGCGGCCCGGGCTTCGACTCGGTGGACGCCCTGGCCGTGGACGGCAAGGGGGACGTTGTCTTCGTGGGCAGCTTCGACGGCAGCGCGACCTTCGGCGGGACCGCCCCGTTCAAGGGCTCCCACGACGTGTACATGGCCCGGCTCCGGAGCGACGGCAAGCACCACTGGTCCCGGGCCTTCATCGGCTCCGGGTGGGACTTCGTCATGGACGTGGCCCTGGACAGCGCCGGAGAGATCACCATGGCCGGCTCCTTTGGAGGGCAGGCGAACTTCGGCGGCAAGACCTTCATCAGCGCCGGGTCCAACGACGCGTTCGTGGCCCGGTACAAGAGCAACGGCGTACACCTCTGGTCCAGGGGCTTCGGCGGCTCCCAGAAGGACCTGGCCCAGGCCGTGGCCATGGACAGCGCGGGCAACGTCACCCTGGCCGGTTACTTCCAGGGGAGCGTCAACCTCGGCGGGGCGGCGCTCACCAGCAAGGGCGGGACCGACGCCTTCCTGGCCCGGTATGACAAGGCCGGTAAGCATGTCTGGTCCAGAGCCCACGGCGGCGCATCCAATGACCTGATAAACGCCCTTACCCTGGACAGCAACGGCGACATCGTGGCGGCGGGAGCCTTCACCGGCGCCACCAGCTTCGGCGGCGGGGCCTGGACAAACAAGGGCTCCTACGACGCCTTCCTGGCGCGGTATGACAAGGTCGGAAAGCATGTCTGGTCCAAAGCGTACGGTGGCCCCGGCGACGAGTACGTGGCCGGCGTGGCGGTGAACAAGAGCGGCGATATCACCGTGACCGGCGCGTTCAGCGGCAGCGTGGGCTTCGGCGGCAAGACCCTCGCCAGCGCGGGCGAAACCGACAGCTTCCTGGTCCAGTACAAGGCTGGCGGGCAACACCTCCAGTCCCGGGCCTTCGCCGGCCTCAACGCGGGCAAGATAACGGCCCTGGCCTCGGACAAGCAGGACAACATCGTCGCCGCGGGCGTCCTCACCGGGAGCCTGAGCTTCGGCGGGGCGGCGCTGGCCACCAACGGCTCCACGGATCTGGTGGCCGCGCGCTACAGCTCCGGCGGCAAACACCTCATGTCCGCCGCCAGGGGCGGCGTCGGCAAGAACACCCCGGCCGCCGTGGCTGTGGCCAGCAACGGCGACATCGTCGTGGCGGGGTCCTTCAAGGGGAGCGCCAGCGTGGGCGGCAAGACCCTGGTGAGCAAGGGAGACACCGACATCTTCCTGGCCCGCTACAAGGGCGACGGCAAGCACCTCTGGTCCCGCTCATTGGGCGGAAACAAGGCTGACACCCCCAGGGGGGTGGTCCTGGACAGCGCGGGCAACATCACCCTGGCCGGCGACTTCAAGGGCAGCGCCAGCTTCGGCGGTAAGGTCTTCAAGGCCGCCTTCAACCGGGACGTCTTCATCGCCCAGTACAAGCCCGGCGGCGCCCACGCCTGGTCCGAGGCGTACGGCGGCAAGAGCGCTGACCACGCAGCCGGCGTCGCCGCTGACAGCGCCGGCAACCTCTTCGTGGCGGGGCAGTTCAAATGGAGCGCCAGCTTCGGCGGGACCACCTTCAACAGCACCGGCCAAAGCGACGGCTTCCTGGCGCGGTACTCCCCGGCAGGAAAGCACCTCTGGTCCACGGCCTTTGGCGGAACCGGCGTCGACTCGCCCGAATTGGTTGCAGCCGACAGCGCCGGCAACGTCACCGTGGCCGGGGTCTTCGATGGCAGCTCTGATTTTGGCGGACCGACGATGTTCACCGGCAAGGGGGGATACGACCTCTTCCTGGCCCGCTACACCGCCGCCGGCCAGTTCGTGTGGGGCGCGGCTCACGGAGGCTGGGCCAGGGACTACCCCCACGCCCTGGCCCTGGACAGCACTGGCGCCGTCACCGTCACCGGAGAATTTGAGTACACCACCAACCTGGGCGGCCAGCTCCTCACCAGCAATGGGAAGACCGACGTGTTCGTGGCGCGCTACAGCACAACCGGCGCGCACCTCTGGTCCCGCTCCTTCGGCAGCCCTTACCATGACGATCCGCCGGCCCTCACCGTGGACAGCAAGGGCCGCTCCACCGTGGCCGGCCTGATCAGCGGCGTGGTGGACTTCGGCCTGGGCAAGGTGACCACGGTGCAGAACGTCTACCTGGCCCAGTTCGCGCCCTGAGCATCCCCGCACCGATCTGCCCTGCCGCTCCGGCCGTCATGAGCGTACAGTAGTAGCTCCCAATGATTGACCGGTGCGATGAAGCTCTCTGAACGGATCTACGAGTTGTTGATGGGCCACAGGGTGGCCGTGCTCGTCCTGCTCCTGCTGGCCACGGCGGCCATGGGCGCGGGCGCCACCCGGATCAAGTTCGATAACTCCTACCGCATCTGGTTCGTTGAGGGGGACCCTGCCCTGCGGGCCTACGACGCCTTCCTCGAACGCTTCGGCTCGGACGAGTCCATGGTGCTGGCCGTCTCAACCGGGGGTGACGCCTTCTCGGACAAGTCACTGCGCGCGGTGAAGGGCCTGTCCCACGCGCTGGGCAAACTGGACGGGGTGCAGGAGGTGTGGAGCCTGACCCACATGGAGGCCATGGCCGACGTGGGCGGGGCCATCGAACTGCGGCCCCTGATCCCCGAGATCCCGCCCTCCGCCGAGCACCTGGAGCTTGCCCGGGGCCTCGTCAAGAAGAGCCCGCTCTACCGCTCGCTGGTGTCCAGCGACGGGGGCGAGACCATGATCCTGCTCACCCTGGATATCACCGAGGGCTCCTTTGACCCCAAGGCGCGCCTGGTGCGGGAGGCCCGCGCCCTGGCCGCCAGCCTCTGCCCGGACCGGCGGGTGTTGTTGGCCGGCGGCCCGGTGCTGGACGAGGCCATGTACCGCTACAGCGAAGAGGACATGCTCACCTTCGCCCCGGTGATGTCTCTGATCCTGATCATCGCCCTGGGCCTGCTCTTCCGCAGCGTGGTGGCGGTGGTGGCGCCCCTGCTGGTGGTGCTGTTGGCCGAGGTCTGGGCCCTGGGCTTCATGGGCTGGATGGGCTGGGACGCCAACATCCTCACCACCATCCTGCCGGTGATGATCACCGCGGTGGGCATCGCCGACGCCGTGCACCTGCTGCAGCAGCTCCGCCTGCAATACCGGCAGGGCGCGGACCCGGACCTGGCCATGCGCCGCTCCTTCGCCCATGTGCTGCGCCCCTGCCTGCTCACCTCCCTGACAACGGCCGCGGGCATGGCCTCCCTGGTGGTGGCCAACCTGGGCGCCGTGCGGGAGATGGGCCTCACCGCGGCGGTGGGGGTGATGGCCGCCTTCCTGCTCACCATGGCGGGCCTCCCCCTGCTGCTCTCCGTGGTGCCGCCGCGCCGGCTGGGGGGCATCGCCGGGGGCAAGGGGCAGGCGCTCTCCGACCTCTCCCGACGCGCCGCCGCCTTCGGCGTGCGGAATCCCGTTCGGGTGACCCTGGCCGCTGCCGCGGTGCTGGCCGTCGCCGTCGCCGGCATCCCGCGCATCACCACCGGCACCTCCATGACCTCCTACTTTTACGACGACGATCCGGTGTACATGGAGTCCACGGCCCTGGACCAAATCGTGGGAGGCACCCTCCCCCTGCAGGTGCTGGTGCAGCCAGGGCCGGGAATGAAGGACCTGCTGGAGCCGGCGGCCATGAAGCGCGTGGAGCACATCGCGGCCTACATGGAGGCATTGCCCGCCACGGGCCACGCCATCTCCGGCCTCGACTTCATCAAGGAGGCCCGGCGGGTGATCATGGAGGATCCCCCGGGCAAGCTGGTCCGCCCCGCCACCCGCCAGGAGGCGGCCCAGATCCTGCTCATGCTGGAGGGCGACGGTGACCGGGTGCGCTTCCTCACCGAGGACAACATGCGCGCGCGCATCGAGGTGCCGGTGGCGGCCAGCGGCTACGAGGCCCTGGTGTCCGACCTGGAGGTGATGGAGCAGCGCCTGGCCGAGCTCATCGGCGGGGAGGTGAAGGCCACCGTCACGGGGCTGGCCCGGCTGCTGGCCGGCATGGAGACCTACCTCTTTGAGAGCCAGGCGCGATCCTTCGGCATGGCCTTCCTGCTGGTGCTCGGCTTCATCGCCCTGCTCTTCCGCTCGGTGCGCATCGGCCTGCTGTCGTCCATCCCGAACCTGCTGCCCCTGGTGCTGGTGCTCGGGACCATGGGCTGGACCGGCGTACGCCTGGACGCCACCACCGTGATGATCGGCCCGATCCTGCTGGGCATCGTGGTGGACGACACGGTGCACATCCTGGAGCGGGCCCTGGCCGCCCACCGCGCGGGGGAACCCGTGGGCGCGGCCTTCACTCGGTCCGCCGAGCGGGTTGGCCCGGCCGTGGTGATGACCACCGTGGTGCTGGCCTCCGGTTTCCTGGTGCTCACCCTGGGCACCTTCCGCCCGAACCTGTACTTCGCCCTGCTCGCCTCCCTGGGCATGGTGCTGGCCCTGTTCGCGGACCTGCTGGTCTTCCCGGCGGTGGCCACCCTGCTGCCCTGGCTGGTGCCGGGCGGCAAGGCGCAACCGGCCAGGGATCCCCTGGAGCTGGAGGGCCACCCGGACGCCAGGGTCCGGCTGCTCGAGCCGCGTGAGGCCGCGCCGGGCGGCGCCGTGGTGGTGCTCCTGCACGGAGGCGGCAACGACCGGGACTACGGCTTCTGGTACCTGAGCGAGAGGTTGTTGGAGGGGGGGCACGCGGTGATCAGCACACACCTCCCGGGCCATGGCCAGGGCGGCCAGGACCGCTTCACCCTGGAGGCTTGCCGTGAGCGGGTGGACCTGCTGCTCGCGCGGGCCCATGACCTGGCGGGAGCCCGCCCGGTGGTCCTGCTGGGCCAGAGCCTGGGCGGTTCCCTGGCGCTGGATTGTCTGACCCGGGAGTGCCCTCACCCGGACAGGATCGTGACCGTCTCCGCCCCCACCGAGGTGAAGCTTGGAGGATCCATGGTCTCGGAGCTGGCCGCCTTCTTCCGCCCCAGCATCTACCGGGCCCTGGCCTACCGCGGGCCGTACCGTGCCCTGCCCGCCTTCGGTCCGTTCAAGCGCGGCAGGTTCCCGGTGCGGGTGGGAGACGGCGAAAACTACATAGACGCCCTGACCCGTGCGGTGGCGGAGATGGACCTGCCCGATAAGCTGGAAGGAGCAGCCCCCTGTGGGGTCATGATCGTGCACGGCGCCAGGGACGGCGTCATCCCCGTGGCCCAGGCCAGGCAGCTCGCTGGTGCCCTGGGCGATACAACACGGCTGCACATCGCCCTAGGGGCAACGCACCTTGATCCACTGTTAAATCGAACCATTGTCGATGAAATTCTAGATTTCACTTCAAGCAACATTGTACCTGGAGAGCGGTCATGAAGCGGGTCCTGATCATCTTGCTCAACTTGATCATTTTCTGGATCGCCTTCCCCCTTGGCCTCTACACCCTGGGCAAGCTCACGGACCGGATCCTGCCGCCTTTCCCCGTCTGGGGCGTCTGGGCCAGCGCCCTCCCCCTGTTCCTGGGCGCATGGATCTGCGGGCACGCAATCGTGATCCTCAAGCTGCGCGGCAAGGGGTTGCCCATCTCGGCCCTGCCCCCCACGCAGTTCGTCACCAGCGGTCCGTACCGAATCCTGCGGCACCCGATCTATACCGGCTACACCCTGCTGGCCATGGGCATCGGCCTGCTCATCGGATCCGCGGGGTTGGCCCTGGTCGTGGTGCCCGCCGTGACCGCGGTGTGGCTGGCCACCTGGGTCAAGCTGTACGAGGAGCCCCTGCTGGAGCAACGCTTCGGCGCAGCCTTCCGCTCCCACCGCCGACGCACGGGGATCTTCTTCCCGGTGGGCCTGCGGCGCGTCCTGCGCGCCCTGGTGCTGGCCCTGCTCCGGGTGGCCCTCAGGATTCGGGTGCGCGGCGTCAAGAACGTCCCCGCCAGCGGCCCGGTGATCATCGTCACGGACCACCTCTCCTATCTCGACTTCGTCTTCGGCCAGTTCTCCACCAGGCGCGAGCCCCTGATCCCGGTGACCGCCGAGGTGTTCCGCAAGCCCCTGCCCCGGGCCTTCATCACCCTGCTCGGGGGCGTGCCCAAGCGCCGCTACTGCCGTGACCCACAGGTGGGCGACGACATCGCCCAGGTGCTTCGGGACGGGCAGGTGCTGGGCATCGCCGTGGAGGGGGAGCGCTCCTGGACGGGGGAGCTTGGCCCCCTGGCGCCCGGCGTGGCCACCGCCATCGCCGCCCTTGGCCGCGACATCCCCATTGTGCCGGTGGCCTTCCAGGGCTCCTACCGCTTCTGGCCCCGGTGGGCCGGCGGGGCGGACCGATCGCGGAGGGTTGAGGTCACGGTGGGTGAGCCGTTCTTCCTGGAGCGCGAGCTTGGCGCGGACTCGGCCGGCGCCCCCGATCATGTGCAGCGTGTGGACGACCTGATCCGCCAGCGCCTGGCCGCCCAGCGTGATCCGGATGAGGCGCATGTGTCCTTCGCCGCTCACGCCGAGCCTAGGCCGGAGCTGAGCCTCTGGCGCTGCCCTGTTTGTGGCGCGGAGGAGGAGCTCGGCCTTCAGCCCGGCCAGGTGCTGCGTTGCGATGCCTGCCGGGCCGCTTGGCTCAATGAACGGGGCGGCCTCACCCTGGAGGAGCCCGGAGAGCGCCGGGGCGAGCACCACTCCCTGGCAGGGTGGGCGCGGCTGGCCAGTGAGCTTGAGGTGGAGCCTCCCGACGAGGGGGCGCCCGTCATCCCGGCCCAGGAGGCGGACCTGCTCCAGGAGGCCTACGGCGTGGCCCTGGCTCCGCTGCAGGCCATGGGTCCGGGGGAGGCCGAGCTCTTCCCCGGCTACCTGATCTGGAAGGGCGCCGCCGCGGAGTTCGAGCAGATCATCTCCATGGACGACATGCGCACCGTCACCACCGAGCGAAACAACACCCTGCAGATCGGCCTGAGCGACGGCCGCATGATGCAGCTCGTGTTCCCCCATTCCAGCCCCCTGCGCTGGCAAACCCATCTGCTACGCCTGAGAGTCACCGGAGAGAAGCGATGAGCGACACCGATCCGCGGGACAACATGTTCACCCTCTACCCCTACCACAACGTGGTGATCCGCTCGGCCGAGGGCAGCACCGTGCGCGACACCGAGGGCAACGAGTACCTCGACCTGGCCTCCGGGCAGCTGTCGGCCAACCTGGGGCACAGCCACCCGCGCCTCACCGAGGCCGCCCGGGACCAGGCCGCCCGGGTCGTGAACCTGGGCAACCGCTTCTTCGCCGAGGCGACCCTGGAGGCGTGCGCCGAGATCGCCTCCGTCACCCAGGAGGGTCTGGACAAGGTGGTGCTCTGTTCCACGGGCAGCGAGGCCAACGAGCTGGCCGTGCGCATGGCCCGGGCCGCCACCGGCAAGCTGGAGCTGGTGGCTGTACGCAACGGCTACTACGGCGCCACCCACCAGATGATGTCCATGTCGGAGTACGTGGGCTTCATCAAGGGCATCGGCGCGGCCAGCCCCGGAGTGCACAGGCTCCCCTGCCCCGACTGCCCCCGGTGCGAGTTCGGCCTGGAGCCGGACACCTGCGAGGCGGCGTGCGCGGACCGGGGCGCCCACCACCTGGAGCAGGACAGCACCGGCAGCATCGCGGCCGTCATCGTGGAGCCGGTGCTCGGCTCGGGCGGGGTCATCGTCCCCCCCGCCGCCTGGCACCAGAAGGTGAAGGCGCTGTGCGAGAAGACCGGCGCCCTGCTCATCGCCGACGAGGCCCAGACCGGGCTGGGGCGCACCGGCCGCATGATGGGCATGGAGCACTTCGGCGTGGTGCCCGACATCCTGGTGCTCTCCAAGGGCCTGGGCGCGGGCTTCCCCGTGGCGGCGGTGGTGACCACGGCGGAGATCGAGGAGAAGTGCGTGGCCGCCCCCCTGGCCAACATGTCCAGCCACTCCTTCGACCCCTTCGGGTCCGCGGTGGCCGCGGAGGTGGTGCGCGTCATCAAGGAGGAGGCGCTGGTGCAGCGCGCGGAGCGCATGGGTGCCTACCTGCACGGCAAGCTGGAGGAGCTGGCCGCGGCCCACCCGAAGATCATCTCGTCCGAGGTGCGCGGCCTGGGCCTGATGAAGGGGGTGGACGTCATCTCGGCCGACACGGGCCAGCGCGACCCCATGCTCAGCCTGGCCCTGGAGGCGGAGTGCCTGCTGCGCGGCGTGGTGGTGGGCTACTCGGCCCTCTCCGGGGTGTTGCGCATCCTGCCGCCTCTGGTCATCACCGAACAGGAGGTGGACCGGGCCGTGGCGATCCTGGGCGAGGCCGCTGGCCACATCGAGGAGAAGGGGGTGGACATGCAGCGTTACCTGCCCACGCACCAGGGCTCGTTCAAGCTGGCCTTCTCCTTCATCAGCAAGCTGCAGGGAGCGTAGGCCATGCTCATCGATCCCACGTACCTTCTCTCCCCGCGGCCGCTCTTCTTCTTCGAGAAGTGGTACTTCGACGGCCAGACCGACGACGGCGGCTTCTTCCTCTGCTACCTGGCGCCCCTCACTCTGGGCGGCATGGCCGGCGCCGAGCTGGTGGCCTGCCTCTTCCCGGCCAGCGGCGGCCAGGTGCGGGTGAGCCAGCATGTCAAGGGGAGCGACCTGATCCTGGACCCGGAGCGCGCCTGGGCCCGGTTCCCCGGCGGCGAGCTGCGCGTGCGCCCCGACGGCTGCCACTTGAAGGTAAACAGCGGCGGGGTGGAGATCGGGGTGAGCTATGAGCCCCTGGACGCCCCCTACTCAGCTGGCGACGGCGGGATCATGGCCCGGCAGAAAGGACGCTCCCTGCGCTGGGTGGTGCCCGTGCCGCGCGGCCGGATCAACGGCTCGGTGCGCGTGCGCGGCGTGTGCATGGACCTGCGAGACGGCCTCGGCTACCACGACTTTGTGCAGACCGACATCCCGCCCTGGGCCCTGCCCGTGCGGGAGCTGCTCTGGGGCCGCGCCCTGGGCCCGGACACCTGCGTGGTGTGGAACCGCCTGGGCCTCAAGTCACCCGACGGGGGCGGCATCACCCGCACCTGCCGCTGGCTGTCCAGGCACGAGAGCGGCGATTCGCTCACCGCCAACTTCCACGTCGAGCAGGATCACCCGGCCACGAGAGACCGGTACCCCACCGAGCTGTCCTTGTTTCTGGAGGGCGGCGGCAATCCGCGGGAGCTGGACCTGCACAACACCCGCCTGCTCCTGGGGGACTTCGTGGCTGACGTGCAGCACTTCTCCACCGAACTGGAGCGCGAGCTGTACCGCGCCTTCACCGGAAACCCGGTGGAGTACAAGCTGCTCTCCGCGGTGACGGGGACCGAGGCCCTTGCCGCCCATGAGTGGGTGCTCTGGGGGCGGGACAGGTAGACGCGGCGCCTCGCCGCGTGGAATTGCCTACGGGCAGGACACCCCCTTGATCAGCGCCCAGTTGTTCTTCCCCTGGCACTCCACAACCGCGGCCTTTCCGGTGCCGTCGTCGTTGGCAACCGCGTGCATGTCGGTGGGCGTCTTCGGGGTTGGGTTCGCGGTGCAAGATACTGTCTCGCAAGCGCCGGCCTTGAGCAGGGTCTTGGTGGACACCGTGCATAGCTTCGTGGAAGCCGGAGCGGGCTTGGCTCCCAGGTAGACCGTCACCGGCACGATCTTGGCCAGGGCCTTGGCGCCACGGTTGCACACCTCCACCGAGATGACCGCGCCGCTTGCCCCACAGGTGAACCCCGCCGCGGGCTTGCTGGTGAGGTCTGGCGTGGCGCTGGGCTGGAGCTTGCCCTGCACGTTCTGGCGGAAGTTGTTGAGCCCGAACACCGACCAGTTGGGCTTCCAACCGGCGCCCGAGGGGATGGTGCCGTCGTCGTTGACGTTGGTGACGCTGTAGGCGTGCTGGTTCCAGACCGGCCGTGAGCTGACCCACTTGTCTTGCAGGTCGCGCAGCACAAGGATCCCCACGGTGGAGCCCAGCATCACCGAACGGCAGACCTTGCCGGTGCCAGGGGTGCCCGTGACCACCGGGCCGCAGCGGTAGGGGCCCGTGGCGCCGCCGCATTGGGCGTCGGTGGTGCAACGGCAGAGCCCGCTGTTGCAGGTGCCGCTCAGGCAATCCTTGTTCTCCTTGCAGCGCAGCCCGCGGAAGATCGGATCCATGGCCAGCTTGGTGCCGGGCAGCTTGGGCAGCTTGTTTGTGCAGCTCGCCGCGATGGAGCAGTTGGTGTTGGAGGGGACCACCAGCTCGCTGCGCAGGTCCCCGTCCACGTCGGCCACGATGGGGTTCTCGTGCCAGGTGCAGCTCGTGTGGTGGTGGGAGTAGAGCACGTCGCCGGACGATCCGTCGTACACCCGGGTGAAGCACTCGTCGGCGTAGATGGCCTCGGCCTTGCCGTCGCCGTCAAAGTCGAAGATGGCCGAGCCGGTGGAGCTGGAGGTGTGGTCCTGAGATGCCTTGGTCCAGAGGATGCCGTCCGTCCGCCCGGAGGCGCAGTAACCTTTGGCCGCGCCCGTGACGCAGTCCGGATCGGCCACGGTGTACTTGTCGTAGCCGGCGTAGGCCACCTCGGCCCGGCCGTCGTTGTCAAAGTCCCCCACGGTGGGCGCGCCGCCCTGCCCCCCGCTGGCCTTGACCGGGCCGAAGATGGTCCGCCCCGCCAGGGTCTGCACCCGCACCGCGCCGCCCTGCACCACCGCCACCTCGGCGACGCCGTCCAGCTTGCCGCGGTTGTCCTTCTTCGGGTCCGCGTTGAAGGTGCCGAAGTCGGCCACCGCCACCAGCCCCGAGGAGAGCTTGGTGCTGTGCTCCAGCACCCACTTCTTGCTGAGCGCGTCCCACTGGTGAACGTCCTTACCGTCGGCCAGCTCCACCTTGCCGTCCTTGTCCAGGTCCGCGGCCACGGCGAACCCGCCCTGGCGGCCCGGCGGCGTGCGAAGGCCCAGGGCGCCGTCCACCAGCTTGCCGTTGCTGTCGAACACCATCCCCCCCATGAGCACCTCCGGCTTGTTGTCACCGTCCAGGTCATGGATGCTCGGCCCGGTCCAGAGGTAGTTCGTGGCCCCGGCGGTGGCCGGCGAGCTGACCCAGTCCTGCAAGAACTGGTCGCTGTTCTTGTCGTAGCTCACGCTCACCAGGCCTCCGCCGCAGCGGTAGGCAACCAGGTCGGGCATCTTGTCCCCGTCGAGGTCGCCCACGGCCAGGGGGCTGGAGGCCCGCACCTTGACCCCGTCCACGCTGTAGAGCTGCTTGCAGTCGCTGCCCCGGATGATCCGGATCACGCCCCGGGCGCCGCTGTCACAGCGGGCGGCCGCGCCGCCACCGTCGGAGCGGTCGTAGCTGACGAAGGCGATGAACGGCACGTTCCCCTTGTTGGGGATGGGCCACTTCATGACCACGGGGGTGCCCAGCACGCTCTTGTGGTTGGGGTACTTGTCCCCGGCGGGCGGGCCGGTCCACTCGCACTGCTTACTCGGGGCCACCCGGCCCAGCGGGTTCAGGCCCACGCACTGTGGGTTGGATGAGCCCCCCGGCCCCTTTCCGTAGGGCACGCAGACGCCCTGGTAACAGTAGGAGTCGTTGTAGCAGTCGGCGTCGGTGACACACTTGCCAACCGGCGTGGTGCAGGCGTTGGAGAGGCAGAGCTGGCTCGCCTGGCAGCAGACGGCGCCGCACGGCACCGGGCAAAGGTCCGGGGCCAAAATGTCCGGGGCCAGGGTGTCCGGCAGCGGCGCGAGGTCTGGCGGTGGATGGAGGTCTGGCAATGGCGGCAGGTCCGGCGCCGGCGGCAGGTCCGGCTGCGGCGGCAGGTCCGGCTGCGGCGGCAGGTCCGGCCGGGCGGCGTCCGCGGGCATCAGGTCCGGGCTGATGGGCAGATCATGCTGGCCGGGCTGGTCCAGAGGCGTGGTGAGATCCGGGACAACGCCTCCATCTGCACGGCCCGGGTCCAGGTCAGGGCCCTTGTCCCTGTGGGTCGTCTTGATCTTGGAGGCGTCAGCCACGGGCCCCAGGTCCCTGTCCGACGGAGAGAGCGGCAAGGATCTGCCACATGAAGAGGTCATGGCCAGCAGGCCCAGGACGGCCCAGAGGCGTGGGAGGTACATGCGTCACCCCTCGAGTGCTTGGGTTCTAAAGCTGTTCCTGAACCTTAGATGATATCAGAAGGGCGTGTATGCGAAGGCTGAGCTGATGCTCCTCATCAGATCGAGGCTGTCGATGTACTGCTGCAGCTTCAGCTTGCTGGTGGCGGTTTTCTTGCTGTTGTAGTTCTTCTTCAGGCCGTTGGCCCGGCGGATCATGGCGGCGCCGATGCCGGTTTCGTAGTTCTGGCTGTCCAGGAAGGTGATGGCGCAGTACGTCTTCTTGCCGAAGGGATCGGCGAAGCAGAGCTCGTCCGAGGTGGGGGTGATGGCATCCTTGGCCCCCTTGACCCAGATGCGGCACGAGTCGAGGAAGGAGGTGTCGTACGACTGCGGGATCAGGGCCAGGCCCAGCAGGCCGGCGAAGTACTGCACGGTGTAGCCGATCTGCGGGTCCACCGGGTAGGTGTCCTTGGGGGGCATGGCGTCCACCGTGAAGTCCCGGAGGATGAACTTTTTGTCCTTGGCCCAGTGGCCAGTGTAGTACCAGTCCTCGGAGAAGATGCCCATCAGGTAGCGCTGGATCGCCGCCGGGTAGAGGCGGTGGTAGCCGATGGCGTACTGGCGCAGGTCGCTGGAGGTGTCCCGCCCCATCATGTAGGTTTCCGGGTCGGTGAGCATCCAGAGGGCCAGGTACTTGTCGTGGTACACGCCCACCGCGCTCATCTTGTCGTACCAGAAATAGCCCGAGTCGAAGTCCCACTCCGAGGCCATGTACTTACCCGTGGGCGCGGTGAGGGTCAGGTCGGGCGGCAGCAGCTTGCCCGTGGAGGTGCTGTAGTACTCGGTCTGGGTGTAGAGCCACTTGTTGTCCTGCCAGTACTTGCCGATCTCCGGCGTGGCCAGCACGCTCATGAAGAAGTCCAGGCTCCGGTCCACGGCCGTGGTCCAGGGGCCGTACCCGTCGTCCGCGGTGAAGAAGGTCTTCAGCTCGGCGTCCCCCAGGTAGGAGGCGTTGCGCGGGTCCCCGGTGAAGTCGCCCCGGGTGAGGGTGTAGAACTGCATGGATGAGCGCAGGGGCTCGAAGTAGCGCCACATGATGGTGTCCATGTAGCCCCACAGGGAGAAGCCCAGGCGGTCCAGCTTCATGTTGTTGAACAGGTAGTAGGCGTTGTACCCGTCGCGGATGGCCACGAACTGCTCGTACGGGTCGGCCCCCACGTCGTAGGCCGCGCACTCCGGCGACGCGCTCTCGTACTCGTCGGAGCAGAAGCGGAAAGGAACCTCCAGCCGCCCCTTGTCGTCGGTGGGCACGTCCGAGTCCCACAGCCCGCCCCAGTCGTACACCTTGCAGCCCGGCGCGACCTTGCTCAGCTTGCGGGAGGTCATCTTGTGCAGGGGCACGTCCACGCGGTTGGCCCGGCCCAGGTTCTTGGTGCCCCCCACCAGCCGCGGGTACTCGGTGTAGTGCAGGCCGCGGTACTTCGTGCTGTCGCAGGACACCGTGTACATCATCGCCTCGCCCCAGCGGATTGAGGTCTGCAGGTTGGCCAACATGTACCTGTCCGTATTGCTGGCGCTCGTCTTGTCGAACACCTCAACGATCTGGCCGTAGGCGAACTTGATGGCCGCCCGGTCGTAGTAGCCAAGGCCCTGGATGTCACCGTTGAAGCGGCCGGGGTAGTCCATCACCGTGGAGTACTGGTAGGAGCCGATCCCCTCGTTGGCCGTGGCGTCCTTGGGGTCGCCCTCCAGCTCCTTCTTGGTCATGGGCGCCTTGTACCTGGGCAGCGCCTTGCCGCCGGTCCCGAGGGCCCGCAGCTTCCAGTAGGAGGGGTGGTAGTTGAAGGCGTCGTAGGTGCCGGCGAAGTTGTGGCGCAGGCCGATGGTGTGCCCCACCTCGTGCTCGGCCACGCCCTTGAACAGCCGGGCGCGCAGGTCGGTGAAGATCTGCTCCCGGGTCTTGCCCTGGGCCTTGTAGTTCTTGGCCAGGCCGAGGAGCAGGTTGTCGTAGAAGGAGGCCAGCTCCACCCTGCGCTTGGCCAGGTGCATGCGCGCCTTGCGCCGCTCCCGCAGCATGCCGGGGCCGGCCCAGTGGTAGAGGGAGAGCTTGTTGTCCAGTGCCCCGGGCAGCGCCGACGAGGCGGCGTTCAGGCCCAGGCCGCCCATGAGCTGGGCACGGGCCCCCGCCTCCAGCGTGGAGCCCTTGATCGCCTTGAGCTTGGCGTTGGAGGTGCCGCCGTTGAGCCCCACCGCCTTTGAGCGGGCCAGCAGGGTGGAGCGCTTACGGATCGACTTGCGCAGCTTCTCCAGAGAGCTCCAGTCCAGGCCGGGCAGCTTGCGCGCCGCCTCCTCGATCCAGGCGGTGTTCATGCGCTTGCCCATGGCTTCCACCTGGTCCTGGGAGTAGGTCATGGCCGAGGTCGCGCCGGTGCCGCTCTTGACCAGGGCCACCCAGTCGGAGATGGGTACGCCCTTGGCGTACTTGGCCACGCACGCGACGTCCTTGCAGTTGAGCAGGCCCACGACGTCCGCAGCCCGCGCCGTGTACAGGTCATGGGGCCCGCCGTAGAGGAAGGCCGAGGCCTGCACGATCTCGCCGGTCTCCGGGTCCACCGAGGAGGGGCCATAGCCAAGCAAGCCCGCCCTGGTGGGGGCGCCCATCCAGTAGAGCATGCTGTAGCGCAGGTCCCCCATGCGCTGCCAGGTGAAGCGGCTCGCCGTGGCCTTGTGGGCCGTGGCCTGCTCCAGGGCGGAGCACGCCCTCACCAGCTCCTTGCCCTTGAGCTTGAAGGTCGGCCCTGTGAGGCCGGTGGCCTTGGCCACCCGCTGGCTCAGGTCGCTGTCGCCGCCGATGAACGCGTTGACCGCCTTCTCGCGGCACCCGTTCTCCTTGAGCTCAAACATGGTGCCGATGGACTTCTTGCGCTCGGCCAGCTTGGTGGCGTCCCTGGGATCGTCGCCCGGGTGGAGCATGCGGGCCACGGTGGTCTGGAACGCATCGTTCCAGGCGGCCACCGATTTCTGCGCCGTCGTCAGCAGGCTGTCCGGGAAGCCGGCGTTCAGGTAGTAGGTGATCTTGCGCGTGCCGCCGCGCTTGGAGGGCGGCAGGGTGCACTTGCCCGCCTCGATGGAGCAGCGGGCGCCCTCACCTTCCGACTTGGCGCACGCCGCGTTGGCGGCCGTCCGGGCCGCGCGCCACGCCTTGCCCGCGTCGGCGGCAGACTTGTAGTGGTCCTTGATGGAGCACGCCTTGCTGGAGAGGGCCTTCTTCCAGAGATTGAAGCGGTTTGCCAGGCGCACGCGGCCGGTCTCGGTTTCGCTGTACTGCTTGTCGTAGGTGCGGCGCTCCGAGGAGAAGAAGCCGAACCGCTCCATCCAGCGGTCGTCGTACACCAGCGGGTCGTAGCCCCGGTCCCCCACCTTCATGAAGGCGTGACGCAGCTTCAGCTCCTGGGCCGCGCAGTCCGTGGTGGCGAACTCCGGCCCGTAGTCCTCGGCCAGGTAGCAGGCGGGCAGCCGGTAGTTGCCGTCCTCGTAGTACTCGGTGGCCATCTCCGGCGTGGCCATGATCTTGGTGGTCACCTCCAGGTAGTCGGCGGTGGGCCGCGACTCGCTGGCGGTGGTTGCCGGCCGGCGAATGCGCATGGCGTCCGGGTCGTCCGGGTCGCTCACGTAGTACGGGATCGCCTCCTGGCGCAGGGGCGACACCGCGTCGTCGTCGTAGTGAACCAGGAACTCGAAGTTGGAGAGGAGGTTCTTGGACCAGTCCACCCGGAGGAACCGGCGCTTGTACCAGGGGCGGTCCGAGTCGTTCTCCAGGATCCGGTTGATCTCCTCGCCCGTGGCGCTGTTGTAGTCACGGATGATGTCGAAGTGCTTCTCCACGGCGAAGGCGGCCACCGGCGCGCCCACCACCTTCTTGGGATCGGTGCCCTGCTCCGGCGAGGAGGATGTGGTGTCCGTGCCTTTGACCCACTCGTAGGCCCGGCGGGCATAGATCACCTTCTCCTGGATGTCCCAGCGGACCTTGTCCATCAGGGACTGCTCGCCGGCGAAGGTGAAGCCCGTGGCGTAGGGGGCGTTCACCACGGTCTGCAGGTAGTACCAGACGGCCTTGCCGTCCTTGCCCAGCAGGTCCTCCTTGGCGATGACGCCGTGCTGCACGGTGTTGCGGGGCGGCTGCTCCTCGGCGCATCCCTGGAGCATCACAAGGGCCGTGACGAAGGGGATGAGGGTGCGGGTCAGGTTCTTTGTCATGGTCTATTCCTCGGCGCCGCCCAGGGACATCAGGGCGGTGGCGGTTTCATCGAACTCCAGGCGAAGCCCGAGCTCCACGGTGGTGTAGTTGGCGGTTGGCACGGTCTGGATGAAGGGATTTTTGATGTCGCCCCCCTCGTGGCGCACAGGCTGGTACGTGCTTACCCCGGCGGAGATGCCGAGCTGCGAGATGATCTGATAGGTGAGGTGGAGCCGGAACCAGTGGGCGTCCCGCTGGGCCCGCTCCCCGCAGGCGACCACCTCGCCGCCGGTGGCTGCGGCCACGGCCTGCCCGTCGGCGCAGGGGTCGGCCAGGGGCTGCCCCTCCAGGTCAACGTTGGACAGGCTGTGGGTGAAGGTGTTGATCAGGGAGTAGGAGGCCGCGGCCGACAGGCCGGCCACGATCTTGCCCTCCACCCAGAACTCGTTGATCACGGCGAAGTTCGGGTTGAGGGAGGTGCCCCGGTTGGGCTGGTACACCGGCTCGGGGCGGCCGTTGATGATCACCTCGCCTCCCAGCGCGGTGTGGTCATTCGTGACGTAGCGGTAGAAGTAGTGGGTGTAGCGCAGGCTATAGCCCAGGCTCAGCCGGTCCTTGAAGAAGGCTCGCCCGAGGGAGAGGCCCAGGCCGGGTGAGGCGTACAGGCCCGTGGCCTGGCTCGCAGCGGAGGTGGGCAGGATCACGGCCAGCCGCGCGCCGATGTCCAGGCCCAGCACCGGGACTGTGTAGAGCTTGCTGTGCCCCAGCCCCAGCCAGAGGTCTGACAGGAGGGCGCGCCGGGACGCGCCGTCCACCTGGCCCGCGTCGGCGTTGACCACCTGCCCCTGGGCGTTGATGGCCAGGGACTCGGCGCCCCCCGGGGTGTTGGCCGGGCCCGAGAACTGGGCCCCGCGGAAGCGGGCGTCATTGCCGGCCAGCTCCACCCCCAGGGAGAGCTCGGCCGACAGGGTCAGGCCCGCGGCCAGGGCCGGGCTCCCCTTCCAGAGGCGCCCCAGCCGTAGCCTGGGGGCCAGCACAAAGGAGAGCTGGTTTTCGTACGACTCGGCGTCGCCGGTGACCCCGCTGATGTCCCAGATGGACAGGGATCCGAAGTCACCGGCGCGGGCGGGCCGGGGGGTTAGGGCCATACAGGCGGCCAGGATCAGGGCCAGGGGGCCTGCTCTCATGGGCTGCTCCGCTTCACAGGGTGGAATAATATGGATACCATCTTTGTATTCATCTAGATAGCGACCAGCGATAGCGTGCAGGAAGGGGAGCCATGACGAGCAAGCGAAAGGATGCGCCCCGGGCCATGGGGCAGCTCACCGCGGATAACCCGGCCAAGCTCGGCCCAACCATCGTCGGGGGGCAGCCGCCGGCCAAGGGCAAGGCGGTCAAGGGGGTGCCGGTGGGCATGGAGCGGGTGCTCTTCCTGGCCGCCATGGAGCCGGCCTTCCGCGAGGCCCTGCTGGCCGAGGGCGCCAACAGGGAGGCGGTTGTGGCTGAGCGGGGGTTGATGATGCAGCCGTCCGAGGCGGCCATGCTGCGCCTGGTGCCCGCCTCCCAACTGGCGGCCAACATCGACGGGATGGACACCTCCGACGACAACGTGGAGCGGCGCTCCTTCTTGCAGGCGGTGGCGGCCTCCGCCCTGGCCGTGAGCGCGGTGGGCTGCGGCGAGGGGGACGAGGACGTCAAGCTGGACCAGGGCCCGGTGGGCATGGACGCCACCGGCGTGCGCCCCGACATCCCGGGACTCGACTCCGCCGGCATGCTGTCCGACTGGCCATCCGCCGGCGATCGCCCGGGCCCCGTCTATGACATGGGCGCCCGGCCGGACACCAACCCGCCGGATCACTATGTGCCCCCGCCTGACGACCTGAAGCTCCACCCGGACATGGGCGTGCGGCCCAAGGACGGCATGCAGCCTGACCAGAGCAAGCTGGACGTGAAGGTGCCTTCCCTGGACGCCACGGGCATCAGGCCCAACAAGGACGGCAGCTGAGCGGGATGGCGCACAAGGACAAGGAGAAGACCTACACCCGGGTGCCGGTGGGCGTGGAGCGTGTGCTCTACCTGGCCGCCACTGACGCGGCCTTCAAGCGGGCCCTGGCCCGGGACCCCGAGGCCGCGGTTTCCTCCCGCGGCCTGGACCTGCGCCCCTCCGAACTTGCCATGCTGCGGGCGGTGCCCCTGGAGCAACTGCTAGCAAGCGTCACGCACATGGACGCCTCCCCCGAGAACCTGAAGCGGCGCTCCTTCCTGCACGCGGTGGCGGCCAGCGCGGTCACCGTGGCCGCGGCTGACGCCCTGTCCGGCTGTTCGGACCAGGACACCTCCAAGGGGATCCGCCCGGACATGGGCCACAACCAGACCGCCGGCATCTCCCCGGATATGCCGGCCAGCGTCAAGGACGCGGGCAACGACCTGGTGGCCGCGCCGGACCACAAGGTGACCTCCAACGGCATCCGGCCGGGTAATGACGTCTCCATCAAGATCAAGGCGGACATGGCCCACAACCAGACCGCGGGCATCTCCCCGGACCTCCCGAGCAAGGTGAAGGACGGGGGGAGCAAGGACACCCCCTGACATGAGCCACCGTGAACGAGAGTACAGGCTGAGCCGGGTGCCGGTGGGCATTGAGCGCGTGCTCTACCTGGCCGCCACTGACCAGACATTCCGCGCCGCGCTGGAGGCGGACGCCGAGGCCGCGGTGGCAGCCCGCGGCCTGAACCTGCGCCCGTCGGAGCTGGGCATGCTGCGGGCGGTGCCCCTGGACCAGCTCCTGGCCAGCGCCGGCCACATGGACGCCTCCCCCGAGAACCTGCAGCGGCGGTCTTTCCTGCGCGCGGTGGCGGCCAGCGCGGTCACTGTTGCGGCCGCCGACGTGGTGGCCGGCTGCTCCGACGAAGACGTGAGCACGGGCATCCGCCCGGAAACCGACTACTCCATCAAGGCCGGCATTCCGCCCGACATGCCCACCCCGCCACGGGACGCGGGAGCCCCGGATCTGAAGCCCGACACGAAGCAGAAGAACGACGACCTCGCGGTCACGCCAGACGGCTTCCCGGCCGGCACCGGCATCCGCCCCGACGGCAGCTAAACAGGACACCCATGGCTGACATCACCCTCGTAAACCTGAACATGCTCTTCCTGCGCCACTACGACGGCGTGGAGCGGGAGCGCCACCTGCCCCTGGGCACCCTCTACCTCACCGCCGCCCTGGAAGAGGCCGGCTTTGAGGTGGAGTACCGCGACTACCAGCAGCATGAGTGCGACGATCCCTTCGCCCCGGAGGAGATCGCCGGCTTCTGTGAGGACCCGGCGCCGGTAATAGGGCTGAGCTGCATGGCCAACCTGCTCCCCTTCACCATCCGGGCCGCCAAGGAGCTGCGGGAGCGCTACCCGGATCGCCTCATCGTGCTGGGCGGCGTGGGGGCCAAGTCCGTGGAGGTGCAGGTGCTGGAGGCCTTCCCCTGGATCGACGCGGTGGCCCACGGCGAGGGCGAGCGCACGGTGGTGGACCTGCTAACCGCCCTGCGCGACGGTGGGACCATCCACGACGTCAAGGGCATGGCGGTGCGCCTGCCCGACGGCACGGTGCGGTTAAACCCGCCCCAGGACAGGATCCAGGACCTCTCGGTGATCAAGGGCCCGGCGTACCACCACATCGACATCAATGCGTACGAGGGGTACGGCATGGTCACCTCCCGGGGTTGCCCCTACCCCTGCACCTTCTGCTCGGTGGCGCCCATCTGGAACCACGAGTCCAGGAGCCGGGGCACAGCCCACCTGGTGGAGGAGATGAAGCTGCTCAACGAGCAGGCGGGCGTTGACCTGTTCCTGTTCCAGGACGAGTTCTTCGTCTCCTCCAAGAAGCAGGTGATCGCCTTCTGCGAGGACCTCAAGCGCTCGGGGCTCAAGGTGCACTGGAAGGCGTTCGGCCGCATCAACCTCACTGACAACGAGACCATGGACGCCATGGCCGAGACCGGCTGCGTGGAGATCCGCTACGGCATCGAGAGCGGCAGCCAGAAAGTGCTGGCCCGCACCCTCAAGGGTTTCACCCCGGACCAGGCCGTGGGCGTGGTGAGCGAGGCGGTCAAGCGCTTCCCGCGGGTGGATACCTTCTTCGTCTGGGGCTTCCCCTTCGAGGAGATGGAGGACTTCTACCAGACCCTGTTCCAGATGCTCTCCTTCCGCCTCATGGGCGCGCGCATCCTGCCCTCCCTGCTCTGCTACCTGCCGCAGACTCAGATTTACAATGAGTACCGCGGCGACCCGAAGTTCGAGTTCTGCCCCGACCTGCTGCCCGAGTACATGCTCACCGGCCACGAGGTGTGCCACGCCTCGGGCATCGAGATCGACGAGGAGCACCGCTGGCTGTTCGACTTCATCACCAGCCACCCGGAGATCTTCCCCGGCTTCTACCACTACGACCTGGAGGGGAACGTACGGCCCAAGCTGGCGGTGCTGCAGGAGCACGGCTTCTACGCCGCGCCCGAAGCCGAAGAGGGCGAGGACGCCACCGAGTCGTGCGGGGCCCACTCCCCGCGTGTGGCGGACGATCCCAAGCGGAACCTGCTCACCCGGCCGGACGACTTCCCGGACGACGCGCCGCCGGCGGGAGGTTAGACATGGAGATTGGTCAGCGGCTCAAGCGGCTCATCAAGCTCGGCCTCTTCGTGGGCCTCGGCGCCACCACGGCGCTGGTGGCCGCGTGCAAGAGCGAGACGTCCCCCCAGCCCGACGACCTCGGCGCGTCCGACGCGGGCAAGGTGGATCAGCGCGTTGTGGACAGCGGCCCCGCCGACCAGGGCGCGGACATGGCGGCGTCCGACACGGGGAAGAAGCCCGACAGCGCCAGGGACACCAGGGGCTGGGACATCCCCCTGGAGTAAGCGGCCCGAGGCCTAGACGTGCGGGTCACCTTCATCACGCTCGGAGCCCGGGAGGCCCTGGCCTTCGGCATCATGTCTCTGGCGGGTGCTCTGCGCCGGGCCGGCCACCGGGTGGCGCTGGTGCAGGGCGACCATGTGGAGGCCCTGGCTCGCCACCCTGACGTGCAGGCGGCCCAGGTGCTGGCCATGTCCGCCACCACCGGGTTGCACCGGATCTATGTCCAGTGGGCCCGGGTGCTGCGGCGCCGCTTCCCGCACAAGGCGCTGGTCATGGGCGGCCCCCACCCCACCTTCTTCCCCCACGTGATCGCCGAGGCTCCGCTGGACGGCGTGTGCATCGGCGAGGGAGAGGAGTCCTTCCCGGAGCTGCTCCAGTCGCTGGAGGGCGGGCTTCGTGACGCCCCCCCTGGCTGGTGGATCCGGCGCGACCATGGCGCCGGCCCGGTGGAGCGCGGCCCCGAGCGCCCCCCGCCCCTGGATCTGGACCGGATCCCCCCACCGGACTATGGCCTCCTTTACGATCAACGCCGGGCGTACCGCCGCGCGCCCAACAAGGCGTTCCTCGCCACCCGCGGCTGCCCCTACAACTGCACTTACTGCTTCAACCGCACCCTGAACCAGCGCTACCGCAAATACGATTGCCTGCTGCGTACGCGGGATCCCGAGGCCGTGGTGGATGACATCCTGGAGGTGAAGCGCCGCTGGGGGGTGAAGTTGGTCTGGTTCCTGGACACAAACTTCGTGGCCCACCGCCCATGGTTCGAGGCGTTCGCCCGCACATACCGCCGGCGGGTGGGCCTGCCCTACATGTGCAAGCTGCGCCCCGAGCGGGCCACCGCGCGCATCGTCCGCACCCTGGAGCAGAGCGGCTGCACCGCCGTTGGGGTGGGCCTGGAGTCAGGCTCAGAGCGCCTGCGCAAGGAGGTCCTGGGGCGACCGGTTGCGGACGCCGACATCCTCGCTGGCTGCCGGCGGCTCAAGGCCAGCGGCGTGCGTATCCTCGCCTTCAACATGCTCGGCATCCCCGGAGAGTCCCTGGACGACGCGCTGCGCAGCGTGGCGCTCAACGTGGCGTGCGGCGTGGACTTCGGCGCGGCCACCATCCTGCAGCCATACCCGGGCACCGAGATCGCCCGGCGCGCGGAGGCCGACGGCCTGTTCGACGGAGACTACGACCGCGTGGAGTACAGCTACTTCAGCCCCTCGCCCCTGCGCTTCCCGTCGGCGCGAGCCCGGGACAGGATCACCAACCTGCAGCGGCTGTTCAGCTACGCCGTGGAGTTCCCCGAGGTGCGCACACGGCTGCGCCGCCTCATCGACCGACCCCCGTCGGAGCTGTACCGCCACCTCTTCTCGGTGCGCCACTCCTGGGCCATCAACCACACCTTCTACCGCGCCTTCCACCGGGACTCGCCGAGGGACAGCGGGCTGCCGGACCAGCTGCGCCGGGCCTGCGGCGAGCTGGGCCTGGCTTTGCATTTCCACGCCGCGGGGCGATAGTTTTGATCATCCACAAAAGGAGAGCCCATGTCGCGCCAAGCACGCAGTGATAGATCCGCGCTCGTTCTTTTGCTCCTGGCCGCGCTGTTTCCCGGGGCGGGTTGTTCTGACAGCCCACAGGACACCTCGGGTGGACCGCCTGACGCGAAGCTGCGGGATCATGGCCCCAAGGATGATCTCCTTCGCCCGGACGGTCCAGCCCGGGATCGCTCCCGCAAGGACAAGAAGGGACCGGACAGGTCAATCAAGGACAGCAAGCCCCCTTCACCGGACGGGAAGGTGCCGCAGTGCAAAACCACCACCACCTGCAGCGCCTCAAAGTTCTGCGACGAGAGTCTGGTCAACACCGACACGTTCAACGGCATCTGGAGGGCAAAGAACGGTGAAGGATTCGCGGTGGGAAACGGGGGCGCGGTAGCCCACTTCAACGGCACCAAGTGGCGCCCCATGCGGAGCAATACCAAAAAGCAGCTCAAGGCGGTGTGGGGCAGCGGGCCCAAGGATGTCTGGGCGGTGGGCGTCACCGGGACCGTCATCCACTACGACGGCAAGGCCTGGTCCAGCAAGAGCGCGGGCACCAGCGATTCGCTGAAGGCGGTGTGGGGCAGCGGGCCCAAGGATATCTACGCAGCCGGAAGCGTCACCCTGTTTCGCTACGACGGGGCTGCCTGGAAGAAGGTCAACACCGGGGTGTCCGGCAAACCCATGATCAACGGGATCTGGGGCAGCAGCGCCAAGGATGTCTTTGTCGTGGGTAGCAAGCTGCCCGGTTACGCCGGCGTGATCCTGCACTTCAACGGCGCCAAGTGGGTCAGCATGCCCGGCGCGGACTCGGGCTCCTACAGCGGTCTCTGGTCGGTGTGGGGCAGCGGGCCCAAGGATGTTTGGGCGACCGGCTACTCGGGCAAGGTCATGCACTACAACGGCAAAACCTGGAGCAAGGTGAACCTGCCGGGCGCCGGCAGCTCGATCCTCTATGGCGTCGGGGGGACCGGGCCCAAAGCGGTCTACGCCGTCGGAGGTTACAACCAGCTGTTCCACTACGACGGCGCCAAATGGAGCAACCTCTCTCCCGGCGCCAAGGTCTGGCTCAAGGCTGTCGCCGGCGTGCCGGGGGGCAAGACTGTCTTCGCCGCGGGCCACGCACAGAACTACGGCACGGTGGTAAAGGTGAGCGGCAAGAGTACCAGCGCCGCCTACACTGCGGACTACGCCAACTTCAGCGCGGGCTGGGGCTCCGGAGCCAGGGTCGTGGCGGTGGGCATCCAACCCTGGGGTTCACAGCCCCTGGTCTATGAGCGCAAGGGGACCTCCTGGACTCGCGCCTATCAGGCCTCGCACACCGGAGCGTTCAACGCGGTGTGGGGCAGCGGCCCAAAGGACATTTTTGTTGTCGGCAAGGACCTGACGCCCGGCAGTAACCAGGGCCTGGTGGTCCACTACAACGGCGTCAGCTGGAGCAAGCTAACCAACACCAAGGAGCACCTCTTCGGGGTTTGGGGCTCCGGGCCGACCAAGGTCTTCTTCGTTGGCTACTGGCCGCACATGGTCTCCTCTTACCCGAGCAAGTACGAATACCATGGCGCCATCCACCTGCAGCACGGGGCGAGCGGTACGAGCAAGCGGACCTGGTTGGGCGCCAAGGATGAGCCGGTGGTGGCCGTCTGGGGCAGCGGGCTCAATAACATCTTCGCCGTCGGCGGGCCCACCTACTACGGTACCGGCGCGCGGGTTGTCTGGCGCTATGACGGCAAGAGCTGGAAGAAGCTCAGCGTCCCCGGCAGCGGCGCCATCCGTGCAGTATGGGGCAACGGCCCCAAGGACGTCTTCATGGCCGGTGACAGCGGCACCCTCCTGCGATTCAACGGCGTCACCTTCACCGCCATGTCGGCCCCCGCCGGCGCCAACAACCTCCGTGGCGTCTGGGGACGGGGCCCCAAGGAGGTCTACGCCGTGGGCCTCAAGGGCACCATCCTCCACTTCAACGGCTCCAGCTGGAAGAAGCTCTCCTCCGGCGTCACAGCGAACCTGTACGGGGTTTGGGGTGGTCCCGGAGAGGTCTACGCTACAGGAGACGATGGCACCATCCTCCACCGCTGCCTGCCCTGATATGGAATGAACCCGCGGCGTGGCTCCCAGCGCTGGCGGGGCAAGATTACGACGAGCAGGAGCTGATCTTCTTCAACCACAGCGTTGAGTCCCTCGCCCTCAACTCGCTGGAGAAGGCCGCGATGAACCGGCTCGGGCTCGACGTGAAAAACTCCGATGACTACGCACTGCTCGCATTCATCATCCGGGGCTTCCACCTGCGCTATTTCACCTGGAAACGTGGCGGCCCCAAGAATGACCTCGGCGTCTACCTCTACAACCTTGACGGCGTCCGCTCCGGGCAGCCGATCCCGATCCTCGACGCGTCTCCGCTGGAAGGGATCAAGGCACAACAGCTCGGCGAGATGGCCGCGTGTGGTGGGTGCAGCCACACGGCGTGCCCCTCAATGTCTCCGCCCGCGAGCGGTAGGGTCAAGGTATGTGATGCCCCGGGGAGGCGATCCTGTCTCTGAACAGATCGAGCAGGGCTGACCTGCCCTGCACGGGGTCTTTCTCCAGGGCGGACACCCCATCCGCTGCCGCCCTGATGGCGTCGAATAGACACAGGATGGACATGAACTTCACCTCCTCAGTGGCGCGGCAGCCGATGAAGATGAGGCCCTTCCGGGCGCCCCTTGCTGCCTGCCTGACTGCCGCCATGTCCACGCTCTTCCCCCCGGGGAGGAGCAGCTGTGCGGCCTTCCCCTTGGTCGTGAAGGGGCCCACCAGCACCACGCCTTCGCGGAGGCCTTCGCGCTTGAACAGGGCCTCCATGGAGATGCCCTCGTCCCGCTCAAGCAGCAAACCCGGGGCGTCCGCCCTGCTCCAGGCGTCCCTGGCAGCCTGTGCAGATGTTTTGCAGTGAGATTTCACCCTTGGCTGATCGGGAGATGGTTCGCCTGCGGCCCCCAGCTCGTCCTCAACGGACGTGGGCCCGGGGAGGCAGGTTCCAGCCCTGGGCACAGACAGGATGATCGAGGCGCGGCTCCAGCGCCGCGCGCCAGCCTCCCCCTGGCCCGCGATCTTCGGCGGGCCGCTGTCTCCTGACAGGGCCACACCGTTGCCCTCATCCACCTCATCTTCCTCGGCCAGATCGTACAGGTCGAACACCACGTCAGCGTCGGTCCGGGATCCACGAGCGCCAGCCCTCGCCGCCACCGCGCGGCTGCCGCCCCCGGCGAGGCCACCGGCCTCGTCCGCGCTGTCAAGGAACCCGATCCTGCGTGTCCTGCTGCCGGCGCCCCCGGCCAGGTTATCCATGCCACCGCCCAGCCGGGTTAGCCCGGCCACCTCGTCACCTGACCTGAGCATCCGCGCCCCGCCGGAAACGACGTTGTCCATCTTGGAGCAAACCCTGGCCCCCGCGATCAAGACGCCCAGGAGCGCGGCCCCGGCCACCGCTCCTTTGGTGCCTCCTCCAGCCATCAGGTCACCTCTCCCGCGGCGTTGGTGCTCGCCCACCGGTGCTCAATGGGAGCCAGGTTTCGCTCAGCAAGCTCGCCGCCGCGCGAGGGCGAGCCTGAGGATCTACCGCGGTCGTCGTCGCCGTGGCTCTGATAACTGCTGGTCGCATAGTTTCTTCCCTTGTCCTGGGCTCAGCTCAATCATCTCACCTGAACCTCCGGCCAACTAGCCATGCGAGCAACAAGCCGCCTGGAAAGCTCCACTACGGACGGATTGAAGGGCCGAGCCGTCGTCGGTGAGCGACACCTGCCTGCGCCACCTCATCGACCGGCCCCTCTGCATCATCCACCTGCCCAGCAAGGGACACCGGTGCCAGCTCTGGGAGTGGGAGCTGGCAGAGAAACTGGCCAACTCTCCCTGGCGCGTGTGTGGCCTTGAGCGACAGGCAATTGCAGGGCGGCAAGTGTGTGGCCGCAAGCAACGCCGATTGCCGGGATTCCAAGGGGTGCCTGGACAATGAGTTGTGCAGGGCGTTCGAGGGCAAATGCCTCTTCTGAGACAGGCATGAGCCCTACATTTCGGCGGCCATCGTCACGTCTATTTGAGCAATGCGCCGTGTCGAATGGGCACGACCACCGAGGCAATCCGGTTCCTCATTATCCATCAGGTTGGTTGTATGTTCGGGCATGTCCGCGGCACCTCCCAACAGGCCAGATGGTAGACTGGCCCCAAGCAGACAGGTGACCACCATGACCATCGCGTGCGAGGAGCTGGAGACGGCGGCCGAGGAACACCGCGCGGCCATCGCTGCTGCCCGGGAGAACCCGGAAGACGGGGAGGCGCAGGCCACGCGGGATGAGACGCGGGCCCGCTTCCTCGCCCTCTGCGACGAGCACTTGCCGGAGTGCAAGGCGTGCCGCAAGCGCATGAGCTCCAACCCGGTGGCCGAATTCTTCGGCGATATCTGGCTCGAGGTGGAGGTCTTCGTGGAGATGTTCTGGAAGCCTGGCCTGGCCGTGCTTGTGGTGGTGGGCATCATCGGGCTGGTGTTTTGGGGCACCGCGTCGGAGGCCAGCGGCTCTTTCGAGTCGAGCGGAGGCGAGCTCGGCGACTGGTCCCTGACCCTGGATGATTGCGACTCCGGAGAGCGGGACGGTTTCCACGGGGTGTGGCTGCTGGCCGGCGACGATCCCGAGCAGCGTCTGCAGCTGGTCAAGAGCCCCAGCCGGGGGTACCTGGTGCGGGTCCCACTCCCCGGCACCTGCGACGAGGAGGGGGCGTGCAAGGCGCTGGTGTTGACGCCGTCGTCGTGCGAGAAGCTGGAGGCCAAGGTCCGGCGAGATTCGGGGCGCGCCCAGACCAACGACATCTATCACCTGGAAGGCCACCTCCGGCTGGACTGCAAGCTGAAGAAGGGCGGACACATCTCCGGTGAGGCCGTGTTCGAGGATTGCCATTGAGCGGAGCGGTGAACCTCGGCGGGCGAGGAGAGTCCGCATTTTACTGGGACGCCCACAACCTCCGGGTTGTGGTCAAGCTTGGACGCACCACCACCACCGACTGGGCCAGGCACCGGTCAGGTGCAACAACGGCGCCGCCGCCTGCGCCGCCTCATCGACCGGCCCCCGTCGGAGCTGTACCGCCACCTCTTCTCGGTGCGCCACTCCTGGGCCATCAACCACACCTTCTACCGCGCCTTCCGCCGTGACTCGCCCCGGGACAGTGGGCTGCCAGAGCAGCTGCGCCGTGCCAGCGAGGAGCTGGGCCTGACCTGAACCGTGGAGGAGACCATGCTCGACACCTTGTTACAGCACCGAAACCGAGCCCGCTTCAGCTACCACCGCGCCTTCCACCGGGCCAGCTTCCGCCAGGTGCGCCGCTTCATGCACAACCGGGTCAACCGCCCGCCGTCCCGCCACCCCCGCCGGTTCGCCAGCATCGGGCTCACCCACCGGTGCCAGTGCAGCTGTGAGTTTTGCGCCACGGGCGCCTTCCGAAAAAAAGCGAGCGACGAGCTGACCACGGCCCAGGCGGAGCTGTTGCTGGAGCGCATCGCCAGCTCAGGGTATGTGTTCGACAACATCTCCTTCATCGGCGGGGAGTGCCTGCTCCGTCCCGACATCTTTCAGCTGGTGCGTCACGCGGCTGACCTGGGCCTCTTCGTGCACATCTCCACCAACGGCCTGCTGCTTGAGCCTGACATGGTGGACATGCTCCTGGACGCTGGCCTGAACAGTGTGTTCGTGGCCCACTCCCTGGAAGCTCCGGCGGACCGACAGACGCGGCTACGCCGGGACACAGCCCTCGCCGGGGTTGCAAACGCCGTGGCCCAGGACCTCCCCTGCTTCCTCTCGGTCTGTGTGTGCAAGGGGGATGTCCTGTCGGGGAGGCTGGAGCGCGCCCTGGCGTTGGGCCGGGAGGTGGGCGCCGCGGGGGTCCGCCTCATGCCGGTGCGCCGGGCCGGCCGCTGGCTCCACCAGGGCGAAGACCGTGTGCTCGAACGGGCCGAGGAGCGGCGCCTGCGCCAACTCTGCCGGGGCGGCTACGCGTTCCTGACCGACGACTGCTGCCGGGAGCAAGGGGTCCGTTGCCCGGCCGTGAGGGGCGACCAGGTCTACATCTCTCCGTACGGCGACATCCACCCCTGCCACTTCTTCCCCTACACCTTCGGCAACGTACGCGAGGGCTCCCTGGACCGGGCCCTCCACACCATGTGGGGCCACGAGATGATCAACCAGGAGGGGTACACCTGCCTGCTGCACGACCAGAAATATCGTGCGCGCTACATCGACAGCATCGACAGGGAGGCCCGGCTGCCGCTGGCTGTGTAGGGAGCTGCCGCAGCATCAGCATCAGCTCTACCCCGGACCTGTGGGCAGGGTGGGCAGGCTGACCCGCGAAGCGGGAGGGCTGTCCACGCTGTCCACAGGAAGCGGGCACAGCGCCCGAGCCACCACAAACGTGCCCCGCGCCAGGTCCCAAGGAACCAAAAACAGAAAAAACCGCCGCCGGGCCTGTGGGCAGGGTGGGCAGGCTGACCCGCGAAGCGGGAGGGCTGTCCACGCTGTCCACAGGCCACATTGACAAACAGATTATTGACTTTCTCGACGAGAATGATAGAATGTTAGCCTTAATCAAGCCCCATGAATCGCTCCAAAGAACAGGCATCTTTCGCCTTCAAAACCTGGGGTGGATACCGCCAAGGCGCCGGCCGGAAGAAGGGGCCGAAGCCCCGCATCCCCCACCGCGCGCGGCCCCCGCTCCCCTCCAGGTTCCCCGTCCATGTCACCCTCAAGGTGGCCCGGGACATCCCGAACCTCCGGCGAGCTGACCTGTTCGAGGTAATCCGGCTTTGCCTGGTCCGTGGCAAGGAGCGATTCGGCTTCCGGGTTGTACACTTTTCGGTGCAGGGCAACCACATCCACCTCATATGTGAAGCCAAGGGCAAGGAGGCCCTGACGCGGGGCGCCAAGGGCCTGTGTGTTCGCCTGGCGAGGCAGCTCAACAGGCCGCTCGGCCGCAAGGGGCAGGTCTTCCCGGAGCGGTACCACGCCCACATCCTGCGCACCCCCACTGAAGTGCACCGATGCCTGGTCTATGTGCTGCTCAACGCCCGCCGCCACGCCGCCAAGCAGGGGCGCAAGCTCCCCGGCACCTACCTGGACCCACTCTCCTCGGCCCACCACTTCAACGGCTGGCTGGGCCGCAACGTCATGCCAACTCCAGGCCGCGCCCCTCCAGTGGTTTCACCCCATACCTGGCTGTTGCGTGAAGGCTGGGGAAAGGTGGAAAGGTTCATCCCGCCGGATGGTGATGCGGGGCAAGTGGTGGGTTGGTCCTCCTGAGGAGCGGTGGCCCCGCCAGGTGGCCCTGCGGTACCATCTTGCTGTACCCCTTGAGCCAACTGAGGTGAGCCATGAAGGCTGGTCGGAGCTGCCTGCTCTTATTTCTTCTCGTTCTGTTCCTGGGAAGCTGTAGCGAATCGTCAGGACCGAACGGCAGCCTGAAGAGCGAGGGGGACGCGGCCGTGGCCCGCGCGCTCGTCCAGCAGGTGCGCGCCCGGTTCAAGGCCCTGGCGCCGCAGTTCGACCGGGCAATGGCCATGGAGCGATCCGGGGCGGGCTTCCGGTTCAGGCCGCCCGAGGCCGCGACAACGCACGCTCCGGGTACCTGGCGCCAGGCGGGCAACCACCGTATGGAGGCAGACCTGCCCGCCCGCGCCACCGGGGTGATGCGCCTGTCCAGTGGCCCGGTGACCCTGGAGGTGCGGGCCCTGGGCGCCACTGACATGCCCGGCGAGTTAACGGATAGGGCCCTTGTCTACCGCGACGCCTACCCCCACTCCGACTCGCTGTTCGTGGCCGAGCAGGAGCGCGTGGAGGAGTACATCTTCCTGAGGGACGCGCGCGCACCGAGGCGGTTTGTCTACGAGCTGAGGGTGGTGCGCGGCGGGGGGCGGGTGCGGCAGAACGCGGGGGTGGTGGAGGTGCTGGACGGTGTGGACAACGCGTGGCTGCGGCTGGTGGAGCCGTTCATGGTGGACCGGGAGGGCCAGCGGCACGAGGTGCAGGCGAGCCTGGAGCGGGGAACCCTGACCCTCACCCTGCCCGCCGGAAACTGGAAATACCCGGCCCTCCTGGACCCGGGCTGGACCACAACCGGGAGCATGAGCAAGCCACGAAGGTCTCATACAGCGACGCTCCTGGGCTCGGGCAAGGTCCTCGTCGCGGGGGGGAACGACGGCAGCACAAATTATTCCAGCGCGGAACTGTACGATCCGGCCACAGGCACCTGGACCACCACCGGAAGCATGAGCACAGCGCGGTATGACAGCGCAGCGACGCTCCTGGGCTCGGGCAAGGTCCTCGTCGCGGGGGGGAACGACGGCAGCACATATCTTTCCAGCGCGGAGCTGTACAACCCGGCCACGGGCAAGTGGGCCACCACCGGGAGCATTAACACGGGGCGGCACGAGCACACGGCGACGCTCATGGGCAGCGGAAAGGTTCTTGTCGCCGGGGGGAGTGGGGGAGGATCCAGCGCAGAGCTGTACGACCCGGCCAAGGGCACCTGGACCGCCACCGGGAGTATGAACCAGGGGCGGCGAGGCCATACGGCGACGCTCCTGAAGACGGGCAAGGTCCTGGTCGCGGGAGGTTACAAGATCTCGAGCACGGAGGTTTATGATCTTGTCACGGGCACCTGGACCACCACTGGGAGTATGAACCGGGGGAGAGGCTATCATACGGCGACGCTACTGAAGGCGGGCAAGGTACTCGTCGCCGGAGGTTGGGGCATAACAACGAAAGTTCACTCCAGCACGGAAATCTACGATCCGGCAGCGGGCACCTGGACCACCACCGGCAGCCTAGCAGGGGTGCACGAACTCCACACGGCAACGCTGCTTGGCTCAGGCAAGGTCCTTATTGCTGGGGGCTCAAATGGGACGGGGGTTGGTTTCAAGAGCGCAGAGCTGTACGAACCTGGCTCGGGCACCTGGACCGCGACCCGAAGCATGAAAGAGGGGCGATTGCGTCACCAAGCGACGCTGCTCTCTTCGGGCAAGGTCCTCGTCACTGGGGGCTTTGACAATACGAAGATGTTATCCAGCGCGGAGCTATTCGACCCCACACACGGGCTCCCCTGCACCTCGGCTTCACAGTGCAAGGGCGGTTACTGTACCGACGGCATCTGCTGCGAGTCTTCCTGCTCCCAAACCTGCAAGGCGTGCGCAGTATCCAACGGCTTGGGCAAGTGCCAGTTCGTGGCCAAGGGCAAACAGGACCCGGGCACCTGCGCTGCCACGGGCAAGGCCTGCGACGGCGCGGGCGCGTGCAAAAAGGAGAACGGCCAGAGCTGTGCCACCGGCTCCGACTGCGTCAACGGATACTGCGCGGACTACATCTGCTGCGACTCGGCGTGCCAGGGCACCTGCATGGCCTGCAACCTCACCGGCAGCGCGGGCAAGTGCGTCAAGGTGCCGCTCGGGCAACAGGACCAGAGCGCGGCGAGCCCCTGCACCAACCCCAGCGCCTGCGACGGAAATGGCGTCTGCAAGCTTTCCAATGGCCAGGCGTGCGGCGTGGGCAGCCAGTGCGCCTCGGGCAACTGCATGGACTATGTCTGCTGCGACAACGCGTGCCAGGGCACCTGCATGACCTGCAGCCTGGCCGGCAAGAAGGGGACCTGCAGTTATGTGCAGGCCGGGCAAACCGACGGCAACGCCACCACGCCCTGCAGCGGGGGCAAGGTCTGCGACGGCAAGGGGAGCTGCCGCGTGGCCCCGGGCCAGCCGTGCAAGCTGGCCAGCGACTGCTCCACCGGCTTCTGCGTGGACGGGGTGTGCTGCAAGACAGCCTGTGCTGCTGCCTGCTGGACCTGCGCCATCCCCGGCACCGGGGGCGCTTGCACCGCGCTGCCGGCCGGGAGCACGGACCTGAAGGCGACCACACCCTGCCTCGGCAAGCAGGCCTGCGACGGGGCCGGCAAGTGCAAGACGGCCAACGGGCAGTTCTGCAGCCTCACCAGCACCTGCGCCAGCGGGTTCTGCGCGGACAACGCCTGCTGCGAGTCGCTTTGCATCCAGACCTGCAAGTCGTGCGCGGTCAAGGGGAGCGAGGGCAAGTGCATCAACCTCCCGCTGGGGCAGCAGGACGCCAACGCCACCAGCCCCTGCAAGGGTCTGCAGGCCTGCGACGGCAAGGGCAAGTGCAAGGCGGCCAACGGACAGAAGTGCATCTACAGCACCGAGTGCGCCAGCGGCAACTGCGCCGACGGGGTGTGCTGCGACTCGGCCTGCACGGAGACCTGCAAGACATGCGATGGCGCCAACACCTCCGGCGCGGCCGGCGCCTGCAGCAACATCACCGTGCTGTTCCAGGACAAGAACGCCACCGTGCCATGCATCGGCTCCCAGGCCTGCGACGGAAACGGCACCTGCAAGGCAGGCGTCGGCGAAACCTGCAAGGACAACAAAGACTGCGCCAACAGCACCTGCTCGGACAAGGTGTGCTGCAAGACCCCGTGCAAGGGCAACTGCATGTCCTGCAACCTCACCGGCTCGGTGGGGACCTGCGCCCCCGACCCGGTGGGGACCAAGTCATCGGATTGCGGGGGCACGGATCCGGCCTGTGGGGGCAAGTGCGATGGCAAGGGGAACTGCGACTACCCCACGGCCACCCAGAGCTGCGGCAAGAGCACGGACAGGTGCAAGGCGTGCGACGGCAAGGGGGACTGCAACCGGGCGCCCAAAGACGACAGCGCCTGCGGCACCATTGACTGCGACAAGCTGGACACCAAGTGCCGGGACTACCACGACCTGACCACGGAGCGCTGCGAGAGCTTCGGCAAGTGCAAGGCGCCCAACGATCCCAAGAGCTGCACCCTGTACTCCGACGTCTCCTGCACAGATGCGGTGGTGCCGGATCAGGGGGCCGACATGGAAGCCGGGGTGAGGCCTGACCAGGGGCAGAGCCCGAGCGCCCCTGATGAGGGCGGGTGTAACTGCGACCTGGGTTCATCTCCTGGCGGGCTCGCCGGTGGCCTGGTTCATCTCCTGATCATTGGCCTGGCCTGGAGTCGCAGGAGGCGGGCTGGTGGCACGTAACCGACGAGCAACACAGCTGGCGTGGATGGATCGCCGCTCCTGGCGACGCGGTGTGCTATCCGCGACAGGCTCCTGGTCCGCGATGCCCGCCCTTACCTGAGCGGGATGGCGCTCGTTACCTTCTCGGAGCTGGTGTCCATCAGGTGCAGGTGGTCGTTCCAGTCCAGCATGAGCAGGGTTTCACCGTCGAGGGTGATGTTCAGCGACTGTGGGACCACCGAGGTGGAGATGAGCGAGAGCAGCCTCTGCTTCAGGGAGAGCTTCCCCACCTGATCCGCGTCCAGCAGGTAGACGTCCTTGTTGTTGGGGCTCAGCACGAAGTGGTTGAGCTGCATTGTGATGGAGGAGACCAGGTCGTGCAGCACGCCGGTGGCCGCGTCCAGGAGCCGGATGCGGTCCGTGGTGCCCAGCCAGATGGAGTCCACCAGCACCACCTTGCCGTCCCGGGAGACGGCGTAGCGCGGCAGGCTGTCCCCCACTGCCACCAGGCTGAACTTGAGGGTTTTCGTGTCGATCAGCATTAAATGATAGCGGTCGCCTGTTGCCGACGGGATCTGGCTCTTGTCGTCGAAGAGGGTGGCGTCGATGTTGGTGACATCGAGGAAGGCCACGGCGGTGGCGCCGTCCATGGCCATGGCCACCGGGCCAAAGCCCGGCAAGTTTCGCAGGAACTTGCCCGCCTTCACGTTGATCACCGACACAGGGTCCTTGCCGCAGGTGGTGGGGGCGAGGAAGGCGTGCTTCCCGTCGGGGGTGAGCACCAGCGGCGATGAGCAGTTGGGCACCGGGATGGTGGTGGTGGCCCCGTCCTTCAGGTCCATACGCGCGACGTTGGTGACCACGCTCTCACCGAGCCAGGCGTGCTGCTCGGTGATGAGCACCGTGGCGCTGTCGGGGGTGATGTCCACGTCCTGGATCTTGCTCTTGGCCTGGTAGGTGTGCAGCACCTTGCCCGTGGCTGCGCTCAGGACCTCGACCTCGGTGTCCGAGGCGGTCACCAGGACCTTGTCGTCCCGGGAGGGGTACAGCTTAACGCCATAGATCACTGAGGTGATGAACCTCTTCCAGAGCACCTTTCGGGTCACCGAGTCCAGGGCGAAGACACCCTGGTTGCTGCCCGTCTCCACGGTGAGGTAGTACCTCCTGACCTTGTAGGCGAAGGCCACCCGCTCTGGCGCCCCCACCGTTGTTACCTTGCGCGCCTTGCCCTTGACCAGGTCCGCCTGCACCAGGTCATCGCCGATGCGGGCCAGGGCGTACTCCCCCTGGGGTGACACGGCCACGTCCCGCCGGAAGGTGGGGTTTGTGTACGGGTTGTTGTTGTTGCCACCCACATTCACGCCCCCCTGGTCGTTGTTGCCAGCCGACTTCATGTTGAAGTTGGCGCCCCCCTCAAAGCACCCCTGGGCCAGCGCGATGAAAGAGAATATGAACACGCCGCCGCAAACCAGAATCCGCCGCATGGGCTCCTCCTGTTGAACCAGTTAGAGATACGGCGGTCAGTGAAAGCAAGGCGTGTGCCGGAGCAGGAGCACGGAGGCGGATCCAATGATTTCAGCACGCTGGCACTGTGACAGAAATGGCAGGGGTGACCTAG
>CAZCFB010000004.1:0-1842 GCA_964497805.1 uncultured Kofleriaceae bacterium
CAATGCCACTTTGGCACGGGACCTGCTTTTATCCGGGCGAACCTGCTACCGGAGATGAAACGTGACCCAGACCAAGCGCGGATCATTCAACATGTTGGCCACCAACGGACTTCCCCTGCTCGCCATCCTCACCGTGTGTTTCATGGCGGTGGGCTGCGGCTACCACGAAGGGGAATGCGTGCCGGGCGAAACCTGCGAGTGCGAGGGCGTCGGCACCTGCGAGCGAGAGTGCATCGATGAGGGGTGCGAGATGAGCTGCAAGGGCCTGGGCACCTGCACCCTGAACTGCCCCTTAGGCGGCTGCAAGATCACCGCCGAGGGCGCTGGCACCACCATCGTCAACTGCGACGGCGGCCGCTGCGAGATGGACGCCTCCGGCGCGGGGGACCGCACCCTCAACTGCCCGGGCAGGGCGTGCTCCATGAACTGCAACGGCCTCGGGCGCTGCACCATCAACGAGTGCTGCGGCGAGTGCCAGATGGATTGCGCCAACGTGGGCGCCTGCTACCAGTACTAGCCGGATCAGGACGTCTGGATAAAGGGGAGCCCCCGCAGCAGCTCGCGCACCGCGCCGGGGTGCTTGCCCACCGCGGTTTCATCGGAGAGCACCACGCCGGACCACCCCAGCCGGGCAGCGTCGTGAAGGTGAACCACCTCGCTGCGCGTGGGCTCGGGGTGGTGGGTCATGTGCTCCAGCACCTGGCCGGCCAACAGCGCGGGGACCTCCAGCTCCGGTATGCGCCGGGCGAACTCGTGCTGGAGGGGCCCCAGGGCGGCCAGCCCGGCCTGGGAGCCGAGATCGCCCCTACAGAGCCACAGCTCGTCGAAGGCGCCGGCGATGGCTGGCACCTGCTCCATGGCCTCGGGGCGCTCCAGCTTGGCCACCAGGTGGGCGCTGGTTTCGCGGCGCAGGTGCTGGGCCTCGCTGCCGTCGAGCACGAAGGAGAAGGCGAACTGGCAAAACGGAAACGGCCGGGCCAGCTCCAGGGCCCGCCGGTCAGCGGCCGCCATGCCGCGGAAGGGCACCGGGTGCTCCATGCGGTTGATCCCCTTGTTGGACCGGAGCACCTCGCCGGAGAGCACCTCGGCGCGGATGTGTTGCCCGGCGACCTCGGCCACCTCCAGGGTGATGCGGGCGTCGTCCAGGGTCAGGCGCTCACCTGGCCGCACCACCTCGAACAGCTCAGGGTGGGGCACCGGCACCAGCGCCTCGTCACCCGGGTCATGCTCCTCGCACACCAGGGTCACGCTCCGGCCAAGCCGCCGCGGCTGCTTCAGCCTGCCCACCCGCATCTTGGCCCCCTGCAGGTCGATGACCACCGGCCTCGACTCGCCCCGCCCGCGGTAGATGCCGTCCAGGCGCTCCAGCCAGGACCGCAGCTCGTCTCCTGGCAGGTGGGCCGCGTTGAGGCGAAAGCGCGCGGCGCTGTCCATCAACCGCGCGATCAGCTCGGGCTCGGCCGTGGCCGGACCCAGGGTCATCACAACTTGCAAGGGGCCTCCTGGCTGGCATGCATGCCGCGCCCACAGGATATCGGGGAATCAGCCCAACAAGAACAGAAGTTCCGGCGCGGCTATCCGTCCACCTCGGACCACCCCTGGAGCTGACCACTGGTGACGCCAGAGGAGCACCAGGAGCAGGACTCCTCTCCACACAGGTCGTTGTGGCGGGACCGGATGGTCATCACGGGCATGTCCGCGAGCCGGATCACCTCCTCGCTGACGCTGCCCAGGAAGACCCGGGAGAAGCCCTTGCGCGCGTGGGTGCCCATTACGATGAGGTCAGCGCGCCAGCTCGTGGCGTGGGCCAGGATCTGCTCCACCGCGTCGCCGGTGACCACC
>CAZCFB010000004.1:1942-90588 GCA_964497805.1 uncultured Kofleriaceae bacterium
TGGCCCGTGCGCTCGCCAGCCTGCGCCACCAGCTTGTGCACGAGCATGCCCGCGATCATGGCCATGACGAAGAGCGTGCCGTTGTAGGTCCCGGCGCCGAGAGTGGTGATGGCAGGCCCCGGGCACACGCCGCCGACGCCCCAGCCCACGCCAAAGATGGCGCTGCCCAGAAGCAGGCGCCTGTCCAGATCACGCCGTGTGGGGAGCCTCAAGGGCTCGCCCAGCGCCGTTGCACCCCTGGACTTGATTAGCCAGAGCGCGGGCATGTACACCACGATGGCCCCGGCCATGACCAGGCCGAGGCTGGGATCCCAGTTGCCGGTCACGTCCAGGAAGGCCACCACCTTGGCCGGCTGGGTCATACCGGACAGGGCGAGCCCCAGCCCAAAAAGCATCCCTGACGTCAACGAGGAGATGATCATCAGCGCCTTGCTCATATGGAGCCTCCGAGGAAGCGGTTGATCATGAAGACTGTCACGCCGCCGCTGCCCATGAAGGTAAGGGTCGCCACGATGGATCGGACCGAGAGCCGGCTGAAGCCGCAGATTCCATGCCCGCTTGTGCAGCCGCTACCCATGCGCGTGCCGAAGCCCACCAGCAGGCCTGACAGGGCCACCGCCATGGGGGTACGAAAGAGGCCGTAGGTGAAGGCGCCGTCCTGGATCAACACCGCGATGACTCCGGCCATGATCAGGCCAGCCACGAACAGGGCCCGCCAGGCCAGGTCTCCCCGCCTTGGCATCAGCACGCCCGCGAAGATGCCGCTCATACCCGCCACCCGGCCCTGGTACAAGAGGATAACCACCGACCCGAGGCCCAACAGGGCGCCTCCCATGAGAGATGACCAGGGTGTGAAGTTCTCCATCCGCTCCTCCTGTCTTGAGCCCTGCCCGCCGGCACCTCCCCTGGATCTCGTCTACCTGTATTGAAAAAGCATGTCGCATCCCGGGCACGAGGCAAGACGAAATAGATCCCTTAACTCCCTGCAATTGCATGGAGTTTTTGAGTCAGCGGCCAGCCGGGCCGCGTGCTATTCTCAGGTCTTCCCATGAGCCTGAGCCCCCAGAGCGGCTTCGTACCGCGCCAGGCCGCCATCGGCGGACGCACCTACCACTTTGTGGACTGGCTCCCCCCCGGCTACCGCGCTGATCGTCCATGGCCGCTGCTGCTCTACCTGCACAGCTCGGGCGAGCGAGGGGAAGACGGCGAGGGCCACAGCCACGCGGGGCTGGGGCTGGCGCTGAGGCGGTACCCCGAACGCTTCCCCTGCGTGGTGACCTTGCCGCGCTGCCCGGAGGGGTGCTGGTGGGTGGACGCGCCCCTGCACGCCGATGGCGGCGAGCCGGTGACCGCCCTGGTGGACCTGGCCCTGGGCTCGGCCCTGGATCGCTACAGCGTGAACCCGGGTAGCGTGGCCCTCACCGGCATCTCCATGGGCGGCTATGGCGCCTGGATCTACGGGGCCCGCCATGCCCGCCGCTTCGCCCGCCTGCTCCCCGTGTGCGGCGGCTGGCGCGAGGAGGAAGACCACCGCCCCCTGCTGGAGCTGCCCATCTGGGCCCACCACGGCGAGCTGGACGACGCGGTGCCGGTGGAGGAATCCCGGCGCATGAACGACCTGCTCACCCAGGCCGGCGGCCAAGTCCGCTACACCGAGTACCCCGGCGTGGGGCACGAGTGTTGGGACATCGTGTATGGGGATCCGGAGGTGGCCGCCTGGCTCTGCGGTGGGAGGCGCGCGACGCCTCAGGGGGTCAGCGCGAAGCAGTAGAAGCCGCCATACCCGCCGCCCGCGCCAACCGAGGTGGAGCCTGGCTTGGCGCCGCCCTGGGAGTTGATGTCCACCCCTGGCGCGCAGCCCGGGGCCGAGTAGCCGGTCATCCAGTGGGTGCCGCCCTTGCCTGCCGCGCCCTGCCCGCCGTCACCGCCCTTGCCGCCGCCACCGCCGTCCCTGAACTTGGGCGGCCTGAAGTCCCCCTTGGGCGGCTTGATGGGTGGGCCGCCGTCGCCGCCCGTGGGTCCTGCCAGCCTGCGTGGCCAGGAGAAACCACAGCGCGGCTTGCCGTTCGCCGCCGAGCCGTCGGAGGTTGTCCAGTCCTTGCAGGTGGCGCCGGCCGCGTAGAGCTTGCCGTCAGTGCCGGTGCCGGTGAGCATGTGGTGGTTATCCACCTGCCCCTGGGTGGGATCAGGCTGGTGATTGGGCACGCCGAACTCGTTGGGCAGGTCGTTGACGATGGCCGCATCGGCGTTGCCCGGGCGGTCCTTGAGCAGGTCGGCCTTTGTCCTGGCCACGACCCTGCCCAGGCGGTCGTACCAGGGGCCGCTGCCGATGCGCTCCACGGCGTTGACCTGCTTGCCTGTCCCGTCGTCCGAGGCGCTGAGGAAGGCCCGCCAGATCTTACTCGACGAGCCCTTCATGCTTAGCTCGGCGATGGCGGCGCAGAGCTTGTCCGCCCCCCGCAGCCCCGCGCCCGCGCCGATCTCCCCGAAGCGCAGGTCGCCGCCGAACCCGTCCTGGCTGTTGGACAGCTTCTGCAGCGAGGCCAGGCTGGTGACGAAGAAGCTGAACCTGGCGATGCCCCCGTCTTGCCCCGTGTCGGTATCAGAGGTCTGCTCCGTGCAACCCGCCGCCGCGACGCTCAACCCAAGCACCACCGCGCCCACCGTCTTCCAAAACTTCATTTGCATCTCCTGTCTGTCTGGCATTTCTGCCCGGTAGGGCAATCCGTATCCTTGGAGCACGAAACGAGCCCCGGGATCTTCACGCTCTGCTCCACGCCGGAGCTGATCTTCAAGGTCAGGTCAGCCCCTGCGGCCGTCCCCTTGGCCTCCCGGGTGACGATGACCGTGGGGAAGCCCGCGACGCCCAGCTTCTTGAGCCCGTCCAGCATGGCCGCCGAGAGGGTCAAGGATCCGCTGTCCTCCAGGTCGCACGCGATCTTGCCCTTGGTGCCCCCGTGGTGGCTGATGTCCAGCTTCACCTTGATCCTGGCCGACGCCGTCAGGGCTGGTTTGGTCCAGGTCAGGGTGGCGGGCTCGCCGTCCTCCATGTTGATCTGGCTGCTGGTCAGCTTCAGCTCGCTGATGCCCTGCGCCTTTACCGTCAGCGCCGGGCTGGTGGAGGAGAGGGCCACCTCGGCCCCCTCGGCGCAGGGCGGGTGAGCCAGGGTGACGCCCACCGGCTGGTAGTTGCCGGCCACCGGGTCCATGGAGAAGCTGGTGGCGCCCGTGCTGGTCTTGAAGCCCTGGACCTTCACCGTGCCCACGGACAGAGCCGACGGGTAGCTCTGGCACTTGCCGTCGGCCACGCACAGGGCCGAGCCCCCGCACGGCGTGGCGCAGAATGGGATCTTCGGCGTGAGCAGCTTGCACCCGCCCTCGGTGAGCTTGGTCTCCCACAGGGTGCCCACCGGGGTGGGGCCGTCGTACACCTTGCCGAATAGCTGGGTGTAGGCCGGGGCGGCGCCGGCGGCCGCCTTGAGGGTTACCTGGAAGGCGCCCACGATGCCGGCCGCGCTTGTGCCCCCGTCGGGCGTTCCGCCGATGTCCATGTCGTCAGAGCAGCCGGCGAGCAGGACCGCCGCCAGCGCCATTGCAGATTGGATCTTGAACCGGGTCATTGGCATCTCCTCACTTGCATGTCTTGGCCGTGGCGTCGCAGGTCATGCCCGTGGCGCACTCCGCGCTGTCCAGGCAGGCAGCGCCAGCCGCCGCGGTGCCCGCCACGCACTTGCCTCCCGTGCACACCAGGCTCAGGCACTGCCCGTTGCCCGAGCACGCCTCGCCCGCCTTGTTGCGGTAGGGCGAGACGCAGATCTTTCGATGGCAGATCTGGCTCAGGCACTCCGCGTTGGCCGAGCAGGCCGCCGACGTGGGCTTGCCTGCCAGGGCGTCGGGGTTCACGCCTCCGTCAGTGGCCAGAGCAGCGCCGTCCCCCGCTTGCCCCCCCGTGTTGGCGGCGCCGGGCGTGGGTCTGTCCAGGCCGGTCCAGGCGCCCGTGCCGTCCGGAACCCGCCCCCACGACTTGCCACTTTGAAGGGCCGGAAAGGTGACACGATCCAGCACCTGGCCGTCGCTGTCCTTGAGGGTGAGCGACTCTCCCTTGGAGGTGAGCTTGAAGCTGGCCTTGCCGCCGGAGCCGCTGCCGTCGCAGATGATCTGCAGGTAAGCCCCCGCCGCCAGCTTGGCCTGGGGCACGGTCCAGTAGTTGCCCTGGTCCTGGAGCACGAACCCGCCCAGGTCCACATCCTGGTCCGACGGGTTATGGAGCTCCAGCCAGTCGTCGCTGGTGTCGCTCAGGGCGAGCACCTCGTTGAGCTTGATGCCCACTGCGCCGGTCGAGGTCACGTCGCTGCAGCCGACGGTCAGCGTGAGTACAAGAATGGCTGCTCGCTTCATTACTCTCCCCTCCCCGGGTGCGGCCGGGCCTGCTTGACGTAGAGGGCCGGCTCCTGGCCCGGATCCCCGTCGAACTTGAACTCCACATCCATGGCGTACCAGGCGGTTGGGTCGCTGCTGGTGGGGCCGTAGGTGCCGAGGAAGTGCTTGTGGATGGCGTCCAGGGCCTTACCCAGCTTGTAGGTCTGGGTGGTGGTGAGCACGGTCTGGCCAGCTGGGATCAGGTTGGAGCGGCTGATGAAGACGATGGGCTGGCCCTGCATGCCGAAGTGGTAGACGAACTGGTCGGTGGTGACGCCGTAGTCCGGCTTGACCACCGACGCCTCGCCGTACTGCACGTTGACGTAGAAGCCCGGCTCCAGGCCCGAGCTGTCGAAGGGGTTGGCAGTGAGCGCCACGCCGTTGGCCTCCTCGGCGGGGAAGGAGCGGTGCACCAGCAGGGCCATGCCCACCGACGCGTGGTCGATGCTGCGGTAGGTGCGCTCCTCGAAGGCGCGGAAGTACCAGACCGAGGACCACACCTCCCGCACCGCATCCAGCACCGGGCGCGTGGGGTCGTCCGGGTCGCCGCTCTTTGAGGTGTAGAGCCCGGCGCCAGTGAAGCCGTCCAGGTCCTCGGCGTTGGTGCTGGAGCGGAAGCGCATGCGGGTGCCGGGGTAATCCTTCTTCAGCTTGGCCATGAGGGCCGCGGAGAAGGTGGCGTCCACCGGGGCCTTCATCATGTCCTGGCGCAGCAGGAGCAGCTGCCTGTCCCGCATGGCGGGGTCCGCCTTGAACTTGGCGTCGGCCAGCATCTGCTTGATGTACAGGTCGAAGCCGTTGTCCTTGAGGAACTTTTGGTAGTGGTACACCGGCACTGCGAAGGCCTTGGGCGCTGGCACATCCGCGCCGATCTTGGCCATGGCGCCGTAGTGGCTGGCCTTGCCGCCGAAGGCCGGGATGGCGCTCTTCAGGGCCTTGCCCAGGGTGAACGAGGCGTCCAGCACCTTCTCGATGTCCCTCAGGTCGGTGACCGTGGTGTCCATGGCGGGCACCTGCACCGCGGTGGGCTTGTTCTTGTCCCACCAGGCGTCAGCCTCGGCCTGGGTCACCTCCTTGACGGTGTACTCGAAGGCCTTTACCTCCAGCTTGACCCACCTGTCCTTGAGCCCCAGCAGGGTCTTGTCCGTGGACGCCCCGCGCAGGGCCATGTTTGGGGTGCCCCGGTTCTGGGAGAGCACGTTGATGTGCGACAGCGGCGTCTGGAACTCGCCGGTGATGATGCCCATGACCACCGAGATGTCGTTGGGCACCCTGTCCAGCACCACGATGTCCCTGAAGGAGACATAGGTGCTGGCCAGCTGGGCCGCGGTGTAGAAGCGCAGCCGCCCGTAGGCCACGCCCAGGTTCAGGGCCTGGTAATCGGTGCCCGCGTACAGCTCGTCGGTGGTGATCAGCGGCACCGAGGCCGGCAGCTTCTTGGCCTCGGCGGCCACGGTGAGGGAGGTGGGGTGGAACTTGAGCTGCTCGCCGAAGTATGAGGCCGAGGCGATGGCCCGGAAGGCCTTCTCGATCATGGCCGCCGAGGCCGTATCGTAGGGCGCGATCTCGTAGACCCACGCCTTGGGGCCTGAGTAGTAGGTCACCGCGCCGAGCAGGAAACGTCGGGAGGGCGAGTAGTACTCGGTCTTGTTGAACTGGCTCAGCGCGGGGACGATGGGCTTGCCGTTGCCCGACAGGTGCCTGGATACAAACTCCCAGTGGATCTGGTACTTGTTGACGTTTTGAAAATAGAGCTGGTCACCTCCCAGCTGGTCGACGACCACCTTCACCGAGCGGGCCCCGGGCAAGCTGGAGTCCAGGGGGGTGGAGGCCACGGTGAGGAAGTCCTGCTCACATCCCAGTTTCTGCACATGCTCGGGGGTGGCCCCCGAGGGGATCAGGCAGCGCCACACCACCGGCTCCTCGACGGTATCTTGCGGATCGCCGCACGCCCCGAGCAGAACCAGGGCCGCGGCCATGACGCCCGCGTATCGTTCCACTATTTGCATGTCAGGTCCTTTTGGCAGGTCTGCCCGGTGGGGCAGTCCGTGTCCCTGGTGCAGGAGGTGATGCCCGCCACCGACAGGTCCAGCTCCAGTGAGGAGACAACCGTGAACTGCATGCAGCCGGGGGTGATGTCGGCAGAGTCGGCGGTGCGGCGGGTCACGGTCAGGCCCGGGAACCCGGAGAGGCCCATCTTGTACAGCGCGGACACCATGGCCGCGGGGATGGTGTAGCTGCCCGTGTCCGGCACATTGTCGCAGGTGATCCAGCCGCCGGTGCCGCCGTGCTGGTTGATGTTCAGCTCGAGGTGAATACGGGCAGGTCCCGCGCGGGCAGGCGCCTTCCAGGTCACGGTCACCGCCTTGCCGCTCTCCACCAGGACCTTGGCGCCACCGGCACCGGCGGCCACCTGCTCAATGCCCTGGCCCAACAAGGTCACGGGCTGGTAGTCCCCGCCGCCTGTTCTGAGCGCCAGGTCCGCCCCGGTGTCGAACCCGGGGTGGGGCAACGGTGAGGGGTTGGTGTAGTAGTTGATCGATCCGTTGGGGCTCATGCTGAGCGGTACCTTGAGGCCCGTGACGGTCACCGCGCCCACGCTGTGGCTCTTTGGGTACGGGATGCACTTGCCCGCCTCACCGCAGGTTTCACCCGGCACGCAGGAGGGCGTGCAGAACAGGCTGCGCGCGCTGTAGAGCCGGCACTCGGCCGTCTTGCTCACTTCGCTGGGGATATTGCCTGGCACCACGCCGTCGTACACCTGCCCCTGGACGCCGGTGAAGGCCGCGGCCAGGGTGGCCTCGATGCCGCCCACCTTCTTGTCCTCGGCGCACGGCTTGTAGTGGGTCAGCGGGCCCACGGTGCCATCGGCTGCCCTGCTGTCGCCGTCCTCGTCGCCGCACGCTCCCGTGACCAGGAGCGCGCACAGGGTAAGCACGCCTAGAATCGTCCCATCTGGGGCTCCTTGAGCGCTCATCAGATCTCCTCTCGTTCCCGTCACGGGGTCAGGGCGAAGCAGTAGATGCCGCCGTATCCCCCGGCGCCCCCGACAATGTTCGTGCCCTTGCCGCTGCCCACCTGCTTGAGCTGCACCCCGGCTGCGCACCCCGGCACCTTGTGCGCCTGGATCCAACCGGGGCTCTTGGAGGAGGGCCAGGAGTGGCCGGCGTAGACCTTCTTCTCCGAGCCTGGGCCCACGGCGCTGGTCCAGTCCTGGCATGTGCTGGCCGGGTCCGTGCTGTTGAGCTTGCCCTGGGCATTGGATCCGGTGAGCACATCGTGGTTGTCGCCGAACTGCTTCTGGGTCTGGCCATGCTCGTTGGGCAGGTCGTTGGCGATCTGGGGATCGCCCGCTGGCCGCTGCTGGGTCAGGCTCTGGATGTTGCTGGCCACCAGCCGGCCGATGCGGTCGTACCAGGGCCCCTTGCCGATGCGGTCGATGGCGTTGACCGGCTTTCCGCTGGAGTCCCTGGTGACGCTCAGGAAGGCCCGCCAGGTTTTGGATCCGAAGCCGACCCCGGCCGCGGTCTGCTGACAGATCTTGTCCGCGCCGCTCAATCCCCCCAGGTCGCCGCCGAAGCCGTCCTGGCTGCCCGAGAGCTTGCGCATGGTCTCCAGGCTGGTGACGAAGAAGCTGAAGGTGGCGGCGCCGGCCTCGGATCCAGGGGCCACGCCATCGGATACGCCGATGTCCTGGGGCGCGTCAGCTGCACGGCCCGAGCAGGCGGCGCCCTGGAGCACCACTAGAATTAACATTAACATTGAACGTGTAAGCACTTGACACTCCCTCAAATACAAAAACCTGCAACAACAACCCCCATTCATCTCTTTCAAGTGTCGATGGAGGTCAAAAAGGGCTCACGGAAGCGCCATATTGCGCGTGAGCCGTTTCGGAGAGCCCGGTACACTTGATAGGTAATGGTCGAATCAATCCCCCCAGCAGGCCGCGAGGCCTCCCGGCCCGAGATCTCAAATGGCCGGGAATTCCCCGGAGACGACGCCGCCCTGGTGGCCGCCCTCCAGCGGGGAGATCCGGGCGCCCCGGCCGCGCTCTTTGACCGCCACGGCGAGCATGTGCAGCGGGTGCTGGCCAATGTCCTGGGCCTGGACAACGACCTGCCCGACCTTGTGCACGAGGTGTTCGCCCGGGCGCTCAAGGGGATCCATGGCATCCGCGAGGAGAGCCACCTCAAGGCCTGGATCACGCGCATCGCCGTGTTCACCGCCCGGGGTCACATCCGCCAGCGGGTCCGCAAGCGCTGGCTGCTCTTCTTCGCCCCGGAGGACCTGCCTGAACCTCCGTCCACCGAGCTGGCTCCGGAGACTCGCGAGGCCCTGCGCAGCACCTACGCGGTAATGGACCGCATGCCAGCTGACCAGCGCATCGCCTTCTCCCTGCGCTTTGTGCAGGGCATGAAGCTCAAGGAGGTGGCCCAGGCCTGCGATGTCTCCCTGGCCACCATCAAGCGGCGGCTCTCGGCGGCCGAGAAGCAGTTCCTGAAGCTGGCCCGGCAGGAGGAGGCGCTGCGGCCCTGGATCGAGGAGGGGAGGCGATGGGGAAGCCGCTAAAGCCGCTGGATGATCTACGGCAGGAGGTGCCCTCCGCCATGGATCCAGAGCTGCGCCGGCGCGGCGTGCTTGATGAAGCCCGGCAGCGTTTCCTGCTCGACAATCCCCAGGCGCGGGAGGAGCTGCTCGTGAGCATGGGGCAGGCGGTGGACGAGGCCCACCAGGCCGAGCTGAAGCAACGGCTGGACCTGGCAAGGGTGAGGACCCGCCTGCTGGCGCGTCCCGAGAGGCGGCGGAGCACTCGCCGCTGGATGTGGGCAGCCAGCCTGGGCGCGAGCGCCGCGGTTGCCACAGCGCTCCTGGTCGTCCTGCTCGGTGGCGCGCGGCCGCTGACCTTCACCGTGGACAGCGAGGCAGGAGAGGTGGGGCGCTGGCTCTCGGTGGCTGAAGCCGACCAGGCCCTGGACATGCGCTTCTCCGACGGATCCAACCTGCGCCTTGAGCCTGGCACCAACTCGCGGGTCACCCGCCTCACCCGTGACAGCGCCCATGTGGGCCTGGAGCAGGGAACCCTCGACGTGCGAGTGGTGCCCAACGGGGACAAGCTCTGGGTGCTGGCCGTGGGCCCCTTCTCGGTGACGGTGGTGGGGACCCGGTTCCAGGTGAGCTGGGATCAAAAGACCAAGCACTTCTCCATGACCATGCGACGGGGAAAGGTGATGGTGCATGGCCCGACGCTGGGCGAGCGGGAGCTGGTCAAGGGCGAGTCGGTGGATGTCTGGGTGGGGGCCCGGCGCATGGTATTCACCGCCGCCGGAGCCAGGCCCGTGGCCCGGGTAGAGGCCACACGGCCACAGGAAGAGAGCGAGCCGGTTCAGGTGCCCCGGGCGCCCGCCAACAAGGCGTCCCTGCCCCTTGTCGGAGGCGAGGAGGTCCAGGGCCAGGCAGCCCCGGCCAAGCCAGAGCGGCTGGCGGCGGCCCCCAAGGTTCACCGCCGTCAGGCCCGGACCGGCAGACAGCGGGCCTCGGCGCCCTCCTCTGCCCTGCCCACGCAGGGGACCATGCCTCTGGAGCCACCGCCGAGCCCTCCGAAGCCTGACCGGGAAGAGCCGACGCCGGCCAGGGAAACGCCCCCGGTTGCAGAGCCCGAAGCGCCTGTCCGGGACGAGCCTCCCCCTCCGGCGCCGGCCAAGGATCCGCCACCACCAACGGCCTCTCCCCGGCCGTGGGACCTGGCGTCGTCAGGCAAGTACAGCCAGGCCATGGCAGCCGCCCGCAAGATTGGCTGGGACAAGATCCTGACCAGCGCCCGGGCGGAGCAGCTCGCCGCGCTGGCCACCGCAGCGCGCACCCAGGGCAGCCCCGGCATCGCCATGAAGCTGCTCAAAGCCATCCGCCGCCGCTTCCCGGCCACCGCCAGCGCCGCCGAGGCCACCTTCACCCTGGGCACCATCTCGGTGCACCAGATCAAGGACCACGACGACGCTGCGAGCTGGTTCAAGCTCTACCTGAAGCAGTGGCCTGAAGGCCCGTTGGCCCTGGCAGCCCGCGGCCGGCTGGTGGAGTGCTTGCACCGCGCGGGCAGAGGGGCCGAGGCCTGCGCCGCCGCCCGGGCCTACAGGACCGACCACCCGCGCGGGCCCCACATCCGGTTCGTGCGCAAGGTCCTGCTCAGGTGCCCCACCAGGGGGCTCACCCGGTGAAGCGCGCGTCAGCGCTGGTTGCCGCCGCTGCCCTGGCCCTGACCGCCGGTCCCGCGCTGGCTGACAGCCCGGCCCGGCAGGTGGTGATCACCGGCTCGGTGGCGGACTCCCCGACGCTGCGCCGGCTGGAGGCAGAGCTGCGCGCCGTGGACCTGGCTCCCGTCTTCGCCCGTGAGGCCGGCGCAGAAGACAAACCCCCGCGAGAAATCATGCGCCGCCACAACGCCCAGGCCTTGATCGTGCTGGGGGAGGCCGGTCGGGTGACCGCCATCCACCTGGAGCGGGACGTGCCGGGCACCCACCGGGTGACGCCCGCGGCTTCCGGGGGTGAAGGTCCTGACATTTCCCTGTTGCGGGCGGTGGAGCTGCTGCGGGCCGAGCTCATGCCCCTGCCCTCCTCCCCCGACGAGCCGGGCATGGATCGTACCCGCGCGCGCCCGATCGGCCCCCGCGGGACGGTTGATCTCCCCGGGGACACCCACCCCTGGCGCCTTCGCCTGGCCGCTGGCCCCACCTTCTCCCCTGGCGGCATCCTGGCCACCGGCCACCTCTGGTTGATTCCGGCTCTGCGGGCGCTGGACTGGTTGGAGGTTGAGCTGAGCCTCGTCTTCCCCCTGGGCCCGGCCACCGTGGAGGAGGCGGAGGGTTCGGCTGACGTGCACATCGGCCTGGCCACCGCGGGCGTGCGCTTCTTGCCCTGGCGCGAACGGTGGCGGCTGCGCCCCTCCCTGAGCCTGGGCGTGGGGGCTATCCTCGTGCACATGCAGGGGACCGCCGCCGCTGGATACGAGGACGGGGAGGACTGGGTGGCCAGCTTCGCCGGCGCCGCCGGGGGCGGACTGTCCCTGCGCCTGCCCTGGCGGCTCTGGGTACAACTCGATGCCCTGGTGGGCGTGGCCCTGCCCCGGCCAGCGGTGGGATTCGCCGGACGGACCGCGGCCACCTGGGGGCAGCCCTTTGTTAACGTGAACCTCGGCCTGGGGGTGCGCCTGTGATACCCGGACGTACCCTCACCGTACCCGCCGTGTTGGTCCTGCTGGCGCTGACTGGTTGCGGCGAAACCATGGGCGAGGCCATCGGGCCAGGGGTCTCCGACGGAGGCGCCGGGGGCGTCACCGTGCCGGAGTCCATACGCGGCCTGTGGACAGGCAAGGACGGCCGCGTCTGCGCCTGCGGCGACGGGGCGCTCTATTTGCGCGAGCCCGCTGACAAGGCCTGGAAGACCCTCGGCCTGAGCAGCAAGGACCTGGCCACCCTCAAGGGCCTCCGCCTGCTCGGGGTCGCGTGCCCCTCGGCCGGCCAGATCGTGGCTGTGGGCAGCACCACCGCCCTGCCCCCCGCCCCGCGGATTGCCCTGTTCACCCGCGCGGCGTCCTGGCAGCTGCAGACCTTCCAGCCAGACAAGAAGGGGGAGCTCACCGCGCTGGCCGTGCACGGCAACAACGAGTACTTTGCCGTGGGCTATCGTCCCGTGGGCAAGCCGGGATCGGGGTTCAGGCCGTGGAGCATCACGAGCGCGGACCCCTCCTCGGGGATCTGGAAGGAAGAACAATCCCTGACCGGTCATCAACCCCTGCGCGACATCTGGATCCGCCCCGACGGCCAGCGCGTGGTGGTGGGCGACTCCGGGCTCCTGATGCATAGCTCCGGCAAGGACAAGCCCCTCGCGGTTGAGACAAACCCCCTGGGCGCGGTGGCCATGCGCGCCGCCTGGGCCCCGGACACATCTTCTTTCGTGGCGGCCGGCGACAGCGGCGCCCTGCTCATCAGGCAGTCCAGCGGCACCTGGCGCCCCATGGCGGGCAAGAAGATCTCGGGCATCAGCTGGCGCGCCATCCACGGCTCCTCCAGCGGCAACATCATCGCGGTGGGCCGCCAGGATCTGGCCCACCACGACGGGAGCAACTGGCGGGAGCTGAAGAACATCACCGGCTTGCCCGCCACCCGGGACCTGCGCGCCATCCGCATGGAGCGGGGCCCCGGCCCGAGCCGGCTGCACCTGGCCGGCAAGGGGCTGCTGGCCACCTGCACCGTCCACAAGGGAGCGCCCCCGGCCCTGACCTGCGGCCCATGATTTTGACGCCGCCCGCATGAATCATCGCCTCCCGGAAATTGGGTCAGGGGGCCGTAGCGAGGCGGTCGGGACCTAAGGGGTAGTGGACACGCGACGGTGAAAGCATACTGGTTGTACGGTGAGACGGCGCGGGAGCCGCTACACCGACGGTAGCGGCCGCCGCAGTAGGTCAACTGGCGCAATTTCCGGGATAGGGCATGATGAACCGACCATGCGCAACCTGACCGTTCCGGAGCGGAGCTGGGTCCTCTACGACTGGGCCAACTCCGCCTACTCCATCGCCATCACCACCGCGATCTTCCCGATCTTCTACAAGTCGATCACGCCGGACGAGATCTACGTGACCACCTGGGGCTACGCCAACAGCTTCGCCTCCCTGCTGGTGGCGTGCATGGCCCCGGTGCTCGGCACCATCGCCGACTACTGGCTGCGCAAGAAGCGCTTCTTCGTCGCCTTCTTCCTCATGGCGGTTGTCACCACCCTCTGCCTCTCCCTGGTGGGCGACGGGATGTGGATGCTCGGGATCGCGCTCTACATCATCTCCCGCGTGGGCTGGGGCGGGGCCAACGTCTTCTACGACGCCTTCCTCACCGACGTGACCACCGAGGAGCGCATGGACTGGGTCTCGGCCAGCGGCTTCGGCTGGGGCTATATCGGCTCCACCATCCCCTTCGTGGCTGGCCTGGGCCTGATCCTCTCCGCCGAGAAGCTGGGCCTCACAACCGGGGGTGCCACCCGAATCTCCTTCCTGATCACCGGCGCCTGGTGGGCCGTATTCTCGCTGCCGATGATCCGCAACGTGAAGCAGCAGTTCGGCATCGACCCGTCGCCCACGCCCATCCGCGACAGCTTCTCCCGGCTGGGGCGCACCCTGCGTCACATCCGCGCCCGGCGCCGGGTGTTCCTGTTCCTGGTGGCCTACTTCTTCTACATCGACGGGGTGGACACCATCATCACCATGGCCACGCCCATCGCCCTGAGCATCGGCATCGACTCCAACACCCTGCTGGTGATCCTGCTGGCCATCCAGGTGGTGGCCTTCCCCTGCGCCCTGCTCTACGGGCGGCTAGCCCGCACCGTGGGCGCCTACCGAATGATCCTGGCCGGCATCCTGGTCTACGTGGGCGTGGTGATCCTGGCCTACCTCCTGCCCAGCGTGCCCGACGCCGGCATGCGCACCGCCCTGTTCTGGGTCCTCTCCATGCTGGTGGCCACGAGCATGGGCGGCATCCAGTCCCTGAGCCGCTCCATGTTCGGCAAGCTGATCCCCAAGGAGCGCGCCGCGGAGTTCTTCGGCTTCTACAACATCTTTGGCAAGTTCGCGGCCATCATGGGCCCGTCCATGGTGGCCGGCATGACCCAGCTCACCGGCCAGGAGCGGTACGGCATCCTGAGCATCCTGCTCCTCTTCGTGGTGGGAGGCCTCCTCTTGCGAAGCATCGGCGCCGGCCAGGAAAAATAGCGCAGACCTTTTCACCTCCCCGCGCGTAGTAAAAGAGGTCCGGGGGCGCCGGCCCCTGTTCAACTCATTCTCGGCGGAGGAGGTGCGTGCCATGCGCGTGTACAGGTACGGGTGTGTCCTGGTTCTGGTAATGGTGTTCACTCATGGCGCGGTGGCCCACGCGGGCGGCGGCTGGAAGAAGCGAAAGGGAAAGGCGACAGGCCTCATCGGCAATCAGATCGGTGAGGCGTACACCGGCAAGGGCAACGCGGCCGCCCAGCCCCGGCGGGCAAAGCCGGACGACGAGGTGGCCTCCCCCAACGTGGTGCGGGCCGATAGCGGGGAGGACCTGGTGTTCGGCTCCCCGATCCACTTCCAGAACCTCTCCATCGTGCCGGTTTCCACCACCCGGCAGGGGCCGTTCAAGACCTACACCGTGCTGGAGGAGGGGCTCCGCGCCCAGACCCTGGCGGTGCGCGAGCTCAAGGGGAACTCGGGCGAGGCCCAGGTGGAGGCGGTGGAGATCCGCAACCGCGGCGAGCACCCCGTCTACCTGCTGGGCGGGGAGATGATCCTGGGCGGCAAGCAGGACCGGATCATCCAGCAGGACACGGTGGTGGCCAGTACCGGCAAGTGGACCCGCGTCTCGGTGTTCTGCGTGGAGCAGGGGCGCTGGGCAGGGCAGAAGATGAAGTTCTCGGCGGGCAAGGCAGTGGCCCACCTGCGGCTGCAGAAGGCGGCCATGAGCGGGAGCCAGTCAGAGGTCTGGTCCGAAGTGGCACGTAAGAACCTCAAGCACGGCACCCAGAACAGCACCAGCACCTACCGCCGCACCATCCAGAACGGCAAGGTGAGGGCCAAGATCGCGCCGTACCGCAAGAAGCTGCTCCGGATGCTGCCGCCGGGCATCCCCCTGGCCGGCCTGGTGTTCGCCATCAACGGCAAGATCCAGGTGGCCGACCTGTTCGGCAACCCGCCCCTGTTCAAGAAGCTGACCCCGAAGCTGCTGTCGGCCTACATCCTGGAGGCCCTGGGGCAGGAGGTGATCGAGGGCGCGCCGCCGGTGAGCACCAAGGGGGCCACGCGGTTCTTCCTCAAGGCCAAGGCCGCCAAGAAGGTTCGCGTCAAGGGGAAGGCCTCGGGCAGGGCCATCAACTACAAGCGCAAGGGCAAGGGGATCATCGGCACGCAGTCCGTGGACAAGGCCTCGGGCGAGACCCTGCGCGAGTCACTGCACGCCAACTGATGATGCGGGATATCAGGCCATTATACGCCCTGTGCTGGCCCGATCGTTGGTGGCTTCGCTGTACAGGTTAACAGTTGACAGTTCACAGTTAACAGTTCAAGTGCCAAGGTTTCAGGTCGCTACTGTCAACTGTCAACTGTCGACTGTCGACCTGCTCATCGGGGCCTGATCGCTGAACTCAAGAGAGGCGAATTTCTCGCCTGATGCCCCTCGGCATTTCACGGCAGGAACTTGAACTTCACTTCCTTGATGTAGTTCTTCCCCGACGAGTCGGTGCAGCTGCTGATGTAGCCGGAGCCGCTCTTGATCACGCTGGCGGTGGCGGTGAGGCCGCAGGTGCCGATGGTCTCATCCCACAGGGCGTCGTCCTCCTTGATGGTCAGGGTGAAGCCGCTGTTGATGAAGGTGGTGGCCGTGGCCGAGCCCACGTTCTCGTTCCAGTAGGGGGTCCAGCTGTTGTTCTTGGTGGTGGTGTTCTTGGTGGTGCCGCCCAGCTTCACCTCTATGTACACGTCCGGGTCGCCGTTGTCTGGCCAGATGTCCCAGCTGCTCTTCTTGGACTTGTCGATGGAGGCGGAGACGATATAGAGCTTCCATGTGTGGTACATGCTCATCTTGCACTGGCCGGAGCTGCAGTACTCGTAGGAGCTGCAGGCAGAGCATGATTGCCCGCCCTTGCCGCACATCGCGTTGAGGGTGCCGAGCTCGCACTTGGTGCCGCTGCAGCAGCCGTTGCAGTTGGACGGCGAGCAGCCGGTGGTCTTGCAGGCGCCGTTCTGGCAGACCTGCCCCGACGAGCAAGAGGTGCAGCTCTTGCCGCCGGTGCCGCAGGCCGAGGTGCTGGTGCCCGGCTCGCACTTGTTGTTCTTGCAGCAGCCCGACGGGCAGGTGGTGGCGGAGCACGGCTTGACCTTGCATGAGCCGCTCTGGCAGGTTTCGTTGGCGTTGCACGCCTTGCACGCCGCCCCGCCGGTGCCGCAGGCGAAGGTGCTGTTGCCCGCCTCACACTTGTTGTTCTTGCAGCAGCCTGACGGGCAGGTGGACCCGTTGCAGACGTTGGCCTTGCACACCCCGGCCTGGCAGGTCTGAGTTGAGCCGCAGGTCACGCACTGCTTGCCGCCGCTGCCGCACGCCCCGCCGGAGGTTCCTGGCATGCAGGCGTTGCCCTGGCAGCAGCCATTGCAGTTGGAGGGTGAGCATGGCGCGCCCCCCTTGCACAGGCCGCCCACGCAGCTCTGGCTTGAACCGCAGGTGGCGCAGGCCACCCCGCCCTGGCCGCAGGCCGAGGTGCTCTTGCCTGGCTGGCACTTGTTGTTCTTGCAGCAACCGCCGCAGGTGCCCGGCCCGCAGCCGGTGATCCCCTTGCACACCCCGCCCACGCAGCTCTGAACGCCGGTGCACACCGAACAGGCCGTGCCGCCGGTGCCGCACGCCCCGCTGACGTTGCCCGTCTTGCACACGTTGCCCTGGCAGCAGCCGTTGCACGTGGCCGGGGAGCAAGAGCCCGCCAGCTTGCACGCGCCTCCCTGGCACACCTGCGACGAGGTGCAGATGGAGCAGGGCCTGCCCAGGCTACCGCACGCGCCGCCGGTGTTGCCCGGCTTGCACTGGCTCCCCTGGCAGCAACCCGAGGGACAGGTGGTCTGGGAGCAGGTGCCCTTCTTGGCGCACTTGCCCCCGGTGCAGATCTGCCCCGATGAGCACGCCTTGCACTTTGCGCCCTTGAGCCCGCACTTTTTGGCGGACTGGGCCACCACGCAGTTGCCCTTGTTGTCGCAGCAGCCGCCACATGTGCTCGGACCGCAGGCCGCGCTGTCCAGCGCCGCGGTGTAACCATCAAGCCGCGGCCCGCCCCCCTCCACATCGTCGGAGCAGCCCAGGGCCGTCACCATCAGTCCGAGGAGCACGCATCCAGTTCTGACTAGCTTCATCATCCTGATCACCCGCCGTTTTGATTCTCTCGCCAACCTCAATCATCGCCCCCATGTACAGGGGGACGCAAGGTTCCGCCCCTGGCCCCTCCCTTGCGCGCGCCGCGACCCTGGTGTACCAGGTGCCTGGTCATGACCACCAATGACAGATGGGCCGAGGCCGTCACGGCCACCGCCGCAGCCTACTGGACCCCCGAGCGGGTGAGGAGCCAGCTGGGGGACAAGCAGCTGATCATGCCCCCGGTTCAGGCCGCCCCGCTCCTGCGCGCCCTGGGCCTGCTCCACCGGGACGCGTCCATGACCACGGACAACCTGCGCAAGTACATGCAGATCAACCACATGGTCCGGCTGCTGCGCCCGTTCCTGCTTGGGTTGGGCGACTCCCACGGTGAGGTGCGCCTGCTCGACGCCTGCTGTGGTAGCTCCTATCTAACCCTGCTGCTCGCATGGTGCTTCAAGCATGTGTGGCGCAGGCCAGCCTGGATCGCGGGGGTGGATCGGGACGCCGACCTGATCGGCAAGTGCCAGCGCCGCGCCGAGCTGGTTGGGCTGGAGGGGATGCTCCACTTCCAGGCCGCGCGCCTGGAGGAGCTGAGCTTGCCCGAGCCCCGGCGCCTTAACGCCCTGGTCTCGCTTCACGCCTGCGACACGGCCACCGACGACGCGTTGGCCCTGGGCGTCACCCTCGGGGTGGAGTTCATCGCGGCCGCGCCCTGCTGCCAGGTGGAGCTCTCCCGCAAGTGGGAAGCCCTGGATGAGGAGCAGGCAGCCAACCCCCTGAGCCCCCTGTTCCGGGCGCCGCACCTGCGCCGGGAGGCTGCCTCCACGGTGACCGACCTGATGCGCACGCTCCTGCTCCGGGGTCACGGTTACCAGGTCACTCCCATGGAGTTCGTGCCGTCGGAGCACACCCCCAAGAACACCCTCCTGCGCGCCGTGCGCCGGGACGCTCCCGACCCGGACGCCCTGCGCCAGTACAGCGAGCTGCGCCAGGCCGTGGGCGGCGCCGGGATCAAGCTGGAGGCCCTGCTCGGTCCTCAGTGAGTCAGGCCGCCCAGATTTGTGTAGTCCATCACCACCCGCCAGCCCGGCTCCACCTTGCGCATGACCAGCACGAAGTTGCCCCAGGGGCGGTCCTTGTCCCGGGCCAGGCGCCAGGTTCCCTCCACCAGGACCTCGCTCGCGCCCAGTGCCCGGAAGGTGAGCCCGGAGAATGAGAGGCGCCCCATGGCCGAGCGGTCGGGGTACCCCTTGCGCATGCGCTCCATGATGGCCTTGTAGCCCAGGGTTGTGCCCTTGCCTGAGGTGAACACCGTCTTGTCGCTGTCGTGATAGGCGGCGGCGTACCCCGCCATGTCGCCCCTGTTCCAGGCCGCGGCCTGGGCCAGCAAGACCTCCTCACAGGCGGCGAAGCGCGCATCGCGGGCCGGGGCGGCTGTTTGCGCGCCCCCCCTGGAGTGGGCGCACCCGGTGAGCAGCAGGAGCCCGGCCATGAGGATCGTTGGGGTCCCGCGCATCTTATTCCCCCAGGCCGGTGAGGCGGAGCTTGTTGCGGGCGCTCTTGCCCAGCTTGCTTCGCGGAGACTTCTCCACCAGGTGCTCCAGCAGCTCAGCGCCCAGCTCCTGCTCCATCTCGTCCTTGCTCTCGGCGTAGTTGAAGCCCAGGTAGAACAGGTCCTCGTCGCTCACCGCCTTGGCCTTGAGCAGGCGGGTGGCCACCGGCTTGCCCGATGCCACCAGGGTCGTCAGGTGGCGCAAGGCCCGGTCCGTCCCGCGGCTGGCCCGGGCCAGGCTCTTTCGCGAGGCCATGGAGCCCAGGCCTGCCAGGAAGGCGGCGAAGCGGCCGTCATCGTCCAGGCGCCCCATGCGGTCCAGCCGCTCCAGCAGGTCCAGGGCTTCACCGTGGCGGCCGGCCTTGGTGTGGACCTTGGCCCGGGCGAACATGGCCTCGGCGAACGGCTCAGGGATGCCTGAGGCCACCAGCCTGAGCAGCGGGTCCGCGTCGGCTGCCAGCTCCTCCAGCTTGGTCACGGCGCCGCTGGCCAGGGCCTTGCGGTCAGCCGGCTTGAGCCCATCCACATGGGGCCTGAGCACCCGGCACAGGGTGAGCAGGTGGCCCGCCTCCTTGCAGCTGGCCAGCTCCTTGACCAGGGCCGGGCCAGCGCCGGACATGGTTGACAGGGCCTCGGTGGCGGCGCGCCGGGCTGCTGGATCCTCGCCGGCCAGCGGGTCCAGCAGCCTGCGGGTGACCTTGGCGCCCTCCCCCTGGCCCAGGGCCTTGAGCGCGTACGCCTGCACATCGGCGTGGGGGCTGTCGGCCAGCTTGCTCAACAGCGGGCGCCCCTTCTTGCCCGGGTCCAGCCCGGCCATGGTATCCACCGCGGCCCGGGCCAGGGCAGGCTCTCCCTCCTCCTGAGCGATGGCAGCCAGCGCCTGGAACGCCGCGTCTGTGGAACGCCCCGCGGAGAGGGGCCTGCGCAGGCCAGCCAGGGCGGCCAGCCGCACGGGTAGCGCATACGCCGCGCCGGTGAAGGGGAGCAGGGTCTTGGTCAGGGCAGCGCTCTTCTCATAGCCCAGCAGCCTCACCCTTCGCGCCAGCCCGAGGGGGTTCGCCTCCTCCTTTTTCCCCTCCTTGATCAGGGCCAGCAGGCGCGTGCGCAGCTCCTTGATCTGAGCCGCGGTCATGCCCTCCAGCTCCTGGCGAAGGGCCCACACGGTGTGGTCCCCCACCTCGTTGTCATCCAGCAGCGCCAGCAGGCTATCCAGGACCTTGGCGTCCCGCACCGGCGCCAGCAGGTTGACCAGGGCCTTCTTGCGGGCGGGGGGCGAGTCCCCCAGCGCCTTGCACATGGCCCCCACGGCCCGCTTGCCTGTGGCCACCAGCATCTCGGTGGCCCTGGCCTGCACCTGTGGATCCTTGACGTCCAGCAGGGGCACCAGCAAGGCCGCCACCGAGGCGGTCTTGACGCCCCCGAGCGCCTCGAGTGCGGCCATCTGCAGCACGGGATCGTCCCAAACAAGGCAGCGCCCCAGGGCCTCCACCGCTGACTTGTCCTTCACCCCAAGCTCGGCCAGCACCAGGGCGGCGGCCACCTGCCGGTCCGGCCGCTCATCCTCCAGCATCCCCACTATCTTCTGCACAGTCTTGTCCATGAAGTCTCCGCTTCCAAACTGGATATATGGGCATGTTACGCCCAATCGGCGGCCTCCGAAAAGGTCTGACAGCCGGCTCGCCAGCCTCGGCCAGGTCAGATGTCGCGGCCCTGTCGCCCCACCTGCCGCCCCGCGGCCTACCAGAAGCTTGCGGCGAGGGCGGGTGGGTAGGTATAACTCTGCACTCAACCAGCCCGAGAGTGGACCGATGAACAAGACCCACATCTATCGATTTACTGAATCCGTCGAGACGCTGGCCGCCATCATGGCCAACCCGGACTACCACCTGGAGTTCGACGGCACCCGGGAGGATATCGCTGGCACGAAGATGCTCCCCACCAAGGAGAGCGGCGGCATCGCCGAGTTCACCATGCTCACCCAGGAGTACAAGCGGGCGCTGAGGGGCCTGGACCGCTCCAGGTCCACCGAGGGTCGCACCGACTTTCGCTGGAACGCGGCCACCAACACCCTGGACTGGAACTACATCTCAGGGGAGGAGCCCAAACGGATCAAGGTGTGCGGCCAGTACAGGGTTGAGCCCGAGGGCAGCGGCTGCCGCCTGGTCCATGACTACACCATCGAGATCAAGATCCCACTCATCGGCGGCAAGATCTCCAAGATTGTGGACAAGGAGTTCACCAAGAGTTTCCCCAAGTTCGAGCAGATGTTACGCGACTGGCTCGCCCGCTGAGGACCATCCCTCCCCTTCTACCCCTTTTATCTTGAGGGGTTGACATGTCAACTAACCAAGATAGCCTTAGCTAAGTGATGCTAAGACTATCAGCCATGGAACAGAAGCAGGTCAACCGCCTGGTCGCCCGCGCTGAGAAGCTCGTGCGGGCCAACCGCAACCGAGGGGCGGCAAAGCTCTTCAAGAAAATTGCCCGGCTGGATCCGGATAATCCCCGCTGGCCCCGCAAGGAGGGGGACGCCTTACAAAGGCTGCGGCGCACCTCCGATGCGGTCAGGGCGTACGAGCAGGCCACCGCCCAACACCTCGGGCTCAATGAGCAGCGCCACGCTCTGGCCCTGTGTGACCTGATCTTGAACCTGGCCCCGGACAACATGGAGGTGCGGCTCATGGCTCGACGGCTCAGGGCCACCTCCAGAAGCTGGTCCGATGAGCAGGAACGGCGCCTGAACCAGCGGGTCAGCGCCCAGGACGGGATCCCCGAAACCAACCAGGCATGGCCCACGGTGGGTGAGGTGATCGCCCCCTCGGATCATAGCGTGGATGTGGCGCGTGCTCAGGCCATGGCCATCAAGGAGGCCGCGGCCACGGGCCAGGGGCTTGCCACCTGGTCGCCTCCCGAAACAACGCCCATGGTGGATCTGTCTTCCGAGATCGAGACCCACTTCATCGAGTTCGATCACATGGATCCCACCGGCATCGGCGTCCCCCCCCAGACCCCGGCCGGCGAGCGGGTGATCTCTGGTGACACCGAGATAGAAACCATGCCCGTGGCTGACGATCCGTACAACACGGCCCAGCCCAGCCTGGACGACTTCCCTGTCCTCGTTGCCGACGATCCCAACCGCACGACCCAGGATTCCCTGGACGACATCCCCATCATCGTGGATGTGCCCGCCGAATCGAGCTGATCACCCCGCCAGGATTATCCTCTGCTCCAGCTCCGCCCTGAACCCGGCGTACTCCGCCCCGGTTGGGGTAATGATGATGAAGCGCGTCTTGCCCTGGATGGGGTTGTGCCCCCGGGGCAGCACGCCACGGCGGGTGCGGGCGATGTGCTCAGGCTCGCCCAGGTCCCCCAGGCGGCGGGCGATCTCCTCGTAGCGGATGCCCGGCTCCTGGAAGTCGAACCAGGGGCTGTTGGACACGGCCGCCTCGGCGCCTGACACCTCCTCCACCCAGAGCTTGACCATGGCCGCCCCGGTGTTGGAGCTGGGCCGCAGCCCGGGGTCGAAGATCACCACCCCGCCTTCCTCCTGCTGGAAGTAGTCGCACATGATGAAGCCGAAGGAGCCTGGGCACCGCTCCAGGGTGCGGTCCACCAGGTCGAGGATCGCATCCCCCACCGGCTCCAGGTTTGCGGCGGTGACCACATGGTTGACGCTGCCCGCGTACTTCTTGCCGTCGTCGCCGATGAGCTGGTCGGTGAGGGCCACCACCTGGACGCGGTCCGGCGTCTCCGGGTCCAGGAAGATCTGGAAGCTCTTGTTCTGGCCCAGGATCTGCGGCTGCAGCACGACGGTGCGGTTCAGGCTGTACTGTTCGGTCTTTTGGCGGATCTCGTCGAGGGTAAGGTGGAAGGCCTCAAGGCTGTCCACCGGGTGAACCCCCTCCCCCGCGTTCTCGGTGTTGCAGGTCTTGATGTAGAGCAGCCGCCCGGCCGGGCAGAGCTCGGTGAAGTCCTGGTCGGTCACCTCGAACATGTCCCGGTGCCGCTCGGGGGCGGCGAAGGAGGAGAGCTCGGGGACCATCTCCTTGGAGTTGACCAGCACCATGTTGCGGTGGGTGTTGGCCGTACAGTCGTCGGCGTCGGGGCCGAGGTCATCGATGGAGTAGACCCGCCGGCCGCTGGCGCGCAGGTCGCGGCACACCTGGTCCAGGCCGTCGTGGTAGACGACGTCACCCATGAAGCCCACCCGCTGCAGGTAAGCCGCCAGGGTCTGGTCCGTGCCCTCGGGCAGGAACACCCGGTTCTCGCCGGGGGTGCACATGTAGGCCGCCGCGGTGGGCATGATCAGGTTCATGCCCGGGCCGAGCAGGGCGCCGTAGTCCTTGCGGAAGGCGGAGCGAGGATCAGAGGCGTCGGCGGACTGGTTGAACAGCAGGTTCAGGTCGTAGCCAGCCAGCTTGCGGCAAATGGAAGAGTAAGAAGCGCGCTTGAGCCGCGCCAGGCGGTGGCCAGCCGGAAAGAGCTCATCGGTGTCGCCGCGATTCGCGGCCGCGGCTGCGGCAATTGAAACCTGGGATGTTGAAGAAGAATCAGAGTTAGGCATGCGCCAACTCTACATGTTGAACCGGCAGCAGTTCAACGCGCGGAAGGTCCGACCTAACTCGCCTCCGCCACCCTCGCCGCCCAGGGCAGGCTCATGGGCTCATCGCCGGCCCTGTCCTTCTCCGGGCCGCTCACCCGGTGGCCGCCCTGCCCTGCCTCGCCCGCCTTGTAACGGGTGACGATGGTCTTGGGCTGGATCCCGTCGCCCATCAGGCGTACGCGCAGGTGCCACTTGGCCATCAGGGCGGCTGCCCCTGCCCGCTGGACCCTGTCCACCAGGCCCGGCTCTCCGAACTGCTGCCGCACCTCCCGGTCAAGCGCAAGGGCGCGCAGGCGCTCTGTATCGTTCACCGCGAAGCGGGCCACCCCGGGCAGGGCGTTGCCGTACTGGCGCGCCCGACGCTCCATCTTGCGCAGGCGGGCCAGCATGCAGGCGTCGTCCAGGGGCTGGGAGGCGATCCAGCGGTAGCCGCGCAGGCTGGTCTCCGCCACGCGGTAGAGGCTGCTGGAGTTGCGCAGGTACTCGCGCCTGAACGCCTCCTTCATCCAGCGGTCCGCCAGGTCCCCGGGGAAGTGGGGGTGGCGGTAGGCCAGGTGCTTCTGGCCGTGGTTCTCCTCCCACGGCAGATCCGTGCGCAGCAGCCCGCGCCGCTGGTGGTCCCGGTACAGGGCCGTCACAGGCAGCGGGGTGAGCAGCATGAACTGCACGAAGTCAGCCTCCAGCCCCACCATGAAGTCGATCTCGTCGCTGATGTTCTCGGGGGTGTGGTGCTCCTCGCACAGGATGCCCGAGGCGAGGGTCATGATGCCGCGGTCGCGCAGCTGCTGCACCAGCGCGCGGGGATCGATGCCCGTGTTCTTGGCGTAGTTCCCCTTCTGGTTGGACGACTCCACCCCTATCCAGAGGAAGTTCACGCCCAGGCGCACCAGGTTGTCCACGCCGAAGGCGGTGATCGCCTCGGCCGAGGAGAAGATGTGGAAGCCGAAGAAGCGGCCATGCTTCTCCATCAGCTCCAGCAGCTCCATGGCCCGCTCGCGGTCCTTGAGGAAGTTCTCGTCCATGACGAAGAAGTCCTCGGTGCCGCGCTCATCCGAGATGCGGCAGGCGAGGTCGAACATCTCCTTGCCGGTGCGGATGTAGGGCGTGTACGCCTTGCCGAAGAAGTGGCTGGTCGAGCAGAACTTGCAGCCGTTGACGCAGCCCACGCCGGGCACGAGCAGGGCGGCGGACGGGCCGGGCACCGGGATGCCGTGGATCCACTCCGCCTCGGCGCTGGGCAGCGACGGGTGCACGATGGGCGCGTCCGGGTCCTGGCCCAGGATGACGCGCAGGGGGCGGATCCCCTCACCGCGCACAACATGGTCGCAGTCGATGATCTGCCCGATCCCCTCCATGGCGGCGCCGTGGCCGCCGACGATGACCTCGGCGCCCGGGGCGTGCTTCCGGCAGAGGCGCGCCATCTCCTTGGCCTTGATCATGTTCGGGGCGATGAAGGAGATCCCCACGTAGTCGTAGCCCCGCTCCAGCTCGCGCCGGAACCGCGCCTTGCTGGGGAAGTCGAGCACCGTGACCTCGGCGTCGATATTCTCCGCCAGGAAGTAGAGACCAAAGGATCGGTGAAAAAACCGGAAGGAGGCTGCCTCCTGGCCGCGCGTGACCTGGTTGTGGAACAGCTCCATGATGTTCTCTTTTCGGCCGTAGGCGTCGTCCACGCCGAAAGGACCGAACACGCCAGAAAGCAAGACCCGCGGCTTCCGGGGGTTGCCCTTTGAATTCTCCATACTCTGCGCCTCTCGTTTGATCAGTGACCTGGGTGATCAAGGTAGGGGCGCCCTGTCATGGATTTGTCATGGGTCGCGGGATGCCTTAGAGAGCTGACCATCAGTCCGGACCGAGCATGGCGACGGCATTGGAATCTCAGGCTAGGCGCGAGGAAGGCGCATGCTGGTTGCAAGTAACTGACGAACAACAACGCCTGAGGTTTCAAGGGCAAGCCATGCGACGGGAGGACTGGTGGTCAGTTCTCTTCTCCTGATACCATTGGATGCGGCCCACGGTCCGGAGGTCTAAGAATGCGCAGCACTAGAATTGATTTGCTCCCCCTGACACTTCTCCTCTCCCTGCTCCTGGTGATGCAAGGCTGTGGCGGCGCCGAGGCCGGCGTTTGCGAGAACGTGCAGTGCCCCGGCGGCTACCACTGCGTGGACGTCAGCGGCAAGGGCACCTGCAAGAAGGCGGGGACCAACCCCGACCTCGGCCCTGTGAAGGATATCGGGCCCCGGCTGGACAAGAAGAAGCCGCCCAAGCAGGACAAGGGCCCCAACAAGGACACCGGCCCGGGCAAGGACAAGAAGGTCCAGCCCAAGGACCTGCCCGGAAAGCTGGACGGCAACACCCAGCCCAAGGACACGGGCTCCAGCGTTGACCAGCCCGTGGGAGGGCCGGTGAGCGTGACCCTGCTCTCGCCGGCCAACAACAGCAAGACCGCCCTGGTTGAGGTGAAGTTCATGTTCAACGTGAGCTCCGCCAACAAGATCGCCAAGTGCGAGCTGTTCATGAACACCAAGCTGTCGGCCACCCTGCCCAACCCCAAGGCCACCGACTCCTTCGTCAAGAAGGGGCTCAAGGACGGCAAGTACACCTGGAGCATCAAGTGCACCGATAGCAAGGGCAAGGCGGGCGGCTCAGCCATCTGGACCGTCACCATCTCCCCCGAAACCCTGACCAAGTGCAAGACCAGCGGGTTCAAGGCCAACACCCGCTACAAGGTGCTCCTCCCCGTGCTGAGCACCGGCGGTGACTGCTTCGTGGTCGACGCCAAGGGCGTGCACCTGGACGGCAATAGCAAGGCCGTGGCCGTGGCGCGCTACAAGGACCTGCTGGTTCACCAGGGCAAGGCCCTCTACCCCTCGGTGTACAAGAACCCGGGTGTCTCGGGCTCCTGGACCAAGACCTGGACCACCCCCTACAAACAAACGGTGGGCACCGGCCCAACCGCGGCGGACTTCAACGGCGACGGCCGCCTGGACCTGGTGATCCCCACGCAATCGGATCGGCTGCGGATCTACAGCGCCAAGAGCGCCGGCGCCTTCAACACCACCCCCTACTACACCTCCAAGGAGAAGATGCTCCGCCGCCCCCGCGCCGTGGACTGGAACCAGGACGGGGCCATGGACCTGCTGGCCGGCGGCTACAACGCCAAGGAGGAGTTCGCCCTGAACAAGGGCCTGGCAGGCCTGATGTACCAGACCGCCTACAACTGGGGCTCCTACACCACCGACCTGGACGTGGGGGACTTCAACGGCGACCGGGTGCTGGACGCGGCCGCGGGCGGGGGCTTCGGGTTCGGCAACGACAAGCGCGTCTTGATGCGTGGGTACAAGTCCAGCAGCAGCTTCGGCTTCTTCACGCTCTGGACCGCCAGCAACAACGATGTCCGCGGCGCCGGCCCCACCCTCATGGGCGACCTGGACAGCGACGGGGACCTGGATCTTCTGCTCCCCTTCAGCTTCATCTACAACCAGCGGTACTCGCGCACCTTCCTCAACAGCGGCACCGGCTATTTCAAGAAGGGCGCCAGCTTCTCCGGCACCCGGCCCGTGGCCATCGCGGACATGAACGGCGACGGCAAGCCGGACCTGGTCCTGGTGACCCTCACAGGGAGTATGGGGGCCATGACCAGCATCCAGGTGAAGCTCAACAACGGCAAGGGCGGCTTCTCGAGCCTGAAGTCCCTCTCCCCGGGCGGCACCATCACCTCCATCCTGGTGCGGGACCTCAACGGAGACGGGCTCCCCGAGCTGGTCGTGGGCACCTCAAGCTCCAGCTACGGCTACCTGCGGGTGTACAAGAACACCTTGAAGACCAGCTCCAGCTTCACGCTCTCCTACAGCTACGGCTCCAAGGGGTCCTCATATATCTGGGATGCCAGGGACATGAACAACGACAGCCGGCTTGACCTGGTGTTCGGCGCCTTCAGCACCTTCGGCACCGTCCCGTACCTGATGGTGGGGCTCCAGAGCGTCAGCGGCAGCTTCCTGGTCAAGGTCGCTTACTCGGGCAAGGTCAACTCTGGCGTCGTCTCCGGCACGGTGCTCGGTGACCTGGACGGCCAGGCGGCGCGCGGGGTGCACATCAAGAAGGGCGCGAGCAAGGTCACCGTGAGCAACGTCGGCCCCATCCGCGGCTTCTCAACGGGTGTGCTGGTTGAGGGGGATCAGGCCACGCTGGAGGGCGTGGAGGTGGTGGACCCGGACTTGTACGGCGTGCGCTTTGACGGCGTAAACACCGGCAAGGTGGACAGCCTCAAGGTGAAACAGCTCTTCCAGGGCACCGCCCTCTCCCTGGACAACGCCAAGATCATCACGGTGAACAACTCAAACCTGTGCGACATGGGCCGGCACCCGAACTTCACCCCCGTGGGCGCCGCCTGCGTGCTGTCAGCGGCCAACGGCACCAACAACCGCCTGAACCTGAACAACGGCTGCACTACCCTGGCGTCCAAGTACTGCCCGTAGGAAGCCAGCGGGCGGCCACGAGGACCGCCCCTACTACTTAACCTCAAGCGTGAAGAATCCTGCGGTGCCGGTGTAGGTGCTGTCCACGGCCAGGTGGTAGGTGCCGCTTGTGGTGGGCGTGAAGGCGGAGGTGATGGTGTTGCCGCTGTAGCTGTTGGCGGAGACCAGGCCGGTCTTGCCGCCCGACCCGCAGTCCTGGTTGATGTCGTGCGGCTTGCACGATCCGCGGAAGATGTAGAAGCGGGCGTTCTTGTACTTCGGCTTGAGGGTGAAGGTGTACTTCTTGCCGGCGGTGAGCGTGAACTTGAAGTACGCCTGGTTGCCCTTGTAGATGGTGGAGTAGTTGTTGCAGAAGATCTGCGTCCCGAACTCATTGGCCAGCTGGCTGTTGTCGCCAAGAACCACGGTGGTGCCGCCCGCCACCAGGCTCACGGCCTGGGGCTTCAAGCAGGTGCCGTTGCTGGGCGCCTGGATCTCCTGGATCTTGAGCTTGTACATGCCCCGGTAAGGTGAACCGCGGCTGTCCACGACCACATGGTAGACGCCGCTGGCCGTGGGGCTGAACAGGATGTGCGAGGCCTGGTTGGCGTAGCTGGCGCTGGTCCAGAGGCCGGTCTTGCCGCCGCTGGCGCAGTCCTTGTTGATGGCAGTGGCCCCGCATGCGTTGCCGAACACGTAGAAGCGGGCGTACGAGAAGGCGGGGGTTAGCGAGATCTTGTATGACTTCCCCTTGGCCATGGAGAGCTTGTAGTACTGCTGCGGCCCGTCGAAGGCATAGGAGCTTTGGGTCTGGCCGCACAGGATCGACTGCCCGTACTCGTTGGCCAGGCCCGCGGTGTCGCTGATGACAGTCACCTTGCCCCCGGTGAGGGAGAGGGTGGCGGCCTTGGCGCAGGTGGCGTTGTTCTGGGGGAAGACCTCCGTGACCTTGATGCTGAAGGTGCCCGCGTAGGTGGCGTAGCGGCTGTCGATGGCCACGGTGTAATCCGCCGAGGCGCCCGGTGTGAGCCAGAAAGTCCTGCCGTAGCTGCTGACATAGTGGTGGTTGAAGCCGAAGTTGCCGTTGGAGGCGCAGTCGGTGTTGATGCCCGAGGCCGAGCACCCGTTGCTGCGGAAGGCGTACACCGCGGCGTAGAACGACGGCTTCACCGCGACGGAGTACTTGTATCCCTTCTTTGCGGTGAACTTGTAGTACAGCTGCGGCGCGGGGAAGTTGTAGTTCTTGTAGCCGCAGTTGATCTTGGAGCCGAACTCGTTCTGGGCTCCGGCGGTGTTGCCGGTGATGGAGGCCACGCCCTCCACGAAGTTGAGTTTCTGGGCCTTGGTGCAGGTTTCGTTGGTCGGCACCGTGAACTCGTCGATGGTCAGAGAGTAGGCCCCCTTGTAGTTCTGGTGGCTGGCGTCCACGGCCACGTACCAGGTGCCGCTGGTGGTTGGCTTGAACACGAGATAGCCGGACTGCCCGCTGCTGATGGCTCCGGTGATGGCGCCGGTCTTGCCGCTGGAACCGCACCCGGCGTTGATGCCAGTGATGCCGCAGGTCTGGAACAGGTACATGCGCGCGTAGTGGTACTTGGGCGCGAAGGTGAAGCGGTACCCCTTGCCGCCGGTGAGTGACACCTTGTAGTAGCGCTGGGCCCCCACCATGACCGTGCTGTAGTTGCCGCAGTTGATGCTGCTGCCGTACTCGTTTTTGGCGGTGGCGGTGGTGCCGGCCACGGTGATGCTCTTCTTGCCGCCCCAGCCCAGCTGGGTGGCGCCGGCGCAAACTGAGTTGCCCAGGGTGTTGATGTCCGGCTTGGCCACCGGCAGGTCCGGCTTCGCCACTGGCAGGTCGGGCTTGGCCACCGGCAGATCTGGTTTCGCAACCGGCAGGTCCGGCTTCGCAACCGGCAGGTCGGGCTTCGCAACCGGCAGGTCCGGCTTGGCCACCGGCAGGTCCGGCTTGACCACCGGACCGTCCGGCTTGACTACCGGGCCGTCGGGCTTGACCACCGGGCCGTCGGGCTTGACCACCTTGCCGTCGGGCTTGACCACCTTGCCGTCGAGCTTGCCCGGAGCGTCTACTTTGCCATCAACGGGCGTGGCGCCGGCGTCCGCCTGGTTGGGGTTTTCTTCAGTGCATGCCCAGACAAAGAGGACAAGTGATAGCAGGGATATGCGCAGCAGCTTCATCGGGTTCTCCTCCGACAATCAATCCTATTGTCGGAGAATTATACCCCTGAGGGGCGTCACCCACGAATAGACGGTCAGAAGGGGCTGCACATGTGGAGGATGGTGCCCCCCTCCCCCACCGCGTACACGTCCTTGGCGCCGCTGCCCCACACCCCGTGCAGCGTGTTGATCACGCCGGACTTCATCGCGCTCCAGCCCCCCGCGGCGTTGCGCAGGATCTTGCCCTTGCTCCCCACAGCGTACACGCTGTTCTGGCCGTCTCCCCAGACCGCGTTGAGGCCGTACCCCTTGTCCAGGTAGGTGGTGGTCCAGGTGGAGCCCTTGAAGGCAGACACCGAGGCCCACTCCGTTGTCGTACTGCCGCTGGCGGCGGTGTACAGCCCCACCATGAAGATGTTGGTGGTGCCCGTGCCCCAGATGCCCTTGATCACACCCTGCGGGGGCTTGGTGCTCAGGGTGTCCTTGATCCAGGTCCCGCTGTTGTACAGGTAGTACAGAGGCGAGCAGGTCCCGCTCTTGCACGCCCCGCCCACAGCATGGGTGGTGGTGGCGCTGCTGTTCCAGAGGTGGTTGATCTGGCCCGCCTCGACGGTGCTGACGATGTTGGAGATGGTCCAACTGGCGCCGTTGAAAATGGCGATGGTCGGCTTGTACCCGGTGCCCGATGATTCGCTGCCCAGCACCTGCACCTCGGTCTTTCCCTTGGCGCCGATGGTCCGGAGGTCCAGGTTGCCCGTGCGGGTCAGCACCGACTCGGTCCACTTGGATCCGTCGAAGCGCAAGATGAGCCCGTTGCGCGTGGTGCTGGTGGCCTTGTAGGAGCCGACGATAAACACGTTCTTTGAGCTGGTCCCCCAGACCCCGCGATAGATGACGCCGCTCTTGCTCTTGGCCAGAGGGACGGGGGTCCAGGCGTAGCCCTGCTTTACAAGCACCGTGCCCTGGTCCCCCACCGCGAAGACCATGGAGGCGGAGGCGCCCCACACGGCGTTCAGGGTGGCGGAGGTGGAGGTCGTCTGCTTCTGCCACCCGGACACGCAGGTCTTGCTGTCCAGGCTGGTGTCGGCCACGGAGAGATCCGCGAGGTCTGGCGTTGGCCCCGAGTCCACGGCGGCCAGGTCTCCCCCGCTGTCAGGCGCGCCGTCCAGGCCGGAGGCATCGCTCCCGGCGTCATAGTAGGCCACCAAGGTTTCGCCGGTGCACCCGGCAAGGGACAGGGCCAGGATCAGAGTGAGCGTGGCAGCCGCCACAAGAGTCTTGAGATTTGAGTTGTGTATTAACGGTCGATAATCAAGCACCTGTACAGTCTAACTCCTACTAAGGGCGGCTGAAACCGGCTATGATTGGATAAATCGTGCCACGAGGGCACAACCCCCTGAAGGAGGGAGATCAGAAGAATGGCAGACCAGCCAAAGAGCGCTGACCAGGACGAAGCAGAGCTCGTTGCGCCAGAAACTCTGGAGTCAATCCCGGTTCCGGACGAGTCCCCCTCCGCGGACGGTCCCGGCTCCATCGAGTCCTACGCCGTGGCCCGGATCCTGGTGGACCACCTCATTGCCGAGGAGCAGCTCGAGCTGGTGACCCCCCGCTCCCTTCCCGGGCTGCTGGAGCTCACGGCCCAGGCCCTGGATCAGGTGGAGCGCACCGAGGACGGCATGGGCATCCTGCTGGATCGCTGGGTGGACCACAACGGCGTGGCCGAGGTGTACCTCAGCGAGGCCGACATGCTCGAAGTGGTCAACGCCCTCGAAGAAGAGGATTAGGCCCCGGAGCTCACTCCCGCCACGATCCGCCTCACCAGCCCAGGGCCGCCGTAGATCAACCCTGTGTAGACCTGAACCAGCACCGCGCCGGCGTCCAGCTTGGCCCGCGCGTCGTCGGGGCCCATGATCCCCCCCGCCCCCACCACGGGCAGCTTGCCCTCGGTGCGGCGGGCGATGGCCTGGATCATGTCGGTGCTCATGCCGGTGAGGGGAGCCCCGCTCAGGCCACCGGTCTCCTCCCCAACCCCCGCGGTGCGCAGGGCCGGCCGGGAGATGGTTGTGTTGGTGGCGATCACCCCGTCTACCCCCGCGCCCAGGGCCGCCTCCAGGGCCTCATCCAGCTGGCTGTCATCCAGGTCGGGGGCCAGCTTCACCAGCACGGGCACGGGCCCGGGGAGCCGCGAGCGCATTTCGTCCCGGCGCTTGACCAACGGGGCGAGCAGCCCCTCCAGGTAGTCCCGGGACTGAAGCTCGCGCAGGCCAGGGGTGTTGGGTGAGCTGACGTTCACCGTGAGGTAGTCGGCCAGAGGCGCGAACCGCTCCAGCAGCGCCAGGTAATCCTGGCCCGCCTCCTCCAGCGGGGTCTCTTTCTGTTTGCCCAGGTTCACGCCGAGCACCAGGCCCGGTGGACGGGGACCGGCCAGCCGCCGCGCCAACAAATCGGCCCCGCCGCTGGGGAAGCCCATGCGGTTGATCAGGGCGTGGTCAGCGGGCAGCCGGAAGACGCGGGGGTGTGGGTTGCCGGGCTGCGGCTCCGGGGTCACCGTACCGAGCTCCAGGTGCCCGAAGCCCAGGCAGGCCAGCCCACGCCACGCGGCGCCGTCCTTGTCATAGCCGGCCGCGAGCCCCACCTGGTTGGGGAAGGTCAGGCCGAAGGCCTCCACCGGGCGCGGGGCCGGGGCGCCGTAGGCCCGGCGCAAGAGCCAGCGCACCGGCGGCACAGCGGCGGCCACGCCCACCATGGAGAGGGCCAGCCCATGGGCGCGCTCGGGAGGGAGGCGGAAGAGGATGGAGCGGAACAGCCTGTACAGCATCGTATTAGCGAATCCGCCGAGGCCGACGGCCTCGACAGCCTCGCTGCGGACCTCCGGTCCGCGCTGTTTTTTCGCCTGGCTGCGCCAGGCTAAGGCCGGGGGCCGCGACCGCGCCCCCGGTGGTTCTTAGTGTTGGCTTCATACGTTCCATGCTTGCACCTGCCTAGGCGTTCCCGGCCAGGAAGCGGCGAACCTCGTCGGCCTGTGCCTCGGTGATCAACCCGGTGGCGCGCCACCGCTGGAGCAGCCCCCGGAGGGTGTACACCGCGTGCAAGGCCACGCCGTGCCGGCCCAGCTCCTCGGCGCCGCCCGACTCGCGGTCCACAAGCACGGCAACATCCTTCACCTTGAGCCCCACCTTTTCCAGCTGCTCCATGGCCTCCAGCTTGCTGCCGGCGGTTGTGGCCAGGTCGTCCACGAGCAGGGCGGTGTCCCCCTCGGAGAAGACGCCCTCCACGGGGGCCTTGGTGCCGTACTTTTTGACCTCCTTGCGCGGGTAGATCATGGGCCAGCCCCCGGCCAGGCTCACGGCCGTGGTGATGGGCATGCCGGCATAGGGCAGCGCGGCCAGATGATCAAAGCTCAGGGGCCGGATCAGCTCCACGTAGCGTTCAGCCGCGAGCCTCAGCAGGGCCGGATCCGCCACCAGGCGGCGCAGGTCCAGGTAGATGGGAGAGACGAGCCCCGACTTGAGGGTGAAGGAGCCGAAGCGGACGCACCCCACCTTGAGCAGCCACCCGGGCAGTGGGTCCGCGTCCTCGCCGGCGGCAGCGGCAGGGCAGGCGCCCCGCAGCTCCTCCCGCGCCTTGTTGATGTTGTCCCGCAGCTCCCGGGCAGCCGCGCCCGGATCCACCGCGCCGGAGATCCCCCGCGAAACCGGCACCAGCAGCCCCCCGCCGTCCTGATCCAGGCCAGCCTCCAGGGCCGCCGCCAGGTCCCCGCCCTGAGCGCCGATGCCAGGGGCGAGGATCCAGGCCCTCGGGGCCAACGCGCGCACCCTGGCCAGGGCCCCCGGCGCGGTGGCGCCCACCACGAGGCCCAGGTTGTCGTGATCGCTCCAGCGGCCCGCGGCCAGGGCCACCTCCTCGAACAGGGCGCGCTCCGGCCGGCCCTCACCGCCGCACACGGTGAGCCCCTGGAGCTCCTCGGCGCCCGGGTTGGAGGTGCGGCAGAGCAGGAAGACGCCCCGGCTGGCGTCGCGGGCCAGGGGCTCCACTGAGTCCCGCCCCAGGTAGGGCGAGGCCGTGACAGCGTCGGCGCCCAGCTCCTGGAAGCAGGCCGTGGCGTAGGCCTCTGCCGTGGAGGCGATGTCTCCCCGCTTGGCGTCCAGCAGCACCGGGACCTCGTCCGGGATGGCCTGAATCACCTGCCTCAGGGCCACCAGCCCGTCAGGACCCAGCGCCTCGAAGAAGGCGATGTTCGGTTTGTAAGCGGCGGCCACCTCGTGGGTGGCCTCGACGATGCGCAGGCACGCCTCACGGGCCTCACGGGCGCCCTCGGCGCCGCCGGTTTCCGGGCGTGGATCCAGCCCCACGCAGAGCAGAGAGTTGGCGGCCTCGGCGCGTCGCGCCAGGCGGTCAAAGAAAGATTGGGTCACGCGGGCTTTACCTCCCTTCCGGTCCCCGCTCCGGCGAGGACCCGCCCATCCCTGTACACCAACTCACCGCGCAACACCACCTGCTCCACTCGCCCCTTCACCACCATCCCCTCGAACGGGGTCCAGCCACAGCGGCTCTGCATGTTGGCCGCGGTGATCTCGTAGGTCGCGTCCGGATCCACCTCCACCACCGTCTCTGGCTGCGCGGGCATGCCGAAGATGCGGCGCGGGTTGTGCACCAGGCGGTCCACGATGTCCTCCATGGTGAGCCGGCCCTCGGACATGGCGGTGAGCAGCAGGGGGAGCATGGTCTCCAGGCCGGGGAAGCCGGGGGGCGGGTTCTCGCCGTCCTTCTCTGCCGGGGTGTGCGGTGCGTGATCCGTGGCGAAGCAATCCACCACATCGAGGTTGTCCCAGAGGGCTTGCCGGTCCCTGGCCCGGGCCAACCCCGGGCAGACCAGGGAGCGTCCCTTACCCAGCCGGGGCACGTCGTCCTCGCACAGGATCAGGTGGTGCGGGGCCACCTCGCAGGTCACGGGGAGCCCCCGCTCCTTGGCCCGCCGGATCACCAGGATCTCCTCCTCCCGGGACACATGGCACAGGTGCACCGGGCGGCGGTACAGGTCGGCCAGCAGGATGGAGGCGGCCAGGCTGCGGCCCTCGGCGTGCATGGCCAGGGGGCGGTCTGCCGGCCAGTGGGCGAAGTGGGGCAACCAGCTGTCCATGCGCTCCAGCCGGAGGGGGCCGTAGGTGTGATCCAGGTACATCTTCACGCCGACCCCGTTGTTGACCAGGTCCCGCAGCAGCAGGGAATTTGTCTCGGTAGCCCCAAGGAAGATGCCGTAATCACAGCGGGCTTTGGCCGCCGCACACCCTCGCACCTGGTCCAGGGTGGTCCTGTCCACTGGCGAGGGGGTGGTGTTCGGCATCACCAGCACGGTGGTCACCCCGCCAGCCAGCGCGGCGGCAGTCCCGGTGCCCCAGTCCTCCTTGTGGGTACCGCCCGGTTCACGCATATGGACATGTACGTCGATGAGACCAGGGAGGGTGATCATGGGTTCTGCTCCTTACCAGGAGGGTTCAGGTGGGACCATTGTGCCCTGATCTAGCACTCAGGTGAAGGGACCCTTTGTGTGGTAAATTCTTACATTAGGGCCCACAAGCCCTTCGCTGGTTAACTGCCTTAAGAGGTGCTGCATGAGGCCTCACAGCCTTCTCATAATCATCGCCCTGGCCGCGTTCGCAGTTGGGCCTGGCTGTACTGAGCTGAACCCGACCTACGACCCGAACAAGGACTGGAGCAAGATCGACACAGGTACTGGCCAGCTGGACGGCATGGTCCCGTGGCAGGACCACAAGGTCCCCTTTGACATGTCCTCCCCGTTGCCCGAGCGGGATCCATCCTGCCCGCCAGGGCAGCACCGCTGCGGGAAGGACTGCGTCAACCTTCAGGGCGATCCCAACAACTGCGGCAAGTGCGGCAACCGATGCTCGGGCGGCACGGTGTGCAAGGTGGGCACCTGCTGCCCGCCGAACATGACCAACTGCGGCGGGGTGTGCGCCGACCTGTACGGCGACCCAGGGCACTGCGGTCAGTGCAACAAGAAGTGCAAGAAGGACGAGGATTGCTCGGGCGGCCTGTGCTGCGACAAGGGCGAGGTCAACTGCAACGGCAAGTGCGTGGAGGTGATGGACGACGACCCGAACAACTGCGGCGGCTGCGGCAAGAAGTGCCCGTCCGGAGAGAAGTGCGACAAGGGCAAGTGCTCGGGTGGCGGCTCCACGGGCAAGGGGTGCGCCGACGGATCTGACGAGCAGAAGTTCAACAAGGGCATGGTGGGCTGCTCGGGCAGGGTCTGGTTCAGCTCACGCCACACCCTCTGCGCCAAGGGGTTCCGGGTGTGCAAGGCGTCCGAGTGGGTGGGCAACCGGGGCAACACCAAGCCGAGCAACCACTACTGGACCAACGACAACCTCAAGTACAACGGCCATTCGAGCTCTTGTTGGGTCTCCACCGCCAGCGGCAAGCAGTGCAGCGGCGGCAAGGAGCCCATGCGGGTCTGCGCCGGCAAGGTCGACTCCAAGTTGAACTACTGCAACTGGACCAATTGTGGCTACGGCAAGGCCCAGCCGAACCACTTCTTCGGCGGCTGCCAGGGCAACCCCACCGCGGGGTCGCTCTGCTGCCCCAATTGACATTCCCCCACCGCCCTCCATTATTTTGGGATGAGTTCATCCCTGTTTGATCGTTTCTTCGAGCTGCTCACCCCCTCGGACCAGGCCGAGATCTCCCAGCATGAGCGGGAGGCGATGGTGGACTTGATGGTCTGGACCATGTTCGTGGATCGCCATGTGGCCCGGGCCGAGCAGGCCTACCTCAAGGAGAGCGCCGGCGACCTGGGATGGACGGGCAACTACCCCATCGAGGTGTACATCGACGCCTCCGTGCGCAGGATCCGAGACTCCCTGGGCAGCGAGGCCGCCGAGGAGGCGTACCTGGAGGACATCCTGGCCCGGCTGCCACAGCCCGGGGCAAGGCAGCAGGTCTACGAGGCGTGCGCCAGCCTGGCAGGCGCGGACGGCGAGTTGGCCCCGGCGGAGGCAGCCCACCTGGAGCGGATCAAGACCCGGCTGGGCCTTTAGGGGAGGTTTTCACGCCCTCCCATTGGGCGTATGGGCACGATCCGGGTGGGTGCATGACCCACCCTTACCCCATCGGGGTGCGGCGCCGCACACTCATGACATCCGCCCTCGTGCTACGATTTGCCCCATGAACAGAGCATTCATACTGGCGTTGTTTGCCTTCCTGATCCCCGGGTGCGACCTGGCCTCGCGGGTGTTCGTTCCGCCCGAGTACACCGAGGCTGGCGTCCCCTTGACCGACTCCATGGTCCCCCCACCGGACTCCTCACCTGACTCCCTGCTCCACCCGGATGGGTGGCCGCCATCCTCGGCGGCGTGCATGACCGAGAGCAAGACGTCGCCCAACGGCGTGCGCAAGTTGACCTACCTCAAGAGCAAGGGGGGGAGCTGGAACCTGGCCCTGGACCCGGCCGCAGTCCACCTCCCGCTGACCCTGCAGAACATTGCCAAGGGCACCGAGGCCGCGGGCATGGACCACCGCAAAGACAGCGACATGGTGGCCGGATTCATCATGGCCCAGCCAGCGGCCGGCGATGTGACTGTCCAGGACATCCTCTCCGCGGTGATCACCCAGATCCAGCAGGGGATCCCCAACAAGGCCCGCGCCGAGGTGCGCACCAGCGGCACCCAGCTGCCGTCCCACGATTTCTTCCCCCAGGTAGTGGGCACCATCATCGACCTGGATCTCACCGTGAAGGTCACCGCCCCGGCAGTTCGTGAGCAAGTACTGCGGGCCATCTTGAACCCCCTGAACCCGGCCACCATCAAGAACCCGCCGCCCAAATGGGGCCCCCAGGACAACCAGTTCATCATCTCCCTGGCCACGGTCCGCCGCTTCCAGCGCGCCCGGGACGCCAAGACCGGCGCCTTCACCAAGGATGGCCAGGGGTACGCCAGCGAGGCGGCCGACAAGAGCAAGCGCGCCATGCTCATCGTGGGAGCTGTGGCCCGGCGGGATGACTTTCAGGACCTCACCCGCCGCACGGGGCTGCTGGTCGACGACCTGGCTGGCGGCACAGCGGCGGCCCTGGGCTCGGCCAAGATCAGCGACATCGTGTGTAACGTGTTCCTGGGAACGGACCCGGCCAAGGCTGACATCATCTGGGTGGTGGACGAGTCGGGATCCATGTCCAACAACCGCGAGGACATCGTGCGCAATGCCGAGGAGTTCTTCGACCGCGCCGTGGCCTCGGGGCTCGACTTCCGGGTGGGCGTGACCAACGTGTGCAACCCCAACGGCTCATACAAGGACAGCGTGGGCAGGTTCTGCTCGCGCAAGAGCACAAACCGGAACGACAACGGTGGCGACGACCGCTTCCTGCTGCCCAAGGAGCGGGACATATTCTCGGCCTGCGTCAGGAACCCGCCCGGGTTCGAAGGGAGCAGCGAATACGGCATCGTCAACGCCAGGCGGGCAGTGTCCAACCACCTCCCGCGCGCGGCTGGCAAGGTCAACAGGATCCGCCCCGGCGCGACGCTGGTGGTCATCGTGGCCACCGACGAGGTGGCTGGCAGCCTGACGAGCATCCTGTCCAGCTCCAAGTACACATGCACCCTGCCCAGCTCCACCAAGTCAAAGATGGCCTTCAGCCTGATGTCGCATCACGCCTACTTCTCGGGCAACACCGATACCCAGGCGCGCACGGTATTCCACCTCATCGGCGGCGTGTGCGGCAACACCTGCAGGGCGCACATCGGCCACGGCTACGGCTTGCTGGCCCGGGCGCTCGGGGGCCAGATCGGCGACGTGTGCCAGCAGGACCTGGGGCCCACCCTCCAGTCGATCATCGACAGCGTGGCAGGCAAGGGCTCCGCCACCAACCTGTCGCATGTCCCGGTGGCGGCCAGCCTGGCCGTGGCCCGCAACGGCGTGGCCATCAAGCGCAGCCGCAGCAAAGGCTTCGACTACCGCCCCACAGCCAACAGCATCGTCTTCATCAACACCCAGTTCAAAAAGGGTTCAAAGGCGGTGGTGGGCTACCGCCGCTGGAAGTAGCCCTGTTGACGTAGACGTATTCGAACGAACTAACGGCGGCGGCGGACCAGGAGCAGGAGCCCGAACATCGTCAGGAAGACCACCCCAACCGGGTCGCTCTCGCCGGCCACGCTGCACGATCCCTCGACTTCGCCGTCGTCCCCACCGCCAGGCAGGGCGGAGTCGGGCAGGCTACACAGGAACAGGTTCGCGCCCGCCACAGGCAGGCAGGCCGCGTCGCTGGGGCAGGTGTTGTTGTTGGCGTCGCACAGCCTGGAGCAGAAGCGCGTGGCCACGCCCGGGAGGCCTGCGCAGAGCACGCTCTTGCAGTCCATGTGCTCGGAGCACTGGGCGCCGTAGTCCTTGGGCGGCACCACGGTGACCTGGATCTTGGCCTCGCCCTTGTTGCCCGCGCCGTCGGTGGCCACGGCCTTGAGGGTGTGGGTGCCCACCGGGATGTTGCTGAGGTAGAAGTCGACCTCTGCCGCGCCCGGCTTTAGCCCGGCGCTCTTGTCGCCCACGAAGATCTCCACGTTGGCCACGGTCTGGTCGTCCTTGGGCGCCACCTTCACCTCGAAGCTCTGGCGCACGGCGGCCCCGTTGGCCGGCGATGTAAAGGCAACCGTGGGGGGCTCCTTGTCCTTGGGCGGCTCGTAAACATCGCCGCCGGACTGCTGGTGGATCCAGGCGTTGAAGGCGTCGGTGCGGGTGTTGATTCCCCGCGAACCGCACGGCCGGCTGGCCATGGAGTGGATGCCAAGGTGTACCTCCCGGCCATCCTCCACGGCGAATGCCGGCCCGCCCGAGTCGCCGCTGCAGGTGTTGGACTCGCTGCCGCTGGCCCCGGAGAAGGTGAAGATGGTGCTGGTGACCTGGTGCACGGTGTTGTAGCCGATGCGCTTGGTCCCCGAGTCCTTGCGACCGGTGGCGGTGATGCCGTAGCCGATGATGGTGAGCTTTTGCCCAACCTTGGGCGCCTGCTTGGCGATGATGGAGGGTGTCACCGGCGGCTCGCTGTTCAGCTTGAGCAGGGCGATGTCGTACTGGGCGCCCCCCGTGCTGGTGGAGCTGTACTTGTAGTGCCGCGCCACCTGGTTGGTCTGGTAGCTGCCCCCGCCGATGTAGAAGACATGGGTGCCACCGGGGCTCACGCAGTGGCCCGCAGTGAGCACATGGCGCTTGCCGATGAGGGTGGCGGTGCACGACGCTCCGTGGGAGCCCACCTTGCGGATCAGTCGCCCCACGGAGGGGTGGCCGTTGTAGGTCTTGCCGTTGACGATGGCCCGCTCGGTTTCGGCGGAGTCGGGCGGTAGCAGCAGCTGCTCCTGGGGCCCGCAGCCAGCAGTCAGGAGGGCGGCGGCGAGGGTGGCGGTGACGGCGGCGTTTAACTTTTTCATGTGATGTTCAAGTCCGTTTTAAGAGGTTAGTCGGGCTCAGAACTTCGGTTTGTATCCTGCGCAGGTCCCCCCCTTCTTGGGATCCAGCTCCTCCTTGGACAGCTTGGCGTACTTGCTGCCCTTGGGGATCGTCAGGAGGTAGACATACTCAAACTGCTCCTTCACGGTGGTGTACGCCCCGCCCAGGTACTGGCTGCCCGAGTAGACCCGGAGGGTTTGCTGGCCAGACGGGATGCTCACGCACGAGGAGCAGCCATCCGTGTTGGCGGTCATTGAGGCGCTGCCCATGGTGAGCTTGATGGCGACGTTCTTACCGCCCTGCGCCTTGACGTTGTGGCAGAAACGGCCCCTGGTGGTCTTGCCTGTGCTGCCGCCCATGTCCAGCCTTGGCGGCTGGGTGGGTCCGTCCAGCTGGGGTTGTGCGCCCTGGTCGGGCTGCACCATGGGTCCGCCGCCGTCCAGCAGGAGGAAGCCCTTGTCCTCCTTGCCGGTCTGCACAGCTCTGTTGGGATTATCCTCCAGGCACCCGGCGCCAAGAAGGCCAAGCACGGAGACGAACACCGCGAGGGGGAGTTTATTTTTCATATGGTTATTATGTCCGCTGAAATCAACTTTTGTTTCGCCCTTTTCCAAACCTGAGTCGCCGCCAGGCCCTTGATCATTCATAGGGCCGCATCATTTTGGTGGAATTTTACACTAAAACGGTCCCCATTTCTGCCCTCCATTGCGAGCAGGGCCAGGTATGCTGGGGAAATGGACGAACCGAGCGTCAAAAAGATCCTGGCCTCCATGGCCTCATGGCAGGCCTCTGACCTGTTCATCGCAGAGGGACGCCCCCCCGCGGCCCGGGTGCACGGCGCCGTACGGCAGTCTGACCTGGCGGTCACCAGCCGGGAGGTGGTCGAGGCGTTCCTCCAGGAGCTGCTCACCCCCGCCGCGCGCGAGCGGTTCAACGAGGATGGCGACCTGGACGTGGGCTACTCCCTGCCCAACGGCAAGCGGTTCCGCCTCAACCTGTACCGGGAACGCGGCGAGCTGGCCCTGGTGGCCCGGGCCCTGCCATCCGGCGAGCTCACCTTCGAGGAGCTCGGCCTGCCCGACGCGGTGCGGGGGTTCGCGGACCTGCCCCGGGGCCTGGTGCTGATCACCGGGGCCACCGGCTCGGGCAAGTCCACCACCCTTGCCGCCATCATCCACCACATCAACTCCCACCGTGGGGTTCACATCGTCTCGGTGGAGGACCCCATCGAGTTCGTGCACCGGGACATCAAGGCGCGGGTCTCACAGCGCGAGGTGAACACCGACACCGGCTCCTTCTCCGCGGCCCTACGCCATGTGGTGCGGCAGAGCCCTGACGTCATCGTGCTGGGCGAGATGCGCGACCTGGAGACCATGCAGGTGGCCATCTCCGCCGCGCTCATCGGACACCTGGTGTTCGCCACCCTGCACACCATCGACGTCACCCAGTCCATGCAGCGGATCCTGAGCTACTTCCCGGAGCACATGCGGGACCAGGCCGCCATGGACCTCTCCCTCAGCCTGCGCGGGGTGGTGTCTCAGCGCCTGCTGCCGCGCAAGGACGCCAAGGGACGCGCCCTGGCCGCTGAAGTGCTGGCAGTCTCCCCGGCTGCTGCCAGGCTGATCAAGGAGCAGCGCGCGGAGGACTTCCAGGACTACATGAAGACCGCGGACGACCCGTCGGTGATGACCTTCAACCAGTCCATGTTCGCCCTGTATGAGGCGGGCATCATCGACGACGAGATGGGCCAGGCCTACGCCAGCAACCCTGAGGAGTTCGCCCTGATGGTGCAGGGCATGTCCACTGGCGTGGCTGCCTTCGGGCGGGACACCGAAGCTGGCGGCGGCGGGCTGGACATGAAGGCTCTGCTCCGGATGACCATGGACAGGGACGCCTCCGACCTCCACCTCACCGTGGGCCGCCCCCCCATCTTCCGCATCGGAGGGGAGCTGTCCCCGCTGGAGGTCCCCGCTCTCTCCATGGCCGACATGCGCATGCTGCTCTACTCCATCATGAGCGTGCGCCAGCGCTCGACCTACGAGCTGGAGCGGGAGATCGACTTCGCCCTGGCCCTGGAGGACGGCAAGCGCTTCCGGATCAACGCCTACCACCAGAAAGGGCAGATGGCGGCCTCCCTGCGGGCCATCCCCACGCACATCCCCTCTGCTGAGGAGCTGGGCCTGCCGGAGGTGGTGCTGGATATGGGCAACCGGCCACAGGGTCTGCTCCTGGTGGTGGGGCCCACCGGCGCAGGCAAGACCACCACCCTGGCCTGCCTGATCAACCGGATAAACCAGTCGCGCCCCTGCCGCATCATCACGGTGGAGGACCCCATCGAGTACGTGCACGAGGGGAAGCGCGCCACGGTGGATCAGCGGGAGGTGTACGCCGACACCAAGGGGTTCGCCGCCGCGCTCAGGTACGTGCTGCGTCAGGATCCGGACGTGATCCTCGTGGGGGAGCTGCGGGACCGGGAGACCGTCTCCTCCGCCCTCACCGCGGCCGAGACAGGGCACCTGGTCATGGCCACCCTGCATACCAACGACGCGGTGCAGGTGGTGGACCGCGTCGTGGACATCTTCCCTGCCCACCAGCAGGGGCAGGTGCGCTCCCAGCTCTCGGCGTCGCTGGTGGGGGTTATCTCCCAGCGCCTGCTGAACCGCGCCCTCGGCGGCGGGCGCGTGGCCGCCTTCGAGGTGATGGTGGCCACCACCGCCATCCGCACCCTGATCCGCGATGACAAGATGCACCAGGCGCTCTCCACCATGGAGGCGGGCCTGGGCCAGGGGCAGATGCCCATGGACCGCGCCCTGTCCGACCTGGTCCAGCGTGGGGTGATCGATCGGGAAGATGCCAAGCGCTACATGAGGAACCCGCGCACCCTGGGGGGTGCATAGGCGGCCGGGCGGACGAAGGTCCCGCCCCTACGCTGCGGTTGCTACTTATTGCGTCGAGATCTCCTCAGCAAGGCCCGCACGCGCAGCTCCAGCTCCTCCGGATCGAAGGGCTTGGGCATGTAGTCGTCGGCGCCGGCCTTGAGGCCCTCCTTGATGTGCGACTTCTCTCCACGGGCGGAGAGGATGATCACCGGCAGGTCCGCGGTGGCCTCGGTGTGCTTGACGTGCTCGCACACCTCGTACCCCCCCATGCGCGGCATCATCACGTCGAGGATAACCAGGTCTGGCATTTCCTCTTCGATCTGCTCCAGCGCCTCCACGCCGTCCCGGGCGAGGCTGATCTCGAAGGTGTCCTCCAGGGTGATGCGCACCAGCTGCAGGATCTCCTCGGCGTCGTCCACCACCAGGATCTTGGGGCGCTCCTGGGGCTCGGCCGCCTGAGCCACGGGCTGCTCCGCGGCCGAGGTCATGGTCCCGGCCTCCGCCTCCACAGGAGACATCACCCCGGACCCTCCATCAACCGGGGACATGGCCCCTGTGGCGGCGTCCACCGGAGACATCTCCCCGGACGCCTCGTCGAAGGGGGACATCATCCCGGACCCACCGTCAACCGGTGACATGGCCGCCACCGGCGACATGCCGGCCACCGGTGACATGCCAGCCACCGGCGACATGCCAGCCACCGGCGACATGCCGGCCACCGGCGACATGCCGGCCACCGGCGACATACCATCCACCGGCGACATGCCGGCCACCGGCGACATACCATCCACCGGTGACAGCTGGCCCTCGCCGGCCTCCACGTAGGGGGTCTTCTCGCTCGGGTCGATGACCTCGATGGCCTCGTAGCTGAAGGCCGGGCGCGCGGCGGGCTTCTTCCGCTTGAGCAGCGGATCCAGGTGGAGCCACGCGTCCACCGGGATCACCCTGGCGACCTCCTCCAGGGTGGTGACGCCGTCGGACACCTTGGCCAGGGCGTCGTCAAACAGAGTGCGCAGCCCCTCGGACCTGGCCTGGCTCCAGAGGGTCTGCTCGGAGGCGCGCGCCTGGATCAGGCTGCGCAGGGAGTCGCCGATGGGGAGCACCTCGAACACGCCCACGCGGCCGCGGTAGCCGGTGTAAAGGCAGGCAGGACAGCCCGCACCAACCCGGCGGGTGAAGCCCTCCAGGTTGCGCGGCGGCACGCCCACCCGGTACCAGTCCTCCTCCTCCGGAGGGGCGACGATGGAGCACTTCTGGCAAACCCGCCGCACCAGCCGCTGGGCCACCACGCCGGTGAGGCAGTCGCCCAGCAGGTGGGGCGTGATGCCGAGCTCCAACATACGGATGATGGTGGAGGTGGTCTGCGTGGTGTGCAGGGTGGAGAGCACCAGGTGGCCGGTGGTGGTGGCCTGCACCGCCGCCTTGGCCGTCTCCTCGTCCCGGATCTCGCCGATGATGATGGCGTTGGGATCCTGGCGTAGCAAGGCGGGGATCAGGTCCGGGAAGCGCATCCCCGGCCGGTCCTTCACCTCGAACTGGACGATGCCGTCCACCGTGTACTCGATGGGGTCCTCCAGGGTGACGATGGAGGTGCTCTCGCTGCGCAGCCGGTTGATGGTGGAGTAGAGGGTCGTGGTCTTGCCCGACCCGGTGGGCCCAACACAGAGCACCATGCCCCGGGGGTGGGCCACCATGTGGTAGTAGGCGCCGAGCTGTTCAACGGCCCAGCCCAGCTTGCTCAGGTCCGCCTGCAGCATCTGCGGGTCGAGGATTCGGATGACCACGTTCTCGCCGAACTGGCTCGGCACCACCGAGACGCGCAGGTCGATGCGGCGGCCGGCGATTGAGACCGACGTCTTGCCGTCCTGGGGCTTACGGCGGCTGGCAACGTCCAGGTTGCAGATGACCTTGACGCGGCTGACCAGGGAGCCAACCGACCAGGGCGGCAGGCGCAGGATCTCCTGCAGCATGCCGTCGATGCGCAGGCGCACGCGCATGCCGTCGAACTGGGGCTCGCAGTGGATATCCGAGGCGTCCTTCTCGATGGCGTGCAGCAGCATGATGGAGACGAGGTCCACGTAGGGCGACTCGCCGCCCTGGCGCAGGCGCCGCTCGATCTCCTCGCCGTCCAGGGCGATGTGATCAGACCTGGACGCCTCCACCATGTCTGGCTTGGGCAGCGCCGCCTGGAGCACCCGCTGGGCCTGGGTCTCCAGCCCGTAGAAGCGGTCGATGGCCAGCTGCAGCCGGGAGGGCGACGCCACCATCGGCTGGATCGCCCCCTTGAGCTGGAACTGCAGGTCGTTGAGCGCAGCCAGATCCAGCGGATCGGCCATGGCCACCAGGATGCGCCCCCCTTCGTCCTTGCGCAGGGGGAGCACCGCAACCTTCTCGGCCTGAGCCCGGGGCAGCAGGAAGATCAGGTGGCGGTCGATGTCCATATCGATGGGGTCCACATAGTCCATCGAGAATTGCTCGGCCAGGGCCCGCGCCACCGCCTCGTCAGAGCAGTGGCCCATGTCCACAAACAGCTCACCCAGGCGACGGTGCTTGACCTGCGTCTGCCGGTCCAGGGCATCCTGAAGCTGGCTGGTGCTGATGGTTCCGTTATCGAGGAGGATGTCTCCAATCTTTCGTCGGCTCATGTTTCCTACTCGTTGTCCTCGGGGTTATAGACAGGGAGGTACACGGTGAACTTGCTCCCCTCGCCTTCGTTTGAGGTGACCTCGATACGCCCGCCCATCTGGGTCACCAGCTCCTTGCAGATGAACAGACCGAGGCCCGCTCCCCCTGCCTTACGTGTGTCGCCACGCTCAACCTGGTAGAACTTCTCGAACAGCCGCGGGATCGCCACCTGAGGGATACCGCGCCCTGTGTCTCTCACCGCGATCCATACCTGATCCTTCATGCGCCCAACGGTGATCCTCACCACCCCGCCCCGCGGCGTGAACTTGAAGGCGTTGTTGATCAGGTTCCCCAACACCTGGCCCAGGCGCATGGCGTCGCCCATGACCTCTTCGTTTTCGATCTCCCCGGGCAACAAGGAGAATTTGATGTCGTTGATCTTGGCCGCGGCCATGTGGGAGGAGTAGGCAGAGGCGGCCACGTCCGCCAGGCGCAGCGGGGCGAACTCGATGGTCAGGTTGCCCACCTCCAGGCGGGTCATGTCCAGCAGGTCCTGGATCATGGCGAGCAGCCGGCTGGCCTGAGTGTCGATGACGCCGATGTAGCCCTTGTGCTTTGCGCTCAAGGCTCCGCCCTTGCCCAGCAGCATCACCTTGGTATAGCCGAGCACCGATGTGAGGGGGGTCTTCAGCTCGTGGGTGACCATGGAGAGGAAGTGCAGCTTCAGCTTCTCCACCTCCTTGGCCGCGGTGACGTCGGTGAGCACCAGCACATGCCCGGGGGTTTCCTCACCGGGGATCTGTGGCGGCTTGGCGATGGGGTTGGAGGAGATGTCGAAGATGCTGGGCGGCGAGGCCTCCGGGTCCATGACCACCTCATGGGTGGCCGCCTTGGAGAGGTCGAAGATGTCGGCGGGGAGCTGGGGGAAGACGTCCTTGAGCAGCAGCCCGTCGGTGGGCATCACGCCCTTGCAGCCGGAGGCCTCCCACAGCCGCCGCACCTGAGGGTTCTGCTCCATGATGCGCCCGCCCTTCCCCACCAGGAGCACGCCGTCGTTCATGTTGTCCAGGATGGAGCTCTGCTCCGCGTTGCGCGCGTCCAGCTTGCCGATGGATGTGACGAGCTGGGAGCGCATGGCCTCCACGCTATCCCGCAGCACCTCCACCTCGGACACGCTGTTCACCTTTGGGATCTCCTTGGTGAAGTCGCCGTTCTTGATCCTGATGGCCGCGCTCGAGAGCGCCTCCAGCGGCATGCTCAGCTGGCCGCGCATACGGTACGCCCGGATCATGCTCAGGGCGGACATGAGCAGGATCCAACCCAGCCCGCCAGGGATGACGGGCAGCAACCAGCTGAGCCACTCGGGCCTGGTGCCGAAGACGCTGTACATCAGGGCAGCCTGCACGCGCATGTGGGCGTTGACCAGGGGGCGGAGCATGCTCTCCCGTTCGGCGGAGGGGGTTATCTCAACCCGCTTCATCCAGTCACCCGCCAGCTGGCGGTATGTGAGCAGCTCCGGGCGGCATCCCTTGGCCGGCTCGCCCAGGGCCTCCACCCGCTTGTCCACCAGCTCGAGCTTGACACTCAACCCGCGGATCTCCTGGGGCGTGGGGGCCTCCTCCAGCCTCACGAGCCGCCCTTGCAGCTCGTCCATGATGCCGTTGATGATGCCCACCTCCTTCATAATGGTGAGGGTGGGCCAGGACCTCAGGGCCGTGGCAAGGGTGATGGTGAGGCCCGTTAGCGCCACCACGGTGAGGGAGGAGAGGAGCAGCAGGGTGCTCACCTGCCAGCGCAGACTATTAAAACGCCCCAGCCGGGACTCCACCTTCGGGCGTGCCATCATCGTTCACATCCTGACTGCCGTAGTTGGGCCATTCTAATAGCTTAGCCCTCGCCTGTCAGCAGGTAGTACGTGGGGGTGTCGGGTGTGGGGAGCGGGAGCGGGAGCGGGAGCGGGAGCGGGAGCGGGAGCGGGAGCGGGAGTGGGTACTCGTATCGGGGCCCGGGTGGCTACTTGGACAGGTAGGGCAGATCCAGCAGCAGGCGCAGGCGGCCCCAGCGGGTGTGCCCCATCTCTTCCCAGCGCCAGAAAACCGGGAGCAGGACCCGATCGCTGCGGGCGATGCTGTCCAGGAGCATGACCACCCCCAGGCGGGAACCGGCAAGCTGGAGTTCGAGCACCGCGTGCCGTACAGCGCCCTTCTTGCGCGGAGTTGGCACGCGCCGGGCGAGCTTGAGCCGCAGCTGCTGCAGCCGCGCCACGTTGGTGAGCATGTCCAGCACCTCGGACAGCCCCTCGGAGGTGGGTAAGCGCCCCTCAGCCTTTTCGGCGCGGCCCTTGAGGGTTGCCACATCGGCCTCAACCTTGCTCGCGTCCAGGCGGAGCTTTCGAGCCAGGGTTGCGGCGTCTATCTTGCTCCCCCGGCGGCGGCCCGTGCGCGCGCGGCCGCCCTCGGGGTGGGCCACCGCCGCCGTGCCCGCCACCGCCCCTCCGCCGCCGACCTTGTTGGCGCGGATCTCTTCGAGCACATCGCACTGCGACAGGTACCTGAGCACGCGCTTGCGCAGACCGGAGGGTTTCCAGGGCGGACGGAGCTGCCAGCTGACCTGCCTTCCGTCAAAGGAGCGCAGGGCCGCCATGGGCCCCCGCCCCTCGCTGGAGTAGGCGCGCGCCTCCTCGTCCAGGCGCTGCTCCCGGGCCACCACCTGCGGCACGATGGAGCCGTCCCGGTCAAAGGGCCAGGCTGGCTGGATGGAGCCGAAGAGGCAGCTGAAGAGCCCGTCAGAAACTCGCTGGTGGTATTGCAGGGCGCGCAGGGCGTGCAGGCCCCGCCGGAGCTGCCGCCGCTCCACCCAAAGATCCAGGGTGCGGGAGAGGGTGGCTCGCTCCCCCGGCTTCAGGCCCTTCACCGTGGTCAGGTCCCAGCCTTCGTCGCCGCGGGGGAATGGCGGTTTGGCCAGGGCCCCCTCCAGCCAGGGCCAACGCGGCAGCCGCACCGAGAGGTCCCGCTGGCGTTCCCGCACCAGCCACTGATTCACCACCCTCGGCGCGGGCGCTCTGGGGGCGTGCCAGATCAGGGTGAGGCGGGCCCCGTCCTTGCCCACGGCCAGCCTGGCGCCGGTGAAACCGTCCGGCAGGCCGGCGCCCTCCGAGGTTATCCGCTCCACGGCCTTGGTCAGGTCCCCCTCCAGCTTCACGGTGAGGCCGGTGCGCTGGAAGAAGGACGACGGCTTGAGATCAGCGATCTCCCACGCCGGCACGTTCTTGCCCTTGGGCGGCGTGGTGGGGGCGAGCACGCCCTTGGGGCAGGTCGCCTTCACCGCCGCGGCCAACTTCTTGCCCCGGGTCTGGGTCTGGGCCAGGTCGGTGGCGCGCTCTATGACCTTCACCCGCAGGACGGGATCGCTGCGCAGCACGAAGCGGAACCGCTTCCCCCGGGCCCGGCGGGCTTGATCCAGGCGCCAGCTTACGCCGGCGCCCGCCTCGTTCAGGCGCCCAAGGAAGGCCGCTACCTCCTGCAACCCGGCCGCCTCGCCGGAGATGCGGGGGCCCATGGGGCCCAGGGCAAAGGCCACGCGGGAGACGGCCGCGGCCTCGCCGCTGGAGGCGTCGGTCCAGCTGTCGGAGCCGGCGCTGGGCACCTGCCCCACGGCCGCACCCAGGGCCTCCAGGTGGGCCGACAGGTCGCTGGTGGAGCGCCGGGCCAGCTTGAGCCCCTTCTCCTGGATCACGCAGGCCATGATCCGGGCCCGATCCTTGCCAAGCCGTACCTTGCCGGGGCGGCGGGTCTGCCGCGCCGGGCCCGCGCACGCGGTGATAAATACCGCGGCCGCCAGCAGCAAAAGCTCCAGGCTCCTTCTCTCGCTCATCACGCCGCTCCTCTGGTTCCTGGTTGGTGTCAGTCTAAAACAGTCGGCAGTCGACAGTCGTCAGGAAAAACAGCAATATCCCGAAAAGGGAGGGAACACGGGCACGACCAATGCCACACTAAGACCATTAATGAAGCTCTTCGCTGCATCCGATCTCCACATCGACTTCTCTGCCAACCGCGAGAAGGTCGAGCAGATGGCCGCCCACCCGGACGACTGGCTGGTACTGGCCGGAGACCTAAGCCACAAGGTGCCAGACATGATCTGGGCGCTGGACCACCTCTCCGCGCGCTGGAAGGGGGTGTCGTGGGCGCCAGGCAACCATGATCTCTGGACGGCGAAGCATAACGGGAAGCGATACCGGGGCGTCGAGAAGTACGAGCTCCTGGTGGAGCTTTGCCGCGAGCGGGAGGTCCTCACGCCGGAGGATCCCTACCCGATCCTCGACCTGGGCGGCTCCGAGTACATGCTCGCGCCAATGCTCACCCTGTACGACTATAGTTACCGGCCGGACAACATCCCCGAGGAGATGGCGGTGTTCTGGGCGCTCCAGAGCAACGTCATGTCCACCGACGAGTATTACCTGCACCCTCACCCGTACCAGACCCGCGCCGCGTGGTGCGCGGACCGTTGCCGCGAGACCGAGGCGCGCCTCTCCGGGGCCCCCCGCGAGATTCCCCTGATCCTGGTGAGCCACTTCCCCCTGCGCGAGGATCTGATCCGGATCAAGATCCCTCGCTTCAATATCTGGTGCGGGACCCGCCGCACCGAGCTGTGGCACACGCGCTTCAACGTGGCCATGGTCCTGGGCGGCCACCTCCACACGCCCGGCACCCGCATGAGGAACCAGGTGCCCTTCCACGAGGTTTCCCTGGGCTACCCCCGCCAGTGGAGCAAGCTCAAGAAGCTGGAGTTCCCGCGGGACGTGACGCCCCAGCCAAAGGAATAATCCCCGCCATTGACCCCGCTGTGCGGTCGCGTCATTTTCTGTAGATGTCCAGATCCACAGTGCCGAGCGAGCGGGCGCGTGCCCAGCACAGCGCGTGGCAACAGTATGTAGCGGACCTCCAGCGCATGGAGCAGCCGCCGCCCTTCCAGCATCAGCTCGCCGCGTTCCGCAAGATCTACGCTGGCCGGGACGGGCGGGACGGCCCGCCGCCCGCCTGGTTCCCAGGAGATCGCGAGGACCGGGGCGCCAACCTGTCCGCCTTCATGCGAGAGACCGGCCACGAGGACTACCTTGCCCTGCACAGCTGGTCCGTGGAAGACCGGCCGGCGTTTTGGGAGCACGTGATCCGGCGCCTCGGCATTCCCATGGAGATGGGGCCGGATGGCGTCCTCGACGCCTCGGGCGGGGCGGAGCGGCCGCGCTGGCTGCCGGGCGCCACCCTCAATATCGTCGACGCCTGCTTCCGCCAGCTGCCGGAGACGGTGGCCCTGATCCAGGGGCGCGAGGGGAGCGACCAGCTGGAGCAGCTCACCTACGGGGAGCTCGACGAACTCTCCCTGCGCTTCGCCGGGGGGTTGGAGCGCGCCGGCCTCAAGGAGGGGGACGGCGTCGCGCTTTACATGCCCATGAACCTGGAGTGCGTGGCCGCCTACCTGGGCACCGTGCGCGCCGGGCTGCGGGTGGTCTCCATCCCGGACAGCTTCCCGGCGCCGGAGGTGTACCGCCGCGTGGAGCTGGGCGGCGCCAGGGCCATCGTCACGGTGGCCGCGTTCAGGCGGGGCGAGCGCACCTTCCGCCTCTACGATCGGGTCATCGAGGCAGACGGGCCCGCGGCGGTGGTCCTGCCCGGACCTGACGGCGAGGGCTCCGCGCTTCGCCCCGGGGACGCCATGTGGGACGACTTCCTCGGCAAGCCGGGGAGTGGGCGGGATCGCGCCGGGCACTCGTACCGGGTGACCAACGTGCTCTTCTCATCGGGCACCACCAGCACGCCCAAGGCGATCCCCTGGACCCAGCTCACCCCGATCAAGTGCGCCATGGACGGGCACATGCACCAGGACATCCGGCCCGGGGACGTGGTGGCCTGGCCCACCAACATCGGCTGGATGATGGGCCCCTGGCTGGTCTATGCCTCGTTGATCAACGGCGGCACCATGGCCCTGTACGAGGGGGCGCCCACCACGCCGGGGTTCGCACGCTTCGTGGAGCAGGCCGAGGTGTCCATGCTCGGGGTGGTGCCGTCGCTGGTGCGGGCGTGGCGCGCGTCGGGCGCCATGGAGGGCGTGGACTGGCGCTGCGTGCGCGCCTTCAGCAGCACAGGCGAGCCATCAAGCCAGGAGGACTACCTCTGGCTCATGAGCCTTGCCCGGTACCAGGCGCCGGTCATCGAGTATTGCGGCGGCACCGAGATCGGGGGGGGACACCTCACTGGCACGGTGCTCCAACCGGCCTCCCCGGCGACCTTCACCACGCCGGCCCTGGGCCTCGACTTCCGGCTCATCCGCGACGGCGGCAGGGAGGCTGGCGTGGGGCAGATGGGGGAGCTCTTCCTCGTTCCTCCCTCCCTGGGCTTGTCCCAGACCCTGCTCAACAAGGACCACCACCAGGTCTATTTCGAGAACTGCCCCCCCGGCCGCGGGGGCGAGGTGCTGCGCCGCCACGGCGACCAGGTGATGCGCCTGGCCGGCGGCTACTTCAAGGCCCACGGGCGGGCGGACGACGCCATGAACCTGGGCGGGATCAAGGTGGGCTCGCCGGAGATCGAGCGCGTGCTTGACCGGCACCCCGCGGTGTACGAGAGCGCGGCCGTGGCCATCCCTCCCGGGGGGGGCGGCGCCGACCGGCTGGTGGTGTTCGCCGTGCCGCGAAAGGCCATGAACAGGGCTGCCCTCGGTCAGGAGCTGAGCCGCATGCTGGCCAAGGAGCTGAACCCCCTGTTCAAGCTCCACGACCTGGTGCTGGTCAAGGAGCTGCCGAGGACCGCGAGCAACAAGCTCATGCGGCGGGAGCTGCGGGCGAAGTACCGGGGCTAAGGCGGCGGCGTGGGCAGGAGGCCTGAAGCAACCAGCATGTCTGCGACGGACCGGGCCAGGACCTCGTAGCCGGCAGCGGTCTGGTGCATCTCATCCATGAAGAGGCGGCGCACCATGGCCGGGGTGTACTTCTCGTGCACCGAGAGGAAGTGCACCCCGTCTGCCTGGTGCTTTAGGGCGTACGCCTTGAACATCTCGGTGTAATGCCAGGTCCGCTTGCGGATCCCGCCCGCGTTTGGATTCTCCGGCGTCAGGATCGCCGTGCGCAGCACCTCGGGGATGAGCAGGAGCGGGATCAGCTGGCGCGTGCAGGTTTCGGCCAGCTCCTGGAGGGTCTCGGGGATCAGCACCGAGAGTTCGTCGGGCTCATCGGCGCGCTCAGTCCTCTCCTTCCGGCCCCTGGCGATGATGATCAGGGACCTGGCGGCCATGAAGAGCCGCGACCGGGTTAGCTTCAGGAAGAGGTCGATGTTCCTCTGCGAGGGGGTGGGCAGCATGGTGGCGGCCCACAGCTCCTCCGGGGTGGTGACATGGGGCGCCCGGTCCAGGAGCTGGCGCAGGCCCAGGAAGTAGCGGCGGGCCACGAGGCTGTCCATGTTGGCCCCATAGTAGAGCAGGACCAGGTCGGGTTTCAGGTAGATGAGGACCTCCTCCAGGTAGATGCGCAGCTGAGACAGGGTGGACCCGGAGACGCCCGCCTTGATCACCTGGACGTTGGTCAGCCCCCTGGCGTGGAGCATGGCCTGAAGCTGGGCCGGGTAACTCTCGGCCTCAGGATCCGCGGCGCCGATGCCGTTGGTTGAGGAGGACCCGAGGCAGACGATGCGGAAGGTCTCGGGGGCCTTCCGGGTATCGAATAAGCGCTCACCCACCTTGATCATCACGGCGCGCTTGAGCCTGCCCAGCGGATCGCCGTGGTCGTTGTCCACCAGGTTGTACAGGTGTTGGCGCTCCTCGGCCTCGATGTGCTTGAAGACCCCGGGCACCCCGCGCAGGCCCATCTCGAGGCAGAAGATCAGGGTGGCGGTGATCCCGAGCACCACGAGGATCCGCACCGGGAGGCCGCCGCGCACCTTGCCCCTGAGGGTGTGCACGGTGACGCCCACCAGCAGGGAAACCCCGGTGAGGCCGAGATAGAGGATCACCGCCAGCTTTCCACTGAAGCTGATCAGGAGCAGCCCCCCCGCTGCCTGGGCCAGGAAGAGCAGCAGCGCCCGGGAAGGTAGGGCCCGCCCCAGCAGCGCGGCCGCCAACGCTCCGAGCAACGGCGCCAGGGCCAGAAGCAAGGATCCCCTGGCCAGCAGCGCCACCGCCGCCGCGTACAAGCCGAGGCCCACCAGGAGCGCCGGCAGGTCTCTGCCCACCATGGCAGGGCGCTGCTTGCCGTCGGTGAGGCCATGCCCGATCAGGACCAGGTAGCGCACCAGCAGGGTAACCGCCAGGCAGCCCCCGACGGCAGCGTATGGCAGGCGCGCCGTGGCCCGGAGCGCCATCAGGACCAGCACCTGGGTGGGCCAGGTCAGGGTCAGGAAGCCTGCTCGCCCCAGGCTTGTGAACGAGCCGAGGCGGGTCCACCGGCGGAGCCCGAGCAGGAGCATGTCCAGCAGCAGGGCCGCCAGCATGAGCGCGGCGAAGGCGGCCACGCGGGCACGGGGCTGGCCAAGCCTCTTCTGCAGCAGCAGCCCCAGGTCCCGGATCACCGGGGGATGGCCGAAGCTGCGCCGGAGCAGGGAGCTCGCCTGGCCGTCCGGACCCAGGCGCCATATGGCCAGGTCGTCCAGGAGCAGCACGGACCGATCGCTCAGGGCCTTGACCTCCAGGTCTGGGCGCCACCCGCCGCCAGGCAGCCGCGCCTGCGCCTTGCGTCCGTTGAGCTGGTAGGCCAGGGCCCGGGGCTGCAGCGTGGTCACCAGGCGGAGGTACGGGGCCTCCCGGGCCGCCTCCATGAGCGACCTGGCATCCTGTATGACTGTTGCCTCGTGGGCCTTCTCAAGGAAGACGCCGTCCCTGGACGGGCCCGAGCTTGAGAACTGCACATAGATCCGCTCCCCCTGCCGCCGGGCGAGGTAGACGCGGAGGGCCACCCCGATGTGCACCCGCAGGCCCAGGGAGGTGCTGACCGCCCCTGGCTCCAGAGCGCTGGCCAGGGTGAGCCCGGAGCCCCCGGGGGGGAGCAGCATGAGGCTGCCGTCGAACCGCGCCCCCTTGACCTTGAGGCCCGGGTACGCGTCCTGCGCCACGGGCGAGGACATGGTCTCCGCGTCGACATTCGGCATCTTCACAAGCAGGAGCGCCCCGCCGGGGATCGCCGCCAACAAGAGGAGCGGCAAGTGAAGACGCCAGAAGATCCGCATCTGTGCAGTCTATACGTTCACTGCCGCTCTGGGCACGCCGCCGCGCCGTGGTACATGGTGGCCATGCACAGGTTGCACGGCTCGCAAGTGGAGGTGGTGACCTCCCCCCGCCGCAGCTTGTTGACGAACTCGGGATCGCGGAAGGTGGGGCGGGCCATGGCGACGCCGTCGATGCCGCGGGCCAGCGCGTCCTCCATGACATCCAGGGAGCGCATGCCGCCCACCACGATGAGGGGCATCTTCACCGCCTTGCGCAGCTCCAGGGCGTCGTCCAGGAAGTACGCCTCGGTGAAGGGGTAGGCCTTGACCACCATCTTGCCGAACATGAGCAGGCCCACCTTGCGCCCCAGGCCCGGCTGATCCGCGGCGATCTCCTTGACCGGCACATCGCCCCGCATGAGGTACATGGGGCACTTGCTCACGAAGCCGCCGCTGGTCTCCAGGGCGTCGGCCCCCTCCCCCTCCAGCATGCGGCACACCTCCCTGGATTCATCCAGGTCCATTCCCCCGGCGAAGCCGTCGCGGGTGTTGATCTTCACCAGCAGCGCCAGGTCGTCGCCGGCCTCGGCGCGCACCGCCCGCACCACCCGCCGCAGCAGCCGGGCGCGGTTCTCCAGGGAGCCGCCGAAGTCGTCTGTGCGCCGGTTGGTGGGCGGCGAGAGGAACTGGCTCAGCAGGTAGCCGTGGCCGCCCTGCACCTCCACCGCGTCGAAGCCGGCCTCCCGGGCCATGCGGGTGCTCTGCACGAAGCCCTCCACCAGGGCATCGAGATCCTCCTCGGACATGGCCTTGGGGCGGGTGAGGCCGAACAGGGAGAACACCGCGGACGGGGCCCAGGCGCGCTGGCCGGTGACCGACTTGTCCGCCATGTTCCCGCCGTGACCGAGCTGGATGGAGGCGGCCGCGCCTCCGGCGTGCACCCTGTCGGTGAGCTCCCTGAGCCCGGGCACAATCTCCGGGCGCATCCAGAGCTGGTGCTCGAAGGTGCGGCCATGGTCCAGCACCGAAGCGTAAGCCACGGTGGTCATGGCCACGCCGCCCGCCGCCACCTCCGCGTGGTGCTCGATGAGCTGCTCGCTGGGCGCGCCCCCGGGGGACATGCCCTCAAAGGCCGCGGCGCGGATCACGCGGTTGCGCAGGGTGAGGGGGCCGAGGGTGAGCGGGGTGAACAGCCTGGGTTGGGACATGTGGGTTCCTGGGGGTTCAGCGCTTCCGTGAGGCAAAGTTGCGTAGGCGGCCGGTTACCGAGCGGGCCGCGGAGTCGAACCACCCGCCCGAGGCGCGCTTGATCAGCCAGAGCGGGAGCGCCTCGGAGGAGGGGAGGATCAGGCTCTTGCGGCGGCGCACCGCGCGCAGGATCTCGCGGGCCACCCGCTCGGGCCTGGCCGCGAACCGCTCCACGGCCCGGCGGATGCCGGTCTCGCTCCCCCCGGGCAGGGTCAGGTCCCCGTCGCGCATGAGGTTGGTGCTCACCGCCCCGGGGCAGACCGCGGTGACCCACACCCCCCGCCCAGCGAGCTCCAGAGAGAGGGACTCGGCCAGGCCCACCAGGGCGAACTTGGTGGCCGTGTAGGCGCTGGTGTAGGGGAAGCCCACCAGCCCGGCCAGGGAGGCGACGATGACGATGTGAGCGTCCGCCTCCGAGTCCGCGGCCAACATCGCGGGCAGGAAAGCCCGCAGCCCGTGAACGGCGCTCCAGAGGTTGGCGTCCATGACCCGGCGCCACTGCTCCAGGCTCGTCTCCTCGAAGGCGCCGGCGATGATGATGCCCACGCCGAGCTGCAGCAGGTCCACCCTGCCAATCTCGGCGGCCAGGGCCTCCATCACGTCGGGATCCGTGCAGTCAGCCGGGTGCACGCCGGCCACCTGGCCCCCGGCCGCGGTGATGCTGCGCGCCACCTGCTCCAGGCGCCCGCCGTCGATGTCGGCCAGGTGCACCCTTGCGCCCTCCGCGGCGTAGGCTTCGGCCGAGGCCCGGCCGATGCCCGAGCCGGCTGCGGTGACGAGGATGGTTCGATTCTTGAAGGACTTCATGGGGGTGATTCTAAAGGGTCGAGGGGGGGAGGGAAAGGAGGGCGAGGGCCGGGGCCGGGGCCGGGGCCGGGGGACCGCGGCGGCGCTACTTGTCCGGCGTGCCGGCGTCGGGGGCTCCGGCGTCCCAGGAGGGGTAGCCTCCGTCGGGGGCCGCGGTCAGGAATTTACCCGAGGCGGTGTTGTCCAGGCAGACGCCGTACGGGTCCTTGGAGTTGGCCCTGTCCTTGCCCGTGTAGCGGTCGCGGCAGCGCATCTTCTGGCTGTTGGTCTTGTCGCCGATGGCCGCGCAGGCGTTGGAGGAGTTCACCGAGGCGCAGGTGCGCGTGGAGGCGTCCTGGCAGATGGGCTCCTTGACGATCTTGATCCCCTTATAGGTCCAGGTGGACCAGTCATAACACTCGTAGTCGCCGCCATTGTCGGTGCTGTTGTTGCGGCAGTGGCTAGCCTTGCCGGGGTTGCACGACTTGAAGCAGTACCCGCCGTAGTAAAGGATGTTGCAGGCGCTGCCCGTGGGGCAGGAGAACTCCTTGAGCGCCGTGGGCCAGGAGCAGTAGCGCACCACGCAGTAGCCATTGCGGAAGGAGGTGCCGATGGCGCCGGTGTAGCTGTTGCTCTCGATGACGCAGCGGCCGTTGTTCGGGCAGTCCTTGTCGCCCTTGCAAGGGTCGCCCACCTTGGCCGTGGCCTTGCCCAGCTTGTGTGGACCGCAGATGCCGCCCTTGGTGCAGTTGCCCGGGCGGGCGCAGTTGCCGCTCTGGCAGAAGGCGTCCTTGCCCAGCTTGGAGCACTCCGTGTCGATGGTGCATGTGGTGCTGTCCCAGACCGGGCATTCCTTGTTGGCGGTGCAGGCGGAGTAGAAACACACCGCCTGGCCCGGGCTGGCGTACCGGGTGGACGCCGGGCTGCAGCTGAGCTTGGACGAGGCGGGGCACGGGTTCTTGGTGAGGCTCGGCGAGCACTTCTCGAAGCAGTAGTTCTTGGTGGTGCCGTCGGTCATCTTGATGGCGGAGCAGACGAAGCCCTTGGGGCAGTCGTCCTCGTTGACCAGCGGGGTCTTGCTGTTGTCGAGGGTGCAGTACTTGGAGCACACCGAGGCGCCCTTGGTCTTGCTCATGGTCAGGCAGCGGTCTGCCGCGCCGGTGCAGTCCGACGACTTGGTGCACCCCTTGCCCATGTTGCCCACGGCCTGGGACCTGTCGGGCTTTGTGGCGTCAGGGACCACCGTCTGGTCCGGTGTGCCCTCATCCGCGGTGCTGATGTCCACGCTGATGTCCACCTTGATGCCGCCGCTGTCCTTCTTGGTTTCTTCAGCGTCATCGCTGCACCCGCCGAGCGCGAGGCCCAGTGCGAGCAACAGGGTCCAAACCACCATGCCGGTTCGCCGCATAACGTTCCCTCCAGGTAAGTGTTATCCGCCTAAAATACCCTGTTCCACGAGGGTGGGTAAAGGCATCCCGTGGACAGGGGTTAACATGTCTGCGAACATTTCTCTGTTACGCACGCAGATTCGGGAGAGGCCGCGATGAAGCAATCACCTATGATCGCCCTGGCTCTGGTGGCGCTGTGCGCCGGCGGGGTGGCGTGGGCCGCCACTTACCACACAGTCACCGTGGACGGCGTCCTGACGGAATGGAAATCCGACGAGAAGATCGCCAACGACTCGGTGGGCGACTCAAAACTCTCCGGTAACAATGAACTCTCCACCCTGTACGCGACATGGGACGCTGACGCCATCTACTTCGGCTTCGACTACACCGGCTGGGGCAGCGTGGTGAAGTACCTCGTTGAGACCGGCATGCCGGGCGGCGTGAACAATTTCTGCCCGACCTCGGGCTACAAGGGATCGTACGGCGGCAACTACATCGGGCTGCCATACGACCTGATGTTCGGCATCTCGCTGCCCGCGTCGACGCCCACCTTCCCCCAGGAGTTCGTGCACAAGCTGGCCAAGAACACCTCCACCAGCATCTTCTTCATGCCCGGGGTGCAGATCGCCTACAAGGACTACCAGTACACGCCGGCCAAGAAGCTCCGGAAGGGGGCCATGGAGGTGCGCGTGCCGTGGAGCACCCTGTACGGTCTGGGCAAGGGTAAGGTGCCCAAGTTCACCACCATCCGCATCACCGGCGTGATGAAGGGACCCAACAACGGGGACGGCTGCGGGGACACCAACCCCAACTGCAGCGGCGGTGCCACCGGCAAGGCGTGCGGCAAGGGGGCGGCCACCAAGTTGAACAACGAGATCGTGCTCCAGGTGGACTGCGACGGCGACGGGATCCCTGACAAGGGCAGGAGCCCAACCAAGGCGGGAACCTGCCCTGTGAAGAAGGACGCGGGCCCTCCCCCGCCGGACACCAAGGCCTGGCCGGACAAGACCCCGTGGCCCGACAAGACGCCCTGGCCAGACAAGAAGCCGTGGCCCGACAAGAAGGCGTGGCCGGACACCAAGGCCTGGCCGGACAAGACCCCGTGGCCAGACAAGAAGCCGTGGCCTGACAAGGCGGCGGCCAAGCAGGACGGCAAGGGCGGCGGCAAGGACAAGGGCGGGGGCAAGAAGGACACGGGCGGCGCCAAGAAGGACGGCGCGGGCAAGTGGGACCGCAGCGTAATCAAGCAGGACAGCAAGGCGGGCGGGGGCGAGGACGGCGGGAGCAACGAGGTGGGCTGCGACTGCGCGGTGTCGGACGAGGGATCGGCGCTGCCCTCGTTGCTGATGTTCATGGGGCTGCTGCTACTGCTGCGCCGCCGCCGCTAAAACCACAACCACACCAACAGATTCGGCACCACCTGCATGGTCAGGTTGTCCAGGCCGTGGGGGCTCACCGCCTCAACCAGGGCACAGGCCAGGGCCACCGCCGGCAGCTTGGCCCAGAACAGGGGTCCCGCCGCGAGCTGCGGGTTTAGCCAGAACCCCAGGGCCACGGCCAGGGCGGAGGCAACCAGCACCGCGGCGCTCCCCTCAAGGCTGCGCCAGGCCTTCACCCCGCGCAGGGAGGGGACAGGGTACCTGTGCCGGCCGAAGCGGGTGCCCACCGGCTCGCCCACGGCGTCGCCCAGCCCGGTGACCAGGTAGCCCACCACCGCCCGGTGACCGAACAGGATGTTGCTCAGCAAGCCGCCGGCCAGGGTGGAGAAGTAGGGCACCACGATGTAGTAGGTGCGCCGGGGCGCGTCCTTCTCCCGGGCCATTGCCTCGTACAACAGGTGGCTGTCGCCGCGGATCAGGGCGTACAGCACCACAAGAGAGGTCATGCCGCCGAACAGGCACACCGCCGGGGTGCCTACGAAGCCGTGGAGCAGGGCCACGCTGAAGAAGGTGGCGAAGTGGAAGGCCTTGCGCGAGTAGCCGGTGCGCAGGCCGAGGTCCCGCTTGAGGCGCCCGGCCAGGTGAAGGCAGGTCCAGGCCCAGGCCAGGCCGAGGGGGATCCCCACCGCCAACATCATGGGCGGGGGCCAGTTCTCCACGAAGAAGCCAACAGTGCGCTGCGAGAGGTCCAGCATCGGGTCAGTCGATGGTAAGCTCTGCGCGCCAATAATCACAGCTGCGGAGGGAGTTGCCATGGAGTTCACTGAGATCCTGTACGACAAAGCTGACGGCGTCGCGCGCGTGACCATCAACCGCCCGGACAAGTACAACGCCTGCACCCCGATAACCCTGATGGAGCTGGGCCAGGCCCTCACCGACGCCTGGGTGGACAACTCCGTGGGGGTCGTCGTCTTCACCGGCGCCGGGGAGAAGGCCTTCTGCACCGGCGGCGACCAGACCCTGCGCGACAAGGATGGATACGCTGGCACCATCGCGGCCCTCCCCCTTGAGGTGGCCTGGCAGACCGTCACCTCCATGATCCGCACCATCCCCAAGCCGGTCATCGCCAGGGTCAACGGCTGGGCCATCGGCGGTGGGCACGTGTTCCAGGTGGTGTGCGACATGTCCATCGCCGCGGACACGGCCAAGATGGGGCAGGCCGGCCCCAAGGTGGGCAGCTTCGATCCCGGCTTCGGAACCGCGGACCTGGCCCGCACGGTGGGCATGAAGAAGGCCAAGGAGATCTGGTACCTGTGCCGGCACTACACCGCGGCCCAGGCCAAGGAGATGGGCCTGGTCAACGAGGTGGTGCCCGCCGCCGAGCTGGACGCCGAGGTGCAGAAGTGGTGCGACGAGCTGCTGGCCAAGAGCCCCACAGCGCTCAAGATGCTCAAGTACGCCTTCCACGCCGCCACCGACGGGGTGCCGGGCATCACAAACCTGGGCGTGGGCGGCCTGAGCATGTACTACGGCACCGACGAGGCCGTGGAGGGGCAGCAGGCCTTCATGGAGCGGCGGGATCCGGAGTACAACAAGTTTCGTAAGTAGCCTTCCGCAACATCCTGGCCGAACCCTCGAAAAGAGGGGGTGGAACTAATCACCACGGAGGGTCAGGATGTTTGAACAGATGAGTATCGTCGTCGTCGCAGAGAAGCCCTCGGTGGCCCGGGACATCGCCAAGGTCCTGGGTGCCGGCGCCCGCCGCCAGGGCTACATCGAGGGGAAAGGGTACCGGGTGACCTGGGCCCTTGGGCACCTGGTGACCCTGGCCCAGCCCCACGAGATCAAGCCGCAGTGGAAGCGGTGGCGCAGGGACCAGCTCCCCATGCTGCCCGCCTCCTGGCCGCTCACGGTGCTGGAGCGAACCCGGGACCAGTACGAGATCGTCAAGACGCTCATGAGCGGCGAGGACGTGGAGTACGTGGTGGAGGCCACCGACGCCGGGCGGGAGGGGGAGCTGATATTCCGCTACATCTACGACCGGTGCGGTTGCGACCGGCCGGTGCGGCGTCTCTGGATCTCCTCGCTCACCCCTGACGCAATCAAGAAGGGGTTCGCGGGCCTTGCCGACGGCGCCGAGTACGAACGCCTGGCCGCGGCGGCCAGGGGGCGCAGCCAGGCCGACTGGCTGGTGGGCATGAACCTCTCGCGGGCCTACACCCTCGGCACCTCCGACGACGAGCTCTTCTCGGTGGGCCGGGTGCAGACCCCCACCCTGAGCATGCTGGTGGACCGGGAGGTGGCGATCCGGGAGTTCGTGCCGCAGAAGTTCATCGAGGTGGTTGCGACCTTCCAGCCCGAGGGGAGCGAGGCGACCTACCCGGGCACCTGGTTCAAGGGCAAGGGGAAGGGCAAGACCCCCACCCGCCTGCCCCCGGACGGCGAGGAGGCGGGCGCCGTGGCGGAGCGCGCCCAGCGTGGCAGCGCCTCCATCGAGAAGGTGAAGCGGGAGAAGAAGCGCCACAAGGCCCCCCTGCTCTACGACCTCACCGAGCTGCAGCGCCACGCCAACCGGCTGTACGGCCTCTCCGCCGACAAGACCCTGAAGCTGGCGCAGGCCCTGTACGAGAAGCACAAGCTCATCAGCTACCCGCGAACCGACAGCCGCCACCTGTCCAAGGACGTGGCCGCTACCCTGGGCAACGTGGTCAAGGCCGTGGCCGCTCCTTACCGGGATCTCCTGGCGCCGGGAACCGGGGACAAGCCCCTGGGCAAGCGGTTCGTGGACGACAAGAAGGTCACCGACCACCACGCCATCATCCCCACCACCGGCTCCATCCAGGGCAAGAGCCTGGCCCGGGAGGAGAAGCTGATCTACGACCTGGTTTGCCGTCGGCTGCTGGCCGCCTGGCACCCGGACCATGTCACCGCCACGACGACAGTGATCACCCGCATCGACGCGCCGGAGGGGGAGACCTGGAAGCCGGACCGGTACCGCTCCAGCGGCACCTCGGTGGAGGATGAGGGGTGGAAGGTGATGGAGCCCCTGGCCGTGGTGCGCAAGAAGGAGAAGGGCAAGAAGAAGAAGGCGGAGCAGCTCCTGCCGGGGGGCCTCTCCGAGGGGCAGCCAGCCAAGGTGCTCGGTACGGAGCAGCGGCCAGGGGAGACCCGCCCTCCCCGCCCCTTCACCGAGGGGACCCTGCTCACCGCCATGGAGACCGCTGGCAAGGCCCTGGATGACAAGGAGCTGTCCGACGCCATGCGTGAGCGGGGGTTGGGCACGCCGGCCACCCGGGCCAGCATCATCGAAACCCTGCTGCACCGGAAGTACATCGAGCGTCAAAAGAAGACCCTGCGCGCCACGCCCAAGGGGGAGCGGCTGATCCGGCAGGTCCATGAGGAGGTCAAGAGCCCGGCCATGACCGGCCAGTGGGAGCACCGGCTCAAGCTCATCGAGCAGGGGAAAGATGAGCTTGATGGGTTCATGGAGGATATTGAGGCGTACGTGAAGCGGGTGGTGGGGTCGGTCTTGAAACCGGGAGGTGGAGGCAGCAGGGCGCGGGAGCGTGGTCCGTCGCCTTCGCCGTCCCCCCCCGCGAGGGAAGGGACGAGGGTTCAAGGGCCGGATGGCCGGGGCCGGGGCCGGGGCCAGGAAGCACGTTCCATGCAGCAGGTGCTCAAGGAGACCTTCAGGCACGATTCCTTCCGCCCTCATCAGGAGACGGTGTGCAAGAAGGTCATCGCTGGCGAGGATGTCTTGCTGGTCATGCCCACCGGGGCGGGCAAGTCGCTCTGTTATCAGCTGCCGGGTCTTTGCCGTCAGGCCACCACCCTGGTGGTGAGCCCGCTCATCGCGCTCATGGAGGATCAGGTGGCCGCCCTACAGGCCATCGGACTGCGCGCCGAGCGGATCCACTCTGGGCGGGACCGCCTGGCCTCGCGCCAGGTATGCCGCCGCTTCCTGGACAATGATCTCGACTTCCTCTTCATCGCGCCCGAGCGCCTGGCCGTGCCTGGCTTCCCGGAGTTTCTGGCCAAACGCAAGCTCGGGCTCATCGCCGTGGACGAGGCGCACTGCATCTCTCAGTGGGGTCACGACTTCCGCCCGGAGTACCGCATGCTCGGTGAGCGGCTCCCCATGCTGCGGCCCGCGCCGGTTATCGGGCTCACTGCAACGGCCACGCCTGCGGTGCAGGACGACATCGCCGAGCAGCTGGGCCTGAAGCATGACAACCGCCACATCCATGGCTTCCGGCGCACCAACATCGCCATCGAGGCGGCCGAGCTGAGCCCGAGGCTGCGCCCCGCCGCCGTGCGCAAGGTGCTGGAGAGCGAAGACCGGCTGCCCGCCATCGTCTACTCCCCCACCCGCAAGAAGACCGAGGCCCTGGCCGCGGACCTGAGCAACGGCTTCCGCGCAGCGCCGTACCACGCGGGAATGACCGCCGAGAAGCGGGACGCTTGCCAGGCCGCGTTCATCGCCGGGGAGCTCGACGTTGTGGTGGCCACCATCGCCTTCGGAATGGGCATCGACAAGGCGAACCTGCGCACCGTGATCCACGCGGCCCTGCCCGGCAGCGTGGAGGGGTATTACCAGGAGATCGGGCGCGCGGGCCGGGACGGTAAACCTTCCCGCGCAGTGCTCCTGTACAGCTACGCCGATCGCCGCACCCACGAGTTCTTCTTCCAGCGGGACTACCCCGAGCCCGAGGAGCTGGGGCACCTGTTCGAGATGATCGACGACAACCCCCGCCCGGCAGAGGCCATCCGCAGGCGGCTCAACTGGGACGACGAGCCGTTCCAGACCGCCCTGGAGAAGCTCTGGATCCATGGCGGCGCCCGGGTGGATCCCGAGGAGAACGTCACCCGGGGCGAGGCGGGCTGGCGCCGGCCGTACCGCAAGCAGCGCGAACACCGCCAGGAGCAGCTGGAGAAGATCTACAGATACGCCGAGCAGCCAGCATGCCGGATGCTCACGTTGGTGAACTACTTCGGCGACAGGGAAGACTCGGGCGAGACATGCGGCGTGTGCGACGCGTGCGCACCGGGCGACGGGCTGCTAACAAGCTTCCGCGCGGCCAGCGCCGACGAGCTCATCGGCATGGAGCGGATCCTGGACGCCCTGCGCCGCCAGGATGATCAGTCCGCCGGCAAGCTGCACCGTGAGGAGCTGTCAGACCTGGGGGAGCGCCACGACTTCGAGGATCTGGTCTCCGGGCTGGAGCGGGCCGGGCTGCTCACCCGGGTGGAGGACAGCTTCAGCAAGGGCGGGCAGCAAATCCCGTTCACCCGGCTCCGCCTCACCGCCGACGGGGCCAACCCGGGCCAAAGCATGCTGGCCGACGCGGTGAAGATGCCCGGCGACACCTCGGCCTTCGAGCCCAAGAAGCCGCGCCGGCGCAGGGGCGGCAAGAAGAAGCGCAAGAAGGACGCCCTGGACGAGATCGAGGCCCCCGCCGCCCTGGTAGAAGCCCTGCGGCAGTGGCGCCTTGACGAGGCCAAGCGCCGCAACACCCCCGCCTTCCGGGTGCTAACCAACAAGACCCTGGGCAACATCGCCGCGCTTCAGCCCACCTCCGAGGAGGACCTGCTCGCCGTACCCGGCATGGGTCCTGGCCTGCTCAAGAAGTACGGCGAGGCCATCCTCAAGGTCATTGAAGACAGCATGTAGCGGGCGGTCAGGGGGACGGCTCCAGGTGGTGGCAATAAACCTTCGCCTCCTTCAACTGCGCCCCCGAGAGGTCCAGGAGCTGTTGCATGGGCGGGCCGCAGCCGCCAGGCAGAGAATCTGTATTAGACTCCACCCATGACCGAAAAGACCGTCGAGCAGCTCGAGGCGGCCCTCCGCCATCACAATCACCTTTACTGGGATCTGGCCCGGCCAGAGATCAGCGACTACGAGTACGACCAGCTCGTGGAGCAGCTGCGCGCCCTGGCGCCCGATTCGCCGGTGCTGGAGGAGCTGGGCCCCAGCGGGGTTGGCCTCATCGGCGAGCCGGTGAAGCACGCCTCGCCCATGCTCTCCCTCGACAAGTGCTACGCGTACAAGGAGGAGGACTCCACCAAGCAGAGCCTCTTCAACTGGGCCCACACCTCCAGCCGGGCCGGGGGCGAGGTGACCTACGCCCCGCGCTTCGAGGGTGACGTGGTGGTGACCCCCAAGATGGACGGCATCGCCTGCTCCCTGCGCTATGACGGCGAGGGCGTGCTCCACCTGGCAGCCACCCGGGGCAACGGCAAGGAGGGGGACAACATCTCGGCCAACGCCCGCACCATCACCGACATCCCCAAGGTGGTGGACCGTCCGGGCGTGGAGGTGCGGGGTGAGATCTACATGCGTCTGAGCGTGTTCGCCGGGTTCGCGGACCAGTTCTCAAACCCACGCAACCTGGCAGCGGGGGCCATCAAGCAGAAGGATCCGCTCAACACCGCCGCGTACAAGCTCTCCTTCGCCGCCTACGACATCGTGGGCGCGGACCTGGCCACCGAGGTGGAGAAGTACGCCGAGCTGGCCCGCCTTGGCTTCCCTGAGATGGAGCACGAGGTGGTGGGCCTCGACAGCATGGCGCGGGGGTACGAGAACATCGCCGCCAACCGGGACAGCCTGGACTACGAGATCGACGGGGTGGTCTACAAGGTGAACCGGGTGGCCGAGCAAACACGCCTGGGCGCCACGGCCCACCACCCGCGCCACGCCATCGCCTACAAGTTCCAGGGGGACCAGTCCACCACCATCCTGCGGGAGGTTAGCTGGAGCGTGGCCCGGTCCGGCGCCATCACCCCGGTGGCCAGGGTGGAGCCGGTGACCCTGAGCGGCGCCGCCATCAGCCGCGCGTCGCTGCACAACGCGGGCTTCCTCAGGAAGCTGGATCTGCTCGGCCGCTACCCGGGCGCGGAGGTTGTGATCACCCGCCGGGGGGGCGTAATCCCGAAGGTGGAGTTCGTGGTCAAGCATGTGGAGGATCCGCCCGAGGGGGCGGAGCCCATCGCCTTCCCCGAGGTGTGCCCATCCTGTGGCGGACCGGTGAAGCGGGAGCCACCCGAGGGCGAGGTGGAGTTCCTCTCCTGCGAGCGCCCGGAATCCTGCCGGAGCGCCACCATCGGCGCCCTGGCCCACTACGCCAAGGCCCTGGACATCATGGGCTTCGGCGAGAAGCTGCTGACCCAGGCCCACGACCGGGAGCTGCTGGAGACCCCGGCTGACTTCTACACCCTGCAGCCGGGGGACCTCCTGGAGCTGGAGCGGGTGGGGCAGAAATTGGCCGACAAGCTGGTGCAGGAGGTGGCTGACCACCGGGAGGTGCCGCTGACCACCTTCCTGCGGGCGCTGGGCGCGGAGGAGTTGAGCCACCACGCGTCCGGGATCCTCGCGGACCATTACCTCACCCTGGAGCGGGTGCGCCAGGCCACGGCCGAGGAGCTGCAGCCCCTGCACGGCATCGGCGAGGTGATCGCCCGCAAGGTGGTGCAGGGCCTGGCCGAAAAAGCCGAGCTCATCGACGCGCTGATTGCCCACGTCACCGTGCTGGACCATGTGCCCGAAGAGAAGCCCACGGGCGACGCCGCCCCCCTGGCCGGGCTCAGCTTCGTGTTCACCGGCGCCCTGGAGCAGATGACCCGCAAGGAGGCCCAGCAGAAGGTCAAGGCCCTGGGCGGGGAGGCCCCCTCCGGAGTGAGCGGCAATCTCTCCTACCTGGTGGTGGGCGGCGACCCCGGCGCCAAAAAGAGCGGCAAGCAAAAGAAGGCAGAGGCGTACATCGCCAAGGGCGCGGAGACGAAGATCATCAGCGAGGGTGATTTTGTGAAGATGCTCGAGAAGGATCCGGACCAGCTCTCACTCTTCGACGCTTGACCTCTTTGTTCTTGCGCTCCAATATGCCGCCCCATGATTAGGACGTACTTAGGGGTCGGCCTGGTCACTCTGGCCACCCTCCTGCTCGAGCTCTTACTTACCCGTATCTTCTCGGTAACCCTGTACTACCACTTCGCCTTCATGGTCATCTCCCTTGCCCTGTTCGGCCTGGGATTATCCGGCGTGATGCTCTACCTGCGTCGGGCGAGCTTTCCCGAGAAGGACCTGTCGGAGCTGCTGGCGCGCTACTCGCGCAGGTTCGCGGTAACCGGTGTGATCGCGCTGATTTATGTGGTGAACCACTCCCTCACCGGCACCATCGACGCGCTCATGCCCGGGCGCTTCACCTGGCAGCACTTCTTCCAGCTCTCCTTCCTGTACCTCTTCGCCACCGTGCCCTTCTACTACGGCGGCATGGTGGTCTCCCTGGCCCTGTTCCACCTGCGGGAGCGCGTGGCGACGCTCTACTTCTTCGACCTGGTTGGGGCCAGCCTGGCCTGCCTGCTGCTCGACCCGCTGCTGCGCGTGCTCGGCGCGCCCAACGCCGTGCTGCTGGTGAGCCTGCTCGCTGCCGCCGCGGCGGTGATCTTCGGCAGCGATCCGAAGCGGTGGAAGCCCGAGCGCGGCTCCCTCTGGCTCACCGGCATCCTGGCCGCGCTGCTGCTGGCCAACCTGGGCCTCGGCGTGATCAAGGTGGGCAGCTTCAAGTTCGTGGAGCAGCGCTTCCTCGCCTTCTCCAAGTACAACGCCATGAGCCGCATCGAGGTGCAGGAGGTGCCCAAGCAGCCGCCCTCTCTCACCATCGACGCCATGGCGCGCACCCATATCTACTCCCTGCGCGATGACACGCTCAAGCCGTTCTCCGAGCAGGACAAGATCAACGCCCTGGGCTACATGGCCCGCAAGGGGACGCCCACCAGGGTGCTGATCATCGGCCCGGGGGGCGGCACCGACGTGCTGGCCGCCATGAACGAGGGCCACAAGGACATCACCCTGGCGGAGATCAACCCGCTGATCCTGTACGACGTGATGCTCGGCGCCTACCGCGAGTACAGCGGCAACCTGTACGGCCAGCCCGGTGTGAAGCCGAACCTGGCCGAAGGGCGCAGCTTCGTCCGGCGCAGCAAGGAGAAGTTCGACATCATCCAGGCCACGCTGGTGGACACCTGGGCCGCGTCGGCAGCGGGCACCTTCTCCCTCACCGAGAACCACCTGTACACGGTGGAGGCGTTCGAGGATTACCTGGCCAAGCTCAAGCCGGGCGGCATGGTTTCCATGAGCCGCTGGGTGAAGATCCGCGATCAGGAGTTCGTGAGGCTCTGCGCCCTGGCCCGTACCGCCCTGGAGCGCCGCGGCGCCAAGAAGCCCGGGCTCCACGCCTTCGCCACCACGCGCCACAGGGTAGGCAACCTGCTGGTCAAGGAGTCTCCCTTTACCGCCGCCGAGCTGGCCCGGCTGCACGCCCTGGCCGAAGAGCAGGAGTTCAACGTGGTCTACTCGCCGCGCGGCGAGTACCTCAACCCCGCGGCCATCGTGCTCGGCTCCGACGATCCGGAGAGCTTCTACGACAAGTTCCCCATCGATGTGCGCCCCGTGTACGACGAGCGCCCCTTCTTCTTCTACGCGGTGAAGCCGGAGCGGCTGTACGACTCGATCTTCTCGGGCGAGCTGCTTGGCCTGAACAGCTTCTCGGTGGTGGTGCTGGCCGCCCTGCTCGGCCTGGTGGCGGTGCTGGTCCTGTGCGGCATGGTGATCCCGCTCTGGCTGGGGGAGCGCAAGGCCCTGGCCGGCAAGGCGGGCTCCAAGCTGCGCGACCTCACCTACTTCCTGGCCATCGGCACCGGCTTCATCCTGGTGGAGATCGCACTGCTCCACCGCTTCACCCTCCACCTTGGCCACCCGATCCACTCACTGCGCGTCGTGCTCTTCGCCCTGCTGCTGGCCAGCGGCGTGGGGAGCCTGCTGTCTGGCCGGGTTCGCTCGCCCGCCGGGGTGCTGAAGCTGCAGCTGGCGGCGGCCGCCGGGGTGATCGTGATGGTGGTTATCTATGCATTCACCCTGGGGCCCCTGCTCTCGGGCACCATCGCCTGGTCCCTGACTGGCCGCGTCGCCCTGGCCGCGGCGCTCGTCGGGCTCCCCGGACTGTTGATGGGCATGCTGCTACCATCGGCCATCAGGCTGCTCGCCCTGCGCCACAAGGAGATCATCCCCTGGGCCTGGGGGCTCAACGGCGCGGCGTCGGTGTTCGGCTCTGTGCTGGCCATGGTGGTGGCCATCCACCTGGGCTTCACCGTGACCCTGCTCACCGGGGCCGCGGCCTACGCCCTGGCCATGGTCCTCGCTCTGCGCAAGGCGCCTGATGCAGAAGAAAACAACGAGGAGTGACCGTCATGTCCAGAACCTGCCCCGAAGACGCCAACCGCCAGCGGTGCAACTGCACCTACGAGCCGTGCCACCGCAAGGCGTACTGCTGCGACTGCATCGCCTACCACCTCAAGGCGCGCCAGCTGCCGGCGTGCGCCTTCCCGGCCGCTGCCGAGGCGACCTTCGACAGGAGCTTCGACCACTTCGCGCGGCTGGTGAATGAGGGGAAGGTTTAGAGCTCAATGAAGGCCCCATGAGCGAAGACCGCCCTCCGAGTGAGCGGCCCCGCCCCGCCGCCGGCCAGGACAAGCCGCCACCGGTCGGTTTCCTCCGCGAGTACGTGCACTTCCTCCTGCACCACAAGGCGTGGTGGATTACCCCGATCATCCTCGGCCTCCTGCTCCTCGCGGCCTACATCATGCTCATGGAGTCGGCCCCTGTGCTCCCCTTCGTCTATACTGTGCGCTGATCTTTTGATGGCCTCGGGGCGGCCTGAGAGCCAACCCGAGCACCCGCTCTTCCAGGAAGCTTGAATGCAGCTCTCCCGCACGAAGAAGGCGCTCTTTGGCCTGTTGACAGCGGGCATCGTTTTCACCGCCTTCTTCCTGATCATCGACCTGAGCGAGCAGAAGGGGCTGGTGGATACACACCGGAGAGAGGATCGCGCCTTCTACAAGGAGGAGAGCTTCTTCGAGCTCAAGGGCGACCGGTATGTGCCGACCCCGTACGGCTCCGCCCACGGTCCCGGGTGCCTGAAGAGCGGTGTCTGCATCTCGCAGATCGAGTACCTCTCCTTCGCCGCCCGCAAGGGGCCGCGCTGGCGCATGTTCCTCCTGGGGGGATCCTTCCTGAAGGGTGACCCGATCGTCCGGCTCTCGGGCCGGAGAGTATTCCAGGGGATCTCCTCCTGGCTCACGGCCCAGTACCGCCACCTCTATCCTGAGCGCAAGACCGAGATCATCAACACCGCCACCATGGGCGCGCACCTGGGGCGGGTGGTCGCCATCGCCGAGGAGCTCCACAGGTATGAGATGGACACCTTCCTGCTTGCGTCATGCAACAACGAATCCCAGGCCATGGCGTCCAACGTGCAGCGGCAGCTACACAAGCTGGGCGGGTACCGCTTCTTGACCAAGCTGCTGGTGAACGAGCCTGGTGATGAGAAGCGGAGCTTCTTCGTGCCGCATGATTGCGGCCCGGAGATGGAAAAGTGCGAGCGAGCGTCGGTCGCGGCGCGGTACCGAGAGAACCTGCTGAAGATAGTCGAGATCACGGAGAAGAAGGGGATCCCCCTCATGCTGGCCACCCTCCCCGTTAACCTCCGCTTCGAGGCGATGGACGACGTGTCCCATGTGCCTCGCTCCATCCTTGGGGCCGAGGTGAGCAACCCGAAGGGGCCCTGCCAGAGGGGCGTGGTGGCGCTTCAGGAGGACCGCCTGGATGACGCCAGCAGCGCCATGGAGAAGTGCGAGGGGCTGGAAGGCATCAAGCACTGGATCGGCCTTGCGCTCATGAAGCAGGGCAGGCACGAGCAGGGGCGGCGAGCCATCGCAAAGGTGTGGGGCGGCTGCCTCGCCCAGGGGGTCCAGCTCTACTTCAAGAAGCAGTACCGGCGCTCCATCAAGCAGCTCAAGCGCTGCAAGAAGCTCGGGAGGGCGCTCCAGTGGACCGGGCTGGCGCTCTACAAGCTCGGCCGGATAGAGGAGGCCAAGCGGTACCTGCAGCAAACCGTGGAGCTGATGCCCATGGGCAGGTGTCGCCCATCACTCAACCACATCATCCGCGAAGTAGCGGCGGGTCATGATCATGTCCACCTGGTCGACCTTGAAGCCGCAGCGGAGCGGGCAAGCCCCGGCGGCATCCCCGGCCCGGAGCTGTTCGTGGACAACTGTCATATGTCGTGGGCCGGATATGCCCTGATGGCGGAGGAGGTCCGCGCTGCCTTGAACAGCGCAAAGGTGGGGCCGCGGTGGGCCACGAAAAACAAGCCCCTTGGCATGGAGGCGATGGGCCAGAAGCTAGGGCTCCCGCTGTCGGCGCTGAAGCGGTTGAAGCCGCCCCCGAGAGATCGTTGAGAACATGCAACGCCCCTCCGGGGGAGAGCCCAGTCCGCCGACCCTTCGGGTCCTTACGGGGTGAAGCTGGGCTCTAGCCGCCAATAAGCTTGTCGTACTTCTCCTTGCTGGCCGCCAGGACCTCGTCGTGGATCGACCGGCCGTGGGAGTCCATGGTGACCACGGCGGGGAAGGCCTCGACCTCGATGACCCACATGGCCTCGGGCACGCCGAACTCCTCCAGCTTGTACACGGTGCGCACCTTCTTCACCGAGCGGGCCAGGATGGTGCCGAGGCCGCCCACGGCGGAGAGGTAGACGCCGCCAAGCTCTTTGCAGGCGGCCAGGGTCTTGCCCTCCATGCCGCCCTTGCCGATGACCCCGCGCACGCCGTACTTCTTCATGACGGGGCCCTGGTACGGCTCCTCACGGATGGAGGTGGTGGGGCCGGCGGCGATGAACTGGTACTCGCCGTCTTCCTTTTTGATGACCGGGCCGCAGTGGTAGATCATCCCGTCCTTCAGGATCTCCGCCACCTCCTCGGCCGGCTCCTCGACCATGTACTTGTGGGCCGCGTCCCGGGCGGTCATCATCACGCCGCTGATGGAGACGACGTCCCCGACGTTGAGCTTGCGGATGGTTTCCTCGTCGACCGGCAGCTTGATATCAATCATAGGAGACCTCCTCGCCCTTGATGCTCATGGCGGCGCGCCGGTAGGCCCAGCACATGTAGGCCACCGAAACGAAGTAGCTGGCGGGCACGCGGTGGCGCTTGCCCATCTTGACCCCCAGGATGGTGGTCTTGCCGCCGAAGCCCATGGGGCCGATGCCCATCTCGTTGCACTCGCCGTAGAGGCGCTCCTCCAGCTCGGCCAGCACCGGGTCGTCGTTCTTGTCGTACAGGTCGCGGAAGAGCTGCTCCTTGGCCTCGACGTATGAGGAGGCCCGGTCGCCGCCGATGCCCACGCCCACGGTGCCGGGGGCGCACCCCTTGCCCTGCGCGTTAAACACGGCGTCCACCACGCAGCGGCGCACGCCCTCGAGGTCGCGGCCCGCGTGCAGCCGGCTGTCGGGTAGGCGGTACTGCTCGGACACGTTCTCCGAGCCGCCGCCCTTGAGCATCATGCGCACGCGCAGGCCCGGCTCCTCCCGCTCGTGGAAGTGGATGTAGGGGAAGCCGTCGCCCTGGTTGTTGCCCGAGTTCTTGCCGGTGACCGGATCCACGGCGTTGGGGCGCAGGTAGTACTTACCCGTGGCGCTCTCGGCCGCGGCCCGCGCGGCGGCCGTTATCTGCGCCTGGCGGTAGTCGGGGCCGTAGTCCACGTAGAAGATCGGCGTGCCCGTGTCCTGGCAGATGGGCGTGGAGTTTTGTGACGCCTGGTCGGCGTTCTCCAGCATCTGACGCAGGGTGGCGCCGGCGGCGGTGTCCCCCTCGGCCTCGGCTGCCGCGGTGAGCTTTTTTGTCACGTTGGCAGGGAGACTGGTGGACGCCCGCCGGATCAGTTCCTCAAAGTGCTGAGCAAGGTCTGGCATGTCACCTCCCGTTAGGTATCTGAGATGAGTTCTGGTTTCGATCTGGCCCGCTATAGGCCATGCGTTCAAAATTGGCAAGACACTGGTAAGATGCCCGGGCAACCGAGAGGAAATCTTATGCGCCTGACCACACTGGCAATCGTCACATCCCTCTTCGCCTGCAGCACAGCCTTTGCTCAGGCCCAGGACGAAAGCACTGATCCGAACCTGGCCCCGGCCAAATACGAGAAGCCGCCCCAGACCAAGGCCCTGGCCCGGCAGAACCGCGCCTGTATCAACCTCTCGTTTGGTTTCGGAAGCGCCGCCCTGGACGATGTGCACGAAATGGCAGACTACTACTCTGATGCCATCGACGCTGCCTACGATCCGGGCAAGACGAACCTCGACCATGACGAGATAAAAGGGAACCTGCAAATCAACGCCGAGGTCGGCTTCACGTATTACATCCCCTACTACATCCTCGCCCATGTGGCTTTCGGCGCAATCTACCAGAAGTCTTCAACATCAGTGCTCAACATGAATGTTGACCCTCCGGTGCACCTAGCAGAGTACGAGAACTGGAACCTCCTGTTCGAAATCCCGATCCTTGTGGGAGGGTATTACCCGTTCAAGAATCGCTTTTATGCTTATGGTGCAATCGGCCCGGTAATCCACACCTACGCCCGCTCTTGGTGGGACGTGGACCACAGCGGCATTCCCGATGGAGTAGCAGACACAGGTGTGGGATTGCAGGTTATGCTCGGCATGGACGTAATGGTTTCGGAGCCCTTCTCCGTGGGCCTGTTGCTCAAGTACCGCTACCACAAGACTGGTGTGCTGGTGGAGAAGAATAGCGGCACCGAGTACCCGAATAAACATGTGAAGCATGACTACACCCTCAACTTCTCCGGCATCAGCCTGGAGCTTGTCCTGCGCTTCTGGGTGCTGTAAAGAAGCGTTCGCCGTCCGCCGACCCTTCGGGTCGTTACGGGGTGAAGCGGCTCACTATCACCACTCCTCAACATGCGCAGGGTACGGCTGGGCCTTTGAGACCTGGTCCATGGGATCCTTGCGCGCGTCGCCGCCGTGGAGCCAGAGCCAGGTCTGGCACTCGGCGATGGCCGAATCCAGGGCGCGGCGGGCGTCGCTGAAGCGCCGTTTCTCGATGAGGTAGCGGGCCATGCGGTAGTGGGCCAGGGCCATGGTGGGCACGAAGCCCGTGTGCCGCTTGACCAGGGCGGCGTAGGTCCGCGCCAGGTGGTCGTACTGCTCGACGGCCCGGCCAGAGGCGTCCACCCGCGGCCCCTCCGCGGCCACCAGGGCGGCGCCCGTGTTGGATAGCGAGGCCCGCGCCGAGCCCAGCTGGATGATGTGCGGCCACGCGGCCTGGTACTCCCTGGCGTACGACTCGGAGAAGCCCAGGTTCCCCGACTCACGCTTCACCAGCTCCATGTCCCACCAGTTTCCGGCGCCCGCCTTGACCAGGGCCCGGGCGTAGGCCAGGCGCGCCTCGGCCTCAACGGTGAGGGCCTGGGAGGCACGCATCAGGTTCTCCTGGTGGACCATGAAGCCGTCGCCGATGGACCTGTTGAAGTGGCGTTGGGCGTCGGCGGTGGCCAGAGCCGCCCGCGCCCGGATCAGCTCACGATAGGCCGCCGTGATCCTGTCCTCCTTGGGCTTGTTCCGGAGCAGCCGGTGCGCGCGGTTGGCCGCGTTCATCATCTCCACAGCAAGAGCAAGCTCCCCGGCGCTGCGGGTGATGCTGCCCCCGGTCATCATGATCTTTCGGCCCACCCGGCGCACCACATCATTGACCGGCGTTTCCTTCAGCGAAATCTTCAGGCGTTGCACCAGCGTGGCCCTGTCAGCGCCGGAGACCATCTCGGCGCAGCCGGCCATGGCCGTGGCCGCGCTGTACGCGTCGGTGGCCGCGAAGAGGGCCTCGGTGGGGCGCCCCGCGGCAAGCAGCTCCTCGGCCAGCTGGATCTGTTCACCGGCCTGGTTCTTCATGCCCACCAGCTCGTTCCAGAGCAGGGCCGGGACCTTGTTGGTCTTGAGCGGATCCTGCTTCAGCAGCTGCCTGGCCTGTGCGAGCAGGCTGAGGCCTTCCTTGCGCGCTGCCCTGGCCACCGCCGGCGCGATTACCATCTCCGACCGAGGCAGGACACGCGTTGATGGCGTGGCCCTGCCTGTGATCAGGCGGAAGGCGTCCAGGACAGTGTCCAGCCGGCTCAAGGTCAGGTTGTGCAACCTGGCCTCGGCCCGCAGTTGCTTCATCTGTTTTGGGGGCACGGCCGTGGGCAGCCCCACCCTCGGCCTGGCCACGTTGGCCGCCGCCTGGAGCTTGCTCCGGTACCCGCCCACCGGGCCCACCGCCCCGCCGATGTTCACCGTGCCGGTGAGGGTAGCGTCCTCTCGCACGGGGATCCCGAGCATGGCCGCCATGATGCCCGCGGTCATCAGGCCGCCGGCGCTGGGGCCGTCCACGTGGCCGGTCATGTCCACCCTGAGGCAGTAGTCTGTGATGGGCCGGCCGAGGAAGCGCGCGGCGGTCACCGCCGAGAACCAGATTGAGGCCCGGAGCATGCCCATGGCGCCGCCCGAGTACTCCTCCCCGATGCTCACCGGCGAGCACGCCCCCGCCTTGCGCACCTCTATCCAGTTGGGGCGCGACACGCCGGAGCGGCCAAAGAGCGGCGCGCGGTAAGAGAGCGGCCACACCTCCACCTGGTTGGGCGCATCAGGCAGCGCCGCGGGGAATGTGGAGCGGACCGCCAGTGCCGCCTTGGCGGCTTTGGGAGATGCCGGAGATGCCGTACGTGGCGCGCACCCCAGGGGCGCCACCAACAGGGCCAACATCACCACGCCCACCCCAGGCCTTGTCATGCTCACCCCTCCGGCGCGTACAGCTCCAGATCCACCTGCTCTGCCTTGTGCCCGGTTGCCTCGATGAAGCGGAGCAGGTCCGCCGGGGAGATGGCGGTGGTCCTGGCGTTGTCCAGGGGGTGGAAGTTGAGCGGGTCCAGCTCCAGCAGGCCAGCGTCGATGACCACGCGCACCACCCCCTCGGTGTCGTTGATCAAGCCGAAGGGAGTCACCGCCCCCGCCTCCACCCCAAGGTAACGCTCCAGCCGCTCCTTGCTGGCGAAGCTCAGGTTGCCGGCGCCGATCCCCTTGCCCAGGGCCTTGAGCCGGATGGGCCGGTCCTCCTGAGCCACCACCAGCCACATCTTGCCCTTCTTGTTGCGCAGGAAGAGGTTCTTGGAGAAGCCGCCGCTCATGCCCTCGCGGTGCTCCCTGGCCTGCTCTACAGTGTAGACGGGGGGGTGCTCGACGGTGCGGGTTTCGATGCCCAGCTCGTCGAGGAGACGAAACAGTTCGGTCAAAGGATCTTCTCCACTTTCACTTGCTCGCCCGTGCGCAGGCCCGCGCCCTTGACGAAGGCCTCGGGCATCTCCACCGCGCCGTCGGCTGCCGGCTCTTCCACCAGCTTGGCCTGGGCCGAGCGCAGGCCGCCCAGCCACCAGCGCCTGTCGCTCACGTGGACCAGGTCGCCGGCGTTGGCCTTGAGCGTGGACAGCGCATCGGCCGGCACGCGCACCAGGAAGCGCCCGTCATGCTCGGGCTCCTCAGGGCCATCCACGGCCACGGCCTTGAGCATCACCGGCTTGCCCACCTCGTGGTTGGGGTCGCCGCCCTTGAAAGCGGCCTCCGCGTCGCGGATGGTGCCCCACACCAGCCCCTTGATGCGCTCCTTGGGCTCCGGCGTGGTGAACAGGGTGAAGACCACCGCGAAGGTTCCGCACACCACGATGCCGTAGAAGGCCCGGGCGTAGATGTAGGCTCGCATGCCCTCGCCGCCAGCCTCGGTGCCGAAGGCGAAGGGGCGCAGCACGCCGGGGAAGATCATGGAAACGGCCAGCGCCCCCGCGCCCACCACCAGGGTCCAGAACGCCGCGGACTTGGTGAACCGGGGCCAGAAAGCGCCGAGCAGCAGGATGACCCCCATGGGCGGCCCCACCGCAGCGGTGAAGGCCCCGTGGGCCGCGTAGATGCTCTTGAAGGAGGCGAACACCGGGACCAGCACCATACCCACCGCCGCGGCTCCCAGGGAGACGATCCTGGCGATGCGCAGGTAGTGCTTGTCCGGCGCGTCCCCGCGGAAGAAGGGCTTGTACACGTCGTTGACCGTCACCGCGCTGATGGCGTTGATCAGGGTATCCGCCGTGGACATGAGCGCCGCAGTGAGGGCGGCCAGGATCAGGCCGAAGATCCCCGGCTGGCAGAGGATGTTGGCCACCAGCACGAACACGGTCTTGGCGCTGGCGTCGGCGGGCAGGATCCCCTGGACCACCATGGCCTTGCCCACCCAGCCCGCGCCGGCCACGGCCACCGCAGCCAGCACCTGCAGCAGCAGGAGCACCAGCACCAGGGCCTTGCGGCTGTCCCCCACCGACTTGGCGGAGAGGAAGCGCATGATCATGCCCTGGTTCATGAAGTAAACGCTCATGCTCTGGGCCAGCCCGTCCTGGCCCAGGATGCCGATGAAGTTGAAGTTGGGCGGATCGTTGAAGTAGGCCAGGGGCAGGCGGTGCCTGTATGGGAGATCCGTCCAGAACTCCCCTGGACCGCCCAGGTAGGTGAAGCCGAGGTAGAACAGGAGCAGGCCGGCCACGAGCAGGATCACGCCCTGCACCACGTCGGTCATGATCACCGCGGTCTGGCCGCCGGCCGTTACATAGATGGCGCTGATCACAGCCACGATGGCCGAGGCCATCATCACGTCCCAGCCGAGCAGCGCGTGAAGGGCCACCCCGAGGGTGTAGAAGTTGATGCCCACGTAGCCGATGAGGTAGGTGAGCAACACCAGGGTGGTCATGAAGCGCGTGCGCCGATCGAAGCGGCGCTCGAAGTACTCCGGCACGCTGGTGACCCGCGAGTAGTAGACGATGGGGATCCAGCCGAACATCACCAGCGGCATCCAGAACCAGTCGTTCAGGTACGACATGGTGGAGGAGACGCCGTAGCTGTACGCGACGGCCGAGTACTTGACGAAGCTGTAGGAGCCCACCGTGGTGGCCACCAGGGAGAAGCCCACAAGCCACCAGGCGAACCGCTGCCCGCCGAAGAAGAAGTCCTTGGTGGAGTTGCTGTGGCGGCCGAAGAAGGAGCCGAAGCTGAGGATGGCGATGAAGTAGCCGATGATGACCGCGTAGTCGATGGTGGAGCCGACGATGTATCCGGAGCCCATTACGTCACCTCCACCAGCTCACGAAGAACTGCACCGAGCCGAGCATGACAAAGGTGAACACGAACCCCGACATCAACATCACCAGGTTGCGCCGCTGCGCCGGCGTGGCGAGGCCGATGTCGCCCTGGCGGAAGGCCAGGAAGAGCCCGATGAGGAACACGCCCCCCAGCACCAGGAAGTGGGTAACGAAGCAGCCCAGCGCGTCGAGGAAGTGGTCGCTGTTGACCACCTGGATGTCCGGGCCGTCGGTCCAGTCCTTGCCGTGGGCCAGGCGCAGACCGTAGCGCCCCGGCTTCAAGGTGTCCGGCGAGAGGGTGACCCCCACCCGGGCGCGGGAGTAGGCCCGCAAGTACTTGAGCCGTGTCTTCCCCCTGGGGCCGGCCAGCTCCACCGCGGTGAGGTCTCCCATGCCGGGGCCCACAAGGTAAACGCGGGACGGCACATCGGCGTACAGCTTTCCCTCCACACGGATCACGGTGGGGCGCGCGCCGGTCATGCGCTCCTCCACGGTGATCTTCTTCTCGGAGAAGGAGGTCTGCTCCGCGGTCTGGAGCACCACCATGTACTTGCCCGGCAGGATCCCCGCCGGCACGGTGAAGTTGAGCGAGTCGTCTGACTTGACCTCCAGCCCGAGCACGGCTACCTGCCGCTGGAGGCGCTCCGGCGTCCCGGCCCAGAGCAGGACCTTGACGACCTTGGCCAGCCGGTTACCGGTTATCCGGACGAGGCTGTCCTCGTCGTTGACGAGCCGGACCTGCCCGATGCGCAAGACCTCCGGCCCGCCCTCGGTTGAAGTCCTGCGGCATCCAGCATGGAGCGCGCACAAAACGAGCGCGATGAGGAATCCGATTTTCCTGTTCATTGGCCCGACATTATACATGATGTCGAGGGCCTGGGGGACGCGGCTACGACGTTGGGTGTGTTCGCTCCTGGATGAAGTCCCCTTCTCTCGTGTCCTTGAGCATGCCGGTCACCCGGAAGGTGGTCAGCTCCCCCTGCTTCCCCTTGACCCGCACCTTGGGCAGCTCCACAGCGGTAACAAGGTCCCTGACCCGCGCCATGGTGGACTCGCTGCAGATGATCTCATCTGGCTTGGCCAGGGAGCAGAGCCGGGATGCGGTGTTCACCGCGTCGCCGATGACCGTGTACTGGAGGGCTTTGCTGGAGCCGATGGCGCCGTACACCACCTCGCCCGTGTTGACGCCGATGCCAGCGTGCACCGCCGGCTGCCCGTCGGACCGGCGGACGCGGTTGAACTCGGCCAGGGCCTGCTGCATCTCCACGGCGCAGCGAATGGCCGCGGCGGGCGCGTCCGGGTTGTCGATGGGCACCCCAAACAGGGCCATCACCTCGTCGCCCACGTACTTGTCGAGAGTGCCGTTGTGCTGGAAGAGCACCTCCACCATCATCTCGAAGTAGTCGTTGAGCAGGGCCACGATCTCGTGGGCGTCCACGTTCTCGGTCATGGCCGTGAAGCCACGGATGTCGGCGAACATGATGGTGATGTCGCGGGTCTCGCCCACGCCGTCCAGCTGCAGGCGCCCCTCCACCATCTCCTGCACCATGGCGGGCGAGAAGAACCGCTCAAACTGGGCGCGGGTGCGCGCCTCAAACTCGATCTTGTGGGCCAGCCGGGCGTTCTGGATGGCGATGGCCGCCTGCTGGGCGATGCCCGTGAAGATGCGCAGGTCCTTCTCACCGAAAGCGTTGGTGGCGATCTGGGAGTCGAGGTTCATGATCCCGAGGATCTCTTCGCCGTGCAGCAGGGGCACGCACATGGTGGAGCGGATCCCCTGCATGATGATGCTGTGGGCGCCGGAGAAGCGGGAGTCGATGGAGGCGTCCGATGAGAGCACCGCCTGCTTCCCCTGAATCACCTCGTTGATGATGCTGTTGGAGAGCAGGATCTCTTCCGGATCCTGGTCGTGCTTGTGCTTCACAACCCTGGGCACCGGCTTGCCGCTCTCGTTCATCAGCAGGATGACGCCGCGGTCGGCCGGGAGCAGCTCAAAGGCCTTGTCCAGGATCTTCTGCAGCAGGGTGTCGAGGTCCAGCTCGTTGCCGATGGCGCGGCCCAGCTCCTGGGCGATGCGCAGCCGCTCGTAGTCCCGCCGCAGGATCGTATCGTCGGTGATGTCCTTCTCTGGCCAGAACCCGGAATCCATCTCAGGCGCCAGGCGCTGGCGGATGTGGCTCTCCATCATGCTGGGGGCGATGGTGACCCGATCCAGGGCCCGGTCGGTTTCGCGGTTCTCCTGGTAAACCACGCGGGTGGAGCCGAAGGTGATCTCGTCTCCGTCCTGCAGGATACGGCGATCCACGCGTTCCCCATCCATGAAGGTGCCGTTGAGGCTGCCCAGATCACGTAGCTCGAAGGGCCCGTCCGGGAGCTTGACGATCTCGGCGTGCTCCTTGGATACGATACGATCCAGGACCTGGATGGTGTTGTTCGGGTGACGGCCCAGAGTGTTATATGACTGCAGAGTGAATTCCTGCGGGTCGTCACCTGTGAAAATTATTAGTTTTGCCATGGCCTCGAGGGTGCAGCTTCGGCCTGGGACTGGCCCAGGGAGTGTAATAGTATGAGACGACCTTCAAACGTGTAAAGAGAATATCCTCTCCCTCGACCAATGCGCGATCCTCAGGACAATAAAGTGATCACCGCAACCTACGGTGAGCGCAGCGTGGAGGAGGCCACTCGGCTACCTGGCCCTCTTGCCCACCTGGTGGAGGACCCGGGTTCTCCGGCGGGAGCGCGGGCCCTGGTGTCGCAGGTGCGGCAAGAGCTGGAGGCGCGCGCCCCGGAGTTGGGAGAGGAGGCGGCTGTCCTGCACCACCACCTGGGGCTCCTGCTGGAGCTTCGCTACGGAGACCCGGAGCAGGCCCTGGTCAACCTGGAGGCGGCCGCGGCGCTGGCCCCCGGGCGCGCGGGGCTCAACGGGGACCTGCGCCGGATCCAGTGGCAAGAGGGGCGCTGGGAGCAGGTGCTCGCCCTGCTCCAGGTGGAGCTCGATGGTACGGTCCAGGCCCAGGAGCGGGCCTGGATCCACCTCCAGCGCGGCCAGGTCCTGGAGCTGGGCCTGGAGCAACCGGAGGCGGCTCACAAGGCGTACCTCGCGGCACTGGACGAGGTGGCCGATCCACAGGTCCTGCTCAAGCTGCGCCGGACGATGTTGGCCCGGGGCGACTTCCAGGAGCTGATCAACGTCTGTGGGCGGTGGGCAAACCAGGCCCAGGATCCCTGGCTCTGCGCCCTGCTCTGGCGACAGGTTGGGCTGCTGGAGGAGCTGTGCATGGGCCGCCCCGGAGAGGCGGTGGCGGCATACCGGGCGGCGGTTGAGCTTGAGCCGGGGGAGCGGGCCAACACCGAGCCCCTGGCCCGGACCCTCCAGCAGATGGAGCGGTGGGGAGGCCTGGTTGACCTGCTGGTGGCCGAGGCGGACGCCGAGGCTGAGGGCCCACGGCAACGTGATCTCCTGCTCCGGGCGGCCCAGATAAAGGCGCACCGGCTGGGCAAGCCTTCCGCTGGACAGGAGCTCGCCAGCGCCGCGCTCGCCGGGCGCCCGGGCTACCTGCTCACCCTCATGGGCCTGGCCCAGGCGCCGCCCAGAGGCGAAGAGCTGGAGCAGCTGTTGGAGGACCTGGAGCGGCAGCTGGCCAGCTGGACCGCGCCCGAGCGCCGGGCTGCCCTGCACCTCACCATCGGGCGGCTCTGCGCCGAGGCGCCAGGGATGGAGACGAGAGCCACCAGGCACCTCCTCTCCGCCACCCACCTGGCTCCGGACCTGCACGAGGCGCACCCCCTGCTGCTCTCCCTCGGGCTCCGGGCAGGGAGGTGGCGCGCGGCGGCCACGGCATGCGAGGCGTTGCTCAAGCACACCGAGGACCGGGAGGCGCGGCTCTGGCTCTTGCGCTGCAGGGCGGAGCTCCAGGCTTTGGCGCTGGGGGACCTGAGCGGTGCCGCCGATACCCTGGAGCAGGCCCTGGTCCAGGAGGCCGGGGCCCTCTTCGCCCTGGACGCGCGCGCCTGGCTTCTGGACCCGGCTGAGGACCCCCGCGGCCTCGAACAGGCCCTGGGGCGGATGGTCCAGCGCATCACAGACGGCGACACCGCCGCGGCGCTGCTCTCTGAGGCTGGCGACGCCCTCGCCTTCGCCGGCGCATCGGCCGACGCCCTGATCTATCACCAGCGCGCCTGCCAGCAGACCGGCGCCCGGCGCCCCACCCTGGAGGCCCTGGAGCGGTGGGCCATGGTCAGGGGGGACATTGACAGCATCGTCACCGCGCTACAGGGACGCATCGACCTCACCGATGCGCCGGCCGCCCGCGCCGCCCTCCTCTTCCGCCTGGGGCTGTGCCACGAGGCCTCGGGTGAGCTGGACCTTGCCACCAATTGCCTGGAAGAGGCGGCCTCGCTGGAAGAGGGCTGGCTGGTGCTGTGGGAGATGGCCCGCATCGCCTTGATGCGCCAGCGCCCGGACACCGCCGCGGCCACCCTGAGGCGGTTGAGCGAGATCAGCGTGTCCCCCGAGATCACCTCGGCTTGCGTCGCCGCGGCCGAAATCCTCGCCGGCGATCCCAGGCCCGTCGGAGGCGCGAAGCCACGCCGAGCGGTGGACCCGGATCACGCCGCGCGCCTGGCCACCAAGGGAAGGTGGGAGGACGCGGCCGAGGCCTGGGAGGCGGTGCTGCGGGAGACCACGGACCATACCCAACGGCAGTCGGCCAACCGCGCGCTTGGGGGGCTTTATGCCGAGGTGCTCACGCGCCCAGCCGAGGCCCTGGCTGCCTGGCAGAACGTGCTGGAAGGCGACCCGGAGGACGAGGAGGCTCAGGGCGCCGTCTATCGGCTGTTGGTGGGGAGCGCTGCGTGGCACGACGCGGCCCGGTTCCTGGGCTGGTTGCTGGAGGCCGACCTGCCCCCGGCCGAGCGCGCCGCTCACCTGCAGCGCCTGGCCCGGCTCAGCGAGGATCGTTTCGATGACCCGCGCCAGGCGGTGACCCTGCTGCGGCAGGCCCAGGAGCTCCAACCCACAAGGGAGGAGGTGCTCAACGAGTTGGTGCGCCTCCTGGAGAGCCAGGAGCGGTGGTCCGAACAGGCTGACGCGATCCGCACCTTCCTCGCCGCCCTCCCGACAGACGACCGCAAGCGCGGGGTGAGCCAGATGATGGCACTCGGTCAGCTCTTGAAGGACCGCCTGGAAGCGCCAGAAGAGGCCCTGGAGCAGTACCGGGCCGTGGTGAAGTTCGACCCTGCCAACACCGAAGCGCACCTGGCCGCGGCCCTGCTCCTGGAAGAGCAAGGGGCTCAGGAAGCCGCTGGCCAGGCCCACGAGGATCTGCTGCGGCTGGACCCCCTCAACCTGGAGAGCCTCTCCCGGGCCTCGGTCCTCTGGACAGGCTCGGGCCGGCAAGACCGGACCCTCGCGGTGGAGTCCGTGCTCGCCCTGATGGAGGGAGGGCCATCGCGGACCATAGGCACCCTGGACGGGCCGCCAGCCAGGGCGCTGCGCGGCGCGGGGACCGGAGCCATGGAGGCGACCCTGGCGCACAAGGATGAGGACGCCGCCGCCATGCGCGTGCTCGACATGATCGGGCCAGCCGCCGACGACCTGCCAGTGGACTTCAGGCGGCCCGCTTTTTCGGGTAGCGCCACCCCCCTGAGCGAGGGGAGCGGGCATCCCGTTCAGCGGCAGGTGGTGGAGGTGTGCCGGCTGCTCGGCGTGGCGGTACCTGCGAGGCTGCTCATGGCCGTGGGGGTGCGTGGCGGCGTCTGCTTCCACGCCAGCCGCCTACCAGGGCTGGTGGTTGAGCGCTCCCTGGATCGGTCGGATCGCCAGGGAGATCTGCGCCGCGCCCTGGCCCGCGCCCTGGCCTATCACCGCACCTTCGGTGGCCCCGGAGGGCTCTGGTTGGCCCACCAGGAGGCCGCGCCTTACCTGGACCAGCTGTTGCTTGCCGCCGGCATGGCGGTGAGGGCTCCGGTTACCTCCAACGTCCCCAAGATTACCCGTGAGATGGGGCAGGTGCTCATGGGGACCATGTCCTCTGATCAGACCCGAACGCTGGACCAGCGATTCGGTGAGTTGCGATCGGACCGTTGGCCGGATCTCGCCCAATGGGCCGCAGCCATGCAGGCCACCGCTGACCGGTGCGCGCTCTGGATCACCGGCGACCTGACCGGGGTGCTCGGAGACCTCCGCGACAGGTTGGGCACGCGCCCGGAGGCGTCCTTGCCAGACTGGTGCGCGGACGAACCCGCGGCCCTTGACCTGATCCGGTTCTGGCTATTCTGTGATTGAGGCGGGGCGGGGGTTCTAGCGGGACGGGCGGCTCTTGTTGAAGTCTTCCTTGATCACCAGCTCACGCGAGCGCATGGCCTTGCCCTTGTCGTACATGTCCGCAGGCGTAACCTCCACGAAGATCACATCCCCGGGTTTGTAGTTCTTCGGCTTGAGCCGCGCCGTGCGTTCCCCGGGCACCTCGGCGCTGTTCTTGAACCAGGTGATCTCGTAAGTGATGCGGTGGTTCTCAGCGTCCTTGGCAGAGGGGCGGGCCACCACGCCCGCGGGGGCCTGCTCAAGGATGACCCATTGCATCTCCGGCGCGGTGTTGTCGGGCTTGGTGGTCTTGCCGCCGGTCTCCCGCTTCCCCATTGAGTAGAAGATGGTCAGGGCGGCCGCCAGCACCAGCAGGCCGGTGACGGGCACTGACACCCACTTGTAGCTCGGCTTCTTGGGCCGGCCGGGGGAGATATCCGGACGCTTGAAGGTCGCTGTGGGGTCCTTCTTCTTCGCCGGCTGGCGTGCCATGCGGCGGGTCTGCTTGCGCTCGGCGTCCTTGGCCTCCCCGGCCAGGGTCAGGGCGCTCTTGGAGATCTCCTCCTCGGAGGCTGCTGGCAGATCGTAGGTGTTTGAGCCTTCAGTCGAGGGGCTCGCCTCGCTCTCCACAGACTCCTCATCCGGGTCCCACCCAGACTCCTCCACATCTACCCTGGCCAAGGGGCCGGTCACCTGACTCGCAGGGTCCTTGTCGGCCGAGGGCAGCCCCTGCTCCGTAACCAGGGTGCGTAGCCGCTGGCGCTTCTCGTAGAGCTTGTTCTTGGCGGTGCTCAGGACGCGCATCTGGTCCAGGTTCTTGTCCCGGAGGGCCTCGTTCATGCACGTCTGGACCGAGGCGATGAGCGCCTCCGCGTCGTCGAGGGTTAGATCTGATACCTGGGCCAGCCGGACCTTCTCTGCGTCCGAGAGTTTGTCTGGGTCCTCCAGGGCTTCGATGAGGGAGTTGAAGTAGCCAGCGTACTCCTTGGCGAACTCCACAAGCTCCTGGTTGATCTTGCGCGCGGGCGGCGGCGGCGGCCACTCGAGCGCCGTGCCAGGCTCGGTGGCCGGGCGACGGAACATGGCCGTGGAGGAGCGGTCGTCGAACTCGTTTGCGGCCTCGGGGACGTCGCCGTCGCCAAGGGCTTCTTCAGGCGCCAGGACATCTTGAGAGGGGGCGGCCCCAGACGAGAGGGCGAGCTCGGGGCAGTGCTTACGCAGGGCGCGTTCCAGGGCGGCCGGGTCACGGAAGGGGACCGTCTCGTCCACCCGGACACCTGGATTCTCCTTGCCCGTGTGGGAGAGGAAGAGCAGCGGGATCTCGGCGGTGATGGGGTCACCGCGTAGGTGGGTGCACAGCTCCTGGTAGCCGGGCATCTCGCCGTCCACGACGACGAGGTTGGAGTCCGCGGCCTCACTCAGGGCGGCCACGAAGGTCCCAGCGTCGACGATGTTGCAGACACGGGAAGGCAGCCGCTTGGCGAGAATGTCCCGGATGTTCCTGTCACCCGCGATGAGGATCGTTGGCTTGTTGGTCACACGCCGATGTTATGCCTCCTGAACGTTTAGTCAATTCTATGCACCGATGGGAATTTCAGCTTAGAATGATCATCCATTTACAGGCCGTTCTCATCCCGCCACATTCTCGGATGCGCGGGGTACCTAGGAGGTTGGAAATCAATGGGCCGGTATAAATCGCCACGGAAGATCAACTTCATCAGCTCCATCGTTATCCTTGCCTGCCTGGGGGGGCTCTACTCGGTGGTCAGGTTCGGCCCTGTGTACTACCGGAAGTGGCAGGCCAAGTCCGTGCTCTCGGAGGCCGCGTCCAAGGCCGTGTCCAAGCGGGTGTTCAACGAACGGGTCGGCGGAGGTCAGGAGAACCTCCAGGAGATCATTGAGTGGTCCGAGGACAGGATCCGTAAGCTCGGCGTCACAGACGCGACCATGGCCGTGACCATCAGCGACAAGGGCGACGCCATCGAGGCTCAGGCTCAGTACACCGAGCGGATCAAGCATCCCTTTGTGAAGAAAATCACCACCCTCTACTTCCGGCCCAAGAAGCTGGTCACCAAGGCGAGCGGCTTCGACTAGGACCCGGCGTCGCTCCCGCCTTCGTCGTCATCTCCCCCATCAGAATCCTTATCATCCCGGTCGAAGATCCCCATGGCGGCCACCCGCTTGAAAAAGGCGAGGCCCATGAGCCCCTGGAGCATCAGCGCCATGGCGCTCAGGGCCATGCTGTAGCCGAACACCAGGGCCTGGCGCCCCTGGGGGGTGGCGGCGCCCGCGAAGGGTGAGAAGAAGTACACAGCAGTGGCCTGCATGGTGCCGAGGCCGAAGGGGGTGAGGGGGAGTGAGGCCACCAGCAACACCAGCGGGATGTAGATCATGCCGGCGCCAAGGGGGATCTGGATGTCGAAGCAGCGCATGCCGAACACATGGGCCGCGATGATCACCGCCATGTGGGGGACACGCACGAGGGTGGTCTTGAGGTGTCCGGAGATGCCCACCTCGAACAGCAGCTTGAACAGCCCGCGCCTGGCCAGGAAGTTGGGCCGCAGGCTGAGCAGGATGAAGTAAACAACAGCGCCCCCGGCCAGGCTGGCCACCACCATGCCGAACTTGCGGGTGCGCTCGTCGTCCACCAGGAGCAGGCCCCCCAGGGACATGATGGCCAGCAGCAGAATCACCGAGCCCATCATCATCATGATCAGGGCGGTGGCCTTGAGGATCGGGGCGCCCTTGACCTTGTGCAGGAAGTAGATGAGCCCGGCCTGGCCCAGGTTGTAGTTCAGGATCGCCATCAGGTAGGTGGCTGCCCGCACGGGGAGCATCTCGCTGAACTTCACTGGCACCAGATACCAGGTGGCCACCCGGGAGGTGGCCCAGCTATCCGCGAGCCAGCAGCCGAAGTCCACGAAGAAGACCGTGGCCAACAGGTAGAAGACATTGGCCTGGGAGAGCGCTTTGGCCAGTTCGTCTATGGGGATCTTGTAGAACATGTAGGCCATTAGGCAGATGGCCACGATCCAGGGCAGGATCTTGCGAAGACGCTTTCCCATTGTGCTGGTTTCTAACCTATTCCCTCAACGGTTGACAGGGCCAAAGTGTGAAAGTAGAACATAGCCGTTAGGGCGGCATAGCCAAGTGGTAAGGCAGAGGTCTGCAAAACCTCCATTCACCAGTTCGAATCTGGTTGCCGCCTCCAGAAGAAGTCCCGACGAGGGCGCGTTGACAG
>CAZCFB010000005.1:0-5851 GCA_964497805.1 uncultured Kofleriaceae bacterium
TTTAGTGAAAGCCTGAGTCCTCTTCGGCCGCGATCTGCCTGGCACGGCTGTTGCTCACTACCAGGGCATGTCATCCCGACCACCGCTCCTGTTCCTGGCCGCTGCGCTGGCCACCGGCTGCATGGGCCTGGAAACCGACGGTGGGCCCATCATGCACCAGGTGAAGAACGTCTCCCCCTGCCCGGCTGGCACTCCCGCCCGCAAGGCGGTGCCCAAGGGGATCATCAGCGCCTTCCCGGGCTGCTGCAATGGCACGGCCTACCTGTTGCCGGAGTGGCTCATCCCGGAAGACTTCCGGGACCGCCTGCCCAAGGGAAAGGACAGCACCATCTGCGTGCCGGAGACCTTCGCCACCAACGCCAACTACACCCCCAAGGCATGCACCTCGGTGTTCGGCATCAAGGGAGCCTGCCTCTCTCCCTGCCTGCCCGAGGTCAAGAACGCGGACATCAAGCTCCCCCGGGCGCAGTGCCCCCAGGGCCAACTCTGCGCGCCCTGCGTTCACCCGCAAACCGGCAAGGTCACCGGGGCCTGCGACTTCGGCAAGATGGCTTGCCACCCGCCCGAGAAGCTGGATGAGTGCAAGCCCTTCCCCCCCTCCATCAACGTCAACAAGTACCCCACTTGCTGCCAGGGTGGACGCGCCCACTGCGCCGAGGCCAAGCTGGTGCCCCAGGACCAGCGCAAGGACCTGAGCCTCTGCTCGGACGGCAAGAGCTACTGCGTGCCCGATGACATGCTCATCCGCGGCGGGAAGTACCAGCCGGTCAAGTGCAAGTCGTACAACGGCCGGGAGGGCCGCTGCCTGTCCGTGTGCATCAAGAGCGTGCGGGACCAGGTGACCACCCTGGAGCGCTCATCGTGCAAGCAGGACGAGCGGTGTGTGCCCTGCTACGACCCACGCACCGGCATGGGCACCGGCGCCTGCACGGTGGGCCCGTGCGACAAGGCCAAGGACCCGCCGAAGAAGTTCGCGCCGTGCGGCGCCGTGGCCTCCGACGCCTACTGCGTGCCCTCCTACCTGATTCCCAGAAAAGAGCGCTGCCACTTCGACAGGAAAGGATGCCGCGCCGGGTGCAAGGAGCCCAACACCCTTTGCGTGCCCAAGAAGGCCATCGACCAGGGGACCAAGTACCAGCCCCGACGGTGCAAGGCAGGGCTGAGCGGCTTCTTGGCCCTGTTCATGAGCCTCAACAAGGGCGACCCGTTCACCGCCTTCCGCAAGATGAAGGAGTACAGCGAGGGACGCTGCCTCTCCAAGTGCCTGCCCGAGGTGCGCAACAACCCGTCCACCAAGATGCTCAGCGGCAAGGGGTGCGACCCGGGTGAGATCTGCATCCCCTGCTTCGACCCGATGAAGGTCAAGCAGGGCAAGATCCCCACCGGCGCATGCCAGCGGAGCTGCCCCTGAGCTCATGATCCGCCCCGTCGCATACGCCAGCCTGCTCCCGCTGATGGTCGTCGTCCTGGCAGCGACGCCGGCCTTCGCCGGGGGCGTGGAGCTGGGAGACACCGGGGCCGAAGCCCTGGCCAGGGGCGGCACCTTCGTGGCCAAGGCGGACAACCCCACCGCGGTGAACTACAACCCGGCCGGGTTCGTCAAGCTGCGCGGGCACCATGTGGCGGTGAGCGGCAGCGCCATCTACTCCGTGTACGACTTCACCCGGCTGGGCAGCATGGAGGTGCCAGGCACCGGCGGCCAGACCCAACCCTTCCCCACCATGAACAACGAGAAGCCCTGGATGGTGAACCCGCTGCACCTGATGATCACCACCGACCTGGGCTACTTCGACCGGCTCACCTTCGCCTTTGGTCTGTACGGCCCCCCCCAGACCACCCGGTCATACGCCACGGAGGCCAGCCTCGGCGGCGCCAGGGTGAACGCGCCCCAGCGCTACAGCTACATCAGCATGGAGGGGATCGTGGTGTTCCCCACCATCGGGGTGGCCTTCCGCCCCATCCACTGGCTGGACATCGGGCTCACCTTCCAGGCCATGGTGGCCACTGGCAGCTCAACCTCGGTGGCCACGGCGGGCTCGGCGTGCGACCAACCCGAGGATCCGGCCTGCGACGTGCGCATCAAGCTCACCGGCGAGGACCTGTTCTCTCCCACTGGCTCGGCGGGCCTGTTGATCAGGCCGGCGCCCGGGGTGGAGCTGGGCGCCATGGTCCGCTTGCCGGCTGACGCCACCCTGGAGGGCGAGGCCGTGATCGAGCTGGGCTCTGCCCTTCAGCAGCTCCAGGGGAGCATGACCAAGCCGATGATGTCGCCCCTGAACCCGTCGGCGAGCATGTCCTACGCCTACCCTTGGATGTTCCGCGCCGGGGCGAGGTACATCTTCTACCGGGGCGGGGAGGAGGTGGCCGACATCGAGGCGGACTTCACCTACGAGCAGTGGTCGGCCGTGGGGGTGCGCACCATCGACATCAAGGCCAACTCCCTGGGCAAGCCGATGCCGCCCACCAAGGTGAACTGGCACCTGGAAGACACCTTCGCCCTCCGCGTCGGGGGCGCCTACCGCTTTGACCTGGGCCCGAACTGGGACCTCACCGCGCGGCTGGGCGGGTTCTACGAGACCGAGGCCACCTCGGTGTCCAACACCAGCCTCTTCGTTGTGGGGCCGCGGCGTCTGGGGCTCACCTGCGGGGTGGGTGTGCGCTGGCGCTGGGTCAAGCTCGATGTGGCCTATGGACATGTGTTCCTGCCCGAGCGGGAGGTGAACCGCAGCACCCAGACGGCCATGGACTTCAGCGGAAGCGGCGAGGTGGGGCCGGTGGTCGGAAACGGCTTCTACAGCGCCAGCGTGGACATGCTGAGCCTGCAGCTAACCGTGAGCCTGGACCGCGCAGAAGATCCTCGGGCGGCTCCGCTCCCGCCGCCGCAGCCCATCTACCTGGTTCGCGAGGAGGAGCCCCCCCCAGCCCAGGACGCGTCAGGCGAGGTGGAGGACGGATACGAGTTCGCCCCGGATCCGGTCAGGTGAGGCCCCGGTGGGGGTGTGCCGCACTACTTGCAGGTCCCATTGAGCAGCACATAGGAGGAGCTGCTCTTGTGGGGGTTGTTGTAGCACTTGGCCTTTGCCCCGTTTGAATTGTCGTAGGTTCCCTGGAGGCTGGAGTTTGAAGCGCAGTGCTTCAGCAGCCGCGCCCTGACGCCGGCGGCAACGCGGATGGAGGCCAGGGCTTGCTGTCCGGCCAGGGGGCCATATCTCACCGTCACGCGTTCGAGCGCACTATAATGGACAAATGAGCTGGTCTGGATGGAAATGGGGGCGCCTGGTGTTGTTCGCGGGCCTGTTTAGTTGCCTCATGGCCGGCGGATGCGCGGGGGTGTACTCGCTCTGTGACGACAACCAGTGTCGTAACTCGCTGGGCTGCGCCGGACAGACACCCGTGGTGTGCGACGTGGCCAATACATGCAGGGAGATGGTGTGCGACGGCAAGGCCTGGACCTGCGGCCCTGTTGGCGACGGAAGCCACGCCTGGACCGACGCCAAGATGAAGTGCAACGACGGCGACCCTTGCACCACCGACGACCGCTGCTCTGCTGGCGCCTGCACCGGCGCCAAGGTGGTTTGCTCCACGCCGCCAGCCGCGAGCTGCGTGAACAGCGATCTGCTACAGACCTTTCTGCCCCAGGGGAAGTGCGCCGGCGGCAACTGCACGTACACGGGGATACAGACCAGCTGCAAGGGAAAGGGGGGCTGCAAGCAGGCCAAGTGCGCCGGTGATCCGTGCGCGGGGGTGAGCTGCACCAAGCCGCCCACCGCGTGCCACAAGACGCCGGGGACCTGCTCGGGCGGCACCTGCAGCTACACAAAGAAGCCCGGCGCGGACTGCGGAGGCACCTGCGTGGACACCAGCACCAGCGCGACCCACTGTGGAGGCTGCAACAAGGCCTGCAAGGACAGCGTGTACAAGGTGCGCGCCTGCAAGGGCGGGGTCTGTACCGACACGGCCAGCGTGTGCACCAGGTGGTCTGCCTGGAAGCTGGGCCCGGTGGATAGCTGCGGCAAGGACACCGTGGGCAAGACGTACTGTCGCTACGAGTGCGCCTACAGCTCCACGCTCAAGCTCAAGATTTTCTGCGCCAGCGCCTACGCCAGCTGCGTCTGCTCCAAAAACGACAAGGCCTTCCACGCGGCCTGGCCCATCTACAAGGACGGCGGCACCTGCCCTGCCACCTGCAAGCTGGTGGTGGGCATGGGCCTGTGCACGGCCCCCTGAGCGCTGCTCCCACTCGTGGTGCAACCCGGCTGCTGCACACCGCTGTGCGCACTCCGCGGTTCCTCGCTGCCAAGTCCTTGATTCTTCTCGCCAGGTGATGATGGATCGGGCCTTGCACTTCAGGGGCGCATGACCCATTACCCCGCCAACCTCAGCCCCCTCGTCGCCGCGGTCGCCCTGTTGGCGTGGGGCTGCGGCGACCTGCAAATGGATCCTGAAGAGGTTGGATCCGGCGAGTATCTGTTCAAGCACGGTCCCCCCCCCGGGGGCGCACCCTGGAGCTACTACCTGACCTGCTACGGCGGCCCGTCCGATTCCTGCTACATGGGGACCCCGGCGTGTGGCGGCAAGAAGGTGGACGGCAAGTGGTGGTACGCCACCGGGGCCTACTCCTTCGGCTGCCACGCCAAGCTGGAGCTCCGCGCCAACGGCAAGTGCGTGGTTGTGGAGGTGGTGGACAATGGGCCGGCGGGGTGGGTGGAGAGCAAGGCCGCGGCCAAGTGCGGCGGCACCGGCTACATCATCGACGCCTCTCCGCTGGTGACCAAACACCTGTTCGGCCTGAGCTGCGCCGGCTGGTCCGACTGCAAGAAGATCCAGGTGCGCAAGGTGGCCAGCTCCACGCCCACCGGCCCGGGGGGATGCTGCAAGGACGCCTGCATGGGCACCAAGATCCTCCGCAAGGACTGCAGCGTGGGAGATTGCGCCGCGTATGGCGCCACCTGCGTCAACGACAACAAGGGCGTGCGTTGTGTCAGCGCTGTCTGCCCGGCGCAGGGCAAGAAGAAGGTCTGCGTCAACAGCAAGGTCATCGGCCACTGCAGCGACGGCGCCATCGCCACGGGCGACTGCTCAAAGTACGCCGCCTACTGCTCAACGGCCGGGAGCAAGAGCGGCGCGCGCTGCGTCAGCGCCTTCTGCGTGGCGGACGCCAAGACGCCGCCCAAGGCCCACCCGATCTGCCTCATCGATGGGCGCCTGGCCCAGTGCACGGCCGAGGGCGGCCTGACCAATGCCAGGGCGTGCAAGGCCGGAGAGCGGTGCGTTAAGAAGGGCGGCGCGGGGAGCTGCCAGCCCAAGCAGAGCACCGCGCCCGACGCGGGCGGCCCGAAGCCGAAGCCGAATCCCGCTGACGCCCAGGCCCCCCCTGCCCCGGATAGCTCGGTCCCCGCCCCTGACCTGGGGATCCCGCCCGGTCCGGACCCTGACCTGCCACCCCGCGCCGGCGATGGCGGCGCCAGCTGGGGCCAGTCCAACGACGCCCCCATCACCACTCTCGTGGGTGGCTGTCACCTGAGCGGCGGGCTTGCGGAGCGGCCCCCGATGACGCCGCTCTGGCCATTGGTCCTGCTGGGGCTGTTTATTTGCAGCCGAGCACCGTGGCGAGGAACTTGTCCCAGTCGATGATCAGGAACTCGCAGGGCTCCATGCACTTGACCGTGGCCTAGCGCAGGCCCTGGTCGAACAGCGCTTGCTCGCCGAAGATGCTGCCCTGCTCCAGGACGGAGATCTCGTCCTCCTCACCGTCGGCGCCCAGATGCAGGGGCAGCCCGCCAGCAGATTTTGATTCTGCCTGATAACCTGCAGGAGAAGGAGATGGCCCCATGAACAGCGTCCGCGTCGC
>CAZCFB010000005.1:5951-55180 GCA_964497805.1 uncultured Kofleriaceae bacterium
GGAGAGTGGGAGCCCCACGCCGCCACCTGGATACAGTGGCCCACCAACTGGGAGGCGAGCCTGCGACCCGAGGTGGCCAAGGTGATCGACGCCATCCAGGACCACGAGCCGCTGCGCCTGCTGGCGCTCTCCCAGGCTGCCAGGAGCAAGGCGCAGGCGTACCTCAAGGCCAAGGGGGTGCCCGGGACCAACATCACCTGGCACATCGTGCCGTACGACAACTCGTGGCTGCGGGACAACGGCCCCATCTATGTCAGGGACCGCGCCGGGCTGTGGGTTCAGGACTGGGGGTTCAACGCCTGGGGCGGCAACTTCGGCAAGAACGTGGGTTACAAGAAGGACGACGCGGTGCCCGTGAAGATCGCCGCCACCCTGGGGCTTCCCTACGAGGCGCACGGCGACTATGTGCTGGAGCGCGGCAACGTGGAGTTCAACGGCGGCGACGCCATGGCCCTGAACTGGGATTGCCAGAAGGACCGCAACCCGGGCTGGACCAGGGCCCAGGCCGAGGCCCTGTTCAAGAAGAGCTTCGGCGTGACCAGGGTCCTGTGGGTGTACGGGCACAACCCCAGCGACGGAACCACGGGCCACATCGACGGCATCCTGCGCTTCGTGAGCCGCACCAGGGTGGCGGTTGCGCGCTCCCGTATCCCAAAGGATCCGGACGCGCCCATCTACGAAAACGCGGCCAAGGCAGCCAAGGCAGCCGGCTTCCAGGTGACCCGGGTGGACATCCCCGGCACGGTGCGTCACCGGGGGGTGGACCTGCCCGCCGTCTACATGAACTGGCTCATCGGCAACGGCTTCGTCGTTGTGCAGGGCTTCGGTAAGGCGGCCTGGGACCAGGCGGCCAAGGCCACCATCCAGGCCCTCTTCCCCGGCCGCAAGGTGTACATGATCACAGCCCTGGAGTTGTGGTACCAGGGCGGCGGCCTCCACTGCATCACCAACGACCAGCCCCGGATCAAATAAGCCGGGCCACCACCCCGCGGGCAGGGCTCTGCTAGACCTCCAGCACGTCGGACGCGGCGTGGCGGCTGGCCAGGTGGAGGGTCACCTGCTCGCCGACGGTTTCGCGGGCCGTCTCCAGGGCCAGGCTCGCCTCGTTGTTGTGCTCCGACAGGTGGCCGAGGCAGGCCCACTTCAACCGTCCGCCAGCGGCCCTGGCCAGCAACCCCGCGGTCTCCGCGTTGGAGAGGTGGCCGCCGCTCCCGCGGATGCGGCTCTTGAGGAAGGCCGGGTACGGGCCCGCCTCGAGCATGGCGACATCGTAGTTGCTCTCGATGAACACCGCGTCAAGGGAGGCGATGATCTCTGTCAGCCCTGAAAAGACATGCCCCAGGTCGGTGAAGATGCCCAGGCTCCGGCTGCCATCGGAGACCACAAAGGCCACCCCGTCCACGCTGTCGTGTGGGGTCGGGACTGTCCGCACCTGGAGGCCGCCAAACCGGAGCGGGTCACCGGAGCGGAAGTGGTTGACCCGGGAGAGCCGCCCCAGGGTGCTGTACCGGTTGGCCGCCGCCAGGGTCGGCGCGGTGATGTAGAGGGGCAGGCCGTACTTGCGCTGGAAGATGCCCGCGCTGCGGACATGGTCCGCGTGGTTGTGGGAGATGAGCACCGCGTCCACGTCGCGGATATCCCGCCCGCTGGCCGCCAGCCGCTGCTCGGCCTTCTTGCCGCTGATGCCCGCGTCGAAGATGAGCCGCGCGTCGCCGCCCTCGACGTAGATGCAGTTGCCGTTGCTGCCGGACTGTAGGGAGATGAGCTTCATGGCTCTACGAGGAGGGGCCCACCTTCACCACCACCGAGGCGCCCTGCTCCGCCGAGATCAGCAACAGCTCCTGCTCGGCGATCCAGCTCCAGGCGGCGCCCTGCACCGAGACCGCCGGCTGCATGCCCAGGCGCCGCGCCGGCCAGTAGACCTCGGTGATGCCCTGCCTGGCCGGGTTCACCTCCAGGCGCAGGGTCCGGTCTGTCTTGCTCCAGGTAAACCGCGTGACCTTGCCGGCCACCGCCCGGGGGTAGCCCCGGATGGTGGCGTCGGCCCAGCTCCGCGTGCCCCCCTTGGCGTCGAAGATGGAGAAGTCCTCGTTGTTCCACAGGCGCTTTGAGATGGAGGCGTCCCAGATGGCGGCGCCCATGTACAGCTTGTCCATCACGTCCAGCACGAAGGCGATGTACTCCCCCTTCTTCTGGTTGCTGTTGGGGGCGCCGAACTCGCCGAGGAAGCCGGGCACGCCCCAGGTTGACGCCAGGGAGAAGGCCTTGGTCAGCCCGTCGCGGACCACGGCCTCGGAGAAGTTGGGCAGCCCAACAAACATGGCGGTGTCGTAGTAGTGCGGGGCGTAGACGAAGCCCTCCAGGTCAGGCCGCTTCAGGTGGCTGGCCAGGGCCTGGGGATCGCCGGCCGGGCCGCCCCCGAACACCGGCACCCTGGCGCCCGCGGCCTTCTGGATCGCGAGCCCCATGCGCTTGTAGAACCGGGGCAGCGTCTGCTCGGAGAAGGTCTTCTCGCCCACGGAGCCGGCGCCGGGCTCGTTGATCACCTCAAAGGCCGCCACCGCCGGGTGCTTGGCCACCCTTGAGGCCACGTATTTCCACATGCCCTCCAGCTTGTCCTGCAGCCCGTCGGTGTTGTTCCAGAGCCGGTCAAAGGCCTTGCCCACCGGCCCCGTGGGGTTGAAGTACTGCTGGCCCCAGTCGAGCCTGCCGCAGTCGTAGCGGGGTTTGCCGTGGGGGAGGTTGCCCAGGGCCCAGAGCGGGAACCCGTCGCCGCAGAAAGGCGAGGCGAACACGTCCTGGTGGAAATCGACGATGACCGAGATGCCGTGGGTGTGGGCCGCGTCCAGCATGGCCTGGAACCGCTTCCAGTAGGTGGCGTCGTAGGAGCCCTGCTTGGGCTCCAGGCCCTCCCAGGAGAGCACCAGCCTGACCATGTTGGCGCCCAGCGCGCGGTGAGCCGCGAAGTACTTGCTCGCCTGCCTGGAGAAGTCGCCGGAGCCAAGATCGAAGGGCATGAAGGGAGGCATCTTGGCCCCCCCGCCCGCGGAGAAGCCCCTGAGCAGGACATGGCGGTCCAGCCCGTCGCGCAGCTCGCGCCCCACCACCTTGAGCCGGCGGCTCTTGAGCTCCGGCGGGCTCAGCGAGGCGTCCTCCTCCTCGGCGGTGCAGCCGGTGAAGGTACATACAAGCAAGGCCAGCGGGAGGCCCTTGATCGTTCGCATCAGTTGGTCCCTGGCGCTCATTTCAGGTTCGAGGCCCCTACTTTCCCTTGAGGTACGGATTGTACAGGTAGGTCTTGGAGAACGGCCCCTTGATGTTCAGGTGGGTTAGGGCGGTCTCCGCCGGCCGGAAGAAGAAGCCTCCCCGGTACACCGCGCCGTCATCCGGATCGTCCCAAGCCCAGGGCGGGTTGGCCGCGTCCTTCTTGTGGGTGTCGCCGTCGAAGGCTTTGCCCAGGGTCTGCCCCTCGAAGATCATCTTCTGGTCGAAGGTGCAGCCGCTGTCGCAGATGTCCTTGCGCCGGGCCCAGAGCGTGGTGCGCAGGGGCACCAGGGCGTAGCCCACCTTGCGGTCGTTCCCCCCGGACGGGATCTCGGCCTTGCCCGTGGGGTAGTAGACGATGCCGTCGCCGCCGGGGAACGGGTTGGCGCCCGGCTTTGTGGGGTGCTTGCAGTGCTTGGTGCCCGGGTAGGTCAGCGCGCACACCCCGTGCCCCTTGGACTCCACGTAGAGCTGCACATGGCTGCCCTGCTCGAAGGTTACCTTGTTGCTGCCCAGGCTCTTGGTGGTGCGGGCGCTAACCCCCGGGTCGTTGGTGTGCACGTGCAGGGTGTTGTGGGCCTCGGTGTAGAGCAGGTGGAAGGCGCCGTACCGGTTGCTGTCCTTGCGCACCACCACCATGGCCCCCTCCAGGTCGTTCTCGTGGCACTTGTCCGGCCAGAGGGGCAGCGGCTTGCAGTTCTCATCCCAGTCCCGTGGGTGGAAGTCGGCGTAGAGCAGGAACCAGTGGGTGGCGGTCTCAACCACCGAGTAGTAGACCACGGCGCGCAGGTCCGACCCCGCCTTGTGCAGGTTGTCCCAGTTGTTGTCCGAGCGGGTGTCTCCGTCGAAGTCGTAGGCCACGATGTAGTCGGCCTTGTAGTCGCTGCTGTCGCTGTCCTGGTACCAGACCGGCGCCCAGTGCAGCGCGAGCTGGGCGCGGGTGAGCGCGGCCGTTTTGTCCCTGGCCCGAGGCGCCCGGTCCGGGAGGCCGCGGTCTCTCTGCGTGCCCCTGTCGGCATGGGCCGCTGTCCGGTCGGGGCGGGCGTCCAGCAGGGAGAAGCCCGTATCACGCGGGGCCGCCGGCTCGTCGGCGCAGGCCACCAGGAGCAGGGCTGTGATGATGGCGACGCGGTTCATCACGCCATTGTAACCGAACATCCGCAGCTTCCAGCGCGGCGCCACCCGGGCCATCGGGGCCGCTGCCAGCCCCAACGGGGGCTACTTGTACACCGCCATCACATGGGTGTAGCCGGGCGTGCCATCGAGCACCCTGGCCTTGCCGCCGTGGATCGACCTCACCCTCAGGGTGAGCTTGTAGGCCCCGCCCCCCGCGGCGTAGACCAGGGCCTTGCCGTCGGTGGTCAGCAACTTCTGATCGCCGATGTACTGCTTGGCCGCGCCCCCGGCTGTGTAGCTGTCCACCTTGTGCACCACTGGCGAGGGCTTCACCTCTCCCACGTACACGCTCCGTCCGTCGTCGGGGCCGGCGCTGAAGGCGACCATCTTGCCGCCGGGCGAGGGGAAGATGTCGCTGATGCGCATGTAGTGCCCGCCAGCCTTGAAGCTGGTCATCTTCACCGCGGGCGCCGCCTTGTCCTGGTCGAAGTAGTACAGGTCCTGGTAGCCGGCGTTGCCAGCGAAGCCGAAGCCGTGGAAGAAGACCAGCCCCCCGCCCTCCGAGGCCTCGATGTTGCCGGCCCCCGGATATACATTCATGTCCTTGGTGATGGGGATGAGCTTGGCCGTGGCCCGCTCCATGGCCTTGATGTCGTGGCGGGGCGGGAACGCCGGATGGTGGGCCTGGTCGACGAAGTAGATGTACTTGCCGTTGGGGGAGAACCAGCCGCCCTGGGGCCGCCGGTAGCCCGCCGCCGCGCTGGTGAACCCGGAGAAGGGCCTGGTCTTGCCGCCGAAGGTGGTGATGGCGGTGACCGCGCCGGTGGACGGCCGGTACAGGTACATGTCCAGATAGCTCCAGCTGGTGCCGGCCATGAACAGGAGCGCGTCGTCGTTGGCCCACTGCAGGCCGCGCACCTCGCTCACCGCGGCCGCGAAGTTCGCCTTGCCGGTGACATGGACGGCCGCCTTGCTCCGGTCAGCCCGGCGGACGTACAGCTCCCTGCTGCTGAAGGAAGCCTTGACCCAGGCGGCGTGGGTGCTCTTGGGGGAGATGGCCAGCATCTGGCTCCCCTTGCCGGGGTGCATGACGTAGTAGCCTGGATCCTCGTACTCATCCGCGGACTCGGAGAGGTTGGTGGCCTTCCCCGAGGCGGTGTCCACAAGGATAATATCGGCGGCCGAGCCATAGTGGCCTGCCACAACCGCGAGCCTGGCGCGGTCCTCGCTCATGATCAGCTGGCCGGAGATATAGTAGGAAGGGGGTGAGCCCCCGACCTTGGGCAGGGCCACCGGGGTCGCCTTGGCCGTGCAGTCCAGCGGGGCCCGGTAGAGGCGGAAGTAGCCCGTGCCGGACAGGTACAGGGCCACGAAGTAGATGTGCCCCGCGCTGTAGCGGTAGCTGTCGTGGAACGGGAACTGCATCTGCGCCTTCCCCGGCCCCCCTGTCCCCACAAGGGGGGAGATGTCGCACACTGCCTTGCCGTTGCCGGAGAAGGTCTTGCCGTCGGTGCGGATCAGCCTGATCCCGGCCGCGGCCTTGGAGGTGCTGGCGTAGGCGGCGGCGAACATGGTGCCGTCGGGCCTGGCGCCCACGGTGCTGTGGTAGGTCTGGTTCGTGGGTGACGAGCCCTTGATGGTGTCCAGCACCTTGACCTTCCCGTCCGGCTTGACCTGCAGGAAGCCGCGCTCGGTGGGGGTGACCAGGTGGTAGATCTGCCCCAGCTTGTTGGGCAAGCGCAGGTACCTCCAGGTGCTGTCCACCTGGGCCATCACCATGGGGCGGTGCCGGCTGACGTTTGCGTACTCCCGGGGGGAAGAGTCGTCGCGCATGGGCAGGAACGAGAAGCTGGCTGGCAGCCCGCTCACCGCCTTCTTCACGGTGCCGTCGGTCTTGATCGTGTAGGCCGTGAGCTTGCCGCCCGCGCTGCCGGTGACATAGAGCACAGTCTCGTTGGGGATCGACGGCGTGCCCTGGTCCGGCGCAGGCATGTCCGGCGCAGACATGTCTGGCGCCGGCAGATCGGTGACCGGCAGATCCGTGGCTGGCAGATCGGTGGCCAGCAGATCCCTGCACGGCCCGGTGTCCTTGCACATGACGCATGCCCGTGCGTCCACCGTGCACACGCCAGCGTCGGGGCAGGCGGCGCCCACAGCGTCGTCCCCACAGCCGGTGGCGAGGGTGAGCAGGGCACAGCAGAGGCCCAGCAGGCGCGAGGCGGACATGGCGGTCCCTCCCTTGGCGGTTGGCGAGTAATTCAGCTCTGCAGCGGGGCTGCGGCTCACCTCAACCCCGGGCAGACCGCCAGGCACATGGAGCAAGCCGTGCAAGCGTGGGTGGGGAAGGTGAACCCGCCCGCGCGCCGGGCAAATGGGCACGCCTCCACGCACTCGCCGCACCCGGGGCACGGGTCCTCGACAGGGCGCCCCGGGCGCTCGGGCAGCTCCGCGGTGGTGAGCAACCCGCCCAGCCAGATGCGCACGCCCATGCCCGGCACCATGAGCTGCCGGTGCTCGCCCAGCCGCCCCAGCCCGGCAATGGCCGCCGCGTGCTTGAGGCTCCACGCGCCTGTGAGCGGGAAGTAGTGCCGCTTGCACGGGTCCACGGGCAAGGCTCGGTGCCCCAGGCCCTCCAGGTCCCTCCCCATGGCGTAGGCCGCCCGGTCCACCCGCGTGTTCAGGTGCTCCAGGTGCTCGGCGAAGTGGTACCGGCTGGTGTAGCTGGTGGTCTTGCTCTTGATCAGCTGCTTGACCAGGTTGGCGGGGTAGCGCAGGGCGGGCCACAACTCCCCGGGGCCTGCCGTGGCCCAGAAGTCGCTGATGAAGCGCGGGGGCGGCAGCAGGAGCGAGTCCACCACGCCGTTGAGCATGGCGGCGCCGAAGACCACCACGGAGCGAACGCCGGGCAGGTAGCTGGGCCCCAGGTCGGCGCCGGGGAACTCGGCCTCGTACTGCTCCACGCCGGTCCAACCCAGCAGGGGGAGCTCCAGGCGCCTGGCCGTCTCCTCCAGGCGCCTGGCAGTGGCGTCAGGATCGCTCATGCCCACCAGGATGTCTCACCATGTCGGCGATGACAATCCGCACGGGCTCCATGGAATCCACAAACTCCATGCACGAGGTGGAATATTGGTGTTAGATCTAGCGCTGGCAGGAAAGTGAAAAGGAGCTGATGCCTCCACAATGAGTCCACCGAAGTTGCCAGCGATCCTGCTGCTCGCCGCCCTGGCCTGGGGTTGCGGTGAGCTGCGCCCTCGCCACCGGCATGACGAGCCGACATATGTCTTCGTGGAAGACATCAAGCCGCTCCTCGCCAAAAAGTGCGTCGTTTGCCACGGCGGGAAGGATCCGGCCGCCCGGTATGACCTCTCCTCATGGCGCGGCCTCTTCGGGCCAGGCACCGACCGGTGGCGCAACGCCGTCGCCGGAGACCGCAAGAGCAAGCTGCTGGTCTCCCTGGGGGGCGCCCACCAGCTTGGGACCACCACCGCGGAGCGCGACATGCTCTCCCACTGGGTGGTCAAGGACCGGATGGCTTACTTCCGGTCGAGCGTCCACCCGCCGGGATGGCTCTACGCCTACGACAGGAACTCCCGCGCCTTCCACGGGGGGGAGCTCCGGCGCCAGGCATGGGACCCAGCCGGGTGCAGGCCCTGCCACGGCCCCCAGCTGAGAGGGGGGACCTCCGGTAGGAGCTGCCAGGCGTGCCACTCGGGAGGTCCGTTCGCGGGCTGCACCACATGCCACGGCGCCAGCCCCCCGCCGGACCTCTCCTGGAACCTCGACCCGGCCACCAGCGTCGGGGTGGGCGCGCACCGGGCTCATTTGGCCTCACAGATCACGGCGCGGATCACCTGCAAGGACTGTCACAGGGTGCCGGGGAGCCTCCTCGACACCGGGCACCTGTTCGATGACCAGAACCAAAAGATCTCTGACCTCAGGGCGGAGGTAACCTTCAGCCCGCGGGCCGGCCAGGGCGGAGTGGCCGCCAGGTACGACAGCTCCGCCGGGCGGTGTACGGTCTACTGCCACGGCTCGCGGCTCAAGATCCCGGCCAAATACACCTGGCCCGATTGGGCCACCGAGGGGAGCGACGGCTGCACCTCGTGCCACTCGGCGCCGGCCAAGCACCACGGCGGCGCTGACTGCTCCCAGTGCCACCAGCAGGTGGTCTCCAGCTGCAGCCCCGGGGACGTCGGGTGCTTCAAGATCACCGGTAAGGTGGGCCAGCGGTTCAAGCAGGTGGGCCTCCACATCGACGGCAAGGTGCAGGTGGGGCGGGCGGCGGCCACCAGCGGCTGCGATCCTTGCCACGGCTCCGGAGCCAGCGGCGCCCCCCCACCAGACCTGAACGGCAGGACGGACATCCTCTCCACGGGGGTGGGGCTGCACGGCGTTCACCTCAAGAGCTCCGATGTACGCGTGGCCCTCCCCTGCTCCACCTGCCACACGGTACCCAAGTCCACCTACGCAAAGGGGCACATGGACAGCGACCTGCCCGCGGAGGTGGTGTTCGACGCCCTGGCCAACGGCAAGAAGCGGGATCCAAAGACCACGCTCAAGGCCAGATGGGATCCAAAGACAAAGACCTGCGTCGACGTCTACTGCCACTCCCGCCCCAAGGGGAAGGTGGGCTCGGTCTGGAGGTGGACCTCCAAGCTCTCCGGGGGGCTGGTCTGCGACTCGTGCCACAAGGGGAAACCGCAGTACCCCATCACCTACTGCGTGGTCTGCCACCCCTCCATGTTCAGCGACGGAAAGATCAACATCACCGAGCATATCGACGGCAAGCTGGACTTCCTCTGATCGGCGCTCTGGCCACATCCCCCCGGGCATTTTAGGCTTTCACGTATGCGACTGGTAATGGCCATACCCACCTACTGGGCCCGGAGCGAGGGCTGGCAGGAGGGCGACGCGGTCTATGATCACCCCACCCCGCTCTCCTCACAGGGCACCCTGGGCCGCGCCCTCTCGAGCCTGGCCAGGCTGGAAGATGACGACTTCAGCCTGGTGGTTGTGGCAGCGGCCACGGCGCCCGAGATCGCCCCGCAGGTCCGCCAGCGGGTGGAGGGGATCATCGCCGACGCCCGGCCGGAGGTGCCCACCACCCTGTTCGACCAGCGGGATCTGGATGCGCTGCGCCGCCGGCTGGAGGAGCAGGGACACGGCGGCCTGACCGGGCTGCTGTCCCTGAGGGGCTACGGCAACATCCGCAACATCTGCCTGGCGCTGGCGCAAATGAGCGAGGCTGACGCTGTGCTCCTCATCGACGATGACGAGGTCTTCGAAGATCCGTCGTTTGTGGGCAAGGTGAGAGCGGCCCTCGCCTCGGGAGTGAAGGGGCTGGCCGGCTACTACGTGGGCGGGGACGGCGCCTACCTGCTTGTGGAGCCCGAGGCGGCCTGGGATAGACAGTGGGGCAAGATCTCCGCCATGAACCGGGCCTTCCATCAGGTCATCGGCGCCCCGCCGCGCATCAAGGAGACGCCCTTTGTCTTCGGCGGCAACATGACCATCACCGCCGAGCTGTTTCATGACGTGCCCTTCGATCCCCACATTACCCGCGGAGAGGACATCGATTATCTGATCAACGCCCGCTTCCGCGGCCACCGCTTCTACCTGGACAACGAGCTCGCCATTACCCACCTGCCCGATCCTCACTCACACCCCGCCTGGCGCCAGCTCAAGCAGGACGCGGTGAGGTACGCGTACCAGCGTGACAAGCTCGCCGGCGCCGGGCTGGATCCCGCCCTGTTCGACCCGTACCCCGGGCCCTTCTTGACCCGGGACCTGCGGCCCCGCCTCATGGAAACCTGCCGGCTCCTGGCCGAGGAGTACCGGCAGGAGGGAGACGACCCCGCCGTCGCCCATGTTCAGGACCTCGCCGTGGAGATGGAGACGCTGGAGTTCCCCGACGCGTACGCCGAGTTCCTGGCCTTTGAGGAGCAGTGGCGCGAGCTGATGACCGTCCTGTAACAATCACCGGCGCCTGGCGGAAGAAGCTCGGTAAGGTCGTGGCCGGATTCTGGCCTCACTTCTGGCCAGTGCAGTTGCCGGTTGGGGGGGGTCTGCTGACCCCTGTTCAGCGTATCTTCCTGGAATCATGCATCTTGCGATCATTGGCCCGATGATTGCTTTTCAATACGGAAAATCACCACACTGGAAAAAATCATGCCCGTCAGGCCAGCCGCCATCTTCACCCGCCCTCTCCTCCTCGCTGTGGCAGCTCTGGTTCTGGTGGCGGCCCAGCCCGTCCCTGTCCAGGCCAAAGCTCCTGGGCCGCTCTCCAGCTCCCGCAGCCGCTATGTGCCGGGCAAGCTGGTCAAGAAGGGGCCCTGGTTGAAACGGAAGATCCAGAACCGCCGCGTGCGCAAGGCCCAGAAGCTGCAGCGGAAAATGGAGAAGAGCCTGCAGCCCCAGAAGAAGGGGCTGAAGAACCTGTTCGGGCTGATCAAGCAGGGCCAGTACCACAACATGGTCCTGCGTGGCGCCACCAGCGGCGGAGAGGCGGTGACCATCGTGGCCGGCAAACACCGGGGCTTCCCCTTCGTCAGTAAAAAGGGGAACTGGGACAACGTGCAGCTCCAGGTGGGCAAGCGAACCTTCGCCATCAACAATGACAACCTCTCCAGGCTGAACATCGCTTTCAAGGGGAAGGGTGAGGCCAAGAAGGTGCTGGTCTCCTACGACGGCCCGGTCACCGAGCAACGGCTCACGGCCCACAGCATGAAGGAGTATGACCGCAAGAAGCTCCCCGCTCCCGGCAAGCTGGGCACCAGGTCGGCCGCTTTCCAGGTTGAGATGTCGGTGAAGTCCCTGGGCATGTTGCCCATGGGGCTGCCCGGCGTGTTCGGCATGGAGTACTTCCCCAACCAGGTCAAGGCCAGCAAGGGCGGGCGCCTGGTGGTGGACGGCAAGCAGCTCGGCCTGAAGGGCGTGAAGGGAGAGCTGGAGTCGGGGCGCATGAGCAACCTGACCTCCCGGCGCGCCCTGGCGGCGGTCTATGACTACAAGGGCACCAGCGGGCCGGACGCCTCGGGGCATGTGGCCTTCGTGGGCAAGGGCGCGGGTTCCGGCAAGCCGGGCCGCCTGCGCAAGGCCTTTGACAAGGTCTTCTCCGGTGTCGCCAGGCTGACCGGCAGCCGCAAATTTGGCTACGGCCCCGAGGGGATCCGGCACGACGCGGCGCTATCCCAGAAGGAAGGAAAGATCGTTTCCCACGATGTGGTCCGCTTCCAAAACGGCGTGACCCTGGAGCGGCGGGTGGTGGAGGTCAAGGACACCAGGGGCAAGACCCACCACGGCCTGCAGGAGCGCTTCTTTTAGCCTGTCCTTGTGCGGCTCAGCCTTCTGGCCGCGGGCGCGAGGGGGCGCCGCTTTTCTGATTTCCTGTTCTCTGCTTTCACCCTGCCCAGCCGCGGCCTCAGGATCTTGAGCGCTGCCGGCAACATCAGCAGATCCGCCACCAGGGCCAGCAGGATCACCAGCGCGGAGATGAAGCCGAAGTTGACGTTGGGGTTGAAGCTGCCCAGGGTGGCCACCAGGAAGCCGGCGATGAGGATCACGCTGGTCATGATGATGGGATGGCCCGCCCGCTGGATCGTGCCAGCGATGGCCGCGCTCAGGTCGTCGCCGGCCCGGGTACGCCGCTTGAGCTGCACCATGAAGTGCACCGAGTCATCCACCACCAGGCCCAGGGCGATGCTGCCGATCATCACCGTGCCCGGGTCCAGGCCGATGCCGACGAAGGTCATGAACCCCAGGCCAAGCAGGATGGGGATCAGGTTGGGGATCATGGCCAGGGCGCCCAGCTTGAACGACCGCAGCAGGATGAACATCATCAGCGAGATGACGAAGAAGGCCAGCAACATGGAGCGGATCTGGCTGCGCACCAGGTAGTGCTCCATGTCCCCCATGAGCTTGACGAAGCCGGTGAGCTTGACGCTGGCCTCCGGCCCGGAGAAGTCCCGGGCCAGCCTGGCTTCCACCTCGGGCAGGCGCTTGGCCAGGTCGCCCGAGCCGGAGAAGCTGACCCGGGCGGTGACCCGGCCCAGGGAGTAGTTGGACTGGACCATGGAGGAGAACTCCTCCTCGCCCTCCAGCAGCATGAAGTACTGGGCCACCGCCTCCCGGCTCTTCGGCAGGGCGTAGTGGCGCTTGTCCCCGCCATGGACCACCCGGTTTAGCTCCTTGAGGTAGTCCACCACCGACAGGGCCCGGCTGACCCCGGGCAAGGACTCCATGTAGCGCTGCAGCGCGTCCACGCGTCCCAGCAGCGCCGGGTCCTTGAGCCCCTCGCCCGGCGCCTCCACCAGCAGCTCGATGGAGGTGCTCCCCCCCAGGCGGCGGTCCATGAGCTCGGTGGCCGTACGGACGGGATCCCCTGGTCGAAAGTAGCCCATGGGGTTAGCCCCCACCTCGACCCCGCCGGCCAGCAGGCGCGCGGCCACCAGGACCACCAGCAGCGCCGAGGCGGCCAGCACCTTGACGCTGGCCGGGCGTGAGAGACCGCCCATGCGGATCGCCGCGGCGGTCACCAGGCGGTTGATCAGGCCCGCGCCGCACCGCGCCGGGTCGAGCCTGGCAAAGGAGAGCAGCGCCGGCAGCAGGGTCATGCTCAGGCCGAAGGCCACCAGCACCCCCACCGCGGAGAGCCAGCCCGCCTCGCGGATGGGCTGCAGGTCGCTGATCAGCAGGGAGAGGAAGCCCGCCGCGGTGGTGATGCTGGTGAACAGGCAGGGGATGAACAGCTGCGCCACCGTGCGCTGCAGGGCTACCTGCCGGCGTAGCCCCTGCTCGATGTGGCGCCGGAACTCGGACAGGACATGCACCGTATCGGCCACCCCCACGGCCAGGACCAGGGCAGCCACCATGGTGGACAGGATGCTGACCTGGATGCCCAGGGCGCCCATCAGGCCGAAGATGATCAGGATGCTGAGCATCACCACCACCGAGGGCAAGATGGTCAGGAACGGGCGCCGGAAGATGAGCCAGGCCAGCAACAGCACCACCAACGCCGAGATGGGCAGGATGACGTGGAAGTCGCGCTTGTTGTAGTCGTAGAAGGCCTTGTCCGTCACCGGAGTCCCGGCCAGGTGAAAGCTCGCGCCCACGCCGGTTCGCTCCGATTCGCGCTGGATGATCTGCTCCAGGGCACGGGCCTGGGCCATCTTGCGCTGCATCAGGTCCTCGCCGCCGACGAGCTCCACCACCACCGCGGTGGTCTTGCCGTCCGGGGCGACCAGCGTCCCCCGGAGCAGCGGGTTGTCCAGGGCCTCACGGCGCAGGGCCGCGGCTGCCTCGTCATCCCGGGGGAGCTGCTGGATCAGGCGGCGGATCTCCAGCCCCCCCTCCGGGTCGTTGTCGAAGATCTTCACGTTGCTCAGTGAGCTGACGCGGTGGACATGGGGCGCCATCTCCGCCGCCCGGGTCAGGCGCTGCACGCTGGCCAGCACCTTTGGGTCGAAGACATCGTCCGCCGTGACGCCGATGATCGAGATCTCATCGCCCACGAAGCGCTTGATGAAGTCCCGGTAGGTCACCATGCTGGCGTCGTCCTCCAGGAACCAGCCCTCCAGCGTGCTGTCGAACTCCAGCCGGGCGGCGCCAGCCGCGGCCACCGTGGCCAGCGCCGCGGTCAGGAGCAGCACCAGCAGGCGGTGGCGCACGAGCCAGGCGGTGTATCGGGCGCCCTTTTGGGATTGCTCGTCCTTTTCAGGGTGCGTGTGGTTGGATGCCATGGGTCGAGTACTCCTTGTTGATCAGAGGTAGCCGCGGAAGCCCAGGTGGACCTCGTCGTTGTCGTTGAACAGGGCGCCGGGGCCGCGCTGTCCGGCGTAGATCGTGCCGCCAAAGAAGGCGGTCAGGTGATCGTTGAAGCGGTACGAAAGCTCCGGGGAGACGATGACAGAGCCGTGGAAAAACTCGCTGTGCAGCAGCACCTGGGCGGTCAGGTCCACCCGGGGGATGGTGTAGCGCGCCATCAGGGCGAGGCCGCCGCGTTGGGGGCCGCCCATGAGCAGCTCGCGGCGCTCATCCTCGCTCTGGTTCAGAGGATCCAGCAGCAGCTCGTGCCACCACTCCAGCTTGATCAGCAGGTCCTCGCCCCTGGTATAGCGGCCGCCCAGGGTGTAGGCCAACACCGGCGTGTCGGTGCTGGTGGACCAGTGGCTGCCGTCCCGCTCCAGGGGTAAGCCAGGCAGACCAGGGCCGTCGCCATCCAGGGGCTCGGCCCTGCGGGAGAGCAGCGCGAGGTCGGCCTCCACCACGATCCCCAACAGAACGCCGGAGGCGCTCAGGCCCACCTGGTGCTGGCGCAGGTAGATGGACTCCACCGTGGGCGACTCGGCCAGGGAGCGTGCGAGGGCCCGAAGCACCTGGTCGGTGGAGGTCACGGGGGGAGAGAGCAGGTAGGGCAGCAGGCGCCTGACCAGGTCGCCGTGCATGCGCATCACGGGCAGGCGCTCGTAGCCGTAGGTGTACTGCAGGGCCAGGTCCCAGCCCTTGAGGGTGCCGGAGAGCTGAACCCCCACGCTGCTGTCCGCGAAGGGCCGCGGTGAGCTGGTCTGGATCAGCGCGCCCTGCCACTGCCCCTCCACGCTGTCGTTGGCCAGGCGATCGGCCAGATCCCCCACCAGGCGCATAGAAGCCGGCGCGCCCGGGCCGAGCAGGGCGAAGTCGCTGCCGAACAGGTCAAAGCGGTGGGGCATGAAGACCGGCTGCCAGACCGTGGTCAGGGTGAGGGGGCCAAGGTAGAGGTCGGCCTTGGCCGCCAGCACGGGCAGGCGCTGGGCGGACATGGGCCCCAGGCGAAGGTCCAGGGACGTGAGCTGGTCGTTGGGGTTGACCAGGTCCGAGGCGCCCCAGACGGTGGTGACCATCCCAACCTGAAACTCCACGAACTCGGTGCTCACCTCGACGAAGGTGTCGCCGGGCAGGGCCTCGAAGTCCGTGCGGTGCAGGTCGCCGTTGAACAGGGTGTAGGTCTCGCCCTCCTCGGTGGGCTGGCGGGCGGAGACATGCAGCCGGAGGCGCCCAGCGGCCTGGAGCCGGATGGACTCGTGCAGGCGCAGCTTGAGCCCCAGCCCCACGTCGGTGACAAAGGCCATCACGTCCTCGCGGATGCCGGGCTGGTTGGGGGAGCGGGGGCCGGAGTGGGCCGTGTCCAGGCCCAGGCTGATGGTGCCTCGGGCCCACCAGGTCAGGACCTCCGGCCCCGCCGCCTCGGCCGGCGCCGCCGCCTGGCTCACCGTGGGGGTGGCGCCGGCCGACGTTGCTGCAGCCGCCGGTGGATCATCGGGCCAGTCGTCACCGTCGTCGTCCTCGGGATCGGCCACATCACCCGCGCTGGTGGGCGGATCCGCCTGGACCGGGGCCGGGGTTGTGGCGCTGAACCCACCCGGCGTGTCCTCATCGTCTGACACCGCGGGAGCATCCCCGGGAGCGCCGGGCTCGTCAGCCGGGGCCCCAATCGCCGCCGGGCATAGCAGCAGGGCGAGCAACGCGCTGGCCACCGCCGCTTTATTTGCCGAACCAGACATCGACCTACTGCTTCTTCAGTTCGCGCACCGAGAACCGGTCCGCGGAGAGGTCGTCCCGCAGCTTGACCTCGCTCACCGCCAGCAGGGTGCTCTCTCCGGTCCGCACGTTCTTCATCTTCAGGCGCGTGGCCACCAGGCGTCCGCCGATGCGCTCCACCCGCTTGACGAAGAGGACCTTCTTCAGCTGGCGCTTCTTGTCGAAGAACTTCATGCGCACCAGGGTGTAGTCCCGGGTGCGGATCCAGAGGGTCAGCTTGCTGTAGGCGTCGTCGCCACGCGGGGTGGCCTCGATGACATGGCAAGGCTCGGCGCCCACCGCCTCGTCGGGCAGCCGGGTGTAGCCCGCGTCCTCCACCGCCCCCCACTCCAGGTCGCCGTAAGTGAACTGGCTGCCCAGGAACCGGGAGCTCTTCTGAGAGCCCACGATGCGCTTGACCGTGCGCAGGGCGGCCAGGTACATGAACTGCTCGTCGGCGCCCTTGTCCTTCTGCTTGAACAGGAAGGCCGTGCCGGCCAGGTCCTGGGGCGCGAGGACCCGGGCCATGGTGTGGCTCAGGCCGTCGCGGCGCAGGGTGGACGCGGCGAGCACCCGGCGCCTGGGCTCGCTGCCCTTGCTCACCAGGCGCATCTCGATCTTCATCTCCGCCCCCTTGTTGCGGAAGACCTGCTGGTCCAGAGAGCGCTGGACGATCTGTCGCGGCGTCAGCTCGGCCGCCGCCGGCGCCGCTGTCATGGCGACCAGCATCGCGCTGGCCAGGGTGATGAGGGTTCGGGTTGCTCGTTTCATGGTTTCCTCCATCGTCGGGACAGACCTCTCCTGCGCGCACCTCACCGGTCCGCCCCCGCTACCTCGGTTGTTCAGCTGTTCAGTTGTTCGAAGCTAATCTTCAAACCGCCGCCAGAGGTGGCGGCGATCCTCGTCCTCGGCCGAGACGTCTCCCATCTGCTGGAGGGAGCCGGCCAGCATGCGGGAGACCTCGCGCCAGTCCTCCTTGGAGAGCTTGTCGATGCGCTCGATGCACCAGCCGTCCACCGCGTCGCACACGGCGACCAGCAACCGGACCATCAAGGACCTGGGCAGGTCGGTGCGGATGGCGCCACACTCCTGTCCAAGCTTGAGCACCATGTCCCACCACTGCTCCCAGGCCGCGCGCAGCACGGCGGCGGTCTCCAGGGTCTCGCCGGACTGGGGCCGGGTGAGCAGGCTCTTGAGCAGCCCCGCGGCGGTTGGATAGTCCGCGTAGTACTCCATGGCCCGCACGCTCATCTCCTCGGCCTGCTGCCAGAAGGTGCTGGCGTCCGGATCCAGCTTGAAGCTGCCGATGTGAGCCAGGAAGGTCTGGCCCAGCCGCAACAGCACCGCGCCGTACAGGTCCTGCTTGCCCTCGAAGTAGTAGTACATCGAGCCCTTGCTCACGCCCGACTGCTTGATGATCTGGTTGTACGAGGCGCCCTCGTAGCCCTTTGCCGCGAACTCGGTGGCTGCCGCGTCCAGGATGGCGTCCTGACGCTCCTGAGAGAGCTTGTAAAAGCGTGCTGCGGGCATCTCTTATCTCCGTGCTGGCTGAGTCCAGAATCGAGGAGAACATACCATGAGTTTCATACCACATAGTTACACCACATGGTTTATACCGCTCGTTATATACCGACTGGTTTAGACTGACTGGTCTAATAGTGGGGACTGGTTGACGGATGTCAACCCGTGAAAATGAAATTGGTGTTTTTTTGGCGCCCCCCGGGCGGTTGTTCAGGGTCGCAGGGCCTTGAAGCCGCCCCCGCTGATGGTCAGGTCGATCTTGTCGTCCGAAGCGGTGCGGACCAGGCGCAACCCCGTGAAGGTGCCCGCGGTTTCCTGGCCGCTGGCCTTGCCCACGGCGGTGAAGGTCAGGCTGCCGTACCTTGTATTTGAGGTGCGGAAGGCCGGGTGCGGCTTGGTGGGGTGGGGCCGGGTGATATAGATCTCCACCGGGCCGCCCACCACGTTGGGAGAGTGGGTGCCCGGGCCGGTCACCTTGGCCACCTCCCACTGGATACTCACCGCGTAGGGCCGGGCGATGTCGTTGGCCTTTATCTCGGCCTTGCCGCCGGCCAGGGCGCCATACACCGAGGGGCCGATGAACTCAAACGCGTCGCCGCCGGCGAAGGCGAAGTGCGCCATGACACAGCGGCCATCAGGGTCGGGGCACTCGGGCGGCGCGTCGTCCCCGCAGCCGGGGATCAGGAGCAGGAGGGAGAACCAGAGCAGGCGTGACATGGGGGGAGTATATCAAGCGGGCGCGCCGGGTTCACCTGCGCGGGGCAAGATGTTGATGGCCCTGTAGGCAGTGCCTGTTTACATCCCGGGTGTCCGCCCCGGTCAGGTCTGACTTCAGCAGGGTGGCGCCCACGAACGAGGCCCCACGCAGGCGCGCCCCTTGCGCGTTCACCTCCTCGAGCCGCGCCCAGTTGAGGCAGGCGCCGTCGAGCCGGGCGCCGCCGAGGTTGACCCGCTTGAGCCTGGCGTTGCTCAGGTTCGCCCCCCGCAGGTCCGCCTCCCTCAGGTCGACGCCCTCCAGCTGGAGGTTGGACAGATCCGCGCAGGCCAGCGACCTCGCCCCCCTGCCCGCCCGCGCCACCTCCCCCGCGGCCACGGTGGCCCATGCGTCGCATTGGGCGGGCAGGCGGCAGCTGCCCGGGTTGCGCCCCCAGCGTCCTGAGGCCGCGCGGTCCCACAGGCCGAGGGTCCGGCGCCCCAGGTCTGGGCCCCACATGATCATGGCCAGCAGGATCAGCAGCGAGGCGGGCAATGCGCGCCACCTGGGACCCAGCCGGGCGGCTCCTCTGTCCGCCGCGCAGAGCAGCGCGTAGGGCGCGAACAGGCAGAGGCTGGCCGCGTTGAAGCTGAACCGCCAGAGGTGGTGATCCCAGGTCGGGACCGGTCGGGTCAGGACGAAGGCGAGGAGGTTCCAGAGGAGCACGAAGATCAGGAACACCCCGGCGGCGTCGTGCTGCCGCCGGCGCATGAGCTGGCGCCCTGCCAGGAGGCTGGCCGCCACCACCACCGCCAGGATCAGGAGCAGGTGCCCGCCCAGGGGTTGGCCGCCATGGTCCATTCCGTAGCGGCGCACCTTGTCGCCCAGAGGCGCGAGGTTCTGCACCAGGTCCATGGTGGCGACCTGCAGGTAGAGGGCAAAGCGGAGCGGCTCCTCGTGGAGCTTCAGGCTCGTCGTCCCCTCCAGGCGGGTCAGGCCCCTTCCGAACAGATCCCAGTAATGGACCAGGTACCACCCGGCCATGGCGAGCACGGGGCCGTGCCTGAGCAGGATCCCGCCCCACCCGCCGCGCCCCTCGCCGGGTTCCCGCGCCCTGCTCCAGAGCAGCTCCAGGCCGAGGAGGAGCCCCACCAGGCAGAGCCCGTAGGTGTGCGAGGCGAGGGCCACGCCGAAGCTGCCCAGCACCATCAGCCAGAGCAGCGGCTGGCCAGTCCTCAGGTAGATCCGGGCCAACAGGAGGGTGAGCAAGGAGGAGGCGGTGACCAGCTGATAGGAGAGGGCCGAGAGGAAGCCGATGGGGACGCTGTTGTAGACGAGGAACAGCAGGGCCGCCATGGCCCCGCCCAGGTGATGCGTCAGGGAGCCTCCCGGGAAGCCGCTCCCCCGGGTCCGGGCCAGGGTCAAAAAGAGGAGGTAGATCAGGACCGAACTCAGCAGGTGGAGCCCGATGCTGAGGCAATAGAAGCCCTCGACGTGAGGGCCGGACAGGCGCGGGAGCAGGTCATGGAGCAGCAGGACCTGCAGGTTCCTGTTTGAGAAGCCGAAGTTCGACCCCTGGATCCACTGGCAATCCTCGGTGATCAGGGGCTCCCAGAGCGCTGTGTGGTAGACAGCCGCGCACAGAACTGTCAGCAGCGTGATGATCAGGGCCGCGCTCCCGAACTCCCGGGCAGCGCCGGCGTCGCCCTGCCTCATGGGATCCGCACGCCGTGGACCGCGTCGATGATCTTGCCAGGGGCCTTGACCCTGAGGCGCACGGCGGCGGCGCCGGCGGCTGCGGTGCTGAGCAGGATGTGGGCGCCGGTGCGGATGACCGCGGGGGCGTCCGGGCCGTGGCGGTCCGCGCACCGCACCGTGGCCAGCACCTCCGGGCCCTGGGCCAGAGGGGTGACCTCCAGGCCATGCAGAGGCGCGGCGCTGTCCAGGGCGATCCAGGCCATGCCGCGCCCCATGCCGCGCACCTCCACCTCCGCGCTGCCGGGCGTGCGCGTTTCGCTTTGGACGAGCCGCACGTCCAGGGGGCGGACATGTTCCACGGCCATGAGCTCTCCTGCCTGACGGGCGCCCGGCAGGTGCGTGGCGTCGAGCCTGTCCTGCCGGGTGAGCAGCAGGATGTGCCGGCCGGGACCGCGGGCGCGCGCTGGCTGGCCAAGCTGGCTCCGGCGCCATGTCCATGCTCCGTTCAGGCAGGGCGCGTAGGCCCCGTGGAAGGTGACATCCTGGTGGGGAGCGGGGGTAACGCCGGCCCGGGCCAGCCCCTCCAGGACCTGCTCGATTTGCCGGTGGCTGCACTTGCCCGAGTCCGAGGCGCTGCAGCGCGTGTGGGCGGGGACCCCGCGCCAGGTGGTGTGGGCAGAGAACCCCTGCAACGCCAGGGGGGCGACGGTGATGACGCCGCAGGCGACAATGACCGCGCCCAGCATGGAGGGCCAGCCCCACCGGCCCCGCGACACGCGCTCGAGCAGCCTGACACACCAGAGGATCCCGGCCCCGACCACCATGGCGCGCGCCGGGCTCGAGGCGGCGAAGTGGTACAGCTCACCCTGGTCCCCCAGGTCCAGCAATGAAACCGGCAAGGTGGCCAGGAGGAGCCAGGGGATGACCAGGCGCAGGCGGGGCGGAGGGCTGCGCCAGAGCAGGACCAGGCCAAGCAGCAGGGGGGCATCCCACAGGTACCGGCCGAGGGTGGTGGCAATGCTCTGGAGGGCGCCCACGGGGCCCAGCCCCAGGACGGCGTCGCCAATGTCGGCCAGCAGGCTCCCCCCCCCAAAGGGCGCCAGGAGCTGGGGCAACAGGGCAACCCCCGCGGCCCCGCCCAGCAACGTCAGGAGGCCCACGCCCCGGGGGTTGCGCTGGAGCCAGAGGGTCACCGCCAGGGCCGGCAGCACGGACAGGGCGATGACGCCCAGGTTGGCCGAGAGGCCCATGAACAGGGCGGCGCCCAGGGCAGCGCGCCAGCTCCATCGATCCAGGACGGCGGCCACCAGGGCGAACAGCGGCACCGTGGCCAGCGCCACCAGGGTGCTGTTCTCCATCAGGTAAAGCTTGGGCACGTCGTACAGCACCAGGGCCAACCCCACGCACCAGACCAGCGCCCGGGAGAAGGTCCGCGGCGCCAGCCAGAGCCAGCCCAACAGGGCCGCGGCCTCCAGCGCCAGGTGCAGGACCTGGCCGGCCGAGAAGGGGAGCCCTGCCCTCCTGACCAGCTCGTGGAGGATGAAGTAGAGCTGGCCGCCTCCCGTGATCCCGCCGCCCCGGTCAGGGCCCAGGCCGGCTGTACCCATGCCGTACCGGGAGAGCTGCACCATCAGCTCCTCGAAGTGCTCGGTGCCCGCGTCGCCCAGGTAGGCGGCCAGGTGCCTCAGGCAGAGCAGCCCCAGCAGGAGCGCCAGCAGGGTGGCGGCACCTGTTCTGTCCAGGGCCGCATGGGAGGGCCCGCCAGGCTGCTGACCACTTTTCTCTGGCTGCTCGTCCATTGTTGGCGTCCGGTCATGATGCCGTACCCGCCCCTGGATGCAAAGAGGACGGTGCACCCGGCGCGCGGCCGCTGGCCTGCGACGCTCAGGCCCTGCATGCCCACGGAACGCGGCAGATACCCACGTCGACTCGCGGTATTATCCTGCCAGTGACCACGCTGCCCACACCCCACCTCCGGCTGCCCAGGCGCGGGCTGCATCATGCCCCGGGCATTTCCAGCGCGCTCCTGCTCGGGGCGCTGGCGCCTGCGGGACGGATCCACGAGCTGGAGCAGGAAGCAGCCCGGGCGTTTGGTGCCACTCACGCCCTGCTAACGGGATCTGGCAGAGGAGCCATGGCCCTGGTCCTCTCCCGGTTGGAGCTTCGGCCGGGGGACGAGGTGCTGTTGCCCGCCCTGACCTTCGGCGCCGTGCCGGAGACCATCCGGCAGCTGGGGCTGTCGCCGGTGTTCGTGGATGTGGATCCAGATACCTTGCAGCTGGATCCGGCTGACGCCGCCCGTAAGGCGGGCCCCCGCGCCCGGGTGCTGCTGGCCACCCACCTCATGGGGATCCCGTGCGATGTGGCCGGGGCCCAGGACCTGTGCGCGTCCCGGGGTATGACCCTGCTGGAGGACTTCGCTCAGGCGGCCGGGGCCCTGCGCGCGGGCCGTCCGGTTGGGTCCCTTGGCCTGGCAGGCTTCACAAGCCTGGAGACGGTCAAGCCGCTCTCCGCATTCGGTGGCGGGATGATCACCACCCACGATGACCAGCTGGCGGCCGCCTTGCGCCTGGACATCGCGGCCATGCCGGCGCCGGATCACGCGAGGCTCCTGCGCAAGGTGTGCATGGGACACCTGGAGGCGCTGCTTGCCACCCCCGCGGGGTTCACCCTGGCTGCTGCCCCGCTCCTGGCCATGGGGGGGCGCATGGATGGGCTCATCGCCCGGTACAAGCGGGGCAAGAAGGGGGCGGGCAATCACGCCGCGCGTCTTCACCCGGCCCAGGCCGCCGCGGGGCTGAGCAACCTGCGGCACCTGCAGGCTCACCTGGAGGCAAGGCGGCGGAACGTGGCGGAGCTGACAGGCATGCTCCCGGCGGACACCTGGCGCCCCCGGCCGTATCCAGGCGATACGCCCTCCTGGTACCAGCTCGTGCTGCGGTTTGAAGACGCCGAGGCGGCCGCCCGCGCGGCCTGGCGCCGGGGCGTGGACCTGGGCACCGGTGTCCTCACCGACCTGTCAGAGGGGGCCTGCCCCGTGGCGGCCAGGGCGGCGAGGCAGGCGGTGCAGGTGCCCTGCCACCCCGGCCTGTCCATGGCCCAGCTGCGGCGGGTGGCGAGGACCGTGGCTCCCCTGGCCAGGCGCGGAGAGGGGTCATGATCCGGCGCCTCCTTCTGAGGGCCGCCGCGCGCTGGGTGACACGCCGGCGCGCCCCCCTGCTTGTGGCCTGGCGGCTCACCGAGCGGTGCAACCTGCGCTGCCGGCACTGCGCCCTGTGGCAGGACCCTACCGGGGAGCTGACCCCTGGGGAGGCCCAGTCCTACGCCCGGGAGATGGTGGCGGAGGGGGTGCTGGCCGTGAGCCTGTTGGGCGGCGAGGTGCTGCTGCGCGAGGACCTGGGCCCGCTGATATCCATCCTGACCCGGAGCGGCGTGGCCGTGCGGGTGACCAGCAACGGCACCCTGGTGCCCGGACGGCTGGATGCCCTGCGAGGGGTGCGCCTGCTCAAGCTGAGCCTGGACGGTCCGGAGGCGGTCCACGATAACCTCCGTGGTGAGGGGGCGTACGCGGGGCTCGTGACCGGCCTGGAGGCCGCGCGGTCCGCCGGTATCCCTGTGCAGCTCAACACGGTCCTCAGCCGCGACCTCCTCCCCTGCCTCGATGAATACCTGGCCCTTGTACAGGGGTTCGGGTGCCCGGTCTCCTTTCAACCCCTGGAGCTCCGCGCGCAGCTGTCACCGGGGGACCTTCAGGAGCTCCTGCCTGATCCCGCTGACCTGCGGCGGGCTCTGGTCCGCCTGGCCGAGCTCCGCCGGCGTGGGGACCCTCGGCTGGTCAACTCCGCCGGTACCCTGGAGTTGATGCGCCGCTGGCCCGCCACGGTGTCTCAGCGGTGCCAGGCCGGGCGCTGGTTCTGCCGGATCATGAGCGACGGCAGCGTGGTGGCGTGCGAGGAGCCGGGCATGACCGGCGGCGGCCAGGCCCGCACCTTCATGGAGGGGGTGCGCGCCATGGCCGCGGTGGGACAGTGCCCCGGATGCTGGCGCAACAACACCCTGGAGATTAACCGCGCGCTGGGGGGCGCCGCCGGGGCGCTGGCCGCTGTGGGCAGGTTGATGGCCGGCAGGTGAGGCCTTACTGGCGGTCGCCCGCCTGAGCCTCCGCCGTGAAGATCCGCCGCAAGTAGGACCAGGTGAAGAGGATCCCCACCAGGGTCGGGAGCAGGTGCTCCACGGCCGAGAAGGCCAGCGCGCCGGCCAGCAACACCCCTGGCGGGGCCGCGCCCGCGAAGAGCAGCACGGTCAGAGCTTCCCGTGTGCCCATGCCCATGATGGTGATGGGCAGCTTGGACACGATGATCACCAGGGGGAAGCAGGCGGCGGTCAGCGCCAGGTCCACGGTGGCCCCCAGCCCGTGCATGATCACGGCGAAGATGGCCACCTCGGCCAACACCGAGAGCAGGGCGTGCAGGGCGCCCAGGGACATGGCGGCCCCGCGGATATCGCTGACGCTCTCCGCCACGGCGTTCACGGCGCCGGCCGCGCGTCCCGGGAGCCTGGTGTTGGCGCCGAGCCAGCGGGTCACGGGGGAGGCAGCGGCGGTCAGGAACAACATACCGGCCAGGAGCGCCGCCAGCAGCGGGCCTGGCACCGCAGGCGGAGCGAGCGCGAGGGCCCAGCCCGCGGTGGCCATGACGAGCAGCCAGGTGAGCTTGAACCAGAGCCCGGCCACCACGGCCGCGGTGGCTCCGGCCAGGGGAGCGCCGCACTTTCGGTTCAGGTAGGCCACCCGCATCATGTGCCCGGTACCTCCAGGCAGGGTCCCCTGGATGGCCAGGTTCCCCCCCGTGGCCAGGAGGACCTCCACGTAGGGGAGCCGCAAGCCGAAGCCGCGCAAGGTCCAGCGGTACAGCTCTGCCGATTGCAGGGTGTTGAAGCCCAGGGCCAGCAGGGCGGCCAGGCCAATGAACCACGGATCCCCCCTGGAGAGCGCCCCCATAACCTGGCGCGGCTGGACCTTGAACAGGAGCCAGGAGAGGAGGATGAGGGTCAGGACAGTGGCTGCTGCCCAGGCCAGGCGCTGCCTGGTTGGTTTGGAGTGGAGCGGACGGCTCACGGCCCGGGCTCCTTCAGCGGCCGATCATGCGCAGCAGGTGGCCAACGATGCGCGGGTCGGGCCGCAGGGCCAGGTTGAGCTCCATGGCGCCGCAAAATCCGCAGCCATCACACGACAGCTCGGGCAGGCGGTTCAGCGACTCGCGAAGGCCCAGCTCCAGGCAGTTGGGCAGAGGCGCATCCATGGGGGTGCGGTCACAGGGGTAGAGGGTGCCGTCAGCGCCCACCACGCAGAAAATCCGCCCGGCCCAGCAGCGCATGGGGCTGTAGTTGGGCCAGCTCGCGATGTGGTCAAGCGCTGGAATGGAGTTGCGCATGTTGGCGCCGCCGCCGTCGCGCCTGGCCGCCCGTAGCTCGTCCACCGCCCTGAGCATATCCTCCGGTTCGGGGAGGAGGTCCCCGGTCCCATGGAAGCCCTTGTAGTTGGGCTTCAGGGGCTGGAACGCGGCCATGACGCCGTGGCGCCGGGCCAGGTCCAGCACATGGTCCAGGCAGTCCACGTTTTGCCTGGTGATGGTGGTCACGAGCACGGTGTGGATCCCACGGGCCGTGGCTGCAGACAGGGCATCGAGGACCTGCTGGTACGCGCCTGGCTGGCCACACAGGTTGTCATGTACATCCTCGGGGCCGTCCAGGCTCAGCTTGAGCAGCTCCAGCCGGCCCAGCTCGTTCATGCGCCCCGGGATCCCGAGGCCGCTGGAGTTCATCTCCGGGACCATGCCGAGGTCGGCGCAATGATCCACCAGCTCCCCCATGTCCTGGCGGAGCATGGGCTCGCCGCCGCTGAAGGAGACTCGGAGGCAGCCCAGCTCGGCCGCCTCGTTCAGGACCTGGCGCAGCTGGCCGGTGGACAGATCGGAACCCTCCCCGCCGGGGGGGGTGCAGTAGAGGCAGCCAAGGTGGCAGCGCGAGGTGACCTGGATCCGGATGGCCGCTGGCAAGCGCGCGCCGGTGATGCGGACCCGCGCCGCGTTTCGCGCTGCTTTGAAGAATTGAATCGAACGTCTCATGTCAGGCGCAAAGTTCCCCCTCTCCCTGATCCTCTATCGTGGTCTCAAGTCGATCCATGACGCTACCTCTTTGCTGCCGCGGCCAGAGCGGATGGGCTCCCCGAGAGCAGGAGGTTCAACTCCACCCGTGTATCACACCAGCACGCCCGGCACGACCCGGGCGGCACCGCGTCGAAGGCCTGCGTGAAGTTGGTATCAGCCAGGGACGGAGCTAGGTCCTCTCCGGTGAGGTTCCCGCAGCCATAAATGGACCCGTCCGGCTGGATCCGTACATACACCAGCCCCGCGCAGCAGCGGATGGGCTGCCAGGTGGGCCAGTTGCGCAGGTAGCGCAGGCCGGCCACGGAGTTCTGTATCCGGTATTGGCCGGCCCGTTTTTTGCGGATCAGGTCATCCACGGTCTCCCGCCATCGCTTCGGGGTTGGCAGCATGGGCTGGAGATCCATCCCCGCCGGGGCGGGCACCTGCTCCAGGGGGGTGAAGCCGATGGAGGCGTCCAGGTTCTCGGCGACGCGCAGGAGGGCTCCCGTCTGATCCAGGTTGGCGCGGCCCAGGACCGCGTGCAGGGCCACGGGCAGGCCATGGGCCCGGGCCGCCTGGGCGCCGGCGAGGACTTCGCGGAAGCTGCCCTCGCCGCGGAGGGCGTCATGGGCGGGCTCCCCGCCGTCCAGGCTGATGGTGACGCCGCAAAGGTACTGGCCCAGGCGAGGCAGGGCGCCCGGCAGCAGGGCCCCGTTGGAGTTCAACGAGACCTGGACACCCCGGCGCCACAGGAGCCGTGCGATCTCCTCCAGCCGGGGATGGAGCAGCGGTTCGCCCCCGGTGAAGCTCACCCTGATCACCCCCGCGGCGGCCATCTCGGCGGCGGCGGCCACGGCGCGATCCCCCTGGAGCTCCATGCCGCCCGCGTCCTTGCGTCCACAGTAGATGCAGGCGCGGTTGCAGGAGGAGGTCAGGCTCCACCCCACCAGCAGGGGCGACCTCCTGCCAATGGCCAGGGCCAACGCCAGGGAGCTTCCCCCTCGGATCCTTCTGCTGAGCTTGGCCCAGGATCGGCCTGATTCACTCATCGTCCAATAGTGGCTCAGCCGGGGAAAAAAGCGAGTCATCTTTCCCTTGATTTTCGTAAACCTATCTTCAATTCCTACACCAATGAAATGACCTATAGTAAGGGCATGCGTGGGCGCCTTCGACGAACCGTCACCCGGGCCACCTGTGCTGCGCGGGCGGCGGCGGGGGTGTTACGCCACCGCGTGGGCGGGATCCCCCGGCCGGTGCTGGTGGGCATCGATGTGACCAACCAGTGCAACCTGTCCTGCCAGTACTGCCACAGGGAGGCGTTGGCCGAGAGGGAAGAGCTGGACACCGCCAGCGCCACCGCGCTCCTGTCGCGCCTGGTGCAGGCAGGCATGCGGGTGGCCGTGCTCAGCGGGGGGGAGCCACTCACCCGGGAGGACCTGCCGGCGCTGCTGGATCCATTGCGTGGGGCCGGCGTCTTCGTGGCGGTGAACACAAACGGCGCCCTGCTGCCCCGCCGGATCGATGTGATGGACCGGCTGGACCTGGCCAAGATCAGCTTTGACGGCCCCGAGGATGTCCACGACGCTTTGCGGGGAAAGGGCAGCCACGCCGCGGCCATGAGGGGGGTGGAGGCAGCCCGGCGGCGCTGCCTGCCGGTGAAGCTCAACTGCACCCTCACCCGGCACAACGTGGCGCGGGTGGAGGAGATCCTGACCTTCTGCCGGGAGCAGGATCTGGCCATCAAGTTCCAGCCGGTGAGCGGGGCCCACGCCGCCGGGGATGACGCCGCCCACCTGGCGCCCGAGCGCCCGTCATACCTGCGCGCCCTGGACGCCATCCGCCGGGACAAGGCCCGCTCCGGCTCGCCGGTCGTCAACAGCCACGCCGCGCTGAGGCACCAGGCCACCTGGCCCCACGGCGCGCCAATCTCCTGCGCCGCCGGCCGGGTCTACGGCCGTGTGGACCTGCAGGGCCGGCTCTACCCCTGCACCATGCGCCAGTTTGAGGGACCCTTTGTCGAGCTGGCGGGGCGGCCCATCCATGAGGCCATGGCGGAGGTGGCCGTGGCGGGCTGCGCCGCCTGCTGGTGCAGCAGCACCATGGAGTTGAACCTGCTCCTGGACGGCAACCTCGGGGCCGCCCTGGCCGAGCGCAACGCCCTGTGGCGGGGGGGAGGCCGCGGGTGATCGTCCTCGGCGTGCACGACGGGCACAACAGCTCCTGCGCCCTGGTCCGTGACGGCCATGTGCTGGCCGCCGCGGAGGAGGAGCGCTTCCGCCGGATAAAGAACTTCGACGCGCGGCGCCACCCGGGGACCATGCCCACCCTCGCCGCCCGCGCCTGCCTGGAGCTGGCCAACATCTCTCCCGGGCAGGTTGACCTGGTCGCCCTCCCCTTCTCCCCCCCGGCGGAAGACTGGGCTCGCTTTCGCCGCCAGGGCCGCCGCTCGGTGCAGGCCGCCGCGGGCCTGGGCCTGCTGGCCGCCAGCAAGGGCTACCGCCTGGCCGGGGCGCGCCTCATGCTGCGCGGTCTGGGCATCAGCGCGCCGGTGACCCGGGTCAACCACCACACGGCCCACGCCATGAGCGCACTGTGGGGCAGCGGCTTCGGCGACTGCCTGGTTGTCACCCTGGACGGCAAGGGGGACCTGCTCTCGGGGCTTTGTCTGGAGGCGCCCGAGCATGGCCCGCCGCGGATCGTGAGAGAGCTGGACCAACTGGACAGCCCAGGCATCTTCTACTCGGTGGTCACCCGTCTGCTCGGGTTCCGGATCACCGAGGACGAGGGCAAGGTCACCGCCATGGCCGCCGGCGGAGCGCCCTCCGAGGAGATACGGCGGGTCTATGGCGAGATGATCGGCCACCAGGGCGGCGAGATCCGATTCCGCGCCCTGAGAGATCACGCCACCCTGCTGGACTACCTCGTGCTGCCCACGGGTCAGGTGACGCGGCACCTGGCCCGGGCCCTGGCCGCGGCCGGCGTGGACAGGGAACATTCGGCGCAGGACCTGGCCCACGAGGCCCAGCAGTTTCTGGAGGAGGCATGCACCGGCCTGGTGGAGCGGCACACCCGCGGCGGTCCGCCAAGGGACCTCTGCCTAGCTGGCGGCGTGTTCGCCAACGTGCGCGTCAACCGCGTGCTCGCCCGGCTCCCGGGGGTGGCCCGGACCTTTGTACAGCCAGCCATGGGCGACTCGGGCCTGGCCCTGGGGGCCTGCTTTCATGCCCTGGCAGCCCAGGGGGTGGAGCGGCCCCGCGCCACCATGGCCCACATGTTCCTGGGCCCGGCCTGGTCCGCGGGGCAGCTCCGGTCAGCCCTGGCACAGGCGAGGGTGCCCCATGAGCAGCCGGCGGATCTGCCCGGCGAGGCGGCCGCCAGGCTGGCCCGGGGGGAGACGGTCGCCCTGTTCCGCGGGCGCATGGAGTTCGGCCCTCGCGCCCTGGGGCACCGATCCATCCTCTGCACGGCCGCGGACGCCTCGGTGTCCCGGCGCCTGGGGCAGCGGCTGGGCCGGCACCCGGTGATGCCCTTCGCCCCCCTGGTGTTGGCAGAGGAGACGGAGCGGTGCCTGCGCGGTCTGGAGCAGGACCCCCTCAACGCCCCCTTCATGACCACAAGCTACGAGGCCACGCCATGGATGCGCGAGGCCTGCCCCGGGGCGGTGCACCTGGACGGCACCGTGCGCGCCCAGGTGGTGGATTCGGGCCGGACCCCGTTCCTGCACGCCCTGCTCTCCCGCTACCACCAGCTCACCGGGCTCCCCTGCCTGATCAACACCAGCTTCAACCGCCACCGCGAGCCCATCGTCTGCTCCCCCGCCCACGCCCTGCGCGCCTTCAGCGCCGCGGGTCTGGACGCCATGGTCATGGAGGATACTCTGGTGACCAGGGAGGCGAAGTTATCCAGATGACCCATTCCCCGAGCGAGCCGCGCGCTCACCAGGAGGCGGATTGCCTGCCCTGATCTTCATCCTGCAGAGCGTGGCGGGCCTGCTGCTCTTGCTCGCACCCGGGCTGCTCATGGCCCGGATCCTCACGCCCCCGCGTGGGGATGACGACACCTCCGCCGAGCCCACGGTGCGGGCAGCGCTGGTGGCTCTGGCCTGGGCCTTCGGGGTGCTCCCCTCCCTGGCCTTCTTCGTCTGCCTGGCCACGGGCGCCCGGGTGTCCTTGCCCTTGTTGGCGGCAGCCTCCGCCGTGAACATCGTGGCGGCCCTGGGGTGGCTCTGGCGACGCGATCCCGGCTCGATCAAGCCGTCCCATCTGTTGCCGGCCCGCGTCCCCCGGGCCCACGCCCTGGTGCTGGCCCTGGCCTGCCTGGTGGGGGCGGCCTACTTCGTCAAGTACGACAGGCGGTCCCACGCATCGGAGTCTTGCATCTACCGCACCGCCTACGCCGCCATTGGCAAGGTGGCCCCCATGTCGGATCTGGACCCCGCGGTGGACCTGCTGAACAACAACGTGGAGGACGCGCGCCTGGGCAACACCGCCGTGCTCGCGGCCGCGCTGGTGCTCTTCGAGGGGTTCGGCTTCCGCATCCTCTACGGGGTGTGCGGGCTGATGATGGCCCTGGGGGGCTTCCTGCTCGGGCGATGGATGGGCGGGCGCCGCGCGTGGGGCTATTTCGCCATGGCGCTGCTGCCGCTCAACCCTTACGTGGCCGCCATCCCGCAGCTCGACGAGAACCTGCTGGCCCTCTCATTCTCAGCCTCGGTCCTGCCCTTCATCACCGCGGGGCGGGGCTTCGCCTCGGCGGGGCTCTTCTTCGGGCTGACGGCCACCATGCGCCATGTCCTGGTGCCTGCCCTCCCCGCGCTCATGTTGGTGGCCTGGCGGAGCGGCGGCCCGCAGACCCGGTGGCGCGGGGTGCTCCACCTGCTCGCCGGTTTCGCCGCCATCACGGCCATGGAGACCGCGCACCACTACCTGGCCCTGGGCTCGGTGTTCCGGTTCGAGAGCAACGCCCAGTTCCCGGCCTTCCCCTACAGCCTGGCCGGGCTGGAGTTCACCTACCACGGGCTGTTCAACTGGCCGTTCCATGAGCAGCTGGTGCGCACCCCCCACAACCCGTTCCCCACCTTCCTGATGTTCGCGCTCTACCTGGCCGACTACCTCGGGCTCGTGCTGCTGGCGGTCATGATCATCGGCTTCTTCACCCTCCCCCGCACCTCCCCCATCAAGGGGTATTTCTGGCTGCTCTGGAGCGTGGTCATCGCCGCCGGGCTGAGCGTGCAGGAGGGGTGGGACATCCTGAACAAGATGTGGGTGCCGGTGATCCTGTTCACCGCGGTGGTGGCCTGGATCGTGGCGGGTGGCGCGGCGGTGGCGCGGAGGCCCCGCGTGGGCCTGCCCGCCCTGGCCGCGGTCATCCTCTGCTGCCACCTGGCCGTCCTCGCCGTGGCCAATGTGCGTGTGCCCGCGGATACGCGCCAGGCGTGCGTGGAGTCCGGGGGAGCCGCGGAGATCCCTGCCCGGGTGGAGGCGGACGCGCGGCGCCTCACCGACGTGGGCCTGCTCCCCGATCTCTCCCGCCTCCGGGTCAACGGCCCCTTCCTGGCGGCCGCCAAGGTCACCGGCCTGTGGGGAGACCTGCTGGAGCCGGGCGTGGTCACACGGCCCCGCCCCTGGGGTTGGTTTCCCAGGGAAGCGCCGGCGCCGGGCGCCCCCGTCACGGTTCAACTCGACCTGACCCTGGACCCCCACGAGCGCATGGACATGGTGACCCTCACCGACGAGCCGCCCCACCTGGACATCACCGAGGAGGCTGCCCCCTGGGCGCGCGTGCGCGGCGTGGACGTCCCCTGGGACGACCGGCCCCTGACCATCTACGCGGGCCGGAACAGCCGCCTGGCCGCCCTGGTCATCTTCTTCGACGGCGACGTGCCATCCGCCGTCTGCCCCGAGCGCCCCAGGCCGCGCGAGGTGCGGGTCCCCGGCTCGCGTTGCTGGGCGCTCTATACCCTCCTCGGCGCCAACGAGCGGTGCGATCACCACCGCACCCTGCGTCACACCGCGCCCAAGCTCCGGATCCGCATTCCGGCGGGCGGGCTGAGCCTGGCCCTGGAGAAGAGCGTCGGGCCGGATCGCCTGATCCTGTGGAAGGGGCTGGTCTCCCCGGGCGGGGTGTCCCTCGCCGAGCCCTTCGAGCCGTGGGATAACTGATCACGGCACATCCCCCATGAGACCTGATCCCGGCAATACCCCGCCCCCACAGCAACCCCGCGGAGATTGGTTCGGGAGGATCCGCCGGCCGATCATTCGCGTCCTGCTGCTGCTGCTCCTGCTGACCGCTCTGATGGCGGCCAACCTGCTGTCAGACACCTTCTCCGACGCGTACGCCGTGGTCCAGGCCTCCATGACCCTGGAAGGAGACGAGGTCCACTTCGCCTCGTCGGCTTACCCGAAGGGCGACTGGGATGTCCGGGTCAAGGGCTTCACCCCGACCATGGCCCCGGGACAGCGCCTGACCTGGCGGCTCCGGTGCGACATCGGCGGCGGCGGGTGGGAAGAGACGCTCCCGGAGTTGAAGAAGGTCGCCGTGGCCCTGGCCGCCCGGCGCATGAACGACAAGGAGGGTCGCTTCAGGAGCCAGAACGGGTACTTCTACTCCACCTACCTCACCCGCAGCGGGCTCCCCATCGAGGGGTACCAGTACTTCATCGCCAACAGCCGCGTGGGGGGGCCCTACAAGACCCCGCTCGACCACTTCCAGGAGCTGAGCCCCGGCGCCCTGAAGATCGACGGCCAGCGGCTCACCGTGACCGCCAGCCTGGAGCACCAGCTGGCCGCGGACTTCCCCCCGGGGCTCTACCGGGTGGAGGTGGCGCTGCTCGGCATGCGCGACGGGATCTGGCGTCCGCTGCAAGCCATCAGGGACGCCTCCTCCGAGGATGACGACTCCGACGAGGGCGACTACAGCGACCACTACTTCAAGAAGCTCTTCATGCCCCCCATGCGGGTGGGTGAGATGAAGCAGCCGCGCGCCATCTGGACCCTCTTCACCACGAGCCCCTCGCTGGGCACCGCGGGGATCGTGGCCGCCGAGGACGCGGCCCACTTCGCCCTGACCCGCCGCACCAAGTTGCCGGTGCGCTACATCCTCCCCTGTCACCCCGGCCCGGGGGGGTGCGAGCGCAAGATCGAGCCGGACCTGCCGGCGGCCTTCATCAGCGGCTTCGGCAACACCACGCTAGAGCCGGACCTCACCCGGGGGCAGGCCACCGTGAAGATCAAGCGGCCCGACGGAGAGGTGGTGGACCTGGGGACCCGCCCCTTCAAGGTCGGGCTCCTGGACCGGCTCCACAGGTCGCACGGGCTGACTCTGCACAGCGGACACAGCTACGAGTTCAAGCAGTGGGGCCGGTACCAGATCACCATGACCGGCCAGATGTACGACCGCTACGGCAACAGCTACGCAGGCGGCGGCACCTACGAGGTGTGGCGCGCGCTCCCCCTGACCTTCGCCACCGGGATCAAGCCCGGCACGCCCATGAAGGAGGGCGGCTCCTACTCCGTGGCCGCCACCATCAACCCGCCAGTGCCCGCCAGGGTGGAGGCGCGGGTCACCTACTACCCGGGAGGCGCCGGCGGCGAACCCCGCACCGTCCTCCACAGGGGCCGCGCCCAGCGGTTCGGCTACTTCCAGCCAGACAGCTCGACGCCGCCGTTGAGGTTCCCCGGGCCGGGCGAGTACCTGTTCGATATCTTCGCCACCCACGAGGACGCGAGCGGCCGGATCTACATGGGGCACATGAAGAACGCCTCGGTGGTCCTGCCCGCGGAGCCGAACCTGGAGATCCACGGGCGCAAGGACCGCCGCAAGAAGAACACCCGGGTCAACTCGTTCAGCTTCACCCGGGAGGCGAACACCTACAACGTCGGGCCGACCCCATTGCCCTGGCGCTCCGGCGACCAGTTCTATCTCGCCGGCAACGGCCCGTTCCACTCCTTCATCTCCACCAGCCTCTCGGTGAAGGAACCCACGGGCGCCCTGGCCGCGAGCCTGAAGCAGAACTTCCCGCCGTCGCTGGTCCGGCTCAGCGAGGTGGGCACGGACCACGCCCCCGGCGCAACGCCCCGTAGCAGCTACGCCGTGCTCCCCACCAGCTTCGACGACTACCACAGCAGCGGCCCTGGCGAGCGGCTGCCTCTGCTGAGCACCACCACCCCGGGGTACTCGCCCTTTGAGTATCCGGAGCTGGTGAACCGGGCGGGCTACTTCTACATGGCCAGCTCCCGGCCCGGCTTCTCGGTCTTCTTCGTGGTGGGCGACTCAACCGTCTATGACAACCACTGGTACACCCAGTACACCGACTTCGAGGGGACCCTGGGCGCGGCGCGGCGGGGAGACCAGCCCGGGGACGTCTACTGGACAGTGGCCACCGGCCTCTTCCATGACAGCGTCAAGGGGCAGGGATTCTACGGGCGCTACGGCTCGGGCGGCGTGGTGCTCCGGCGCGGGGATGACCTGGTCTTTCAGGGGAAGCCGTTCTCCAGGCCCGTGGCCACCATCAACGGCGAGACGCTGGAGATCTACGGCGGCGTGGGGCCCGCGCCCGGGACCCTGTACGAGACCGGGGCGCTCAAGGGGATCGGTTCGCTCACGGTGCCCATGGTGCCCCACCATGTGATGATCCAGATCAACAAGCCGGGGGGCGAGATCTTCAGCTGCCAGGGGCGGGCCGACGCCATCGGGAACTTCGCCTGCCCGGAGGGACCGTTAAGCCTGGACGAGGCCGGCGTGTACCGCATGCGCGCACGCTTCAGCGAGGGCGGCCACACTGGCGCCGTGGCGGGGGCCAGGGATGGGTGGTTCCAGTTCTACGCCGTGGACCGCGAGAGCAAACACCGGGTCCTGTTCACCAGCCCCGCCGGGCACGGGGTCAAGGTGGATGATTCGCTGCTGGTGCAGGGGCAGGTGGATCCAGCCCTCTCCTCGGGGGAGGCCTACTACTCGGTGGTGACCCCGGGGATCCTGCTGGACGAGGGCCGCGTGCCCCTGCGGGGTGGCAAGTTCAGCTTCAAGGTGCTGCTCGGCGAGCTCACCGCGCAGTTCCCGAACATCCACGACCACCCCCGCCTGCCCGACTTCTCCTTCTGGCGGCGGTGCCTGAGCATCGACGGTCGAGCCCTGAAGCAGGGCCTCACCGAGAAGGTGTTGACCGTGCTCTCGGGCGGCGGCCAGAGGGCCCTGTCGGACACGGTGGAGGTGACCGTGTTCGTCAAGGGCGGCGAGGGGGCCGCGCAGGTCACTGCGGGCGGCAAGTTCGTGTTGCGCGGCGGGCGCGTCATGGTGCCGGCTCGGTTCCGGCAGCGGGAGCGGAGGTAGCCGGTGCGGGGCGTGGCCATAAAGGGGCTCCTCCTCCTCGCCTGCGCGCTCGCGCCGGCCGGGCTCTACCTGGCGCTCTGGGACGCCATCTCCGACTCGGTGCTCAACTGGATCGGGTACCAGCTCTGGCTCAGCGGCTCCATCGATGACCTGCTCAACAACTACCGCAGCGAGGTGGTTGAGATCTTCTGCGGCGCCATCATGCCCGTGCTCATGGGCTTCACCGGGCTCGCCTGGGGCCGCTGGTACTTATGGCGACGGGGGTCCTCCGCCGCCGGCGCAGATGGCCCGGGCGTGGGCGGTGAGGCCGGGTAGGTCTCCCTTGGCGATGAGGCGGGGCGCCTTGCCGCGCATTCGGCTTATCACCGGCCCCCAGTTGGGCTGCTTCACCAGCTCACACATGCTCCGGTAACGGAAGCGCACGGTGTGGCACCCCCCGCACGCGCGCTCATGGGTGAGCTGAGCGTCGGCCTCGGCCTTGCCCGGCCTGGCAGGATTGGCGGCGTCCCTACGGGCCATGATCACGGGCTCGATGAGGCGCCGCTCCCAGACCTGGATGGCGTGGTTGTTTTGATCGCTGTGCTGGCGCACCAGCAGGGAGAGGGCGGCGCGGTCCATGCTCAGGTACGGGTCAACAACGTCCGTGTCGTGGCACTTGCCGCAGCGCCGGTTGAACAGGGTCTCTCCGTCGGCGGACCGGTGCCGCTGCAACAGGGCGATGATGCGATCCCTTTCCCCGGCGGCCACGGGCTTGCCACCTCTCCGGGGGGCGAGCATCTCCTCGACGGTTGCGCGCCAGCCATCGTGGGGCTTGGCGAAGGCGCGCGGATAGTCCGCCTCGTGGCAGGAGCCACAGTGCTGCTCCAGCAGGGCCGCGTCCTCATCCAGCCACCACCGCCCCTCCTCCATGAAGAAGGCGGCCAGCAGCAGGCTGATCAGGGCCAGGCACAGGCCGCTGGCCATCAGGGGGGGGCGCATGGCCGTCCATTGTAGCGGATATCCGGGCGGACGCGGGACGCGGGCGTGACAGCGTGCATGCCATTGGCCGAGCCCTGAGGTAGCCTTACCGGGCCGTGGCAAACAAGATCAAAAAGTTCCGCGCCGCACTCATCGTCGTCACGATGCTCGCGGCGCTGGCAGCCGGCGCCTGGCTCATTGTTTCCTGGGCCGGGGGCTCCAACAGGAGCGCACCCCGGGCGTCTGCCATCCCCGGCGACTGGATCAAGATGCCCGCGGGCTCCTTCCTCATGGGCTGCTCCACCGCCGAGCTGTGCCTCGAAGGTGGGGAGAAGCAGCGCAAGGTGACCCTGACCCGCGGCTTTGAGATGCAGGCCACCGAGGTGACCCAGGAGCAGTTCACCAAGCTCATGGGCTACAACCCGTCCAGCTTCAAGCACTGCGGGAGCCGCTGCCCCGTGGAGACCATGTCCTGGTACGAGGCGGCGGCCTACTGCAACGCCCTCTCACTGGGGCATGGGCTGGACAGCTGCTACGCCTGCACGGGCAAGGGGCAGGACATCAGGTGTGAAGACGCGCCCACCTATAAAGGCGCCAGGATCCAGGCGTGCCCGGGTTACCGGCTCCCCACCGAGGCCGAGTGGGAGTACGCCTACCGCGCCGGAACAACGACGCAGCTCCATGGCGGCAAGATCACGTTCTGCGACAAGAAGCCGGACCCCACCGCGGATCGCATCAGCTGGTACGAGTGCAACTCCGCGGTGAAGTACGAGGGCTGCTACATTGGCCCCGAGTTGGCGTGCGGCACCCCCTGCAAGGGCCCCCATGAGGTGGGACAGAAGGAGCCCAACCGGTGGGGGCTGTTGGATATGAGCGGCAACGTTTGGGAGTGGTGTCATGACCGTTACGCGGTGGATCTTGGTGAGGCGCCAGTGGTGGACCCGTGGGGGCCGGAGGCTGGCACGGAGCGCACCCTGCGGGGCGGGGCATGGGACAGCACCCCCACTCGCATCCGCGCCACGGCACGGGACATGGGCCACCCGTCAAGGGCCAGGGATTTTTGCAAGGGGTTCAGGTGCGTGAGGACCCGGTGATGGCGCGGGCCTGGCCCCCGGATCATGGACCCGTGGTGAACGCGTCCTCCTTCCCCTCCAGCGCCTGGAGCCAGCGGGTGGCGTTGCCGCGCGGGATCTGCAGGGCCTCAATGACCTCCGTGGGGGTGCTGCCGGTGGGGATGCTCAGGGTAGTGTCCCACTTGCCTGTGCTCCCCTCCCCTTTTCCCGGGTCCAGGACCAGGTAGCCCTCCCTGGGATCCCCGTTGGGTGCGGGGATGGGCCGGGAGCAGTGGGCAAGGATCTTGGCGCTGCCGCCGGGGGTGAAGTTGCGGATGACCGTGCTGTCATCCCAGCCATCCAGGACCAATGAGAGGTAGACCAGCTCTGTCCCGATCTCTCCGACGGTCACATCCTGCCACTCCTTGTCGCCCCGCTTGCGGGGGTACTGGCGGAAGGTCACCAGGCGGACGCCGGGGATGAAGAGCAAGCCATGGCTCCCATCCGGTCTTGTGGCGACCATGGTCAGGACCTCCAGCGCCTTCTGCCGGATGGAGGGGATGGTCTCGCCGGTTTGCCGCAGGTGCTCCCAGCGCCAGGCCCCGTTAAGACACTCGGAGAGGGGGCCATGGAACCGGGGGTGCCTGCCCCCGACGACCGCGGGCGCCTTCTCAAGCGCGGCTCGGGATGCCTGGATCTCCCAGTGGGTGCAGGCCGAGTCGGGCATGGGGCATTCCTCAGCGCGCGCCGGGACATGGGTCCCCGCGGAGAGGCCGGCCGTGAGCGTCAACAGGCCGACCACCACGCAGCCCGCGCCCACCAGCGCGCCAAAGATCCGGTTCGGGCGCCACGCCTGGCCCCGCCAGCGCGGGAGCTGGTTCAGCAGCCAGAACAGCCCCAGCCCGGAGAAGAAGACCATGGCGGGGGCGGCGCCGGACAGGTGATACCAGCTGAAGATGTCCCCCTGCTGCAGCGCCACCAGGGGGAGGAGCACGAGCACCAGCCAGAGGGCCGCGAGCCCCTGATGGGGCGCCACGGAGCTCCTGCTCCGCCACCAACACCCCAGGGCCACGGCGCACCCGAGGACCATCAACGGATACTGGAGGATGATCTGCGCCAGGAACTCGAGGCTGTTGCCGAGCTTGGTCCATATGTTCCCCGGGAGCAGGAACAGGCCCATGGCCGCCTCCTGGGTCTCCGGGATGCCCACACCCGTGCTCACCAGCCTGACCACAACCAGGTGGCTCAGCCCCAGGAGCAGTGCCCCGGCCAGGCAGAGGGTACCCTTGAGCCGGTGGGGGTAAGGGGGGCGCCAGATGGCCAGGAGCATCACCGCCACGGCGGGGAGGGTCACGAGGCTGAAGTGGATGGCCAGGGCCAGCAGCAAGGAGGGCAGCCACATACCCCAGGGGCGGCGGTGCGTCAGCGCCCGGATCAGGGAGGCGAACATGGGCGCCAGGATGAACACCGGCACCACGCTGTTCTCCAGCGGGTTGACCTTGGGGATGTCGAAGATGACCAGGGCGAAGGCCACGCACCAGACCAGGAGGGTGGGCAGTGAGCGACGCGCCAGGAGCACCCAGGCCAGGATCCCCACGCCGTCGAGCAGCGCGAAGATCAGGTTGTAGGTTGTGTACGGCAACCCCAACCAGAGCACCAGGTCGTGCATCCAGTAATAGAGCGGGCCGCCTCCCGAGATGCTCCCGGTGGGCATCCAGATGAGCCCCTGTTTCAGCCGGGCCATCTGCTCGGCGAGGTTGGCGAAGTGTTGGTAGGGCGCCCCCACCCAGAAGGCGCGCAGGTGGAGCAGCGCGAGCATGAGCATGAGCCCGGCCAGCAGGCGCCAGTCGAGCCTCTCTGCGGCCTGTCCAGGAGGAGGTGAAGGCTCCACCGGATCCTTTATGTGTGTCGCGCTGCCCATCCTGTCCTGGCCGTCTACTTGGGCCCCGTGGTGAAGTGCAAGGCCACGCGGGATACGCGGTTCCCCTGCTGGCCGTGGGCCTCCACCTCCAGGTGATACCGGGTCATCGGCTTGAGCCGCTGGGCCTCGGTGAGCTGGTAGCTGTCGAGCCCGGGGCCGACGGTGACCACCCGGGCGCTGCTGTTCTGGATCTCATCGTTGGCCATGTCCTCCTGCTCCACCTGGACATGGAACGACTTGGAGGATGGCCCCCCGCCCAGGCGAATCAACGGCGTGGTGGACACTCCCTTCTGGAGGTGGGTCTGCTCCAGGATTTCAGGGTAAGGGGCGACCTCGCTCGACAGCTTCCGGCGCAGCTCCTCTGTCCTGGCGTCCGCGCCCGCGCCGGAGTCGAGCAGGATGACATACTCACCCCCCGGGAACCGCGCGGCCATCCTGGCCAGCTCGCCGGTGAGGCCAAAGGTGATCCGGTCCTCACGCTTGAGCGTGACCGTCTCCCTGGCCGGGGTTTTGACCCGTACGTGGGTGAGCCCGGCGGGTGCCTCAGCCTCGGGGACCTCACAGGTGAAGGACCCCGCCAGCAGCTCCCCGTCCTTGATCTGTTCGAACAGGATCTCGACCCCCGGCTTGCTGGCCTGCTTTTTCTGGGTGCGCTCGGCTCGCTGCTTCGTGGGCTCCTGCCGCGATGAAGACTTGCACGACGCCAGCGGCGCCAGCGCCAGCACGATGAAGATGGACACGCCCGAGCGGAGGTCCTTTCCCGAGGAGGAGAGCACAGAGCGGATTATATCCAGCACGCCTGCAGTTTGCAGTGGTTTGTGGTCCTGGGCGCCACCCTGGATGGTTGCTCACATGCCAGCGGCTTCACCGTGTTGACCCTTTTTGTGCCATAGTTGCGCAAAGATAATTCCCCTTTAAAACATCACATTCGTTCGGTGCTCATGGTCCGCTGATGGATGTCTGATACGCGCAAAGCCCGGTTCAATCGCATCTTGAGCCACGGATTCCGATTCGTATTTGCGTTGGAGACTTGGCCCTATTTGGGCGCCGCGTTTGTCTGCACCGTTGCCCACCTGCTGTTCTTCTGGGATGCGGTGACCTTTCAGTCCACCTTCTACCTCGTGGACGTGGGCCTCATTGATCATCCCCTCCGCGTGCACGCGGCCCGGTCCATGCTGAGCGGTGAGTTCCCCCTGTGGAGCGCGAGCTTGCTGGGCGGCTACCCACTGTTCGCCGAGAACCAAACCGGGGTGCTCTACCCGCCCTCGTGGATCTACCTGCTCCTCCCGGACCACAGGGGGCTGAACCTCTTCGTGGTGGGCCACTACCTGCTGGCCAGCTACAGCATGATCTACCTGTTGCGTGAGTATCGGCTGCCCGGCTGGGCGGCGCTCATCGGGGCGATTTCCTTCTCCGGATCGTCGTTCATGCTCACCGAGCACATCATCCCCATCGTGGTGGCCATCATGGCGCTGACGCCGTTGTTGCTGGTCTTCACCCGGCGTCTGGCGCTGCACGGCACCCCCGGCAGCGCCCTGGGGATGGGGGTCGTGATCGGGCTACAGACCCTGGCTGGCAATCCCCTGGCTTCCGTCATCGTCTGGGCGGGCGTGGCGATCTATTTCACCCTGACCACCCTGCTGGCGGGGCCGAGCAAGGGCGCCATCGGGTTGAAGCTGGCCGGGGTGGTCTCCGCGGCCCTGGTCGGGGCCGGTCTCTCCGCGCCCCAGTGGTACACGACCCTGGAGTTCTTTGGGCAGTCCACGCGCAGCGGCGCCAACACCTGGCCCACCATCAGCAGCGGCCTCGCGGATCCGATCTGCGGGATCACCGCGTTCCTGCCGCGCTTCTTTGGGGAGCCGCCGGGCCCACTGTGGGACAGGTCGGTTTGTCCGGGCTGGGAGGAGAACCACTTCTGGTTCATCGGGTTTGGCCTGGTTGTTTTTCTGCCCTTTGTTTTTCGCCTGGCTCGCGCGCAGGCGGCGCCGCTGTTTGTGATCCTCGGCGCCGGCATCGCCCTGGGCACAGGGGTGCTGGGTGAGGCCGTGACGCGCGCCGTCTACGAGACGGCAAACCTCACGATCTTTCGCTGGCCCGCCAGGTGGTTCATGCTGGTCAGCCTGGCCAGCTCAATGCTGATCGCGTTCGCCGCGCGGCGGGCCATCGCCCTGCCCGTGAGTCGGCTACTAAGACGGATCACCGTCGGGTGGTGGGTGGTGGCCCTCGCCGGTTGCCTGGTGATGGTGGTCTCCGGGGCGGCCCTGCTGACTCCAGCTTCAGTTCACTCCCTGATGATGAGCGAACCGCTGGAGGCGCTCCGCCGCCAGGACCTCCTCCTGCTGTTGACGGGCGTCCCCTTGCTGGCGGCGCTGCTCATGGGTCGGTGGTGGGGGCACCTGTCAACAGGTTCTGCTGGCTGGTTCTCGGCCATTGCGGTGGTGGGGCTGGTCCTGCTGCCGCAGGCGTCGCGCAGGCTGGTGCCCACCGACTTCTACTCGCAGCCGCCGTCGGTGCTGCCCCGGGAGGCCCGGAATACGCAGGCCAGCGGAAACTCGCCCAGGGTGCTCATCCCGGTGGGCTGGTCAACTCAGGATGAGCCAGGGGCCAGGGGCAAAGATCCGGCCCCCGGCGCCAACCAGCACCTCCTGCACGGGATCAACGCCACCGACGTGTTCGATGTATACGCCACCACGACCCTCGAGCGCAGCCAGCGGCTGCTCCGTTTCGGGGGGCGCGCCGCCCTCGACCTGCTGGGGGTGGAGTATGTGCTGTTGGCCGAACCGGAACGATCTTTCAACATGCCTGGGTTGTTCAGCTCGATGCACCAACAGACGGTGACGCAGCCGGCCCGCCTGCGGTTCAAGGCGCAGAAGAACGGCCTGCGGCTGTTCAAGAACCCGTCGGCCATGCCCCGCGCCTTTGTCTCGTACAGCTGGGTGATCGCGCCACAAACCGACGAGCGAAGGAGGATCCTCACCGCGCCAGGGTTCGATCCGTCCAGGGTGACGGTGCTGGAGACCTCTCCGGGGATTCGCCCCAGGCCAGGACAGCCCCTTGTGCCGGCGCGAATCGAGGCCTATGGCCACCACAGGGCCGTCGTGCGTGTGACCTCTCCCGTGCCCGGGCTGCTCGTTCTGTCCGATACCCACTATCCGGGCTGGCATGCCACGGTGAACGGCGAGGCGCGGGAGATCCTGTATGCGTATGACGCGCTGCGGGCGGTGCCTGTGCCCCGGGGCGAGAGCACCGTGGTGTTCACCTACAGCTCCGCCCGGTTCAGGCAGGGCTTCCTGTGGGGCGGTCTTGTCCTGGGGCTGGGGTTGGTGCTGCTGGTTATTATTCGCCGCTGGCCTCGCCGCGCAGCCTGAAGATTCTCACCGAGTGGAGCCGCTCCACTTGCTCGAGGTGTTGCTCGATGAAGCTCGCCATCAGCCCCTCTTCTTGCCGCAGCAGGCTCTCTGGATAGACCTCTGGATCCGTGATGACCTCCGGCATGGTGCCTGACATGTAGAGGTTGAGCATGTCGTGGTTGATCACCACGTGGGTGATCCCGTCGGCGGCCAGGGCCCTGGCGAAGGCTCCCGGGCTCCCGGCCGCGCGCAACCGCGCCAGCCCGAGCGGCGCCTGGAACAGGGCGTCGGCTGAAAAGTCCCGCTCCAGAAACATGAACCGGTTCTCCCACATGCCGAGCACCTTGCCGTCCCGCGGCACCACCGAGTTGAGCAGCTCGCACAGAGGGGACCCCATGTTCCCCGCCGCCATCTCAACGCGCCCCTCCTTGAGCAGCCTCTCGGAGGTTTCAATGAGCGGCCACTGGTACAGCCCCTGGTGGGCGATGAGGACGGAGAGCAGGCAGAAGACGGCCACGGCCGCCCAGGCGCGGAAGCGAACAAAGACTAGCGACCGGGAGGCCACGGCGGCCATCAGGGGGACGCACCCCGCCAGGTACCGGCCAAGCTGGAAGAAGAACGCCCAGAGCACCAGGGCGGTCAAGGCGCTGATGGAGATGGTTCGCAGGAGCCGGTTTCGTGCGCTCGGTTCCGGGAACGCCTGCCGGATCAGGGCCGCCAGGAACAGGAAGAGGAGGGCGAAAGAGAAGGGCGGACTTTCGAACAGCTCATGGGACGTGGACTCCACGGTCAGACGCCACGGCAAGAGAAGATAGGAGAGGAATGGTTTCTCCGTGCCGCCGGTATACGCGATGGTGGCCTTGAACTGCACGTCCTGGATCCTGGACCAGCCCGGGCTGCCGAAGTGCTCGTTAAGGTTGGGGTATACAGGATTGCCAGTGGTTATGGCGTTCTTGATCATCCATGGCGCAATCAGGGCCAGGACGATGACGCCCATGCGCGCCAGGGAGAGCATGTCACCCCGTTTGAAGTTCGCCCTGCCCTGCCCGGCGGAGGCGCCTTTCATGGCGGCAGGCCGGCCATGACTCCAGAGGATCACCGCGCAGCTCACGGCCATGACCGGCACCGCGGTGAGCCACGCCGTGTACTTGATGGCCATGCTGCACCCGACCATGATGGCCAGAAAATCGAGCAGGCCTCTGATGGACGTCTTTCGCCAGGCCAGGAGCGCGAGGCATGCGCAGAGAAGCCAGAAGCCGATGAAGGGCTCCTGGCTGCCTGACATGAAGTGGAAGTGAATGTTCTGACCAGCTACTACCAGGAGCGGGACAATGCTGGCCCCTAGCCGGCCGAGGCTCGGCCTGGCGAAACAGTACAGGGCGATGCCCGTCCAGCAGTAGATGAAGAGCGGCAGGAGCTTGGGCACGGTGAAGTCGCCGATGGCCATGGGGATGACATAGAACAGGTCTATCAGGTGGGGCATGTTGGCGTAGTCAAACCAGGGCATGGTGACGATCTGGCCGTGGGCCAGGTACCGCCAGGGCAGCGCCAGGTGATAGACGAAGTCGTCGTGGTAGAGCACCGGATCCAGGGCCCCGGGCAGATAGGACATGACAAAGAGGAGCACCAGCAGCAGGGATATATGCCCCGGGTATAGCCGGGGAAGGCGCCACTGCCAGGACCTGACCAGCTGCGCAACGCCGGCGCCCGCGCAGAGCAGGGTGCAGGCCACCAGCAGCCACCTGTGGAGCAGGCCCGTCACGCCCAGGACCAGGGCCAGGTTGGCCAGGGCGGCAAACCCGAGGGCCACAGAAAAGACCGTGACCAACCCCCTGCCGATGAGGTCCGCCTCTCCCCTGGTGAGCAGCTGCAACAGCGGCCGACCCAGGCCCCACGCCGCGAGGTTGACGCAGCAGGCCCACGCGATGGTGATCGGGATGCTCTGCAGTTCCATCAAATGCTCATGTGTTCGTTCAAGGGCTTGAGGTTGATGATACCCGTCTTCTTCAAAAAGCGGGCGGGGCCATGGCTTGTTGGCCCGGGGCGCGCCCTGCTATCCTGACGAACCCCTCAGCAAGATCAAAGGCTCTCTGTGCGATGAAGGTCGGTGCGGTTTGGTGGAAGAAGGCCCTGTTCACCGGGGCCGTGCTGCTCATCGCCGTGGCAGCCGTGGAGCTGTTGTTGCAGCTGTCCAGCGTGGGCCTTCCCCAGGAGAAGCTGTGGTTCGTGGTGGATGAGGGCTACGGGATCTGCTTCTCTTCCGATCCCGAGGGCAGGTTCCCATTCTCCGTCCGTGAGTCCGAAGCGGACAACGCCTCGTTGCGTGCCCGGGCCAGGGAGATCGGCGGCCATCCGATGCTCGATGAGGAGGACAACCTGCCCTTCTCGGCGATCGTCGAGCGGGCCCCCCACTGCATGGTGCACGACTTGATGGCTCGCCAGCCCGGTCCGTATCCGGAGCGCAAGGTCCAGGTCGCCGTGATCGGCGACTCCTTCGCCTATGGCGAGGGGATCCCCCAGGAGGACACGTTCAGCTACCTGCTGTCGCAGAAGCTGCCAGGGGCGAACTTCCGCAACCTGGGCCGGCCGGGGGCTGACCTCGAGGCCATACGCCACCACCTTGGCGATATGCTCAAGAACCCTGCCGTGAGCAGCATCATCTACCTGTACAACCTGAACGACGTGTTCCCCACGGGCGATCCTCCCCCCGACATGGTGATGTACCCGGAGATGGCCACGCTGTACCAGGGGCCGCGACCCGCCATTCGGCTGGTGGCCATGGCGCGCAGGCTCTGGCTTGAGAGGCGGAGGACCCGGCTGGTGACCCGGGCGTACCTTAACCGGTACACCGCCCCCGTGGCTCAGGGCCGGCTGAAAAAGGCCCTGGACACCCTCGGCCTGATGGATCGTCTGGCGCGTGAGAGCGGGAAGCCCTTCCTGGTGGTGATCTATCCCCTGCTCCACAAGACGGTGTGGGGTGATTACCCGTTCGAGCCCGCGCACCGCGTGGTGATGAAGTTCTGCCGGGACAACGAGATCCGGTGTGTGGACGGGTACGACGCGTTCAGGTCTGACCGCAGCCTGGCCATGTACCGGAGCCACCCCGCGGACTCTCACCCCAACAGGCGCGGCAACGCCAGGTTGGTGGATCACCTGATCTCAAAGGGCGCCGTCCGTCTGAAGTAGAGTCGCCGGAGGAGGGCTCACTCTTGGCAAGATGCAGTTTTGTTTCACTTTTATTGCCTTCGGTTATACTGACAGCTGAATAGATAAGTTAATGCAGACAGCCCCGTACCGGTCAGGATCGTCATGGGGGTTATCGGCTTGTCCGGGCAACCTGTTTTCTGGAGACGATTGCAGTGGCTCAACTCATTCCACCAGAGTCCGTGGCCAACTTTTTGGCCAAGACCGAGCTGCTGGACGCCTGCTCGCCAGAGCAGCTTGTCGGCCTGGTGCAGGCCTCCCAACAGAAGACCTGCCCTGCGGGGGAATTGCTCCTTGATATCGGCTCAATGGAATCGTTCCTGGGGATCATTCTCCAGGGTCGGGCCGCCATGTTTCATGACGACAAGGCCACCGGAAAGAAGTACGGGATCTGTAAGCTCAGCCCCGGAGAGTTCTACGGCGAGACCGGATGCCTGACGGGCAACCCCGTCGCGTTGCCGCTGGCGGCCATCCAGGATTGCCTGGTGCTGGAGGTGCCTCGCAACGCGCTGGCGCCCTTGCTGGAGCTGAACCCCAAGATTGGGATCATGATCGCCCGGCAGATCGCCACACGAATGTTGAACCTGTCCATGCTCATGGACAGCGAAGCCATGGCTCCGCCGCCTGCTCCGCCGGCCCCTGCCCTGCCGGATCCTGCTCCGGCGGCTCCTGCCATCATGCCCGTGGAGATGGAGGAAGGCCAGATACCCTGGGTAGACGTGGCCGACTACACCATCACCCCCGACCTGCTGGACATGTTGCCCACCCAGATGATCCAGAGCCATCGGGTGCTCCCGCTGGAGCTCGACGGGCAGATCCTGACCGTGGGAATGGTCAATCCTCGAGCCTCCACCGCTCTGTCGGAGCTGAGGAATGTGCTCCAGACCGTGGACTTCAAGGTGGCGGCCATTGGGCAGGACAGCTTCACCAACGCCACAGCGCGGCTGAAGCTGGACAGGGACGCATCGGGAGGCGCGGCCAGGGGCGGGGCTCCTGCAGGAGCGCTCACGTTCAGGGTGGAGCAGCGCAGGGAGGAGGAGAAGAAGGGGCAGCTGATCATCGGCGACGAGGTGATCGCGCTCTTTGAGCGGATCCTGTTGGATGCGGTCAAGCTCAACGCGTCGGATATCCACATCGAGCCGGACTCCAGCGCCGTGCGGGTACGCTACCGGGTATCCGGACACCTGATTGAGCGTGATGAGTTCCTGGCGGACAGCTACGCGGCGCCCCTCATCGCCCGGATCAAGGTGCTCGCGGAGCTGGATATCACCGAGCACCGGAAGCCGCAGGATGGGCGAATCTCCGCCCAGATCGGCCGCCGAGAGCTGAACCTACGCGTCTCCACCATGGCGGTCACCCGCGGGGAGAAGGCGGTCATCAGGATCATTGACCCGGAGGACGTGATGCGTCCTCTGAAGAAGATCTTCTTACATCCGGCCGTTGGGACGCAGGTGGCCTCTGCTCTGTCCGAGCCCCATGGAGCGATCATCGTCGCGGGGCCCGCATGCAGCGGCAAGTCATCCACCCTCTACGCCATGCTCAGCAACCGGCTCCTCGCCCAGCCGGACGACAACATCGCCACGGTGGAGGACCCGGTCGAGTACCAGCTGCCGGGGATCACCCAGGCGTCGGTCAACACGCGCGTGGGCCTGGACTTCGCCACCGTGCTGCGGGGGCTCCTGCGCCTGGATCCCGAGGTGATCATGGTCGGCGAGCTGCGCGACCAGGAGACGGCGGGGATCATGGTGGAGGCGGCCCTCACAGGTAACCTCGTGCTCACCTCCACCCGCGGCAACGACGCCAAGGCGGTAATCCAGCGCCTGCTCTACTTCGGCCTCGACCCCGTGATCTTCTCCCAGGCGGTTTCGTGCATCATCGTGCAACGCCTGGCAGGCCGCCTCTGCCCCAACTGCGTGGAGGAGCGTGAGGTGGCCCCCGCCCTGGTGGAGAGCCTGATCGTCCGCCATGTGCTCAGCCACGGCGGCCCCACCATGCTCCCAACCCCGGTGGGTTGCCAGCAGTGCGGCGGCACCGGCTACATAGGGCGCGTCGCCGTGCAGGAGGTGCTCAGGTTTGATGATCACCTCCGAGGGCTCCTCACCGAGGGCGTGAGCCCCGAAGGCCTGTGCCAGGAGGGCGTTAAGCGCGGCCTCTTTACTTCATTTTCCATGGCCGCGGCGTACCTGATTTCGCGTAGAGTTCTGGCTCCAAGCGATGCCCTGCTGATAACCTCTGGCGGGTAGCGGGAGAGGCTAGCTGAAGCCCAGAGGAGCTTCCCGATCGACCCGAATCTTCAGTTCAGCTTTTACGCGGTTGCGCTCCTGTTCGGGACGCTGCTCCTGTTCCGCTGGTTGTCCAGGCGGGAGAAGAACCTCAACGGCGCCGAAAACCCACACCTGAAACGCCTGGTAAAGGCAGGCAACTTCGTGGCCGCCGCCCGCTACCAACAGCAGCTCGGCAACTACAAGGAGGCCAGGGACCTTTACCTCCAGGCCCGGCTGCCAACCGAGGCTGCCGCCATGGCACTGCGGCTGGACGAGCCGGGGAAGGCTGCAGCGTTGTACGAGCGGGGGAAGGACTACCGCCAGGCCGCCCGGTACTACAAGGAGGCGGGCTTCGAACAGCGCGCCATCGCCATGGAGGAGCGGGCGCCGGACGAGCGGACCAACAAGCCGGTAACAGGGCTGGAGTTGTCCGAGGACGATGGCGATAGCCAGCCGAGCGCTCCTGCTCCCAGCGCCAAGGCCGACGCCGCAGAAGAGGATTACCTCAAGACCAAGGCTGCCGCGGACGCGGGCGAGCTCACCGCCCAGGAGCGGCTGATCACCGCGGGAAGCAAGGCCGCCGAGGTGATGCTCGCCGAGGGCCAGATAGAGCGCGCCGCCGAAACCTACCGGGACTCGGGCCATGTCGAACAGGCAGCGAACCTGTACATCAACATGCTCGGGCTGTCGGGCAAGGCCGCGACCCTCCTGGCTGAAAATGGGATGCACAGGCGCGCAGCCGAGCTGTACGAAGAAGCCGGGGAGACACGACGCGCTCTGGCCTGTTGGCAGAAACTCAGCGCGGAGGCCGCGGATCCGCTCCAACACCTCCGGGAAGTGGAGCGGCGCTTTGGGCTGCAGGCCGCCCTCAAGCTGCTCGCCGCCATCGCGCGAGAGCACGCGCCCACCGAGGAGAACATCGACCTGCAGCACCGCATCGCCAAGGAATATGATCGCCTGGATATGCCCGGCGAAGCCATCTCCACGCGGCAGGCGGTGGACAAGCTCCGGCCACAACAGAGGGACGTCGAGCAGCGCCAGGACCGCCAGCAATCGAGCCCACCTCCGGCTCCGGCTCCCCAGGCTCCGGCGCCCCAGGCTCCGGCTCCCCAGGCTCCGGCTCCCCAGGCTCCGGCTCCCCAGGCTCCGGCTCCCCAGGCTC
>CAZCFB010000005.1:55280-86288 GCA_964497805.1 uncultured Kofleriaceae bacterium
CCCCAGGCTCCGGCTCCCCAGGCTCCGGCTCCCCAGGCTCCGGCTCCCCAGGCTCCGGCGCCCTGGGACAGGAAGGGATGGGGAAAGGGCCCGGCGGAAGAAGAGGAAGAGGTCGGGTTCAACGTCATGGACGGCCTGGCTGCTGGCAAGCCATCAACACCAACACCGACGGCGGAGTGGATCGACGGGAGCGACGCAGACAGCAAGGCCCTCCTCTCTCAGCTCGAACCAACCGACTGGGCCCCGGAGCCGCTCCGCGCCGTGGGCGCCAGGGCCCCGGCACCCCGGAACAAAAAGGCCGGCCTGGGCGACATCATCCTGGTCGACGAAGAGGACCGAAATATGGTCAGCGGCGGCACCGCCTCCGGCGTCGGCGGCGATTTGGCGCCCCCGCCGGTGGAGATTCCGGACCTACTGGCCAGCGGCGGCACCGCCTCCGGCGTCGGCGGCGATTTGGAGCCCCCGCCTGTGGAGATTCCGGACATCCTGGCCAGCGGACGGGGCCACGCAGAGGCTTCACCCCGGGCCGCGAGCCCCGGGGAGACGGCCAGGGCCCCGGCTGCAGCCCTCCCCGAGTATTTTGAGCTACCCGGGCCCGGGGAGCGCTCCAGCGGCAAGGGAGCCATCGGGTTCGACAAGGACGACCTGACCCCCATCCACCGGGCCAGCTCCGCGGCCCGTCGCCTGGGCCTGGAAGGCGCCGCCGCCCCCCCTCCTTTTGATCCCCTCACCGCCGATTCCATCGAGGATCTCCTTGACCGGGCCGGTGAAGAGCCCAAGAGTGCGGCCCCCTCCAGGAGCCGATCCCAGATGATCCTCGTGGACCCAACCGGCGCCGAGGTTGCCCCCCCCGCCGGGAGCGGTGGGCCCTTTCAACCCACGCGCCTGGGGCTGGAAGAGCCGTTCGTGACCCTGCGCCTGGCCAGGGACAACACCGTCCGTGAGGCCGTATCCGGGGGCGCCCTGGAGTTCCTCTCCGATGAGCTGGAGGGACAGCTGCCCACCGCCGGAAACGTCGAGCCCTTCTTCCGCCTCGGCCTGGCCCTGGTCAACGCGGGGCGGTGGTTGGAGGCCCGGAGTGTCTTCAACGCAATCAACAACGCGTCCCCCGGTTACCTTGACGCAGGGGAGCGGGCCGATGAGTTGAGAGACTGGGAGCAGGCGGTCAACCGCGTGTTGGCCCAGGGGGACACGGGCAGCGAGCTGTTGAAGCGGTACGAGTTGATGGGGGAGATCGGGCAGGGCGGAATGTCTGTCGTCTACCGCGCCCGGGACCGGTCCCTTGACCGGGAGGTCGCTTTCAAGGTCCTGGCCGAATCGATGACCAAGAACCCGCAGATGGCCGCCATGATCCAGCAGGAGGCCAGGGCGGGAGCACAGCTGCTCCACCCCAACATCGTCTGCATCTACGACTCCGGGTCGGTGGGCGAGCGGGCCTTCATCTGCATGGAGCTGGTGAGCGGCGAGACGGTGGAGGAGATCCTGATCCGTGATGGCCTCTTCGCCGTCATCGACGCCCTCGCCGTGACCGAGGAGATCCTGGTTGCCCTGGCCTACGCGCACTCCAAGGGGATCATCCATGGCGACGTCAAGCCGTCCAACGTGATCCGAAACGAGCGGGGGGAGTGCAAGCTGATGGACTTCGGGAGCGTCAAATCTCTCCCCCTCGGAGATCGGACCACCGTGGCCACGGGCACACCCCTCTACATGGCGCCAGAGCTGTTCGCCGGCCACGACATGGATGCCCGCAGCGACGTCTTCGCCCTGGGCGCGACCCTGTACGAGATGATCTCCGGCGCGCCGCCCTTCGACACAGCCGCCCGGGATACGGCGCCGATCCCCCTGTGCGAGATAAACGCCAAGGTGCCGGCCCAGCTCGACGACTTGGTCCTACAGTGCCTGGAGTTCGACGTGGACAGGCGCCCACAGTCAGCCGGACACATGTTGTTGCCAGTCCGCTCTCTGCTCAACGCGGCGTGCTCCTATTTGCAATCCAGCGGCCACCTGACGCCGGGCGCGACCCTGGCGTCCAGGCCTGGACACCCCCCCGGGCAGGAGCCCATGACCAAAGGGAGCGGCAACGAGAGCGACTAGCCGCGGCCCCGGACGCCCGCGCTCCCTCGCCACCTTGACCTGCCCTCCCCTTCCTTACATTCTGAACATCCCGAGTACTGGACCCCGGACAGGTACCCCATGAAGCTCCCCTCCCTTACCCTCGCGCTGACTGCCTTCAACGAAGAGCTCGGTCTGGGCGCGACGGTGGACAAGGCCCTGTCCTTCCTGCCAACCGCCGCGGAGCGGTGGGAGCTCCTCATCATCAATGACGGGTCCACGGACGGGACAGCCGAGATCGCGGACGGGCTGGCGCGGCGACACCGCCAGGTAAAGGCGATCCATCGCGAGACGAACGGCGGCATGGGGGCGGGCATCAAGACGGCGATCCAGGCCGCTGAGATGGAATGGTTCTGCACCATCGCAGCCGACGGCCAGGTGGACCCACACTTCCTGGAGGCGCTCAAGGCCCCCGCCATGCAGGCGCCGGCGGTCTTCACCACCTACTCCACCCGTGAGGACGGGCTGGATCGAAAGGTGCTGACCCAGGGCCTGAGGTACCTGATCCTGCTAACCACCGGCACCTGGAAGGTCCCCACGGGAAACTACTTCATCAAGACCGCCATCCTGAAAACCCTCCCCTTGCGGTCCGACACCTTCGTGGTGAACTACGAGATCTATTTCGAGGTTCGCCGCCGCCCCATCCCCCTCGTCTGGACGCAGATCCCGTGCGTCCCGCGTGAAGCTGGCGCATCCAAGGTCCGGAACGTGAGAAAGATCCTCTCTGTCATGGAGGAGGTGCTGCTGTATCGGCTGCTCAGATCAAAGGTAGTCGATGAGCAGGGTTGGCCTTCCGGGCAAACATGATCCGTCTTCTTATGCGGAGCCGCAGGCGCTATCTATTGCTCTGGGCCGTTGCCCTCTCGGCGGCCTATGGGGCGCCGCGCCTGGTGGCCTACAGGGGCCTGGAGCAGGCCGCGCCGCTTGAGTTCCTGGACATGAACCGGCACCTGCGAAACCTCGACGTGGTCGAGAAGTTGGGTCGGCTGGATCCCTCCGCCTGGGATGACCCATTCTTCAAGAGCTTCCCGGAGCTGTACAAGCCTCACTCCCCGGTAAAGTGGCCCCATGGCGTCTACTGGGCCGCCTCGCCCTGGGCCCGGCTCTTCGGGCCGGCCTCCATTTGGACCGTGCAGCTCACTAACCTCTGCTTCAGCCTGATCCTTGTGGCCGGGATCATCGGCCTGGGGGCGGCAGCCGGTTCCGTTTCGGCGGGGCTATGGGCCTCGCTCCTCACGCTTCTCTTGCCGCCAATGGTGGCCGGAACCCACTACCTGAACCTCGACTACCCCCTGGCCGCCATGGTGGCGATGGGGCTGCTCATCCTCTTCCATTCCGACCACTTCCGACGGCGGAATCCCACCCTGGCGCTTGGGCTCTGGTCAGGCCTGGGCCTGGCCGTCAAGCTCACGTACGCCATCTACCTGTTTGTCCCGAGTATGGTTTCCCTCTTCCTGGGCCTGCGGGGCGCCCGCGGATGTGCGGGCAAGGGCCTCACCGTGGTCCGCGCCCTGGCCGGCGCGGTCATCGCGCTCCTGGTTGGCTGGGCCCTGGTGCAGTTTCCCCTCATGGATCTGGCCAGGGTCCTGTCCGTGCACTTACAGGCGGCCTTCCCCGAGACCGGGGAGAAGGCACAGCAGGTTATCCAGCCCCTCACCCTGCGCTGGTTTTTGGCCGTGCCCTTGATCCTGATCAACGAGGGATCCTGGTGCCTGGCCATCTTGCTGGGGGCAGGTCTGATCCTGGTCCATGGGCGTCGTGGGAACATCACCGGCCGCTGGCTGCTCCTCTCCAGTTTCTGGGGGACCTACCTGGGGCTCACCTTGATGGGCAACAAGATGGCCCGTTACCTCCTGCCGCTATACCCGATCCTGGCACTCTGCGGGGTCCTGGGGCTCCAGGCCGTCTGCCCCCCCCGGTGGCTCCGGGCGGCTCTGGCGGCCACGGTGGCTCTATTCGGCCTGGTCCTGGGCCTGACCCATGAACAGCCCACGCGCTGGCTCCTGGATCAGCGGAGCCGGGAGCAGGACCGCTATATGTACGACTTGCTCCTGCCCAGCCGGCAGGAGCTCCAGGGGTTGCGCGTCCTGCGGCACCACCCCTACTGCCAGTTCGAGGAATTGTTCGCCAGCACTCAGGGACTGCTGAGCAAGGTCGCCGGGCATGTCCCCCTGACGGTTCACCTGGCAGATGATCCTGATTTGGGCAAGGACCACCAGCGGAACTATACGACCCATTATTTGGACGAAGTATTCCGCAGCCTGACCGTCCACTTGAGCCAGACCAACCGGGACCGTGTGTTGTTCGCCCCGCGATCCATTCCCGTCGAGGTCGCCGCCGGTTCTAGCCTGCTGTTGGTGGTGTACTACTTAAGCCTGGAACCTCCTCTGCGGCTGGTGAAAGACCTGATCCTGGTGGGCCGAGAGGCGGTGGAGATTAATTGCCGAGGGGGCAAGCACCCCATCATTGTAACCATCTCTCTCTACCGGCAGCCGAAGCCAGGTCAGGATCCGTGAGGATCGCGCCCACCCGCTGAGTCTTCCCACCTGGCCTTGCCCTGAGCGTCAGCCCGGCCGGCCCCCTGCACATGGCCACCCGGCCTAAAAAAAACGAAGAAAAGGATCTGTCCGACCCCTGGACAAGACCCGCAAACCGTTCATAATGGTTACTATGGTTATATGTCATATATCGCGCGGGGTCGGCTATTCGAGCCAGATTCAGGAGGAAGTGATGAGCGCCGAGGCGAAGAGAGGCACACGATTTGCTGCATGCATCGTCCTGTTATCATTGGTTATGTTTGGTTGCGGCGCGGGCGATGAGGTGGATCCAACCCTGGCAGAGCGATCCCTTCAGGGGAACTGCAGCGTGACCGCGGTGGGAAATCCCTCGCCAGGCAGCATGGCGGGCGGCCCCACCGTGAACTTCACCGCTTCGGGGAGCTGTCAGACCGGAACGCCTGAATACCACTTCTCCATGCAGCTCCCTTCGGGCGCCTGGGACACTCTGGTTGGTTGGGGCAGCACCACCTCCTACGCCTGGAACACCGCCGGGCAGCTGAGCGGTTCCTACCGCCTGCTGGTCAAGATCCGGGCAGTGGGCAGCACCGACGCCTGGGAGGGGTATGACTTCAGCAACCAGTACACCATCACCGGCAACCAGAACGCCTGCGCCTCGGCCATCATCAACGCCGACCCCACAGCCACGGCCGCCGCGGGGAGCACCGTGACCCTCACCACTAGCGCGTCCTGTCCTGCGGGATCCACCCCGGAGTACAAGTTCATGGTGCGGGATCCGGTGGGGACCTACCGCCAGCTGCGCGCCTACGGCACCGGTAACTCCTACGCATGGGACACCACTGGCTGGCTGGACGGCGTCTACTCCTTGCAGGTATACGCACGGCAGCAGGGGAGCAGCGTGAGCATGGAGGTCATGGGGAGCGCTGCCTTCACCCTCACCGGGGGCGCAGGATCTTGCGGTCAGCCGAGCCTTCAGGTCAACCCGGCCGGCCCGGTTGAAGCCGGCGCCAACGTTGACCTCACCGGGACGGCCACATGCACCACAGGGGCCACGGCCGAGTACCGCTTTGTGGACAGGGGCCCCAACGGGGTGACCAGGATCCTGCGCAACTGGGGCACCTCCGGGAGCTTCGCCTGGGATACCGACGGCGAGCTCAGCGGCGCCCACGAGCTCAGGGTCCAGACCCGCGCGTCCGGGAGCATCTTCGCCTACGAGGCCGAGTCCAGCGCCACCTCGCTGACGGTGAACTCGGGCAGCTCCTACTGCTCCAGCGGCGCCCTGGCCGCGTCGCCCACATCACCCCAGACCGCGGGGAACCTGGTGACCCTCACGGGCAGCGCGACCTGCCCCGGGGGCGGGACGCCCGAGTACCGCTTCGCAGCCCTGGGCCCCGACGGTGTCTTCCGCACCGTTCAGGCCTGGAGCGGCTCCAGTGTCATGTCATGGGACACAACATCGGCCCCGACCGGGACCCACCAGTTCTACTTCTACGCCCGGATGTCGGGCAGCGCGCTGGCCTACGAGACCTCGGCCGGGCCCGTCCCGTTTGAGGTGACCGGCGGCGTGGGGTATTGCAACGGCGCCACGGTGGCGGCCTCCCCCACCTCCCCCAGGCCCGCCGGAACCACCGTCACCATCACCGCCAACTCCACCTGCACGGGCAGCGCCCAGCCCGAGTATCGCTACCTGGCCTACCGGGGCGGGACTCAGCTGATCCAGCTCCAGGGGTGGACCAGCTCCGCGACCTTCGACTGGGACACCACTGGCGCTCAGGAGACCACCTACAAGCTGATGGTCTACAGCCGGCGGCAGGGGAGCGCCGCCACGGCGGAGGGGATCTCCTCCACCCTCAACTACGCCATCGGCAGCGTGGGCACGCCCGGGCGGGTGAGCCTGGACAGCGCCGGGCAGGAGGTGACCGGGCACTCGGACGGTGAGACCGGGCATAACGCGGCCTCGGCCAACGGCCGGTATATCGTGTTCGAGAGCATGGCCACAGACCTGGTCACTGGGGACACCAACAACAACGTGGACGTGTTCGTGAGGGACCGGACCCTGGGCACCACAACCCGGGTGAGCATGGACAGCACCGGGGCGCAGCTGACCGAGGACTCAACCCAGGCGTCCATCTCCGACAATGGCCGGTACATCATCTTCCGGACCATGGCTGCGGTGCTGCCCTCGGACACCAACCCGCGGGCGGACATCTACCGCTACGACAGGGTCGGGGGGACCTACGAGATCGTGAGCGGTGGGGTGTCCGGGCACGCCGCGGACCCGTCCATCTCCTCAAATGGGCGGTTCGTGGTGTTCAGCTCTGGCGGCGGGATCTACCGCTACGACTTCCTCTTCAGCTCCCAGAGCCGGGTGGACAAGGCATGGGACGGGCGAGGGGCCAACGCCGCGAGCAGCCGCCCGGACATCTCCAGCGGTGGGCGGTACGTGGCCTTCGTGAGCGGGGCCACCAACCTGCTGTCGGGCCACACCAACGCTGTCGACGACGTGTTCGTCAAGGACATGAACACCGGCGTGGTGACCCTGGTGAGCGCGACCCAGACGGGGCAGCAGCTCACCAGCGCCTCCTCCTCCCCGGTGATCTCGGATGACGGCATGCGGGTGGCCTTCGTCACGGCCGGGGACGCGATCCTGGCCAAGCCAGCGTCCGGGGTGGCCCAGGTGTACTTGCGCAACCTGACCAGCGGCGCCGTGACCGCGGTTAGCGTCACCACCGCAGGCCAGTGGGGCGACGCCGACTCGGGGGAGCCCTCCATCTCCGGCGACGGGATGACGGTGGCCTTCAGCAGCCTGGCCACAAACCTCAACGGCGGCGACGTCGGCAACATCCTGGACGTGTTCACCCACGACATCTCCACCGGCGTGACCCGGCGGGTGAGCAGCGCGACGGACGGAGCCAGCGGCGACGCCTTCAGCATCACCCCCTCCCTCTCCAGAGGCGGGGACTACCTCGTGTTCACCTCCAGGGCCGGCGACCTGATCAGCGGCGACGCCAACCAGAAACGGGACATCTTCATCACCGAGCTGCCCTGACCCGCCCCTGCGCAGCGCCCACGCCCCACCCCCTCCTGTACCTGCAGTACGGCCTTGTTGCGGCGCCCGATTCCCGCAATAGTCCTTGCGCTTGTCCAGTTCTGCGATAGAAAAACTGTCAAGCAAGTTCAGGAGAAATGCATATGTCCAGAGTGAACCTTATCGAAGCTTCGCAGGCCCCGCTCAGCAGCCGCGCGTTCTATGCCAACGGCGACCCGGGCCCCATCATCTCGTCTCTGGCCAATGTGCCCGAGTTGCTGGAAAAGGCGGCGCCCTTCATCGGCGCCATCTTCGGCCCCTCGGCGGTTTCGGTGCGGCTCAAGGAGATCGTGGTGCTGCGCACATCGGCCCGGCTGCGTTGCCGGTACTGTGTCCAGACCCACACCGCGGTGGCCCTGGATGCTGGCCTCACGCGCGACGAGGTGGTCGCCCTGCGCGGCGACGGCGCGGCCGATGCCGCGTTCACCGATGCGCGCGAGGCGGCCCTGGTGAAGTGGACCGACACCCTGGCCAGCGGCTCAAACCCGGTCTCCGACGAGGCTGGCGCCGACATCCATGAGCACTTCTCGGAGCCAGAGATCGTGGAGCTGACCCTGCTCTCCGGCGCGACCATCATGCTCAACCGTTACTGCACCGCCATGGACCTCCCCACCTCGGGCGGGGCCCTGGCCAAGCTGGAGTCAGAAGACCTGCTATGACCCTGGTCAAGGAAGCCGTGGAGGCAGGCAGGCTCGCCGGGTGCCTGTGGATGTACAGCAACTACCACTGCAACCTGACGTGCGACTACTGCCTCACCGAGTCATCCCCCAGGGCGCCCAGGAGGCTCCTGGACAGCGAGCAGATGCTGGCGCTGGCCAGGGAGGCCGCGGAGCTCGGCTTTCAACGCGTGGGCGTGGGGGGCGGGGAACCCTTCCTCGTCGCCGACATGCCGGAGCGCCTGGCCAAGCTGGCCCGGGTGTTGCCCGTGGTGGTGCTGACCAACGGCACCCTGTTTAACGACCGCGTGCTCGAGCGCCTCAGGCCACTGGCAGAGCTGCCCGTGGAGTTTCAGGTGTCTCTGGACTCGGCCAACCCCGAGATCAACGACCGGGTCCGTGGGGAGGGCAACTTCAAGATAGTGGTCGAGACGATCCCGCGGCTGGTGGAGCTGGGCCTCAAGGTGCGCATGGCCACCACGGGGGCAGAGGAGGATCCTGAGAAGCGCGCGGCTCTCTGCGCCCTGCACCGGGGGCTCGGCATCGCCGAGCAGGATCATATCGTGCGCCCCGTGGTGCACCGGGGGCGCGCGGTTGACGCCGGCGTTGGCGCCGAGGCCACCGTGGACTCCCTGCCCCCCGAGCTGACGGTGACCGCTGACGGCGCCTTCTGGAGCCCCTTCGCGCCCACCGTACACGGCGGCTGCCTGGACACTGACCTGCTCATCTCCCGCACTTTCGAACCGCTGAGCAAGCCAGCCGAGATCATGCTCGGGCTGGTGGAGGGGCGGCCCCCGGGGAGCGACGCCACCCTCGAGATACGCTGAGCGTGATCGCCCCGAGGCTCGGTCGAGCCTCAGACCACACCGCCGACGCCATGCTGCCTGGCCGCCCCCTCCCCTCCCGCAAACACCATGTAACGAAACAGCCGGAAGGTAGTCCTAAATGCTTGAGGGACAACCCCGATTTTAGATGAGCTAACTGGGCGGATATTGATGAGACAGCGATGGACACTATTGGCAGGCGTCACCCTGGTGGTGCTGTTGACGCTGCTGCCCAGGGCGGAGGCAGGCCCCTGGACCAAGAACCAGGGGGAGCTCTACGTCAAGCTGGGGCAAGGCTTCTTCATCGCGGACAGCTTCCGTGACTCGGCGGGCACCCTCCAGGAGGGGGTCAACTACCTCGGGGCTTCCACCTCGGTCTATTTCGAGGTGGGCCTGGTCAAGGGGCTCCATGTCTGGGGCTACCTGCCCTTCACCGCGGCGCGCAACAGCATCGAGGAGGACGACACGACCTGGCTGCGCACGTCCGGTGGGGACGCCATGCTCGGCCTGCAGTACACGCCTCACTTCTTCACCCTGCCCTTCCCCGCGGCGCTGAAGGTGGAGGTCAAGGTCCCGTTCTACGACATCAACGGCGTGGAGGGCATATACGCCGGCAGGTTCCCGGCGCCCGGAGACGGCCAGGTGGATGTGACCCTCTGGCTCAGCGCCGGCGGCTCGCTCAGCACCATCCCTCTGTTCATGTTCGCCGAGGTCGGCTACCGCTTCCGCACCGAGGCCTTCGTGGGCACCGGGCCCTTCTCGAGCTCTTTCGAGGACGGCATCACCTTCTTCGCCTCGGTGGGCTACACGATCCTCGAACGCGTCCTGGTGGCGGTGAACAGCGGCGGGGTGATGCCCTACGTCCAGGACAACGCCACCAAGGGGTACGTCACCCTGGGGGTGGCCCTGTATATCCCCATCTGGGAGGGGCTGGCCGCCGAGGCCTCCTACGATCCGATGGTCTACACCAACAAGAACGCGTCACCGGGACACGGCTTCTCCTTCGGCCTGTCTTACAAACGCTGAACACGTATGGAGATGGACATGCGACGACTGCTCCTGACCCTCGTATTGACGGCCTCCGTGGGCTGCTCCGAGTACGTGGCGTACGACGAGAACTTCAAGCTGCCGGGGTACCCCCCCACCACCCTGGACGGGTTCTCACCCACCACCCTGAGCCACCTGCAGCTGCGTGGTATTTATTCGCGCTACACGATGCGCGGCAAGGACAGCGACTACGTCGTGATGGACTACGCCGCCCTGGAGAAAAGCCCCGAGGCCCGGTTCACCCTGGACCAGTACCGCTCCATGCTGGCGGCCACGGATCCGGACACCCTCTCCTCTCAGAGCGAGCGCCTCGGATACTGGATCAACGGCTACAACGCCAGCGTGCTCCACGGGGTGATCAACAACTACAAGGGCGACCCAAAGTGGAAGCCCACCGACAGCGGCAGGTTCTTTGATGACCCGCTCTACACCTTCGGCGGTCAGGCGATCACGCTGAACCACCTTGAGCAGGGGGTGATGCGCGGCGACTGGGCCTACCCGGGGATGCCTCGCAGCGGCAAGCTGCTGGACAAGCTCAAGGCCTGGCACAAGAGCCTGTGGGGCGGCGGCAAGGTCGACGCCCGGATCCACTCGGTGATCAACTGCGCCGCCAGCAGCTGCCCCAACCTGCTGGACAAGGCGCCGTACGTCTATATGCCGGACACGCTGGACGCCCAGATGTCCACCGCCACCACGGCCTGGCTGGCCAGCAAGGCCAAGGGCGCCGGCCCCAACGGCATCTCCTCCCTGTTTGAGTGGTACACCAAGGATTATGTGGCCAGCCACGGCAGCGTGAATAAGTTCATCGAGGCCTACCGCTCCGGCGGGCTCAAGGGCGTGGATACCTCCCGATACCTGACCTATGACTGGACCCTGAACATCAAGGGCAACATGTAAGGCGAGGCCGCAGAACAGCGGGGCCTGGTGAGGCGACATGGCAGAGAACGTACTGGTAACCGGCGGCGCAGGGTTTATCGGCTCGCACCTGGTGGACGCGCTGCTGGCGCGCGGAGATCGCGTGCGTGTGCTGGATAACCTGCTGCCCCAGGCGCACCCAACCGGCGAGCCGCGTCATGTATCCAGTGAGGCCGATTTTCGTCGGGATGACATCCTGGACCGGGAGGCCGTGGACTCGGCGCTGGAGGGCGTGGAGGTGGTCTACCACCTGGCCGGCATGGTGGGGAACGGGCAGTCGATGTTCGATGTCCGGCGCTACGTGGACATCAACGCCACGGGCACGGCCACCCTCATCGAGGCCATGGCCGCCCGCCGGGCTCAGGTGCGCAGGCATGTGATGGCGTCCTCCATGGTTGTCTACGGCGACGGCGCCTACGCCTGCCCTGTCCACGGGCGCCTGCATACCGTGGAGCGCCCGGAGGAGCGGCTGGACCGGGCCAGGTGGGAGCCGGTTTGTCCCCGGTGCGGTGAGGAGGTCTCCCCGCTGCCCACCGACGAGGAGCACACGCTCTACCCCACCAGCACCTACGGCATCTCCAAGCTGACCCAGGAGCAGCTGGCCCTGGTCCTGGGCCAGACCTTCGGCCTCCCCACCGTGGCGCTGCGGTTCCTCAACGTTTACGGCTCCCGCCAGGCGCTCTCCAACCCATACACCGGCGTGGCCGCCATCATGACCTCGCGGCTCATCAACGGGAAGCCGCCGCTCATCTTCGAGGACGGGGGCCAGCGGCGGGACCTGGTGCATGTGCGCGATGTGGTCTCCGCGCTCATGGCATCGGCCGATGCCCCGGAGCGGTCGTGCTACCAGCCCATCAACATCGGCACCGGCCGGTCCAACAGCATCCTCGACATCGCCAGGCTGCTGGCGGAGACCCTCGATATCGACATTGAGCCCAGCCTGCCCGGGGAGTACCGGCAGGGTGACATCAGGCACTGCTTCGCGGACGTCTCCCGCGCCGCCGACCTGCTCGGGTGGGAGGCGGAGACCCGCCTGGAGGACGGCGTGAGCGAGCTGGCGGAGTGGGCAGCCGGCGAGGACGCCGAGGACCACACCGATGAGGCCAACATGGAGCTGCGGACCATGGGGATCATCCGTTGACCATGAAGCCCGCTCTGGCCAAGGAGTGAACAACCATGCAAGTGACCATCGGCGTGATGGCCCGGCCGCCGGTGTCGGGCAGGTGCAAGACGCGGCTGACCCCGCCCCTGTCCCATGACGCGGCGGCGGAGCTGTACCGGGCCATGCTGCTGGACTCCCTGTCTGCCTATGCTCGGGTGGAGGCCACCCGGCACGTGGTCATGGCCACGCCGGAGGACGACGGCCCGGCGGTGCTGCGGGAGCTGGCGCCGGCGCCCTGGGATATCGTGGTCCAGCACGGCGACGGCCTGGGCGCCCGGCTGGCCCACGCCTTCACCACTCTCGGCGAGGGCGGCGGGGCGGTGGCGCTCCTGGACAGCGATTCGCCCACGGTCCCGGTGGCGACCATCGGGCCTGCGCTGGCCGAAATCGCGGGCCGGGACAGGGCGCTTGTTGGCCCCTGCGACGACGGCGGCTACTACCTGATCGGCCTGGGCGCCGTGGGGCCGCGCTCCATCGGCGTGCTCACGGACATCCCGTGGAGCACCAACCAGGTGATGGACGCGACCCGGGCCCGCTGCGCCTCTCTGGGGCTGCCCCTGGGTGAGCTCCCCACCTGGTACGACGTGGACGACGCGGCGACCCTGGCGCGGATCAGCGAGGAGCTCCGCCGTGATCCGGGGCGCGCGCCGCGCACATCCAGCTGGCTCGAGGCACACGCCGCCGAGGTGAGCGGTTGCGCGTAGCGGTGATCCCCGCCCTGGACGAGGCCGGCAGCATCGGCCCCGTGGTGGAGGATCTGCTCCCCCATGTGGACGCCGTGGTGGTGGTGGACAACGGGAGCCAGGACGAGACCGCCGCGGTGGCCGCCGGCAAGGGCGCCCTGGTGGAGCCCGAGCCTCGCAAGGGGTACGGCGCGGCCTGCCTGCGCGGTATCGCCCGGGCGCGGGAGCTGGGCGCCACCCGGCTCATCTTCCTGGACGCGGATGGGAGCGACGATCCCGGCGACGCACCGAGGCTGCTCTCGGCCGTGGAGGCTGGCGCGGACCTCGCCCTGGGGGTGCGGACCTCCCGGACCATCGAGCCCGGGGCCATGACCGGCGTGCAGCGGTTCGGAAATTGGTTCGCCCCGCTGCTCATGCGTATTGCGGTTGGGGCTACGTACCACGACATGCCGCCGTTCAAGGTTATCCGGCGTGAGGCGTTGGACCGCCTTGAGCTCACCGACAGGGGCCACGGCTTCACCATCGAGTTGATGCTCAAGGCTTACCGGGCGAACCTGAAGGTGGTGGAGGTGCCGGTGCGTTGTCGCGCCCGCAGCGCCGGAGAGTCCAAGGTGTCGGGCACCCTGGCCGGCTCTGCGCGGGCCGCTGCAAAGATCCTCACCACGGTGGCCCACCACGCGATATTGGCCCGCAGCAGGACACAGGGGTAGAGAGATGAGACCGAAGCCGTGGAAGACCCTGTCGAGCAAGCCCATCTATGAGAACAAGTGGATGCGCCTGCGCGAGGACCTGGCCGAGATGCCCGACAAGCGCACCACCGTCTACGGCGTGGTCACCTTCGGGGATTGTGTGGGCGTGGTGCCCTTCGTCGACGAGGGCCATGTGGTGCTGGTGCGACAGTTTCGCTACGTCTTCGGGGAGAACCACCGCTGGGAGATCCCCACCGGCGGGGTCATGGAGGATGAGCCCCTGGAGCAGGCCGCGCAGCGAGAGCTGGCCGAGGAGGCCGGGTACCGCGCCGGGCGGCTGGTGCACCTGAGCAGCTACTACACCTCCAAGAGCATCTGCGACGAGACCGCGCACATCTACCTGGGAGAGGCGCTGACGCCCTCGGAGGAGCCCTCGGATGAGACCGAGTTCCTTGAGCGCCGCGTCTTCCCCTTTGAGCAGGCCCTGGCCATGACGCTGGAGGGCGAGATCATGGACAGCATGAGCGTGATCGGCCTCTTGATGGCGGCCCGTCAGCTCAAGGTCTAGGGGCCTCCACCAGGCGATAGAGCATGCGGGGGACCGGGTTCCCTGACCAGCCGAGCTCCCATCGCGGCGCCTGGATCTCTCGCTCCAAACGGTAGCCGGCGCTCACCGCCCGCCGCAGGTCCTTGACCTCCGGTTGGTCGCCGTCGGTGAGCAGGAGCCAGCGTGGGCGGACCTCGCTCAACCACCGCGCGTAGGACGCGGGGGTCACGCCGGGCCTGTTGGCCCACATGGCGTCAGTGTGCGATATCCAGCTCGCCTGGGGGGTGGCGTGGCCATTGCGCGCTGGCAGCATGGGATAGATGGGGCAGACCACGCCGCCTCGGAGGCCGGCGATGACGCGGCTCATGGCTTCAGCGCGGCGATGTTCGCCGGCGCCGGGGCGCCCGCTGGCCGGATCAAAGATCAGGAAGGAGAGGTAGACGCCCTGGAAGATCATCAGCAGGGTGAGCATCCCCCGGCGGGTTGCCGCCGAGGCAGCGCGGGCGCGCTCCGCCACCAGGAGCAACGCCACGGGCCCGGCCAGCGCCCAGATGGGGATCAGGCTGTTCAGGTGTCCTCCGCGCTTGGAGTACGGGATCAGCCCGGCGGGCAGGGCGAACAGCAACAACCCCAGCCACAGGGCGGCCCGGGGCGAGAGCCCCCGCCTCACCATGAGCGGCAGGAGCAGCAGGAACGGCGCCCTGGAGAGGACCTCCCAGGCCCCCTCCAGGGGCCCGGACAGGTACACCTCGTGGTGTCGCAGGCTGAACAACCAGGAGAGGAACCCGCCGTCGGTCAATCGCTCGAGGGACACCAGCGCGGCGGCGCACATGGCTCCGATGATCAGGGCCAGGGCCACCCCCTTGGCCCGATCCCGCCGCGCCGTCAACAGGCAGAGGCCCACCACAAAGAAGACGTTGGTCTGCTTGGTGTACAGGGCCAGGGTGGCCAGGGCGGCGCAGATGAAGATCCTGGGCCAGCCGATCCTGTCGCCGGCCAGGAGAGCCGCGGCGAGCACGGCGAGCAGCAAGGCCAGGCTGTCCACGCGGGCGATGTCGTACCACCCCTCCACCATGCCGTAGGTGGCGGCCAGGTAGCCCGCGGCCACCAGGGCGACCGCTCCCCTGCCCCGCCGTCCGGGCCAGTGGATCCACACCTGGTGCGTCAGAACCAGGGCAGCCAGGAGGTAGGCCGCCACTGACACCGCCCGGGCTGACCAGTAGTCGAGGCCCAGGAGCGCCCCGGCCCCGGCCACGGCCAGGAAGTGGACAGGGGGATAGGGGTGCGGCATGAACCCCGAGGTGTCCACGCGATAGATCGCCTCCCCCGCGAGCAGCCGCTGGGCGTGGTAGATCTGGCTCCCCTCGAGCCAGTCAAAGGCCAGGGGGAAGGACACGCGCCCCTGGATGGTGAAGGCGACCAGCGCGATCAGGAGGGCAGCGGGGAGCAACAGGAGCAACAAGACCAGGGCGCCCACCCGGGGCCGCTGCTGCAGCGGCGCCACCGCCGTCAGCAGGCGTTCAATCACCGCGGCGATGGGGCCGGAAGGCATCAGGTGTTCCTCGTTGTCGGCCGCTGAAGCTGTCAACGACGACTCGGGCTACTCGTCCAGGGTCTTGCGGTTCATCTCCCAGCGTTTGATGGCCCGGCCGCGCTTCAATACGAACTTGCCGCGCTTGAACACCAGGCGATCCACCCGCTCATGTCCGCCCACCGTGGCCCCGCAGTCGACGATGACCGAGTGCATGACCCGCAGCTGCTTGGTGCGCCTCCGGAGCCGCTTGAAGCGGAGAGTCAGCGAGGGATCACTGGCGTGGGCGCAGTGAGTGTGGCGGTAGAACATCTTCTTCAGCACCGGGGCCCCGGCCTTGTCGTCGTCGTTGACGATCAGGATGTAGAGCTTGGGGCTGTCCGGCCGCCCGGTCTGCTGGTGAAAGACGATCTGCGTGACGGACTCCTTGCGGCGGTCCCGGTCCAGGTTGACCCTGGTGAGGACGGCGCGCTTGAAGTGTTTCGGCGCCACGAGCTTTCCCTTGCCGATGTCGTCCGTGAACTCGGTCAGCCCCTCGCTGGACCCGGCCAGCTCGCCGATGGCCTTCCACAGCTCCTTTGGAGCCGTCAGGCCCTTGAGCTGCCGCACGCTGGCTTCCAGCCTATCGGTGGTGTTCTGACCAGGGCTGGCCGATGGCTTGGGGGCCCGGGCCGAGGCCGTGACCGGCGCGCACACGGCGAACAACAGGAGAGCGGATCCGACTGTGAAGGGGATCGAGTAAGCAGCTCTGGTCAACGGTGCACCGCCTTGCGCCATGCTTCGGGGATGGTTTTGCCGCGTACGACGTCATCGTAATCCAGGCCGGCCCGGTCAAACAGCAGCTTTAGCCGTGGGTATGGACGGTTGCGGGTGCAGCGCAGGCGCCCGTCCTCGCGGATGAAGAGGTCCTGCAGCACCGGGATATGGCCGTCGGCCAGGTTGCCAGTGACGTCCACGATGCGCTGCACCTTGCGCGCGCCGCCGCGGCGGTTCTGCTCCAGGTAGACCACCAGGCGAAACGCGCGGAGCACGCTGGTCAGCGCCACCCCGTCGTTGATGTTGGTGCCCGTGGTCATGCTCAGGTCCCGGAAGCGCTCCAGGGCGTCGCGGCAGCCGTTGGCGTGCACGCTCCCCATGATGGCGTGGCCGGTATTGCCAGCCTGGGCCAGGTCCCAGGCCTCCTCCCCCCGCGCCTCGCCCAGGATCATCCACCGGGGGCGCTTTCGCAGGGCCTGTTGCACCAGGAGCCGCTGGGTGATGGCGGGGCTGTCCAGGTTGGGGGGGCGGGTGAGCAGGTAGCTGACGTTCTCCCCGGGCAGGTCCAGCTCCCGCGTATCTTCCACGCAGATCACCGGGGTGAGCTCTGGCAGCTCCGCGCCCAGGGCGCCCAGGAAGGTGGACTTGCCCGACGCGGTGGCGCCGGCCACCAGGATCGACACCTCGGCGCGCACGGCGTAGCGCAGGAGCAGCGCCGCCCGGCTGGAGAGGGTGCCCAGCTTGAGCAGCCGGAGCAGCCGGTCTTCTCCGGGCTGGAAGATCTTGCGGTGGCGGCGGATCACGAACTGGGGAGAGGGCTCGGCAGCTGGATTCATGGCCACATGCAGGCGGTGGTTCTCCATTATCGCGCCGTCTGCGAAGGGGGCGTCCGGGCCAAGGTCATCGCCCTGTGGGCCCAGCAGGTATCTGCACATGGCCACGAGCTCGGCCTCTCCTCCCAGGTCTAGCCGTAGCCGCTCGTGGCTGCCATCCGAGCAGGTGACCAGGATCCGTTGGGGCCCCAGGATATAGATCTCCTCCACCTCTTGCCGGTTCAGGAGCGCCTCCAGTTCGGCCAGCTTGGGGGGGCGGGCCAGGGGCACGCTGGCAGGCTTCACCAGGGTAGCCTCCTCGGCCACCTCCCCCTCTGGCGGAGAGGCAGCCGCCTGGGGCAGCGGTGTCCCATCCACGCCGCAGAACCTGGCGTCGTCAGGGTTGAGGGCGTTGCAGACAGGGCAGTGCTTCATCGGTCCTCCGGGGCACACCGCCAGCATAACCCAGTAACCGCTAAAGGGGCCCTATAGAGGTCGCGCGATGATGGTAACCAGCCTGATCTCGCTGGGGTGATTCTCGAAGGTGGTGATCAGGGTGACCGCCTTGAACTCAGGCGATGCGGAGCCCACGACGATCCACTGGAGGTTGCACCCGTTGACGTCGGCGGCCCCGGTGGAGAGGAGGTCGAAGTCGGAGACCTTCATCTCATCCAGCTTGTCCTGGGTCGTCACCAGGCACTTGGAGCGGACCTTGAAGTCATTCCAGTAGCTGAACGAGTGGTAGGTGAAGATGGCGGTGGAGAGGATGGCCAGCAGCAGGCCAGCCACCATGAGCTCCACCAGGGAGAGCCCCAGCTCGGAGCGCCTCTTGGTCTCTCCTCGCAGGATCATGGGCACCCCGTTGAGGTGAGCATGCCCTCGGAGAGGGTCCAGGTCCCCTGGACTGTGCGTATCAGCCCCCCGGGGAGCTGCTCCAGGAGCCTCTGCTGGACCGTCCAGGAGCTACGCTTGTTGGTGCTCCAGCCCGTGGAGGTGATGGACCAGAGCCTGGCGCTCCCCACCGTGGAGCACAGGGCGAAGAGCACCCGGTAGCGCGTCCCGTATGGGAGGGTGACGTCCAGGGTGGCCTTTGAGGTCGCCGCCACCGCGTGGGCGTGGCCGATGCCTGCCTCCACGGCCGCCATGGCCTGGGCGCGCTGGTAGTCATCCTCCACGTGATCGAACTGGTCGTTCAGCATGTTGGTCGTGGCGGCGATGAGGCCCAGGAAGATCGCGGTGAGGATCAGGCAGAAAATCAGCAGGCCTGCCCCCTCCTCCCCCCTGTTCCGCTTAGATCGCCTTGTCATTCCTCACCCTTATTATGCGCTTGAGCAAGATCGGCGTGCCGGACACCGTGGAAGGCTTGGCGCGGAGCTCCATGTGAACCGAGCGCTTGATGAACGTGGAGTCCACGGCCACCGAGGTGATGATGAACTCGAGCGACAGGATGTTCGCGGCCCTGCTGTCGGTCAGCTTGGCCCAGTCGCCCGCGGCGCAAGACGTGACGTTGTTACCCTCCTCGAGAGCCCCCTCGTTGAGCCGGTACCCCGTGCGCTCGTCGAACGAGGCCACCCCGTCCCGGTTACGATCGTAGCTGAACAGGATGCACTGGTAACCGGGGAGCACCTGTAGGTCCCAGCCAGTCCTTTGGAAGGGGTTCTCCTCTGGACCGGTTGGGGTGCCTCCATCAGGGGTCGGCGATCCCCCGCCGGTGTAATAGTAGGGCTTCCCGTCCTGGGCGTTGGCCCAGGTCCCGGCCAGGGCGATGCGCCTGGAGACCATCTCGAAGGCCGGGTGGAGGTCAGAGTACATGCCGGCGACCTTGAACTGCTGACTCTGCTTCTTGAACATGTAGATCATCAGGGCAGAGCCGCTGGCCACCAGGATGGTCGCCACAGCGATGGAGACCACAAGCTCAAGGAGCATGGCGCCGCGCTCACTGCGTCGCGGATCACGGATGGACTGGTTGCCTCGCGAGTTCAAAATCACCTACCTAGCGTATTTGGGCTTACAGGCAGGAGCAATCCGAATCTCGGGCTTTCTTTAGTATGCTTGGGGGTGAATCCCGGGTGGTGCAGATGAAATGTGATCTTCGTCCAAGGTGTCTGCCGCCGACGATCCGGTTGGCGTTGCTCCTGTGCCTGGCCGGCCTGGATCATGCTGGCTGCGCGGGCCGGCTCGCGCCCTCCGAGGATGACCATGGCCAGGGCACGCTGGACAGGGGCGCCACCGATCTCGTGGGGGACCGGAGCGGCGAGGCCACGGTTGCAGACCTGAGCGGGGCGCCTGACAGCCTCCCGGCGAAGCCCAAGTGCGGCAACGGGGTCTGTGACAAGGGCGAAACCTGCGCCTCCTGCTCCGTGGACTGCAAGGGGATCTGCGTGCCCGGCACCACCGGCCGCTGCGCGCCATGCAAGAAGGGGGTCTGCGGCAAGAGCTGCACCTGGGAGAAGTGCGACTTTGATTGCATCACCGGATGCCGCAACGGCAGCGAGGTGTGCGACGACGAGACCTTCACCGTGCCCTCGTCCAAGCCGCTCTGCCTGGTGTGCAAGACCGGCCGGGGCGGCGTGGGCTACCTGGCCAGCAACACCGGCCCCCACACCGACCCCAAGGACCCCTCCACCCGCACCCGCTGCCAGGGGTGGGAGAACCGTGGGCTGTGCCCCTGGGACAAGCTCAACTACCTGGCCAAGATTACCTGCGCCAAGGCCGGCCAGTTCGTGAAGGTGGACCTCTCCTCGGCAGCGGGAAAGACCCGCTGGCTCGGCGTGCATGACTACCCCCCGGCGGGCAAGTGCAACCTGTCCAAGCGGGTGGGCATGATGACCGAGGTGTGCGTGGCCAGGTATTGACCCGCGCCAGAACCCTGACCGAAATCCGGTGACCGAACTTCGCCGAGTTTGGCGAATTCAAATATCGGCTCCACGGTGCCCCGGGGCGCCTCATCGCACGATTCTGAATACTTGAGCCGCGCCATGGTCTGTGGCGCGTTTCCTGCAATCAGGGATTTCATCAAGCCGAATGTGAGTGGTCCGGGAGGCGCCCGCTTCCCGGTGAGTTAGAGACGTAGGCATAGACTAAGGAGACAGGACCATGAGAGCGAACACCAGGTTCGGAGTCGCCGCCCTCGGCGCGGCATTTCTTTTTTGCACCCTCCTCGCCACCGACGCTGAAGCGCGCAGGAGTAAGGGCTCGTCGTGGGTCCCCAACAAGGCCTGGAAGGCGGTGAAGAAGTACGCCAAGAAGCGGTACGATCCGGGCGCCAAGCTGTTCAAGACCAGGACCACCAAGTCACAGAGCCGTGGCCTCAGGGGTGAGCGGGGCAAGGCCTGGATCGTCGGCGCCGCCATGCCCAAGCGGACCCAGCCTCCCGGTGTGCCCCGCTTCGGCTTCCGCCCATACAAGCCGGTCAACACCTACTTCCTGGTGACCAAGGGCAGCAAGAACCGCTACGAGGTCACCCCCCTGGGCGGCATGGGCGGCTACATGAGCAAGGTGGACGCCAGGGCCGACAACCCGCGGGTTGGCGTGGGCGTGGGCCTCTACTCGCCGGGCCAGGTGGGCCACGGCGTGGAGGTGAGCAACGCCCGCTCGGTGAAGGTGACCAAGGGCAAGGCCCTGGCCCAGAAGCGCAGGGGCGGCAGGCACACGGTCTTCCTCAAGGGCGACACCGGCGGCCAGCGGTGGGCCAGTAACGCCAAGGCCAACATCAAGGCCACCTGCCCCTCGGGCGGCATGTGCCAGCCTCCCAAGACCAAGAACATCCCGGTGAACTTCTCCCAGGTGTACTTCGCCCGGCCCATGGTGGCGGGACGCTAGGAGCGTAAAGCCCTCCCCCCCTTTGCCCTACCCCCCCTGAGCCCGCCCCGGGCCCAACCCTCGGATAATCGAATACCCCCACTGGCAAGCGCACTGTCCTGCGCATCCTGTCCTTCTGTTGCTGGTTAATGATTCTCAATAGATAGGCGATGACGTCGCGGCGGGATCTTTGGCATCTCGTTTGCATTTCATGGCAGGCGGAGGTTTTCATGTTCTGTAGAACCGCACGATTTGCTCTCGCACTGGCTGCCCTGTTGGCCGCCCTCCCCTCACCCGCCGTGGCCCAGTCCCTGGACGCCATGGCGGCCATGCTCAAGCGCACCAGCGTCAGGTCTTTTGATCCCGAGCGGAAGGTCACCACCGGTGAGCTGAACCAGATCATGCAGGCGGGTTGGAACACCCGGACTCTTGATGGGAGCCGCCCATTTGAGTTCATCCAGATCCGCGACAAGGGCATGCTCAAGGAGCTGGCCGGGGCCACCAAGTTTGCCAAGTGGCTGACCAAGGCGCCCGCCGCCATCGCGGTGATCGTGCGCACCAACGAGTCTCCCCGCCTGTACCAGGAGAACGGCTCCCTGGCCGTGATGAACATGTACTACAAGGCGCAGGAGCTCGGCCTGGGCACGGTGTTCCAGGGCACGGCCAGCCGCAAGGGCATGAAGAAGATCCTGGGCGTGGGCAAGAACCGCCACCTGCTCAGCGTGATCCCCATCGGCGCGCCCAAGAAGGCCGTCAAGTTCAAGACCCCCAACCGCGTGGACCTGAGCGCCACGGTCTGGCAGGACAAGATCGGCAAGCCGGCCACCATCTTCAAGAACACCAAGCCGGCGGCCACCGTGGGCAAGCCCATGAGCAAGTTCCTGAACGGGCAGTTCAAGGAGGTCAACAAGTTCGACAGCAAGCAGGTGGAGCCCGCGAAGCTGCGCACCGCCTTCGAGGCCATGCGCGTGGCCCCGTCCTCAAAGAACCGCCAGCCGTGGCGGTGGATCCTGGTCAAGGACAAGGCCACCAAGCAGCGCATTGCCAAGGCGGCCAAGGACCGCGCCCTGGCCGACGCGCCGGTGGTGGCCGTGCTGGCCGGCAGCATGGGGCAGCCCCCCGCGCGGTTCGGCTCCCAGGTGAAGAACGACCCGCACAACAAGTTCAAGGCCACCGGCAAGCTGACCCACTTCTTCATGAAGCACGACGTCAGCTGTGCCATCAGCAACCTGCGCACCGGCCTGGAGGCGCAGGGCGTGGGCACCCGCATCGCCATGTTTAACAGCAGGGGCGAGAGCAAGGTGCGCGCCGCCATGAGCGGGGGCCGCCGCGCCATCAGCCCGAAGAAGATGAAGTTCATGGGCGCGGTTGGCATCGGCTACGCCTCCAAGACTACCACCCGCCGCGCGCCCACCATGCCGCGCACACGCGTCTACTCCGGCAGGCACGGCCGCCGGTAGCCGGGCCGCGAAACCGGCTGGCGGCTTGACCCTGATCAGGCTGCCGCCGGATACTGATCCTCCAATACACAGCACAGGCGGTATGGGAGCAATGCGGCTTCCGTGTGGGCCTCCTCGCGAGCGTGGCGCAGTACCTTACTGGAGGATGAGATGAACAGAGCACTTGCGGTACTCATGATCGGTCTGCTCCTGGCCCTGGCCGGGGCCTGCAGCGACGACGGGGAAGGCGCCAAGGATGGCGCGGTGAACCAGGACAGCTCGGTCAAGCAGGACGGCGGCAAGGCGGACCTGCCCACCCCCGATACGGGCACGGTTGACCTGCCAGTGCCGGACGCGGGCTCCAACAAGGCCGTGGGGGATCCCTGCGGCGCCGACGCCGAGTGCAAGTCCGGGGTCTGCCACAAGAGCAAGTGCGTCAAGACATGCACCTCCCCCAAGGATTGCACCAGCAGCCAGGACTGCGGAGAGAAGGCGCTGGGCAAGCCGGCGTTCTGCTACGACCGCAAGTACGGCTCCGAGGCTGGCAAGAGCTGCGCGGCCACCTACAAGTGCAGCACCAGCGGCATGAAGTGCTACTACTCCTACCTCTCCACCTCCACGCCATACTGCAGCCCGAGCTGCACCGACAACACCGACTGCCCGCCCCAGTTCTACTGTCGCGGGACCACCTCCAAGATCTGCTCTCAGCGACGGTTTTGCACCGCCTGCCACCATGACGGGCAGTGCCCCACCGGCTACAAGTGCATCACCTCGGGCGGGGCCAAGTTCTGCTCCAGGAGCTGCACCAAGGGCGGCGGCGAGTGCCCCCGCTTCGCCGACTGCAAGGACGTGGGCGGCAAGTACCAGTGCGTGCACAAGTCGGGCAAGTGCACCGTGTCAAAGGGCGCGGGCAAGCTCTGCGATCCGTGCAGCGACAACACCAACTGCGCCACCGGCGGCATGTGCATCACGTTGAACGCGTCGTGGGGCTACTTCTGCGGCCAGGACTGCACCTCCAAGTCCTGCCCCACGGACAACAAGTGCTACACAATCACCGGGTCTTCCTACAAGCAGTGCTGGCCAGACCCCAAGAAGAAGAAGGGGTGCGTCACGCTGGCCTCCTCCATGGACGCCGGGGACATCATGGACGACTTCGCCATGGTGGGCGTGGTGGACTCCAACAAGGACGGCTCTCTGGCCAAGGAGACGCGCAAGGAGGTGAAGCTGAGCGACTTCGCCACCTCGCACAAGATCATCCTCTTCGTCATCAGCGCCGGCTGGTGCGGCCCGTGCAAGGTGGAGACAAAGAGCTTCGTGGGCTGGATGAAGACCTACGGGCCCAAGGGGCTGATGATCTACCAGACCCTCAGCGACGGGGCCACCACGGGCAAGACCCCGGATCCCACCTTCCTGACCTCCTGGATCACGGGCTACAACCCCATGGGCGCCTGCGGCATCGATCCCAAGAAGCTCAGCTCGCAGTACAACACCAAGGGCACCATCCCCATGAACATGATCCTGGACGCCAAGACCCTCAAGGTGCTTGAGAAGTGGAACGGCGGCAGCGCCTCGGTGACCGAGGCCAAGATCAAGAAGTACCTGGGCATCACCACCGACGCCGGCGTGCCCGCCAAGGACAGCGGCGCCAAGGACAGCGGCGCCAAGGACGCGGGGGCCGCCAAGGACGCGGGGCCCGCCAAGGAGTAGTCAGGGCTTCAACACCCTCTCCACCGGCCGCCTGAGCTTTGGCGGGGCGGCTGGTTCGCAGTCGTCGGAGCAGGGCGTCAGGTTGAAGACATCCGGATTGGGCGGTTTGGGGTGCAGCTTGTTCTTGATCCACCAGCCGTAAAACGCAACCAGGAACGCAACCAGGAGTGCGGTCCAGAATAGTGGATCGCTCCAGCTGGGCCTGCTCGCCTCGCCAATGTAGAGCCACCCGGCAAAGAGGAAGGCCAGCACCAGGTAGAAAAGGAGCGACCACATGGAGCGGAGCATGGACTTGCGGAGCTCCACCTCGTGCTCGGCAACGGCTGCCTCATAATCCTGCCAGGCCTGGTCCCCCCGGCGGCCGTGGCACGGTTCGCACAGGGGCCGCTGACAGCGGGGGCACAGGCTGGCGCTCTCCTGCTCGCCGCAGATGCTGCAAGGGGCTGTCCTGTAGGTCACTCTGCTCCCCTCCTCCTGAACGAGGCTACCACCTGCGACAGGCAGAGAATAAGGGCGGTGATGATCCCCACGGAGGGCTCCTCCAGCACGCCGATGAGGCTGAAGCCGGCGGAGAAGATCACAGTGAGCAGGGCGCAGGGCCAGAGCCACCAGCGCCGGATCGGGAAGGCCGCCGCGGCCACCTCGGCCGGGAACCGGGCCATGAGCCGGAAGGAGCCCGCCCCCACCAGGGCGTTGAGCAGCATGAGGCCAACGACCGTGATCACGCCGAAGTAGTCCACCTCCCGATCTGTGAGCACCACGGCCATTCCCAGGACCAGCACAACAGCCAGGCTGGTGGTGAAGGTCTGCCGCTCCTGGTTGAAGCGCAACAGCCGCCGGGGCAGGTAGCCGGCCTCGGCCAGCGCCACCATCTCGCGCGGCACGGCCAGGAACACCGCGTTGATGGAGGTGACCGCCCCGGTGAGGGCGGCCAGGGTAATGTAGTGCGCGAACCAGCCCGGCAAGAAGAGCATGGCCGCGTCCAGCAGGGCCACCGGCGAGGCGCCCATCTGGCGCGGGGTCAGGTTGCCGGCCGTGATCCAGGCCGCGCCCACGTAGAACAGGACGATGATCCCGAGGCCGCCCGCGATGGCCAGGGGGATGTTCCTGCGGGGGTTCTCCACCTCGTCGCCCAGCTCCCCGATGATGTTGAACCCCACATAGGCCAGGGAGGCCAGGATGGTCCCCCCGCTGAACCCGCCAAGGCCCCACCCGGCAGGGGGCGAGGCGGCCAGATCCGGCGCCGCGCCCGAGGCCAGGCCGGCCACCACGATGACCAGCAGGGCCGAGCAGAGCTGCCCCACCATGATCACCTGGAACCAGGAGCTGGCCAGGATCCCCACCCGGTTGACCCCGTAGCTGAGCAGGATGAGCGCGGCGGCCACACCCACCCGGGGGGCGCCCGGCAGGTACACACGCAGGTAGTCGGCCACGCCCACCGAGACCGCGCCCATGGCGCCCAGGGCCCCGAGGGTGATAAAGGCGCTGGCCGCCACCGCCGCGCGCTCGCCCACCAGGGCCCGGGTGTAGAAGAACCCGCCGCCGTCCGCCGGGATGGTGCCGCCCAGGGCCACGGATACCAGGGTGCCGAACAGGGCGGGCAGCGCGGCAAGGCCGAAGGCCAGGGGCATGGTCCCACCGCACTTGGCCCCGATGGGTCCAACGATGACGAAGATGCCCACCCCGATCACCGCGCCCACGGTAACCGCCAGCGCGGCGGGGAGGGAGAGCTTGTTGTGGAAGTGGAGGACCTTCATCTTGGTCGGCGCGTTGTCAGCCCAGCCACTCCAGCACCTGAGCGACGCTCTCGGCCACCAGGGTCGGGTGCTGCTCCGGGGGGGCTGCTGCCAGCCGTTCGCGGGAGGTCTCGCCGGTTAGCACCAGCACCCCGCACAGGCCGCAGCGGCGGGCCATGGTCATGTCAGTGTCCAGCTGATCGCCCACCATGGCGGTGGTCTCCATGGTGGAGCCCAGGCGATCCACGGCGGCCTGCACGATGGGCTGCTCGGGCTTTCCGATGACCTGGGGTGCGCGCCCGGTTACGGCCTCCAGGCCGGCGATGATGGCCGCGATGTCAGGGATGAGCCCGCGCCCGGTGATGCAGGTGCGGTCGGGGTGCGTGGCGTAGTACGGCTTGTCCTCGAACAGCATGGCCGTGGCCCGCTCCAGCTTGGCGTAGGTCAGGGTGGTGTCAAAGCCCACCACCAGGCAGTCGGGATCCGGGGCGTCCAGGTCCATGCCGCCGTCGCGGAACTCCTGCTCCAGCTCCGGCGTGCCCACAACGTAGGCCGACCGGTGGGGCGTGTGGTGCAGCAGGTGGTGCATGGTGGCCACGCCGCTGGTGAGCACCTGGCCGGGCTCCACCTCGATGCCCATGGACAGCAGCCGCTGGCGGTACGTCTCGGCCCGGGCCGACGAGTTGTTGGTCAGAAAAAGATGCGGCACCCCGCGGGCGCGCAGGAGCGCCAGGAACTCTTTGGCGCCGGGCACGGGAACGCTGTCCACGTAGAGCGTGCCGTCCAGGTCGAGCAGGAAGCCCTGGCAGCCACGCAGGCGGCTCACAGCCCGGCCCTGGTCCAGGTCAGCGCTCATTCTTCACCTTGCCTCAGGGCGCGCAGCTCGGCCGTGTACTGATCCATCCGCCGGGGGACGGTCTTGACCAGGTAGAGGCAGAGCAGGTTCAGGGGGATGCCGATCACCCCCCACATGCCCCAGATGATCCAGGCGGAGAGCGGGGCCAGCAGGCAGGCCAAAAAGATCAGGAAGGAGTGGGTGCCCATGCCGAGCCAGGTGAACAGGCGCATGTGCCCGCGGAAGGTTCGCAGGAAGGCCTGGCGCTCCGCCTCGTTGCGGGGCTGGCGCTCGCCCATCCAGGGCGTGGTCAGGTCCTCGTACTGCTTGGTGCGGTAGATCCACACCGACATCAGGAACGCGTTGAACTTCTCACCCTTGGCCTTGTAGTCCCGGTGCATGGCCTCGACCTCTTCCAGGGATACCAGGGTGGCCCCGCCCAGGCTGAAGTCGGGGCGGGCGCAGTGCAGGAAGATGTTCTTGAAGCCGTCGTACTGGGCCGCGTGCCAGGAGAGGCTGAGGGCCGCTGACCAGCCCAGGCCCCAGATCACGAAGAAGCGGTAGGTGACGCTCTCTATGTTCGGGGTGGGATCGGCCAGCAGCAGGTAGAAGGCCATGCCGTGGAAGACGAACACCGGGGTGACGATGTCCATGGTGCCGTCGAGGATCCGGCCGATCATGGACGAGGTCCCCCGCAGCCGGGCGAGCTGGCCGTCCGCGCAGTCCAGGATCACGCCGAGCATCATGAACAGGGCGCCCACGCTCATCAACCAGAGGCCGCCCCAGATGGCGGCGATCATGAACAGCCCGCCGATTGCCCCCACGATGGCCGAGAGCACGCTCACCTGGTTCGGCGTGAGCGGCGTGCGGGCCAGGACCTTGACCAGCAGGGCCGCCAGGGGCCGGTGGAGGATGACGTCGATGACCTCTTCCACGACGGGGGGCTTGCCCTCCCCCGCCTTGACCTTGCCAGCGCCGGGGCGGTTGGGATCATCCAGGCTGCCCGGAACCGGCCCGCCAGCGTCGGGGTGGCTGCCCTCCGCCATTACCCCTCCTCCCCGGAAAAGATCCGCCCTGCCTCGGCCAGGTCCTTGTGGTCGTCCACCTCGCACCACTTGAGCCCCGCGATATCGCAGCCCCCCATCTCCCACCCCTCCTGGATCAGGGTGTGGTAGACGTCCTCGTAATAGGCTTCATGGCGGCCCTTGCCGTGCACCTCCTCCTGCAGGGCGTCGAACAGCCTGGCCGTCTGGTCCGCGGCCACCTTCTCCACGCCGATGGACTCGCCGTGGCTTTTGGCGGGCTCCAGCCACTTGCCCATGGCGCTGACCCGGCTCTCCCCGCCGAGCACGACCTTCATCTCCTCCTCGGCCAGGGCCACGCCGGTGTCGCAGGTAAGGGCCGTGGGGAAGGGGCTGGCCAGCAGCCGGTCCAGGATCCGGGGCTCCAGCACCAGGTCGCCGTCGAACTTCACCATGTTCCGGTGGCCCACGGCGTCCCGGGCCACCAGGAGAGAGTGGCCGTTGTTGATGGTGTCGTACTTGTCGTTGAGCACCGTCTTGACGGGGAGGGGCTGGGGCGTGCTCTCCACCCAGCGGTCAACCACCCCGGCGTGGTGCCCAACGACCAGGACGACCTCCTCGAAGCCTGCCCCGGCGCAGATGGTGATGATCCGCTCCAGCAGGCTGTGGCCGGCCACGTCCAGCATGGGCTTGGGGACATTCTCGGTGAGCGGCATGAGCCGGCTCCCAACCCCGGCCGCCAGGATGACTCCACAATAGCTATCAGCCATGATTTTCTTTCCCACCTCCGCGGGCGCGGGGCTTGAGCCCCGGCACGACGGTGTACGCAAGGATGCTGGTCCACGCCACTGTGGCGAAAAGGGCAAACAGCCAGACCATTATCCAGATATGCCCCACAAGGGCGGTGAGGGTAAACATGAAGATGAAGGCGTCGCGCCGGCCCAGCCATTCGAACCTGGCCAGGAACTTCGCCATCGGGCCCTGGGGCTCCGCGTCCTCGGGCGGCCTGTCCTCGGTGCCAGCGGACCGCTCCCACGGCTGCTTGAACTGGTTCAGGTCGCCGCTGTGGGCCACCGTGATCAGGTAGTGGTACTGCTGCACCACGGTCATGATCACGCCCACCGCGATGACGCCGGCCAGCCAGAGGTACACCTGGGAGCCGTAGGTGTTGTAGCAGCCCACCGCTGCCCCCACGCCGAAGGCCAGGTTGGAGGCGTCGTCGCAGATGGTGTCCAGCCACTGGCCGGTGTCGGACATGAGGAACTTTGAGCGGGCGATCTCACCGTCGATGCCGTCCAGGATTGAGTTGAACTGGAAGAGCAGCGCTCCGGCCAGCAGGTACCAGTACCCCCCCTGGGCGGCCAGCACGCCGCACAGGATGCCGGTGAGCCCGGCCGCCGCGGTGGCCATGTTCGGGTGTACCGGCAGCTTCATCAGCCGCTTGCTGATGAAGAGCGAGATGTAGCGGTCGTAGTTGGCCACCACCCCGTCCTCCGGCTTGCGCAGGGAGCGGAGGAGGGCCGCCTCGGCCGCGCGGACATGGGCGCGCTCCTGGATCCAGCGGGGCTCGTGCTCCAGGTCCATGGTGCGGAGCTTGCCCTTCGCTTCCAGGTCCCGGCGGACATTCTCCGCGCTCTTTCCCGCGGCGGAAGCCCACACCTCCTGTGAGAGCAGCAGCAACCCAGTGGCCGGCCCGTCCGCAGGATCCTCGGCCGTGATCCCCTCCCCTGGATCCGGCGCGGCAAGGGCAAGGTCTGGCACGAGGCGGCCAAAGGTGAGGGATCCTGGCCAGTAAAGCATCGTGCCCTCAACGGGATCCTCGGGATCCGGCAGATCTCCGCCCTCCCCAACTTCAACGGAGACGTCCAGGGCGGCGCAGGCGTTCGGGTGACGGAGCAGGGTCCTTTCCAGGGCTTCTCGTCCCTCCGGCGCCACAAGCACGCGCCCCGACTCGTACCCCGCGTGGGCCAGGGCGAGCATGGTCCGCACCAGCACCGGCAGCCCGCAGACCCGGGCCAGGGGTCCCTCGGCCAGACGCAGCGCGCCCGCCTGCCGCAGGTCGAAAAGTACACACTGCGTGCTCATCAGGCGCCGCTCCTCCCGAGGGTTGGAAGTGCCCGAATTAGCACCAAATCCCGGCGTCGGCAATAGGCGGGTTGGCCCACATCTTGCTGCTACTGTCCCGCATGTCCAGATGTCTCCGAATAATGGTCATCCTCAGCTTGCTCCTGCCGGCCCCGGCGCTGGCTGGCGGGCTCAGAGACTTCGTGCGATCCGCCAGGCCCACCGCGGCCCGGCACGACTACCTGCTCGGGAAGTTCAAGGTCTCCCCCAGGGTGGCCCGGGGGCTGAGGAAGGTGCGCCTGGGGCGGCTGGTTCGTGGCCGCAAGGTGCTCCAGGTGAATAACAAGAACCTGAAGCGGTTCACCGACTCCACCAAAAAGGGTTACCTGGAGGTGGTGGTGCCCGCGGGCAAGGGGCATGTCTACTTCCGCCACGGCGACCAGGTGTTCGACTTCTACATGAAGGGTCTGCGCGTGGGGCCGGTGCGCAAGATCGGGTCCGAGCGGTACGGATTCCTGGTGCCTCTGAATAGCCGGCAAGAGAGACGGCTGGGGATCTACCTGCGCCAGATGAAGAAGACCGGCGGCAAGGAGCTGGGCAAGTACGACTTCAAGGGGGAGAAGGGCTTCCACTGCGTCTCCTGGATGATGCGCCTGACCATGGGGGACAAGCATGGGGAGAGCCTGGTCAAGATGCTCGGCGGGCGCCGCAAGCATGGCGCGAGCATGCCCCGCTTCGCTGACTTCATGCTCAAGAAGGCCAGGGGCGTGGAGGCGGTGGTGGTCTACAGCGACAAGGAGCGATCATCCACCCAGCTGGGCCGCCTGGGTCTGCAGCTCATGACCAGCAAGCAGCTCCGCCAGGCCCACGCCGACGAGGTTGGGAACCGGTAGCTGGTCCTCATGGGTTAGTTCTTAAGGCGTCAGCCACAGCTACAGCTACAGTCACAGCCACAGCTACAGTCACAGCCTCAGCCTCAGCCACAGCTACAGTCACAGCTACGGTCACAGCCACAGCCTCAGCCCGCTGAACTCCCGCGGAGAGGTGCCGGCCTTGGGCCGCCGGC
>CAZCFB010000006.1:0-71322 GCA_964497805.1 uncultured Kofleriaceae bacterium
ACAGGCCGATGGTTTCGTTGTCCAGGTAGGGGTAGCCCTCCACCTTTGCGGAGGCTGAAGAGGGCCAGCCGCAGAGGGTCAGGGCCAGCGTCACACCAATGAATTGTCGAGCAAAGCCCATGGGCATTATCCTGCTCCACCCATCCTACACCCACAGGAGCTGGATCGTGGAATGTGGAATTTTTCCCCACCGGGTTGGGGCAGCCTGCTACACTGTAGCGAAATGCCCCGAATGCGGTTGAGATAAGAATGAGCCTGGCCAAAAAAGTCACCCTGATGGTGACCCTCCTGGCCGCGGGCCTTCTGGTGGGCACGGCCTTCACCGTGCGGGAGCAGCGGCACGCGGACATTATCCGGCGCGTGCGCGCGGAGGCCCGGCTCCTGGCCTCGGTGATCCGGCAATCGGTGGAGGCCTCCATGTCGGACTACGGCCGCATGGGCGCCATCGAGGACCTGGTCTCCCGGCTGCGGCCCGTGAACGTCACGTTTTATGGCCTGGACGCCAGGGCCATCGCGCCCGTGCCCGAGGAGGAGGAGCCGGCGGTGAACCCCACGGCCCGGACCATCATCGAGCGCGACGAGCATGGCGAGGTTATCGATTCCAACAACTACGCCTACTGGGTTCCGCTACGGGATCATCAGAGCAACGCCGTGGCCGGGGTGCTGGAGCTGCGCTTCGACCTGGAGCTGTACGCCGGCCCCACCTGGGACGCCACCGCCCTGCTGGTGGCCGCGGGCCTGCTGCTCGGCATCGCCCTGGTGGTGGGCATCTACATGCGCAAGACCGTGCAGGATCCCATCAACAACCTGATGGTGGGCATGGACCATGTGATCCGGGGGGACCTGACCCATGCTCTGCCCCTGGATCGCAACGACGAGATCGGGCGCATCGCCTACCGCTTCAACGAGATGACCGCCCAGCTGCGAGACGCCCAGGAGGAGATCCGCGGCACGGCCGACGCGCGCCTGCGCCTGCAGCAGCGCCTGCGACAGAGCGAGAAGCTGGCCACGGTGGGGCAGCTCTCCGCGGAGATCGCCCACGAGGTGGGCACGCCCCTCAACGTCATCGGCCTGCGGGCGCGCTCCCTGCTCAAGAAGGCGGATAAACCAAATGTGGTCACCAAGAACTCGGCCATCATCGCGGACCAGGCCGAGCGGATCACCAAGATCATCCAGCAGATGCTCGACCTGAGCCGGGCGCGCATCATCAAGCGGACGGCGGTGGACCTGGTGGACATCGTGGGGGACGCGGTGGTCTTGCTGGAGTACCAGATGGAGCGGGCGGGCATCACGGTCAAGATGGAGCAGCCCGACGAGGATCTGCCCACGGTGAGCGGGGACGCCGACGGCCTGCAGCAGGTGTTCATCAACCTGGTGCACAACGCGGTCCAGGCCATGCCCGAGGGTGGCGAGCTCAACGTGCGGGTGGGCGTGGAGCACCGGCGCAAGGAGGGGCTGGAGATGGCCCCGCCCGAGGAGTATGTGGTGGTGAGCGTGGCGGATACCGGCGCCGGCATCCCCAAGAAGGTGCGGGAGCAGATCTTCGAGCCCTTCTTCTCCACCAAGGGGCAGGGGGAGGGCACCGGCCTGGGCCTCACCGTGGTCCAGGGCATCGTCAAGGAGCACGACGGCTGGATTGAAGTGGCAGACGCGGAGCCACGGGGCGCGGAGCTGCGGGTGTACCTCCCCACCGGGGGCGGGGATGACCCTGACCAGACGGACAAGGAAGAGGCATGAGCGAAACCGAGCAGGAGACCGCCTACACCGTGCTGGTTGTCGAGGACGACGGCGCCATGCGGGAGCTGTTGCGCGAGGCCATGGAGGAGGAGGGGTACGATGTGGACGCGGCGGCTGGCGGGCGGGAGGGGTTGCGCAAGGTGCGGGGGGGCGGCGTGGACCTCGTGGTCACCGACCTGCGCATGCCCGACCTGGACGGCCTGGACATGATGCGGGAGCTGCGCGCGCTGCCGGCGCCGCCGGAGGTGATCATGATCACCGCCTTCGGCACCATCGACAACGCCATCAAGGCCATGAAGCTGGGCGCCGCGGATTACGTGACCAAGCCGTTCGAGCTGGAGGAGCTCACCCTGTCGGTGGAGCGGGCCCTGCGCGACCGCTCCCTGCGCCAGGAGGTGGACCGGCTGCGCGAGGAGGTGAAGGACCGCTACCGCATGGGGAACATCATCGGGCGCAGCGCGGCCATGCGCGAGGTGTTCGGGCTAATCCGCCGGGTGGCTGCCTCGCCGGTGAGCGTGCTGATCACGGGTGAGAGCGGCACGGGCAAGGAGCTGGTGGCCCGGGCCCTGCACTTCAACTCGCCCCGGGCGAACCTGCCCTTCATGCCCGTGAACTGCGCCGCCATCCCGGACACCCTGCTGGAGAGCGAGCTCTTCGGGTACAAGCGGGGCGCGTTCACCGACGCCCACCGCGACCGGGCCGGGCTGCTGGTGGAGGCGGGTAACGGCACCCTCTTCCTGGACGAGGTGGCCGAGCTGCCGCCCCAGCTCCAGGCCAAGCTGCTGAGGGTGCTGCAGGAGCGGGAGGTGCGCCCCCTGGGCAGCAACACCTCGGTGCCCCTGGGCGCGCGCATCATCAGCGCCACCAACCGGAACCTGGAGGAGATGCGCAGCAGGGAGACCTTCCGCGAGGACCTGTACTACCGGCTCAACGTGGTGCAGATCGACATCCCGCCCCTGAGGGAGCGGCCGGAGGACATCCTGCCCCTGGCCGGGCACCTGCTTGAGCTGGCCTCGGAGCGGGCCGGGATGGATCCGCGCAAGCTGGAGCCGGACGCGGCCAAGGCCCTGCTCGGGCACCACTGGCCGGGCAACGTGCGCGAGCTGGAGAACGTGCTTGAGCGCGCGGTGGCCCTGAGCCAGGCCACGGAGATCCTGCTGGGCGACCTGCCGCCGACGCTGCTGGAGCCGCGGGCCGGGGATGTGCTGGCCGCGGCCGCCCGCCGGCAGATGACCCTCTCTGACATCGAGCGGGAGTACATCCTCCATGTGCTCGACGAGGAGGAGGGGAACAAGACCCGCACCGCCAGGCGCCTGGGCCTGGACCGCAAGACCCTGTACCGCAAGCTGGAGGAGTACCGTCGCCAGGCCAATGAAGCATGAGAGACCGCCTGACATCCGTACTGGTCAAGCCCGCCGGGCCTGACTGCATTAGCAAGCCAGCCAGGGCGCGAGGCCCCTGCTGGCTTGCTGCGAGCCTTCGGCTCGGCGTGGTTTTTAGCCGGGCGGGGCCCCGGGGTGGCCGGGCGGGGGGCCCGGCTGCGCCGCCGGGGCCAGGTCTGGCTCGCCTCGTCTTCTCGCCTGGCGGCGCCAGGCTTGGGCCGGGGGCCGCGACCGCGCCCCCGGCGGGCAGGAGCCTTCTAGTGCCGCTCGACCGCCTGACATCCGTACTGGTCAAGCCCGCCGGGCCGGACTGCAACATGTCCTGCGAGTACTGCTTCTACCTGGAGAAGGCGGCGCAGTTCGAGGGCGCCGGCCACCGGATGACCGAGGAGGTGCAGCGGGCCATGATCCGCGAGGCCATGCGCGCCGCGGACGAGCAGGTGATCTTTGTCTGGCAGGGCGGTGAGCCCACGCTCATGGGGCCGGGCTTCTTCGAGCGGGCGGTTGAGCTGCAGATGAAGTTCGGCCGGGGCAAGACGGTGGGCAACGCCCTGCAGACCAACGGCCTGCTGCTGGATGACCGCTGGGTGCGCCTGTTCAGCCGCTACCAGTTCCTCATCGGCATCTCCATCGACGGCCCGAATCGGGTCCACGACCACTACCGCCGGCGCCTGGGCGGGCAGCCGTCTCACGCCCGGGCTGCGGCGGCCACCCGCCGGCTGCTGGGGGAGGGGGTGGCGGTCAACGCGCTGTCCGTTGTGAACGACCACTCGGTGAAATATCCCCGGGAGATCTACAGCCACCTTCGGGGTCTGGGGCTGGCGCACCTGCAGTTCATCCCCTGCGTGGAGCCGGCGGCGTTCCGGCCCTCACCCGAGGCGTACGGCGACTTCCTCTGCCAGCTGTTTGATGTCTGGACCCGGGACTTCCGGGGGGGCGTCCCCGCGGCCACCGTGCGCAACTTCGAGTCCCTGCTCCACCTCTACGCCGGCCTGCCCGCGCCCGAGTGCACGCTCATGGAGAGCTGCGGCGTGTACCTGGTGGTGGAGCATGACGGGGGCGTCTACCCGTGCGACTTCTATGTGGAGCCGGAGTGGCGGCTGGGGGACGTGAGAAAAGACAGCCTGCTGGAGCTGCTCAACGGGGAGCGGCAACGCGAGTTCGGCGCGCTAAAGGCCCGGCTGCACCCGCTGTGCGAGGAGTGCTCCTATCTGGGGCGGTGCCTGGGAGGCTGCACGCGGCACCGGCCGGCGCCGGAGGGGTTGAACCTGTACTGCGAATCCTTCAAGGCGCTCTTTCAGCACGCGGGGGAACGCATGGAGCGCATGGTGGCGCACATGCGGGAGGATCCTGTTGAGCAGAAGCCAGCGCCGAAGCGGGGGAAACGGAAGCGGCGGAGGAAGAAGTAGGGGTCGCTATTGCGGCCCGCTGGCTACCACTTGCTGCAGAGGCAGGTGGCGTGTCTGAAGCCTTTGCTGCAGCTGGCGCCGTTGCTGTAGCTGCACTTGTTCCCCCCGCTGGTGTCCCAGGCGCCCATGCACGCGTGCTTCTTGCATAGCTTGCTGCAGGAGGCGGAGTTCCAGGCTCCCTCGTCGTGGTAGAAGCGGCACGTGGTGGCCGTCTCGGCGCACAGCTTGTAACCCTTGGTGTCGTTCTGGAACAGCTGAGCGCAGGTGGGCAGGGGGAAGATGTCGGGGGGTCCGGGGACCACGTCCGTGGCTGGCTTCAGGTCCTTGGGCTTCATGTCCGGCCACGCCTTGACGTCGGGCGCGGGCGCGAAGTCGGGGAAGAGGACCGACTTGTCGGGCTTGGCCATGTCCTTGAACGACTTGTCCACCGCGGGCCACAGGTCCGGGGGGTCCACCCACTGATCCGGCGTCGATGTCTCGGGCCCCACGGCCAGGTCGGTGGGGGGCGCGTCCTGCGAGGGCAAGTCAGTGGGGCCCTGGTCGTGTACGGGAAGATCGACCACGGGCAGGTCGTGTACGGGCAGGTCGACCACGGGCAGGTCGTGTACGGGCAGGTCGACCACGGGCAGGTCGACCACGGGCAGGTCGTGCACGGGCAGATCGATCTTCGGCAGGTCAGAGCCTGTGTCCGGCGAGTCGGTGCCCTGGTCCTCGGGATACCCCGCGGTGCCGTAGGGCGCGCCGGAGGTGTCAAAGATGCACCCGCCCAGGAGAGCGAGCAGCATGGCGATGAAGATCAAGCGCAGCATCAGGACCACACTATCCTAAATGAAGAGTCGATTTTTTGTAATCTTGGGCGGTCCCGACGTGGCGGATGCGGGGCGGGTGGCGCAGCCGGGGCGGGCCAACCGGGAGGCCGACCAGGCGCCTGGTCAGACCCCAGGCCGAGCCCAGGCCGTAGCCCAGGTGGATGGTGGGGAAGATGAGGAGCAGGTGCGCGAGGGCCAGGGCCGGCCGGCGCATGCGGGGGGCGGTGAACAGGGCGGCGCCCAGGCCGGTGGTGGCGTACAGCACCAGCGGGATCAGGGTGAGCAGCCCGGGCCACATCAGGGCCGCTGCCACCAGGAGCAGCAGCGCCAGGGGGGCGAGCAGCATGTACTCCTCGGCGGCGGCGCGCGGGGAGAAGTGGGCCATGCGGCTGGCGCCATAGCGGAAGTTCTGGGCGAAGAGCCGGGGCAAGGAGCGGCGCTGGCTGCGCCGTGCGGTCATGAGCGGGTGGTAGGCGCAGGTGAGCCCGCCCGCGCGCAGGCGCTTGATCAGCTCGGTCTCCTCGTTGGGGTAGAGGGTCTCGTCGAAGCCGCCCACCCGCTCCATGGCCTCCCGCGTGATCACCAGGTTGGCTGAGAGCAGCTCCTGCTCGCTGGTGAGCCTCACGGGGCCATACGGCACGAAGCGGTTGCGCACCGGACCGAGGCCGAACACCGAGGCCATGGCCGCGCCCACCGCGCGCTGGAAAGGCCCATCGCCTTTTGAGGTGAGCACCGGGCCGCCTACACAGCAGACTCCGGGCTCGGGGCAACCGTCGCGCAGACACTCCAGGGCGCGCACCAGGGCCCAGGGATCCAGCTCGGTGTCGTCGTCGATGAAGTAGAGCACCTCGCCCGTGGCCGAGGCCATGGCCGCGTTGCGCTGGGCCGAGGGGTTCTCCCCCTCCACCACGAGCACCTCCAGCCGGTCGGGCGGGTAGCGCAGGCTCGGGACGCCGTTGAGCGCGGGGGGCGGAGGGTTGCCCGGGCGCACCGGGATGATGATGCTCACCGAGGGGTAGCGCTGTCGCTCCTGGCTCACGCGGGCCTCACCTGGCGGGGACCGAAGAGCAGCTGGCGCAGCAGCGCCACGTTGGCATCCTTTTCCCGGGAGAGGGAGAAGCGGTACACCTCGGAGCGGCTGGCAAGGGCGGCGGCGGCCGCGGCGCGAGAGGCGGCCAGGGCGGCCTTGCGTACCAGGTCGCGGGCCTCCAGGCGGAGGAAGTACTCCACCAGCTGGGGCAGGCCGAGCCCCACCACCATCTCCCTGGCCAGGTGAGGCAGGGCGGCCCTGGCCGGGGCCCGCTCCAGCGATGGGGGACCGGCGAGCAGGCGGCGGCCAACCAGCAGCAGGTCCGGGCGGGCGCGGGTGTGGGCCGGGGCCACGCGGTCGCCCAGGGTGTCCAGGTCAAGCAGCCACTTGGTCCCGTGCTCCCTGCGGCGCATGCGGCGGAGCTTGCCGGGGTCCACGCCGGGCGGCGGGCTGGAGAAGCCAAGGCGCAGGGGGAAGGGCAGGACCTGGCCCCGGCGGTCAACCAGGGCCATGTCGTCACCCATCAGGCGCACGCCGGGCTGGCGCAGGGCGCCCACGCCGAGGGTGGTCTTGCCCCCGCCCGAGGGGAGCAGACAGAGCGTCGCCCGCCCCTGCACTTCCAGAGCCAGGGCGTGCACCCGGTGCAGGCCGCGGCGGTCCAGCAGCTCGCCGGCGCGGGAGAGGGTGAGCAGATAGAGCAGCTCGTGCAGCAGGTCCGGGTCCTCGCTCCACACGCCCCCGGCCTCGTGGTCGAAGTCCCAGCGGGCCAGGGCCTTGCCCTGGTAATCGACCCAGCGAATGTGGCCGCGCTGGTAGGCGCAGAAGCCGGGCTGCTCCAGCACGCTGGGCCAGGCCGGCAGGTCGCCCCACGGCGGGCGGCGCAGGCTCCCCTGGATCTCCACGTCCATGCCGGATGTCGGGGCGGGACCTGCGCCCGCCTGCGCAAAATATGAAAAATCCCGCCCCAGCGCCCCCGCGATGTCAGGCGCATCGCAGGTGACCTGAACGCCCACGCCGTGGAAGTCCAGGGCCAGGGGATCGGAGATGGTCAGGCGCTGTGGCGCGGGGGAACTCATCGCACCCCCATGATCACCGATGTGCTCACTCCAGGTCCATCCCCTTGGAGTGGACCGTCACGCGGGCGCCCCTGGCCAGCTTGACCACCTTCATCAGGGGGTGGCGAAGGCCCAGGAGCTCGAGGGCCTCGGAGGAGCCCCGGGTGGGGCGGAAGGGGATGTCGAACAGGACCAGGTGCCGGGTGCCGGGGTGGATCACCTCGGGGCTGCCCACGTTAACCATCACCTTGGCGCTGCCCTGGTGGTGGCGCACCACCTCCTTGATGCGCCGGGGCTTGAGGAGGTCGAACCGGGGCGGGCTGTACACCTCCCACTCGGGCAGGTGATAGGAGATCACCCGCGCGGCGCGGGCGATGATGGCCGTGTCCCCGGGTGAAAGATGGCGCAGGCGTTGGAGGCGGAGCGTGAGGTCCCGGCGCTCCAGGTCCAGGGCAGCGGCCCTGTGGCGCAGGTGCGGTCGGCCCAGGGGGAGGGGGAGCTCGGTACAGAAACCCAACGCATGGTGCAGGGCCAGCCCAAGGGCCAGGGCGGGGCCGAGCCAGCGGGCGGGGCTGCCGAGCCGCCAGAGCCAGGCCGTGGCCAGACCCATGGTCAGGAACACGGGCGGGGTGATGAGCAGCACGGTGGACTGGCTGCCCTGCTTGACCAGCAGGAAGAAGGCCCAGGCGGGGAGGGCCCAGAGCAGGAGAAGCCGGGCAGCCCTGCCATGGCGCGCCAGGCGGCGCATGAGCAGGGCGGCGCCGGCCAGGAAGAGGGGCAGGCCCGCCAGCCCGGCGGTGCCGCCGCCGTAGCCCATGAACAGGGTGAACAGACGGTAGAGCCTGCTGGCGCGCACCTGGCCGCCCGGGGCGAGGCTCCCACCGGGGGAGGGGGCCATGCGGGCCAGGGACTCGCCGTAGCTTTGCAGGCCGCCCGAGGAGAGGAGGGGGGGCAGGAGCAGGGCCAGGCCAGTGAGCAGCCCGGCTGTGGCCAGCCCTACCACCCAGCTTCGAAGGGGCTTCGCCCACAGGGCGTGCAGGAGCAGTGGCCCGAGGATGACCGCGTTCTGCTGGCGCAGCAGGGCGGCCAGGCCGAGGGTCGCCCCGGCGAGCAGGGCGGCCTTCACGTCGTGGCGGTCAGCCAGGGCGGCCCGGTGGCAGGCCCAGCCGGTCAGGAGGGAAAAGAAGAGATCCGTGGCGTAGGGCAGCGGGGCCGTTCCCTGGGCCCAGACAAAGGGAGATGTGCTCAGGAGCAGCGCGGTGGCCAGCCCTGCGGCGCGGCCCCCCATGGCCCGGCCCATGAGATAGGCGACGCCAGCGGCCAGGCCGCTCATCACCGCGCTCAGCCCCACCAGGGCCAGGCGCGCGTCGCCGGCGGTGATCAGGAGCGCGGCCCTGGCGAGCAGGATGTAGAGGGGGTAGCCGGGGGGCTGGGGCTGGTGCAGGCCAACGTCGTAGTTGACCAGGGCGAAGGCGTAGTTGGCCGCGTCGTGGCTGTCGATGAGAGGCGAGAGGAAGGGGAGGCGGGAGAGGAAACCGGCGAGGGTGAAGAAGAGGAGGGCGGCGGTGTCGGCGGGGCGCCAGTGGGCAGGGGGGGTCACTGTTTTGGATGGTAACATCCGGAGAATCATGACCGACCTCCAGGGCCTCAAGACCCTCCTCGTCACCACCGAGTACCCGCCTGATCCGGGAGGGGTGGGGGTTTCCAGCCAGCGCATCGCGCGGCTTCTGGCGGGCCTGGGCATGGAGGTTTCCGTGGCCCATGTGCGGGTAGCGGATGGGCCGGTGCTGCTGGACGAGGCGGTGACCACGGAGCGGGATGGGGAGGTGGAGGTGTTGCGGCTGGACCAGTCGCTCCAACCCGGGCTGGGGGATCCCATGTTCGACCGGGCCCACCAGGTCATGCGCGGGCGGCAGGAGCTGTTCCAGCTGTTGCTGCGCCTGCAGCGGGAGCGGCGCTTCGACGTGCTCAACGGGCTCTTCCTCACGGGGGTGGGCCGGGAGGTTTGCGCCGTGGCTCACCTCACCGGGGCCCGGGCCATGGTCTCCATCCGGGGCAACGATGTGGGCAAGCACTTCTTCCGCGATGAGCTGGTCGGGGTGCTGCGCTACGTGCTGGAGCGCGCCCACCTGGTCACCTCGGTGGGGCGGGACCTGCTGGAGCTGGCGGGCACCATCTGCTCCCTGGAGGGCAAGGGCCTGGTGATCCCGAACAGCGTGGACCCGACCCTGGCGCCCGCCGCGGCGGAGCCCGTTCCTGACGGCCCGCTCCTGCTGGGATCCCACGGCATCTTCCGCTTCAAGAAGGGGATCCCGTACCTGTTCAAGGCCGCCGCCGGGCTGCGGGAACGGGGTATGGATCCGCGCCTGTTGCTGGTAGGCGGGACCAGGGACGCGCGGGAGGACGAGGTGCACCGAGGGTTCATGTCCCGGTTCGGCTTCAATGAAGCGTCCGTGGAGACTACGGGCCCGTTGCCCAGGCGGGAGGCGGTGGCGAGGCTGGGGCGGGGAACCAGCGTGGCGGTCTATCCGTCCCTGTTCGGCGAGGGGTGCCCCTCCACGGTGCTGGAGGCCATGCTCCTGGGGCTCCCGGTCGTGGCCAGCGAGGTGGGTGGGATCCCCGAGCTGATCCGCCACGGTGAAACCGGGATCCTGGTTCCTCCGGGCGACGGGCAAGCCCTGGAGCGAGCCCTGGCAAAGCTGGCCGGGGATCCAGTTCTGCGCCGGGCAATGGGGGACGCCGCCCGCCGCGCGGCCCTGGATCGTGGCCCGGAGGTTGAAGCCGCCGCCTGGTCCGACGCCTACCGCCGGGTGATGGCAGGTCATGCAGCCTGACAACCAGGGCGCTCTCCTGCTGGTGGCCGACGTGCAGCGGTTCTGCACCCATGACGGGCCGGGCCTGCGCACGGTGGTCTTCCTCAAGGGGTGCCCCCTGAGCTGCCGCTGGTGCCAGAACCCCGAGACCATCTCCCCCCGACCGGAGATCGCCTTTTACGCCCACCGGTGCGCCGGCTGCCAGAGGTGCGTGGACGTGTGCGAGGCGGGGGCGCTCTCACCCCGGAGCTTCCCGTTGCAGCGTGACCGGTGCCGGGCGTGCGGCGCCTGCGCGCGCGTGTGCCCCCACGAGGCGCGGAGGCTGGTTGGGGAGCGCGTGAGCGCGGAGCGGCTGGCGAAACAGGTCCTGGCGGATCAGGCGTTCTTCCAGGCCTCGGGGGGCGGGCTCACCCTCTCGGGCGGAGAGCCGCTGGTCCAGCACCGCGCCGCAGCCAGGCTGCTCCAGCTGTGCAAGGACGTTGGAATCCACACGGTGATCGAGACCAGCGGCGCGGTGAGCTGGGCCGCGTTCCAGGCTGTGCTGCCCCACACCGACCAGTTCTTCCTCGACATCAAGGCGGGCGGGCCCGGCCTCCACGGGGAGCTCACCGGCAGCGACGGGCAGCAGGTGCGCGCCAACGCGCTCCGGCTGTTGGAGGCCGGCGCCGAGGTCACCTTCCGTATGCCGGTGGTGCCGGGGCACAACGACAGCGAGCGGAGCGTGGCCTCGGTGGCCCAGTTTCTCCTGGAGCTGGGCCGGCGGGAGGTGCGCCTGCTGCGCTACCACGCTGGGGGCCAGGCCAAGGCGGCGGCGATCGAGAGCGAGCTGCCCGGTCTGGAGATCAACGCGGAAGAGGCCGACCGCGCGCTCGCCCGGGTGGCCAGGCTGATGTCAGCCCACGGGGTGGAGGCGCGAGTGGAGGGGGAGGCGCGGCCAGTGGAGCAGGCGCCGGCCTCCGAAGATCCGTTCACCCCTCGGGTGCGGCGGCTGCGGGACACGGTGCAGGCCACCAGGCCGGGGGTCTGCGCCGAGCGGGCCCGCATCGTCACCGGCTACCACAAGGATCGCGTCAACCGGAACAAGCCGGCGGTCATCCAGCGGGCCGAGGCCCTGTGCCAGGTGCTCCGCCGGCGCACCGCGAAGATCTATCCGGACGAGCTGCTCGTGGGCAACTTCAGCTCGCGGCGGGTGGGCGGCTCGATCTTTCCCGAGCTGCACGGCGTGGCCCAGCTGCTGGACCTGCACAAGCTACAGACCCGTGAGGTGAACCCGCTGGAGATTCGCCCGGAGGATCGCGCCGCCCTGGTCCGCGAGGTGCTCCCCTTCTGGGCCACCCGCCACCTGGCCGCCCGCGCCTTCCCCCTCCACCAGGCGCCCGGCTTCTACAGGGAGTCTCTCGACTCCCAGAAGTACCTGATCAACGAGGCCAGCGGCATCTCTCACTTCGTGCCCGACTACGAATTGCTGCTGCGCGAAGGGACCAGGGGCATCGCGCGGCAAGCGGCTCGGCGACGGGAGCGCGCGGCGGATCAGGCCTCGCGTGATTTCTATCTCGCCGTACAGATCGTGTGCAGGGGCGTGGAGGCCATGGCCGCCAACCTGGCGCGGGAGGCTCGGGACATGGCCCCGCGGGAAGGCGACGCGGCGCGGAGGTCCGAGCTGGAGGAGATCGCCCGGACCTGCCAGCGGGTCCCGGCCCAACCCGCCGCGACCCTGCGCCAGGCGCTCCAGTCGTTGCTGCTGGTTCAGATCGCCCTGAACCAGGAGAGCCTGGACAACAGCGTCTGCCCGGGGCGGCTGGACCAGCTGCTCTGGCCCTACTACCAGGCCGACCTGGATCGCGGCGAATTGACGCGCCGGGACGCGGCCGAGCTCATCGGCTGCTTCACCGTCAAGATGAGCGAGATCATCCCGGTCTTCTCCAGCTACGTCACCCGGTTCCACGGCGGCATGTTCAACGGCCAGGTGGTGGTGGTTGGCGGCCAGGACCGGGACGGGAAAGACGCGGAGAACGAGCTGACCCACATCTTCCTCGACGTCATGGAGCGGCTGCGGATGCGGCAGCCCAACTTCCACGCGCGCCTGCACCGGGGGAGCACCGACGGCTACGTGCGGCGGGTGGCCGCCGTGCTGCGTGGCGGGAGCGGCGCCCCCTCGCTCATGAACGACGAGGTGGTGGTGCCCATGCTGCGCTCCCGGGGCATGACCCGCGGCGACGCCCTGGACTACAGCCCGGTGGGGTGCGTGGAGCCGGTCTCGTGCGGCCGAACCTTCGGGTCCACCGACGCCGCGCTCACCAACGTTGCCCGCTGCCTGGAGTGGGCCCTGGGCACACGGCGGGGCGGCGCGCGCACCCCTGCTCCCGGCGAGCTCTCCTCGGCGGACGCCCTGTTCAGCGCGTTCGAGGCGCAGGTGGAGCACCTGGTGGCGAGGCTCATGCGGCACCTCCAGCCCATCGAGTTGGCCAACGCCCGGTTCCACCCCACGCCGCTGACCTCTGCCCTGCTGCAGGGCTGCCTTCAGGCGGGGCGCGACGCATCGGCCGGCGGCGCGCGCTACAACGCCAGCGGGGTCCAGGCCGTGGGGCTGGTGGATGTGGCCGACTCCCTGGCGGCGGTGGCCGAGGTGGTCTTCCAGGCCAGGCTGTGCAGCATGGCCACCCTGATCCGGGCGCTGAAGAGGAACTTCGCCGGGTACGGCTGGCTCCAGGGGCACCTGGCGCGGGCGCCCAAGTTCGGCAACGACGAGCTCGTGGTGGATGGCTGGGCCGACGCGGTGATGGGGGCCTTCGCCGGCGCCCTGTCCCGGTACGAGAACACCCGGGGCGGGCCCTACCTGGCCGGTTTCTATTCGGTGACCAGCCACGCGGCCTTCGGCGAGCATGTGGGCGCGCTCCCCTCGGGGCGGCCGGCGGGGGCGCCCCTGGCCAACGGCCTGTCTCCGGCCGACGGCATGGATCGGCAGGGCCCCACGGCGGCGCTCAGCTCGGTGGCCCGCCTGGACCTGGTGGGCAAGGCGAAGAACGGGATCACCGTCAACCTGAAGCTGGATCCCACGGCCCTGCCGGGGGGGGAGGAGGGCGTGGACGCGGTGTCCTCTCTGATCCGCGGTTACGCCGGGGCGGGGGGGATGCAGGTCCAGCTCAACGTGATGGATCCCGCTGTGCTGCAGGAGGCGAAGGAGCACCCGGAGCGGCACCCCTGGCTGCTGGTGCGGGTCTCGGGCTACAGCGCCTACTTCGCGGACCTGGCGCCGGGGGTGCAGCAGGAGCTCATCGATCGGACCTGCCACAGGGGCGCGCTGAGCTGAGGGCCATCAGGTGGGGCCAGCTTCCCACATCTCCTTGTAGCGCGGGCATGACGCCAGCAGCTCCTGGTGGGAGCCGGAGGCCAGGACCTTGCCCTGGTCCAGCACCAGGATCTTGGGGTAGTCGCTCACTGCCGCCAGGTGGTGGGTGGCCGCCACCACGGTGCGCCCCTCGGAGAGGTTCTTGATGGCGCGCTGCACCGCCTGCTCGCTGGCCGGATCGATGGCCGCGGTGGCCTCGTCCAGCAGCACCAGGGGCGGGGCCTTGAGCAGGGCGCGGGCCAGGCAGATGCGCTGGAGTTGGCCCACCGACAGCTCCCGTCCGCCCGGGCCGATGGGGGTGTCGTAGCCCCGGGGCAGGGCCTCCACCTCGTCGTGGACCAGGCAGCGTTCAGCCGCGGCCCGGATCTCTTCCCGCGTGGCCTGGGGCCGGCCGTAGGCGATGTTGTCCGCCACCGAGGCCGCGAAGACGAAGGGGGTCTGGGTGACGTAGGCCATCATGCTGCGTACGTCGTCCAGGCAGAGCCGGCGCAGGTCGGCGCCGTCGACCAGGACCTCCCCCGCGTCGGGATCAACCAGCCGGGCCAGCAGGTTGAGGGTGGTGGTCTTGCCCGCGCCGGAGGGGCCCACAAGGGCCAGGCGCTCGCCCTTGCGGATGGAGAATGAGACGCCATCCAGGGCCGGCTGGTCGCCCAGGGTGACGCTCACGTTTCGCACCTGAACCTCCTCGGGGGAGGCCTCGACGGGCAGCGCGTCCGGCTGGTCTGTGATGGCCGGTTCCTGGGCAAGCAGCTCGTCCAGGCGCCGCAGCGAGGGGAGGCTCGAGCCCACGAAGACCCAGCGCTGGTTCATGATGTCCAGGGGGCGGTGGATGGAGCGGAGGGCCACCAGGAAGGCCACCAACGTGGGCGCGTCCAGGGCGCCGCGGCTGACCTGGTAGCCGCCCAGCGCGATTGCCAGCACCACGGAGAGCCCGCCCAACGCCTCGAAGATGCTCGAGGCCAGGGCGCGGTCACGAAGCACCGCGTGCTGGTCATCCTGCCAGCGCCTGGCCGACGCAAGGCCCAGCTCCACGGCGCGCTCCTTGGCGCCGTACCCCTCGATGGTGCGGATGCCGCCCAGCAGCTCCATGAGGGTGTCGATGAGGCGAAAGCGGCTCGCCCGGGCCTCCTGGGCCGTGGCCAGCAGGCGCCGGCCGAGCAGCACGGTGGGCAGGGCCGCGGCGGGCAGCACCAGCAGGCACCAGAGGGTCAAGCCCGGGCTCAGGCGCACCAGGGCCAGCAGCACCCCGGCGGCCAGGACCCCCTCGGTGAGGGCCTGGATCCCGGCCAGCACCACGCCCCGGGCGGCGATGATGTCGGTGCGCACCGCGTCCACCAGGTCACCGCGGGAGTGGGCCTGGATATAGGGCAAGGAGAGGTGGAGCAGGTGGGTCATCACCCGGGTGAGCAGCCCGCGCTCCACCTGCTTGGCCGCGGCGTGCTGTGCCCGCGTGGCGGCGTAGGCCATGGCGCTGGCCGCCAGGTAGAGCAGCAGGGTGGCGCCGGCGATGAGGGGCAATCCCCTGAACGGGTCCCCTGTCTCCCCGGTGGCCTCCAGCGCCCCGGTCAGCAGGTCCCGGATCAAGAAGAGCACAGTGACCCAGCATGCGGCGCGGCCAACGGCCAACAGTATGGCCCCCGCCACCAGGGGCCAGCGTCGGGTGAGCTCCTGGCGGGTCAGGGTGGCTACAGCAGCGCGCGGCATCGGTCCAGCATATCAAGGGAAGCGCCCCGGTACGCCTCCAACAGGGAGCGGTTGGTTGGGGCGGCCGGGGAGGTGCGGGCGAGGCTGCTCAGCGCGCGGGTCATGTCGTCGTCGGGGAAGGCGTCCCGGTGAGCCTCCAGGATCTCCGAGCCCACTGTCACCGGCCCGCCGCCAGCCAGGTACACCCTGTAGGACGCGAGGCTGAGGAGCGGGTTGAGGCAGGCGGCGAAGGGGCGCCCGAGGTGGTGGTCCAGGCTGGCGCGCAACACATGGCAGCGCTCCACCGTGAGGCGGCGGTCCATGGCCAGGCGGATGATCCCGGGCGGAGGTGGCCCCGGGGCTGGTGGGGCGGGGCAAGCCCCCACGGGCAGGTGGGTGCGGCGGAGGTGAAAGCTCTCCAGGGCGTAGTTGGCGCCGCACAGGCCCATGAGCGCGGCCCAGGTGTGCGGCCCCATGATCCGGGGCTGCACCCTGGCCCGGGTGCGGTTGAGCAGACCGCCGGCCGCGGCCATGGTCCGCGCATACTCACCGGGGTCCTCCTCCGTGAGCACCAGGCAGAGCCCCAGGGCCGGATCGTCGTGGACCGGGCCAGCGGGCCCGAGCAGGTGGGAGCGTGGGTAGAGCAGGGCGGCCACCCGTTGGGGGAGCCTCCGGGCCAGCTCGTGGGCCAGGCTGGTGGCCAGCGCAGGGGGCGCCGCCCGGCCAGGCAGCAGGGGCTCGGCGCAGTGGAGATCAACCAGGCGCGCGTTGTACCTGTCCAGGGCCCAGAGCAGGTGGTAGCCCAGGCGCGCGCGCAGGTCCGCGGCCTCCTCGGCAGCGGCAAACCCATCGGTCCGGTCCAGGCGGTCCAGGAGGCGCCGCAGACCGTGGTCAGGATCTAGCGACTCCATCCCTGGCGCGCCTTGCAGGTGGCACAGGCAGCGGACCATCTTGTGGGCCAGACGCAGCTCCGAGCCGAGGTAGCCAGCCGGGGCCTTGGCGTCACGCCACAGCTTCGGGTGCAGGTGCTTGTCCAGCAGGCCGTGGAGGTCCGGGGAGGCGGGCGCCCGCCTGGGCGGCGACGGCTCCCAGCTGCGGATCAGGTGGCGCACCTCCTCGCCGAACACCAGGGTCCAGCGCCGCGGCGGCGCGTTGGGGTGCAGGGCGATGGCCCGCCAGCCAAGGTCAGGCAGGGCCAGATCCTCCTCGGTGAACACCGGCACTGTGCCGGGGCTGGTGGAGAGGAAGGGGAACACCCGGCCCAGCGCCTTCAGCTCCCGCCAGAAGGATTCCAGCGAGCGGGCCTGCAGCTGGGGAGGATCGCCGTGCAGCACGAGGAGGAGGTCCAGGTCGCTGCTCCCCGGCATCCACTGCCGGGCGTGGTAGTCCCGCGGGATGTAGAGGGAACGCACCGACGGGATGCGGGCGCACACCCTGGAGAGGGCGGCCAGACAGGCGTCGTAGGGCAGGGCCGTGAGCCGGCGCATGCCGGGGTTGCGGTTGAGGCGCAGGGTGGCGTTGATGAGCCCCCGCCGGATCATCGGGGCACCTCTCCTCGGCGGGCCAGGTCCGCGAACCGGTGCTGGCGCAGGGCCGCGGGCAGCCGCTCAAGGTCCACGCGCTCGGTGCGAGGCCACCGATCAGGCTCCTTGTGGAACAGCCGCGTGGTGTCCGGGGTCCAGCCCAGCCACTTGTCCTGGTACCAACCCTGGCTCACCTCGGCGCTGTGGCCGAAGGTGTTGATCTTCTCCCACATGCGCGCGTCGGTCTGCACATAGCCGGCGTGCCAGTAGCGCAGGTCGTCGGGCAGGTCCACCCGGGATCCCGTGGGCACGCGCCAGGCCACGAACCTGCTCTCATCTGTGATGTGGAGCGCCACCGGGAGCCGGGTCTCCCGCCCCCCCGCCACCCGCCTGTCCAGGCCGCGGAACAGGTGGTTGGCCCGGCCCCAGTACACCCGGTCTCTGGAGGGGGCGGCCCCGGCGATGGCCCGAACGCGCCCCAGGGCGCCGGCAGGGTAGAACTCATCCGCGTCCACGATGAGGCAGAGCCCGGCGCCCAGCTCCCGCGCCAGATCCAGGCCCGCGTCGCGCATGGGCTCCTCCGCCTCCCAGCGCCCACGCACCACGCTCAGCCCGGGCATCCGCGCCGCCGCTCGGGCCAGGATCTCCGCGGTCCCATCCGGCGCGCCGAATTGCTGGCGGGCCTCGGGGTTGTAGGCGGAGAAGGGCGCGTCCGAATAGACCACCACCATGTGCTCCACCTCGGGGGCCAGCGCCTCAAGGCAGGGGCCAAGGTACTCCTCCTGGTTGTAGGCCAGCACCAGGGCCGCGGCGGTCAGGGACATTCAGCCAGCGTACCCCAAACTCAGCGGCTAGGGAGGAACAGGGCGGTGATGTTCAGCGCGCTGACAGGATCGCCTTGAGGTTCAAGACATCCACATCCTCAGGAGCGGCGCGGGCCGCCATGTCCACCTGACGGATGGCGTCATCCCTGTTCCGCTCGCGCAACGCGACAAGACCGAGGGTATAGCGGATGGAGCCCGCAGCTGCCCCCTCCTTCATGGCCTGATCGTACTGGGCCCGAGCTTTATCCCAGTTGTGCCCGGCGAACTCTTCATGGCCCTTACATGAATGAATGGCGGCATCATCCGAGAAGCCGCCGCACTTGAGTTCCCTGTTCCTTGGCGGCTGGTTCGTGAAGAACAGCCCGGGCCAACGATCCAGCCTGTGCGGATCCCCCTCCCGTAGAGGGACGGATTTGAACACCCGCGCCATGCTCTCCTCGGCGACCTTGATCAAACCAGCCCTGGCCAAACAGCGGGTGAAGATCTGGCCCAGGAGCTGGTGCCCCCGGGGGTTCGGGTGGCACCAGTCGAAGAAGAGATCCTGACCAGCCACTCCGTACTCGCCGTGGGCGTTGAGCAGGACCGCCGCGTCACACAGGGGCGCCTCCTCCTCCGCGGCCACCTGACGCACCATGTCCCGCAACAGCCGGTTGGACCGCTGGGGCGTTGGATCCAAGTACTCGGCCTCCAGCAGGGCCTCCGTGCCGATTTCCTTGAATCCCGCCCTTACCGCCAGCCTCCCCAGCATATGGAAGAAGTAGTTATCGTCCTCGCGGCGTCGCCCTTCCTCCAACATCTGGGCGATGCCCGCCCGGTCTTTTTCTCTGATCAGCTTGAGCAGCTTCTCCATGTGTGCGCGGTTTCGCGGAAACCCGTTGTGGCCCGGCGGCGATCCCAGGTAGAGCAGGTCGTCTGCCACGGTGGCCAGTAGAACAGGTACCCCCACGCGTTTCCCATACCGGACGATTTCACGGAGATCCCGCCGGTACAGGTCCGCGGCCAGCTGCCGGTCCGACTCGTTCATGATGGATGGCTTGTCATCGGGCCCACCGGGAGGCGGTCCCGTATGGTGCTCGGAAGAGGACTCCTCCTCGATCAGGGTCTTCCTCAGGAGGCGGTAGAGGCTCAGCCGCCAAAGCTGGTGACGCACCCGCTCCGAGGCCGCGCTGTAGCCTGGGTTGAGCTTCTTTCGAGCTGCCGGCTCCCAGAACTCGTTATTGCCGGAGAACATGATGATCACGTCCGGCTTGAGCGAGGGCAACTGGAGGGGGAGTTGCCAGCGAATATGCCTGATGGCCTGACCGGCGGCGCCGTAGTTAAGCACCTCCACCGGCTTACCAGGTAAGAGCCGAACCAGGTAGCGCTCCAGCCAGGCAGGAAAGGCCGTTTGCAAGCCGTAGGGCAGGCCCTCAACTGCAGATCCGCCATAGACGGCGATGCGCAGCCCCGCCTTCTTGCTCCGGCATGGCCGCGGCGATCCTGTACCGCAGCCGGTCAGCCAGGCGGAGTCCTTTGCGGGGAGGGTCGCGGGCAGGTGATCGTAATGGCCGCCGAAGGGGGATGGGAGCAGGGTGACAGGGAGAGCGCTGGTGGCCTGGAGCGTCAACTCCACTGCCACGAACAGCAGGGCCGCCACCATGAATCCCAGGCCGAGGCGGGTCACAAGCTCCTCTGCGCGCATGATTCAGCCACACTAGAGCAGCGTCGGGAATGATGTCCAGATCGCATCATGGTCACCCCCTGTCAGGGCAAGGGATCCAGAGTGGGTGCCCCTTGTGACCGGCCAGGGCCGGCTTGTCGCGTAGGCAAATGAGGCAGCCTGTCAGGTCCGTGCCCTCCACGTCCACCTGCTCCAACACTGTTCCCGCCAGGTTCGCCCCGGCCAGGCGCGCCCTGCCCAGGCGCAGGTGCTTCAGCGTCGCCCCGCCCAGGTCCGCCCCGCGAAGGTCCACCTCCCTGATGATCGGCCTGGAGAGCAGCGCATCCCGGAGGTCGGCTCCGCGAAGATCCACCTTTTCCATGTGAATGCCCGTGAGCTGGATCCCGCGCAGGTTCGCGCCGCGCAGATCGCTGCTCAGCAGCCGGCCATTCCTCACCATGGCCCCGGCGAGAGAGATCCCCTTGGCATGGCAGTCCAGAAGCTCCACCTCGTCCAGGTTGGCGCCTTTCATGTCCACCCTTGAGAGGTCCGAGTCGCGGATCATGCTCACGGAGAGTTCGGCCCCGCGCATGTCAGCCCCGCGGAGCACCACCTGCGTCAGCAGGGCTCCTTGCAGGCGGGCTCCTTGCAGGCTGGCCCGGGTCAGATCGAGCGCCCTCAGTTGGGCCAGGCCCAGGCGGATCTTTTCCATCCTGGCGCCCGAGAGGTCGCTGTGCTCGATGTGGCTCAACCCCGCGCACACCCCATCCATCCGGGCCCCGGGCATGGAGAGCCCATCCAGCCGGGCCCGCACCAGGCGGCTGCCCGTCAGGTCCAGGCCGGGGAGCTGGGAGTTGTGGAGCTTCATGTCTGCCAGGTTTTTGCAGCGTCCATCCTGGAGCAGCCCCCCTGAATTGATGTCGCCCCCGGAGCCCAGTGATTCGCACCTGGTGAGGCGGCAGGAGTCCAGCGCATGCACTTCGCCACGCAGGAGCCGGCCGATCCCTCTTTGCCACAGGTCCTCGTTCTGGTGCATGAGCAGGATGGGCGCCAGCCAGAGCAGCGGGGCCAAATAGGGGAGGAATCGCCGCACAACCTTGAGGCGCCCGGCGATCACCATCACCGTCGCGGCCAGGACCCCGGCCAGAATATAGAACCCCGCCATGCCATAGAAGGAGCGCATGACCCGATCGAAACCGGCGCCAGCCAGGAGAGGGAAAAAGCTGCTCAGGTGCCAGGCCAGGCCAAAGAGGAACACCGCTGCCAGCACGCCTGCCCGCTTCGCCGCGGACAGGACCAGGCCCGCCGCCCCCAGGGAGAAGAGGATCCAAAGCGGCCACTCCATGCCAAGAAACAGCATGCGCTGCTCCAGGCGATTGTTTCCCATGGGGAGCTGAGCCAGGTGGAGATTCAGGTGGGTGGCGAAGCCCTGGAACCACTCCGATGGGGGCGGCATGGGCAAGCCGTGCTCTCCCAGTTGCCCTGCCGCTTCTTTCAATACTGGCACCGCCAGCGACAGGAGCAGCGCGTAGCGCAACACCATGCCCCAGCTCAGCATCCGCCTGCCTGTTTGCCGCCGCCAGATCAACTCCATGGCCAGCAGCACACCGGGGAAGAGGAGGGCGAAGGAGTGAGTGAAGACCCCGGCCAGGTGGAATGCCATGGCCAGCAGCCAGAAGTACCAGCCCCCGCGCAGGAGGTAGAGCAGGCCGGCGCACAGGGTGGCCAGGGCCGCGCAGGTCTGGAGGGGATATGAGGAGAGGGCCAGATCATAGTTGAAGCTGTTGTCGAAGGCGCTCATGAGCAGGGCGGCCACGCCGGCGCCAGCCAGAGCGGCGCCCCGGGTTGCAGGGCCGGCGGGCCGAAAGAGCAGCACCAGCAGCGCGCAGGCCAGACCAGTGAGGCAGGCGTTGACCAGGTGAAGCGCCCAGTGGAGCAGGAAGTAGAGGTTCCAGGCATCGCCGAACAGCTTCGCCCCCACGCGGTAGAGGTACAGATGCTGACCCAGGCGGGTCTTGTAGTGGATGCCCCCCTGGAGCCAGACCGAGGTGTCGGCGGTGTGGGAGAAGATCGGGTTCACCTCGCCGCCGTCGGTGGTCTCCGTCAGCACGCCGCCCTGGACCACACCGCAGGCCGCCACCAGCAAGAGCGCCAGGGCAAGGATCCAGAGCTTCTCCCGGCGGCTGATCACCTGGCTTGCCCTCTCACCGCCCCGTGAAGGTACCCCAACTCCTCCATGAGCTCGCCGGCCACGGCCAGGAAGGCATCACGGTCGCCAGGGGAGAGCTGGGCCGCCTGCAGCCTGTCCACATCGGGCTGCAAGAAGCGGGGCAGGGCGCTGAGGCTCATCCACTCCTTCTCACCCTCGGTCCCGGAGCTGCCGCGCACTCCCGGGGCGGTGTAGTGGGTGCGCGCCTTGAGCCGCACGGGCTGGTCCGGCGAGAGGTCCAGCCCCGCCGCCCTGTACACCCGCGCCGCGAAGCGCCGGGGTTGGGCCAGCAGCTCCTCGAAGCGCACCAGGGTATGGCGGGGCAGGTCGCGGCTGCTCTGCTGCATGCGGCGGGTGAGGGTGACGTACCGCCGGGCGAAGGCATGGGCTGAGGTCGCGGTGCCCCGGCGCAGGGCGCTCTCACACAGGGCCAGGCCGTTGCGCAGGATCCCGACGAAGCAGGCGTCGGGAAACACCCGGGCCAGGGCGGGGGCCGCCTGCACCAGGCCGTCCAGGTTCTTGGCCGCCAGCCGGGCCGCCCGCACCTGGCCCGGGGAGTAGCGCTGGCCCGGCGCCCGGTACACGTTGTCCTCCTGGCACAGCGTGCGCAGCTTGCCCCGGAAGAGGCACAGATCCAGGTGCGCCGCGGCTGCCCGGGGCAAGGGGGCGCGTCCGGCAGGATCAGGCCGGGCCATGTAACCGGGCCGCGCCCCGAACAGGGTGAAGAGCGCGCCGTCGAGCTTGCCCGCCAGGCCCCGCTGGAACAGCTCGTGGGTCTCCCACACGGGTGAGCAGACGCCGGGGTGGCTCTGCAAGATGTTCCAGAGCAGGTTGCTGCCCGAGCCGGCCAGGGCTTCGATGAAGATGGGCTGCCGGTTGAGCCGGTTCACGCCGGCTCCCCGAGGATGAGCCTGGCGGCCAGGGCGGCGCCGTCCACCATCACCCTGGGCCGCCGGCGCCGGCGGGCATTCTCCAACCGCGAGCGCATGGCCGCGGCCAGGGCGGCGGGGGTGAGTTGGTTCGGCTCCAGCACGGAGAGGCTCCGCACCCGCGCCGCCAGGGCGGTGGCCCGCATGAGCTGCTCCTGCTCCCAGCTCGTGCGCGGCACGATGACGCCGGGCGTGCCCGTGAGCAACAGCTCGGCGCAGGTGTTGTACCCGCCCATGCTCACCGAGAGGTCAGCGGCGTTGAGCAGCTGGGCCAGGTCAGGCGTGTGGCGCTCCACCTGCAGCCATGATCCTGCCGCGGCCCTGGCTGCCAGCCACGCGTGATCCGCCTCCGGCAGGAACGGCCCGCCGCGCATCAGGATCCGGCAGGGCAGCCCCTCTTTCCGGAGCAGGGCCCCGGCCCGCGCCGCCACCCGCAGCAGGGGCGCCCCGTCCGCGCCGCCCCCCGCGCTCACAATGATGAGCGGCTCCTTCCCAAGGTCCAGAGAAGCCCGCACCCGGTCCCGCCGGCGCAGGCCGTCGCGGCCCACGCCCGTGACATAGCCGGTGTAAGCCAGGCGCTCCCGGGCCCCGGGGGAGAGGCCCAGCTCCTCATCCACTGTGAGCAGCTCCGGATCGCCGTGCACCAGCACAGTATCCACCAGGTTCATCAGGTCTCGACCGGCCTGCCGGGCAGTGGCCGCGTCATACACCGCGGGCCCCTGACCCAGCAGGTCGCGCATGGAGCAGAAGACCCGGGCCCCGGGGCGCTGCCGCCGCACCAGCCGGCACAGGGGCCGCAGCTCCCCGGCCAGGAAGCGCCGGCCGAAGGGGAACAGGTCCATCACCAGGGCGTGGGGGCGCAGGCGCCGGCCCAGGGCCATGAGCAGCTCCCGGCGCAGGCGGAGCACCTCGTCCAGGGGCAGGGAGAGGTTGGCCGGGCGCAGGGTGAAGGTGGGCTCGGCCGAGGAGGTGAGCGCTGGGAGCTGGAGCCACTCCACGCCATCCGGCGGCTCCACGCCCCGGGTGGGCGCGCCCCCCGCGGCCACCACCACATCGCTCCGAGGGGCCCTGGCCTTGACCGCCGCCGCCAGGGCCATGATCCGGTGGCCGTGGCCCAGGCTGCCCGCGTGGTAGTAGTGGAACAGGACCCGCTTGCTCATGATCGCCCCCCGAGGAGATCCAGAATCCCGTCCACCTCTTCGATGATCTCCTGCTCCGGGTGAGCGCCGATGTATTCCGCCTCGTAGGCCGAGCGCAGCAGCAGCGCCCTGACCCCCACGGCCCGGGCTGGCTCGGTGTCCCACATGTGACGGTCCCCCACCATGATCGCCTCCCTCGGGGAGAGGCGCCGGCGGTCCAGGATCGTAGTGATCAGCTCGCCCTTGGCCGCGTGGCGCTCGGCCGTTGCGTGGAGCTCTCCCAGCAACCCGCCCAGGCCCAGGCGGGACACGCGCCGGCGGAGCACCTGGTCCGCGTGCCGGCGGGGGTGAGGGCTGGTGGAGAGCAGCGCGGTGACGATCCCGCGCCCGCGCAGCGTCTGGAGGGTGGCCCTGGCCGAGGGGGTCAGCGCCAGCCTCGCGTCAGGGTCCCTGGCCGCCTCCGGGTTCCTGTAAATCCAGACCGGGTTCTCGTCCCGGCCGGTCTGTCGCGGGTACCAGAGGGTGCCGCACCCGTCGAAGAAGACGATCTTGATCACCGGCCCAGGCTCCCCTCGATGGCCCCGCCCAGGGCGTCCACCAGGCCCTGTACCGTACGCTCCAGGGTGCGCTCCCGGGCCATGAAGTCCGGGCCGAGCGTGGCCATGCGCGCCATGTCTTCACCCCGCGCGTCGGCGCCATGCAGCGCCCGGGCGAGGCTGGCAGCGTCCCCGGGCGTGAACAGATCGCCCGCCCCGGAGGCGCGAATGTCCCCGGCCAGGCCCGGGATGTCCGCGGCCAGCACCGGGATCCCGGCGGCCATGGCCTCCAGCATGGTGTTGCAGTGCCCCTCGGCTCGGGAGGGGCGCACCAGGGCGAAGGCCCGCGTCACCGACGACCAGGGGGCGGGCCCGCCGGCCGAGATCACCACCTGGTGCTCGTCCAGCCAGCCTGGATCCTCAAGGCGGCGGAACGGGCGCCCCGGCTTCTCCGGGCCGATGATCCGCAGGCCCCGCGCGCCCCCCGACGCCCGGTAAGCGCCCCACGCATCCAGGAGCAGGTCAATGCCCTTGCTGGGGCTGCGCCGCCCGAGGAAGAGGAAGGGGCCGTCCGGAGCGAAGCGCCCCGGCTTTAGCTCCCCCGGGGCGAGGCCGTTGCGCTGGCGGACCACGGCCGCCCCGGGCACATGGCGCCGCACCTCATGCACCTGTTCCTCGTTGAGCACCACGAACCCGGCCACGCTCTCCAGGTGGCGCCCGGGCTCCAGGTGCTCCACCTGGTCCAGGTCCCCCACCGTGGTGACCCTGATGAGGGTGGGCACCGACGGCGCCAGCCGGGCCAGGGCCCTGAGCTGGGCCTCCGGATCCCCCTCGAAGAGGCGCTGCACGTACATGGCGTCGTAGGGCGGTCCCAGGGGCGCGCTCATCACCGGGTAGATGTCGCCCACGCGCTCCAGGTGCAGGTGCTCGAAGCCGTGCTCCGGTCCGCGGTCAAAGGAGAGGGCGCCGCTGCTGTCCATTGAGCCCACCGTCACCTGGTGCCCCCGCCGGAGCAGCTCCCGGATCTGTCGCTGCAGAGCCACCTGGGCCCCGCCCACGGCGAAGAAGGCCTCGCACCAGAAGAAGAGGCGCAACGGTATCTCCGTCATGGGCGCGCGAACCTCCGGGACACGGCCGCGCCGATCATGCTCTTCCAGGCCAGCACTGGCCGGCGCGAGTGGAGCCGCCACCGCTCCCGGCGGGTCCGGATCCGGTGGGCCAGGGTGCGCGGGATCATCAGGTCATGGCCGAAGCAGGGGCAGCTGGCCACGCTGCACGGGGCGGGTCCGTCCAGCAGGGAGAAGCCGTCCCGCGCGTTCCCCAGCCCTGCGTGATCACCCACACACCGCCGCGCCTCCCCGTCCTCCTCAATTCGCACAAACGCGTGCCCCGCGGCGCAGGGCAAGGCCCGCGAGGCGAAGGGGTAGAAGCGCAGGAAGGGCCGGCGGCGCAGCAGGGTGGCCAGGTCCGAGTGGCTGTACGAGCGTGGGTATTCCCGGCCCTCGTGCGCCCCTTTGAACGGCTTGGGTAAAAGATCCACGCCCATGGGAAGCAGGAGGCGCCGCGCCTGCCGGTACCGCTCCGGGTGGGCCGGGTGGAGCACCGCCACGGCCATCACCTCCACGCCCCGCCCGCGCAGGAGCGCGACGTTACGCCCGAACCGCTCCGCGCCCTCGGGCCAGGGCAGGGAGCCGGGGTGCAGGGTGGCGTGCACCTCAGCCCCGTGCTCGGCGTATTCCAGGGCGCCGGCCAGGGCCTCCACCCGCGCGCTGTCGTTGAGGTTGCTGTCCAGGATCAGGGGGAAGGACCGGCCCAGCTCCGCGCAGATCTCCTCCAGCCCGGGGTGCATCAGGGGTTCGCCGCCGGTGAGCCCCACCACCCACCTCCGCCCGTGGCTGAGCAGGGCCGCGGCCACCTGCGCCGCCGAGGGAGGAGCCGCCGGGCTCTCGGCGGCCTCGACCCGGCAGTAAGAGCACGCCAGATCACAGCGAGAGGTGACGCTCCAGCTGGCCTGCCGCCACCCCCGGCGGAGCCGCTCGACGCGTGAAGGGAGGGGAGCATTCATGGGCCGGAGAGCTTACCTCAGTGGATGCGCTTGTAAGGGGAGTAACCGCCCGCGTCCCGGCGGATGCGGGGCCGGAACACCCGGGCCGTGCGGGGGGGGACCTTCAGGTGCAGGGTGCCTGCGCGCACCCGGGTCCGGGATCGGCTCAGGGCGTCGTGCAGCACCTCGTCGTTCATCAGCCGCGCCTCGGGCATGGGGATGACCTCGCTCACCGTTGAGGCGCCTGCGTTGACAACCACCAGCACCAGCTCATCCAGGCGGTCCGTGGCGCGGATGAAGCAGAGCAGCTCCCCGGCGGGCACTACACGCAGCTCACCCACGCGCAAGGCGCGGGCGTCGGCGCGCAGCCGCAGCAGCCGCCGGGTCCAGGCCAGCTCCTCGTTCTCCCTGTTGACCAGGTCCCACCGCATGGGCGCGCGCATCTCCGGGTCGTCCCCCCCCTCCATGCCCAGCTCGCTGCCGTAGTAGATGCACGGCGATCCGGGCAGGGTGAGCTGCAGCAGCCGCGCCATCCGACGCTGCCAGGGCCGGCGCAGCACGGTGTTGATCCGCGGGGTGTCGTGGTTGTCCAGCACGATCCAGCTGCGCAGCAGCGGTGCGAGGCCCGCGTCCGCCCGCGCCGAGGCCAGCATTCGCCCGGCCTGATCACCGCCCATATCCCGCCGCAGCAGGTGCAGGATGATCTGGCGAAAGTGGAAGTTGAGCAGGCCGTCCAGGGGCGCGCTCCGCTCCCCCTCCCTCTGGCACCAGGCGTCCGGGTAGCTCCAGATCTCACCCAGCACCAGGCTGCTCGGCTTCTCCTCGTGGGCCGCCTCGGTGATGCGGCGCAGGTTGCTCGCGCCCAGCTCATAGGCCACGTCCAGGCGCCAGCCGTCCACGCCATCCTCCCGCAGGTAGCGGCGCACCACCGAGCCGGGGCCGCCGCAGATATTGGCCCGCACCGCGGGATCTTCCCACTTGAGCTCGGGCAGGTTGGCCACGTCGGCCCAGCAAAGCACCCCGCCGGGAGATTCCGGTTCCGGGGTGAACATGGACGGCGCCTCCTGGACCCAGGGGTGGCGGCGGCTCACATGGTTGAACACGCCGTCCAGCACCAGGCGCAGGCCCGCCTCGTGGCACCGCCCGGCCAGGTCCCCCAGGTCCTCCCGCCCGCCAAACTCCGGGGCCACGTTCAGGTAGTCGGTGGTGTCGTACTTGTGGTTGGTCAGCGCGTCAAAGATCGGGTTCAGGTAGAGCACCGTGGCGCCCAGGTCGCGCAGATGACCCAGCCGCCCGGCCAGGCTGGCCAGGTCTCCGCCCCAGAACTCCAGCTCGTGGCTCCAGACCCCCTCCGCCTCCAGGTAGCGGCCGCGCCGGGGCTGCTCCTCCCACCTGCGCAGCCGCCTGGGCGGAGCGTACAGGTGCCGCTTGATCTCCAGGTCCGCCGCGGGGGCGAAACGATCCACCATCACCTGGTAGACGACCGCGCCGGCCCGCCAGTCAGCTTCAAGTTCGTCGAAGGTGTTGGTTCCCATGCCGGCTATTGTATCAGCCGTGAGATCGGGGCGAATGGAACAGCCGGGCATTCGGTGCCCGGCCACAGCCTGGCGAAGCCAGGCGAAAGGACAAGGAGCCGAAGGCTCAGAGCTGAGGCGGCAGGGCGAAGGCCCTGGCGTCTCAGCTCTTCGTGGGCGACCAGGACGCCTCGCGCAGGAAGCTCTCGTTGAGGTACGCCTTCTCGATGACCTGGGCCATCTCCTCCGCGTCGCGGAAGTTGTCCCAGTCCACACGGATGGTGGGGATGGTCCTGGAGATGTCCCGGATGAAGATCTCGTACTGGTCGTACAGAGCCTTGAGGTATTCCAGGGTGAGGCCGCCCTCCACGTCCCGTTGGCGCTTGAGCACCCGCTCCATGGAGACCTCGGGCTTCACGTCGAGGTAGATGATCACGTTGGGCCGGCACATGAAGTTGCTCATGTGGCGGAACAGGTCCACGTAGGTGCGGTAGTCCCGCTCGTCCATCAGCTCCAACTTGACCAGCATGCGGGCGAACACCGCGTCCTCATAGATGGTGCGGTCCTGTACCCCGCCCTCGCCCTTCCAGATCACCTCCTGGTGCTGCTGGAAGCGGCGGTTGAGCAGGTAGATCTGAGTCGCGAAGCTGTAGCGCGCCGTGTCCCGGTAAAAGTCAGCCAGGTACTCGTTGTCCGCCACCGGTTCGTAGTAGACCGGCAGGTCCAGGTGGCTGCCCAGGGCCGTGGCCAGTGTGCTCTTGCCAGCGCCGATGATCCCGGCGATGCCGATGAACATTTTCGAGAGGGTCGATTCCATGGGGGGATGATAATGAGTTGAGAGCCGAGAGTCGAGAGGCGACAGGCTGAAGCTGAAGCTGGAGCTGGAGCTTCAGCTTCAGCTGTTACTGGTGCTGCGGCTGAGGCCGCGGCTTGGGCTTGCGCTTTTGCTGTTGCAGACGCTGCTGCTCAAGCTGCTGCTGCTTTCGGCGCTGGAGTTCAAGCAGCCGCTTCCGCTTCAGCTGGAGCTGCCTCAACTTCTCCTTCCGCTTCTTTTCGCGCGCCTTTCGCTCCTTCTCCTTCTTCTTGGCCGCCAGGCGCGATGCCTTGATGCGCTTCGATACCTTGCTGCTCACACCCAGGCGCCCCCGCTTGTAGACCCAGGAGTTGCGTACCTGCTTGTTGGCGCGCGACACATAGTGTCCGAACCCGGCCGTGTTATTGAACGGGCCAGCCGCCGCCACCGCGGCCGCCTGTCTGCCCCTGCCGAACCAGGACCGTTTCAGGGCCAGCATCCTGAAGCGAGCCCGCTTCCACATGCGCCGCCAGTAGTTGCGCTGGTTGTTCTCGCGCCGCTCCATCTGCTTCAGCTTCTGGCGCCGCGCCTTCTGCATGGACAGGTGCTGTTTCACCGTGGCGGTGAAGCGCTTGGCGCCGGAGTACTTGCCTCGCTTGGAGAGCTTGCCGAAGTAGAAGCTGGCCCGGCGGCACATGGGGATGTCCGGGGTGCGCTTGCACAGCTGGATGAACTGCTTGAAGGTCTTGATCTTCTTGCCCCAGGTGTTCTCCGATGTGGCCCGCGCCTGGGCGGATCCCTCCGCCAGGATGAAGGCGCCTGCCAGGGCAACGCAGACGATCACGGCGCGGAGTTGCGACTTCAAGACCATATCCTCTCATACCTCTTAATGGCGCCCAGAATCAAGGGCTCACCTCAGCGACAGCCCCCCGTCCACGGTCAAGATGGAGCCGGTCTGGTACGCCTCTCCGGCCAGGAAGCACACCGCCCGCGCCACATCTCCAGGCTCGCCGCGCCGCCCCATTGGCACCCGGGACTCCAGCCGCCGAACCTGCTCCGGGTCCATGTCCTCGGCAGGCAGCACCAGCCCCGGCGTCACCCCGCACACCCGCACCCTCGGCGCCAGCTCCAGGGCAAGGCAGCGGGTCAGCATCTCCAGGCCGGCCTTGGCCACGCAGTGGTGCGCGTACCCCCGCCACGGCTTGCGCGCCGCCAGGTCCAGCACGTTGATGATGGCCCCGCCCTCCGCCATCCCCGGGGCGATCCGCCTGGCCAGGGCCGCCGGAGAGAGCAGCACCAGCTGCACGGTCTGTTGCCAGAGCGCCTCGTCCGCCTCCAGGAAGCCCTGCCGGGTAAAGGCCGCCGCGCTGTTGACCCACACCGCCACCGGGCCGCCCTCCAGGGAGAGCACCTCACGGGCCAGGGCCTCGGCCCCCTCCGGGCGGGAAAGATCCGCGGCCACGGCCACCGCCCGCCGGTCCCCCCGGCACAGCTCACGCGCCTGCTCCTCCGAGCGGTGGTAGTGCACCACCACCCTGGCGCCCCGGGCCTGCAGCTCCTCCACGATGGCCCGGCCCAGGCGGCGCGCGCCCCCGGTCACCACGGCTAGCTTGTCTTTGAGGTCCACGGTGGGCAGAATACCACGATCAGTGAAGCCCCCGAGGCAGGAGCCCCGGCCGCTTCACTGCGGGCCTTCGGCCCGAATCGTTGTTTCGCCTGGCGCCGCCAGGCTGTGGCCGGGCGCCGAACGCCCGGCAGATCATTGGAGTTCGCAAGCCACTTGGAGGAGTAGCACCATGCTCGACAAAGCAGCCATCGCCCAGGCAGTGGAGCGCCTCCTCACCGCCATGGAGCTGAACCCCGAAAGCGCGGACTTTGCCGAGACCCCGGCCCGGGTGGCCGAGCTCTGGACGGCCGAGTTCCTCTCCGGATACGACATGGATCCCAAGGAGATCCTGGCCAACCCCATCGAGGGCGAGGCCGATCCGGACGCGGTGTTTGTCACGGATCTCACCTTCCACTCCATGTGCCCCCACCACCTGCTGCCATCCCGGGGCCGGGCCCACGTGGCCTACATCCCGGACGGGCGCCTGGTGGGCTTCGGGCGCGTGGCCAAGCTGGTGGCCTGCTACACACAGCGGTTCACCCTGCAGGAGCGGGCCACCCACCAGGTGGCCAACGCCCTGATGACCTTCCTCTCCGCGCGGGGGGCCGGGTGCGTCATGGAGTCCGAGCAGCTCTGCCTGGCCATCCCCGGTGACAAGCACCAGAGCAGCCGCGTGCTGACCAGCGCCTTCGCGGGCGAGTTCCGCGAGCGGGAGGACCTGCGGGCCAGGCTAATGGCAGCCGCGGGCCGCTCCGGATAAGCATGGACAAGGACGCCCTCACCACGCTGTACCTGGTGCGTCACGGCGAGGTGGACTCGGACGGCTGCTTCTACGGCCACATGGACGTGCAGCTGTCGGAGCGCGGCCGCCGCCAGGCCGAGAACGTGGCGCGCACCCTGGCCACCGTGCCCCTGCGCGCCATCCAGGCCAGCGATCTAACCCGCGCCTCCGAGGGCGCCCGCCTCATCGCGGAGCGGCATGGCCTCACCCCGAGCACGGATCCCGCCTACCGTGAGATGAGCCTCGGCCTGATGGAGGGGGTTCCCTATGACGAGGCGCGCCGCCGCCACCCGGAGCTGGCCACCAAGCGGTACAGCGACATGTACGCCTACCGCTTCCCGGGCGGCGGGGAGAACATGGCCGACGTGGAGGCGCGGGCCATGCCGGCCCTGGACCGCCTGCTGCGCGCCCACCCTGGCCAGGCGGTGGCCCTGGTGGCCCACAACAGCGTCAACCGCGTCATCGTTGGCCGCGCCCTGGGCCTGGAGCTGGCGGGTGTGTTCGATTTCGTCCAGGATTTCTGTTGCGTGAACATTATCACCTACAAGTTGTCAGAAGATGGAGAGCTGACGCCGCGGGTGGAGCTGATGAACTGGACGCCGGAGGCTATTACTGGGTAAAAGGCCCCGGTGGATTACCTAACGGTGATGAATGCCCATATACGAATACATATGTAGTGGCTGCGACAACGAGTTCGAGGAGCTCGTCTTCAAGATGGACGAGAAGATCGACTGTCCCGAGTGTGGGTCGGCCAAGGTTGAGCGCGCCATGAGCGTGTTCAGCTACTCCAGCGGCGGCTCATACTCCTCGTCGCACGGCAGCTCCTGCGATGACTGTAACTCTGGCAACTGCGGCAATTGCGGCTGCGGCGGACACTGACATGCCCATCAGACCCCTTGTTATTTATCCCGACCCGAGGCTCCGCGAGGAGAGCGTGAAGGTGGAGGACCCCACCAGCGTCAAGCAGCTGGTGGATGACATGGCCCAGACCATGTACGCCAACGACGGCGCCGGCCTGGCCGCCATCCAGGTTGGGGTGCCCCAGCAGATCTTCATGGTGGACTCGCCCATCGCCGGCGGCTCCGAGAAGGACCCGCCCATGGTGTTCATCAACCCGGAGGTGGTGGAGCTGAGCGAGGAGACGGAGACCGCGGATGAGGGGTGCCTCTCGTTCCCCGACATCTTCGTCCCGATCACGCGCTCCCTGCGCGCCAAGTTCCGCGCCACCGACCTCAACGGCGAGCGGTTCGAGGCCGAGGGGGATGGCCTGTTCGCCCGGGCCATGCAGCACGAGTTCGATCACCTCAACGGCAAGCTCATCGCCGACTTCGTGGGGCGCATCAAGCGCCAGCTGATCCAGCGCAAGCTGGCCAGGTCCCAGGGCTGATGCAGGCCGAGCCGCAGAAGGTGTTCCGCGCCACGCTGGCGGCGGCCCTTCTGCCGGGCGCCGGGCACTTCCTCCTGGGCCGCCCCCGCGCGGGGGTGCTCTTTGCCCTGGCCGCCGCGGGCGCGCTGGCCGCCGGGCTGACCCACGCCATGGTGGGGCTGGAGTTCCTGGACGCCACCCTCGGCTCCTTCCTACTCGCCCACCTGCTGCGCAGCGCGGCCCTGCTCCACGCCTTCTCGGTGCTGGATGCCTACCTGTTGGGGCTGGATCCCCAGGGCGCCTGGACTCCCCGCCGCCGCCGCCTCGCCGTGGTCCTTAACGTGCTCGTGCCGGGGCTCGGCTACCTCTACATCCGGGCCTGGATCCGGACGCTCACCGGCCTCGCCCTGGTGGTGGTGTTCCTCTACTTCGCCCAGGCTGGCCACCACCCGTACCTGGACCCAATCTTCGTGGCCATGCAGGCTCTGATGGCGGTGGCCGTGTACCGTCAGGTCAGGATCCAGGAGACCGGCGGGGGCGGCGACATGATGGCCGCGGCCGAGCGCAAACCCCGCGCGGCTGTGCCCGCGCCGGTGCAGGTTCAGTCGGCGCAGGTGGTGATCCTGGTGGTGGGGGTGCTGGCCTTGCTGACCCTGGGCCTGGTGGTGCAGGAGCGTCTGCTCCCCTCGGGCGTCATGGGGCTGAATGAGGAAGACATTCGCCACGCGGAGACTGCGGAGGGGGTGCGGTTTCAGGTGGCGCCCCTGGGCTTTTCCATGACCGCCGTTGGCAAGGGGTGGTCCGTGATGCCCCAGGGCGCTGGCTCCCTTTTCCGCGCGGTCAACGAGCGGGAGGGTGAGCTGAAGGTGGGGATCCAGCTGATCCCGGCCTTCATGCGGGCCGAGCGGTTCATGGGCAAGCTGGTCAAGCTGGGCCAGGATCAGGGCTACACCCTGGCCAAGAGGTCAGACCTGGAGCTGGGGGGGAACAACGCGATCCAGCTCCGCTTCACCGGCAAGTTTTCCCACAGCGAGCAGGACTTTTGGATCGTGGCCGTGCCCCGTGGGCGCCTGGCCTTCGTGATCATGATGAAGTGCCGCAAGGCCTCCTGCGCTGCCCTGGCGCCAGATCTGGAGAAATCAAGGGACAGCTTCAATATCTCATACTAATCGAAGCGTTGCGCCCTAATTGCTAATGTCGATTCTGTAGATGTCGCCGGCAGTGACCGCCCGCTGTAGCGCCGTGATCAACAGCCGGTGGCTGCCGCGCTCCAGGCGCACCCGGGCCAGCAGGGGCGCGCTGCCGAGCAGGGCCAGATCCCCCATGGCGTCCAGCACCTTGTGCCGCACCGGCTCCTGCATCAGGCGGGTGCCGCCCGGATTGATTACCCGTCCCTGGGGGGTCAAGGCCAGCACGTTGCGCATGCTCGCCCCCCGGGCCAGTCCCGAGGCGCGCAGGCGTGGGGCGTCCGCCGCGAAGCCGAAGGTGCGGGCGGGCGCGATGCGGGCCATGAAGTGGGCTGGATCCCCGGGCTCGAATGTCAGGCGTTGCCACTCCGGGCCGTGCCTCGCCGGCAACTCCACGGCCGCCTTCACCTCCGTGCGCTGGGACGGTGTGATCCAGCACAGGCCCTGGCCCAGGCGCTGGCATATGCTCCGCCGCACCCGCCACACCTCCCTTGCTGAGGTCCACGGGGGCGAGGATTCACTGCACGCCATCAGGGTCCGGGCAAAGGGCAGGGCGCTGCCGTCCAGGGCAGGCACCTCGGGGCCCTCCAGGAGCAGCTCGGCGTCCTGGATTCCGACCCCGGAGAGGGCGGCCAGCAGGTGCTCCGGGGTGGAGACGGCGGCATCACCCTCGCGCAGGACAGTGCGCCGCGCAGTGGGGAGGGCCCTGTCAATGAGCGCCGGGATCCTGGGGGCCCCGGGCAGGTCCTTGCGCACGAACCAGCGCCCGCTCCCCGGGGGTAGCGGACGGATCTCCAGGCAGGCCTGTTGACCGGAGTGGATACCAGAACCCTGCATGGGTGGACATGATCTGATCAGCTGACGGGGCACGGTGGATCATAGTACCCCAGGGGCGGATCAAGCACGGCGCTGAATGGTCGGGACTAACTCGGGGGTGGGCGGGGGTGGCGGGGATCAGTCCTTGGCCTGGTAGAAGAGGGTGACGGTCAGGCAGTGGAACTCGCTATCAGAGCTCTGGGTCACGATCTTGTCGGTGATCTCCAGCTCGGGGTGCTTTCGCATCCAGCGGGTGATCGTTTCGCCCAGTTCCTCCCGCTCCCTGGCCTTTGTGGCCGAGAATACCTTGGCGCCGCTAAAAATCATGCCCATCTCCTTTCAACATAGCTGGAAAATTCAATGCCATTTCGACTCGGGATTCGGTCTAGCATGTGGGACATCACCTGTCCAGATGGCAAGGAGGCCGAGGGTGAGGCGGGTCAACGAGCTGGGTCCCAACATGCGGCGACGGTACGGCGGGCCGGTGCGGAAGGTTTGCCTGCGGCCGGGGACCACATGTCCCAACCGGGACGGAACGCTGGCCAGAGGAGGGTGCCTTTTCTGCGCCGAGCCAGAGCTGCTCCCCCCCGCGCCGGTGCCCCTTCAGCTGAAGCGGTCCCTGGCCCGGCTGGACCCGGCCATCCCGGTCATCGCCTACCTCCAGGACCACACCGCCACCTACCTCCCGGCCCACAAGCTGGATGAGCTGCTCACCCTGCTGTGGCGTCACGAGCGTGTGGTGGGGATCTCTCTGGGCACGCGGCCGGACTGTCTCCCGCCGCCAGTGCTTGAGGTGTTGGCGAGGCACGCCCGGCCCCCCGCGGACCCGGGGGAGCGGCTGCTGGTGGAGCTCGGCTTGCAGACCGCCCACGATGAGACCCTGTCCCTGCTCAACCGGCAGCACACGGTGGCTGACTTTGACGTCGCGGTGGCCGCCCTGCGCCAGGCGGGCGCCGCGGTGTGCGCCCATGTGGTGCTCGGCCTGCCCACCCCGGCCGCGCGCCCCGGGGAGGGCCTCGGCCGGGAGGGTGTGGACCACGCCCGGCGCACCGCCCTGCATTTGGGCGCGGTGGGCGTGCACGCCGTGAAGCTGCACAACTGCCATGTGCTGCGCCACACACCGCTGGAGCGCCTCCACGCGGAGGGGCGCTACGAGCCGCCGGATCTGGCCAGCTACCTGGACCTGCTCGCGCACTTCCTGGAGCACCTGCCCGCGGAGGTGGAGATCCACCGCCTGGTGGGGGAGTCTCCGGCCGCCCGCCTGGTGGCGCCCGCGTTCACCGCGCAAAAAGCCACCACGTTACAGAAGCTGCGCGAGGAGCTGGACAGGCGCGGGCTGGTGCAGGGGAGCCGATGGCCCGGGCAGCCTCCCCGACGTTGACAGGGATTCAGCCGAACCCTATAAATACCTGTGCTCGTGGAAGAACTCGCTCAAATCCGCTTCAGCGTACCCTCCGAAGCCATCGAACCGTTGGTAAACCTGCTCACCGAGGAAGGTGGCGGGGTTGAACAGCGTGACTCGGAGACCCTCAGCAAAGCCGCCGCCGGCAGGAGCGAAGTCCTGGTCTGGCTGGACAAGGACAAGGTGGACGCTCGTATCCGCCAGGTGGAGGTTCTGTTCGAATCCCTCAAGGAGATGGGCCTGGAGGTCGATCCCTGGGAATGGGACAAGTCCGAGGCCAAGGAGGAGGCCTGGAGCGAGGCGTACAAGGAGTTCTTCCCGGTCATCCACATGGGCCGCTTCCTGGTGATCAAGCCCACCTGGAAGGAGTACAAGGCCGCCTCTCACGAGCATGTCATCGAGATGGATCCGGGGCAGGCCTTCGGCACTGGCCTGCACGCCAGCACCACCCTGATGGTGCGCGCGCTGGATCGGCTGGCCCGTCGCGGTTCCCCCCCCGCCAGCGTGGTGGACGTGGGCACCGGCACCGGCATCCTGGCCATGGCCGCATGCAAGCTCTGGCCCGAGGCAGAGGTGCTGGCCATGGACAACGACCCGGTGGCGGTGGAGGTGTGCAAGGCGAACCTGGAGGCCAACAAGCTCGGCGACCGGGTGGAGCTCAGGGGCGGTTCGGCCAAAGAGCTCGAGCTGCCCGAGGGGAGCCAGTCCCTGGTCATGGCCAACCTCACCCGCGAGCTGCTGCTCAACCTGCAGACCAGGCTGGAGCGCCCCCTGGAGGAGTTTGGCCACCTGGTGGTGAGCGGGCTGCTCAACCATGAAGCGGCGGAGGTGTGCCGGGTGTTCAGCCAGAACCTCACCATCGAGCCGGAGGTGACCATGGAGCAGGACGGCTGGACCTCCATCATCTTCCGGGCGCGTTCCTGATCCGCTGATTCCATGACCCGTCGACTTGTCCTGCCTGAGGGCCACCTCGGTGAGGGAGAGATCCATGTGTCCGGGCCACCGCTGCATTACCTGTCGCGGGTGCTGCGGCTGCGCGCTGGCGAACAGGTGGAGCTGCTGGACGGCACCGGGCGCCGCTGCCTGGCCACGCTGGAGAGCATCGCCAGGGACCGGGCCGTGCTACGGGTGACGGCGGAGCTCCCGGGGGAGCCCGCGCCGGACAGGGAGCTGCGGCTGGTGTACGGCCTCTCCCGTGGGCGGCGTACGGACTGGGTGCTGCAGAAGGCCACCGAGCTGGGCGTGGACTCGGTGTCCCTGGCCACCTGCCATCGCTCGGTGAAGCGCCCTGATCAGGCGCCGGAGAAGCTGGAGCGCTGGCGGGAGATCATGGCCCAGGCGGCCCGGCAGTGCGGGCGCGCGCGGTTCCCTGTCCTGCACCCGATCCGCGCCCTGGACCGTGCCCTGGAGCCTGTGCCTCCGGGGGGGATCGGCCTGGTGGCGCACCCGGGCGGCGAGGACCTGGACGGGCTGACCGGGGCCGCGAGGGCGGGCTCGGGGCCGCTGATTGTGGCAGTGGGGCCGGAGGGCGGCTTCACCGAGGAGGAGGCAGACCTGGCTCGGGAGCGGGGATACCGTCAGTTGAGCCTGGGGCCAAACACCTTACGCACCGAAACCGCCGCCGTGGTTTTGCTCGGCCTCGCCGGCTTCATGATGGGCAGAATGTCCGGCGCCCCGGTGCGCGAAAAAGGTGACGTTTCGAGTCTCTGACACTATAGTGTCCCCATGCCTGACACTGGCCTTTCGTCAGTCAAACGCCCTGGATCTGCGCAGGAACGCGGTGGCCCGGAGGTGGTCGTGGCCGGCTTCTGGCGCCGGTCGCTGGCCGCTTTGCTGGACCTTGTGATCATTGCGCCGGTGCTGTTTGGGCTGGCCTGGTTGGGCAAGCAGCTCACGGGTTACACCCTCCCCACGGCTAACAAGGTCAGGCTGGAGACTTTCCTGGAGATGATCATCGGCGGCGAAGGGATGCTCTACAGCATGGTGGCCATGGTGATGGTCCTGGTGTTGCTCTACCTGGCCCTCTTCCTGCTCATCTCAGGGGCGACGCCTGGCTTGAAGATGTTGAAGTTGCGCGTGATCAATGTGTACGGGCAGACGCCTGAGTTGTGGCGGGTTGCGTTACGTTGCCTCGGATTTGTACTAAGCTGCGGCCTCATGGGGCTCGGCTTCTTCTGGATCGGCTTTGATCGGGAGAAGCGTGGGCTCCAGGACTGGGTGGCAGGCACATATGTCATCCACCAGGGGTCCGGGACTTGATGAAACCAACGAGAGGGAACCATGGGATCTAGGCTCAGCTCGGCCCTCGTACAGGCAGAGCTGCTCGAGGTCAGGGTCCTGAAGAGGGCGCTGGCCCGGCAAGCCATCCTTGAGGGCGGCCTGGACACCATCCTGCTGGAGAAGGGGATGGTGGACGAGTCGATCCTGTGCGGGCTCCTCTCCCATGTGAGCGGCCTCCCATGTCTGGAGCCCGGCCAGATGGGGGTGCTTGTCCCGTTGACGGAATCTCTCATCGAGCAGGAGAAGGCTGAGTCCCTGGGGATTTGCCCGCTGGACTCCGACGAGGAGGACATGATCCTGCTCGTCTCTGAAACCACGGAAGAGATGGACCTGGAGGACCTGGCCAACGAGATCGGCCGGAACCTGCACCTGTTCATCGCGCCCGACCTGCGGATCAAGCAAGCCCAGGCGCTGGTGTTCGGTGAGGAGCTGGACAAGCGGTACGCCAAGCTGGTTGACCTGTACGGCGAGGATGTGCCCGTGGCTCTGCAGCCGGAGCAGGTGGACCTCACCAAGGTGGAAGGCGCGGAGCCGAGGCCGATCATCGAGCCCAAGAGCCTCACGTCCGGCCCGGAAGAGGAAGTTCTGCCGCCGGTAGATCTGTTCGAGGACACGCCGCTCCTCCCGCTGGAGGATGGCGGGGAAGAGCCGGAGCCAGAGCCAGAGCCAGAGCCAGAGCCAGAGCCTGAGCCAGAGCCTGAGCCTGAGGTTGAGCCTGAAGAGGCTCCACCCATCCCCGAGGACGCAGGGGATGATGAGCCCGAGCCCGAAGAGGAAGAGCCAAAGCCTGCCCACGAAGAGGATATCGGGCCCGAGTTCGATCCCGTGGACCCGACCCCTGACTTCGAGGACGTGACCCCGCCGCCGATCTCCGTGGAGGCGCTCCAGCGTACGGCCGAGGAGCTGACGCCGCCTCCCATTGATCCGGTTGATTTCAATCAGACGCTCGACGAAGCGACGCCTCCACCCATCCCTCCAGAGGCCCTCGAACACGCCCCCGACGAGTCGACCCCTCCGCCCATCCCCCCGGAGGCCCTGGAGCCTGCTCCCATGGAGCTAACCCCGGCCCCGGATTCCACAGAGATCGGCTCCGAGGATTTGACGCCGCCCCCCAACAGCGAGGAGGACCTGGAAGGGGACGAAGATCTGGGCAAATCCACCGGCGTCTGGCGCCCCCACGTGGCCCGGATGGAGGCAGAGGAAGAGGATGGCGAGGACGGTGCGGCCCCGGCCGCCGACGCCTTCGACGAGGAGGAGAACACCACCTGTCCCCCGGCGAGCCTGGAGGACTCACTCTCCGCCATGCACGCGGCCCGCACCCGGGACGAGCTCCTGATGGCCCTCAGCCGCGGCGTGTTCATGCACCTGCGCCGCCTGCAGCTCTATGTGCTCAGCGGTGGGAACCTGCGCGGCTGGCTCCAGATCCATGATGGCCACATCGACGATCGCGAAATCCGCCGGGTCACGTTGCACCTGAACGAGGAGTCGATCTTCAGCTCCACCCTCGCCCAGGGGCAGATGTACGTGGGCCCCGTGCCGCAGACCGATCAGAGCGCCCAGCTGCTGCACGCCGCCGGCTTCGGCCTCATCGACGAGGTGCTGACCTGCCCGGTGGTCATCGGCAAGCGCGTGGCCTGTCTCCTGGTGGGCACCGCGCACCGTCCACCCCTGTCCCCTGGCGCGGAGCACGCCCTGCAGCGGCTCACCGCGGAGGCGGGGGTCGCCTTCACCTCCTTGATCATGCGCCAGAAGAAGGAGGGCCCCGGCTCCCAGCCGGACCAGGACTTCGACCTCAACGCGGAGATCCCCTCCCTCATCGATGTGCTCGAGCGGCGCGGAGAGGGGTGTGAGGAGGCGGCCAAGCGGTTGCTCGCCCTGGGCCAGCCGGCCATGGAGGCGATCCTGGCCCGGTTCCCTGGCAGGATCCCGCCCGAGCGCCCTGACCTGGACGCGGGCATCGTCACCCTCACTGAGCTCGGCCCCATGTTCGAGTGCCTCAGCCGGTTTGGTCGGCAGGTGGTATCGGGGCTCACATCGCTGCTCCACCACACCAACGACGACTCGCGCTTCTTCGCCACCTACGTCATGACCATGATGCACCACCCGGAGACGGTGGTGCTCCTGGCCTCGCAGCTCCAGGACACCGACCCGGACGTGCGGCTCATGGGGGCCGTGGGCCTGGACCATATGCGCGACTTCTCCCACTTCAGGATGGTGCTGGAGAACCTGGAGCGGGATCTGGAGAGCGCCCGCCCGGAGGTCCGCCGCAACGCCTGCGAGGGCATCGCCCGGCTGCTGGACAGGGACGGGATCCCCGGGCTGTTGGAGCTGCTCGAGGACGGGGACGAGGAGGTGGCGGAGACCGCCGCCTGGGCCATGGTGGAGCTGACCCGGCACAATTTCGGCCTCAACGCCGGGAAGTGGCGCGATTGGTGGAACCACAACCGGGACATGCACAGGGTTGAGTGGCTCATGGCCGCCCTGACCGCTGATGACGACGTGAACCGGCAAGCCGCCTACGAGGAGCTGTTTTCCCTGACCGGGCTCTCCTTCGGCTACAAGCCCGACATGTCCCTGGAAGACCTGGTGGACACCCAGGACAAGTTCTACGACTGGTGGCGCAGGATCGGCGTGCACCAGATCCAGTAGCCTGACCTACCCGCCTCTTCGTACCTAAATTGCAGGCGAAGTAATTTCCTGACACCTCCGTGTTTGAAGAACAGCCACGCTCGGCGCGGGCGGCGTATAGGGGGAGAAGTGCCTGGAAGGCCTGACTGTTGAACCACGGATCCCTGAATACGAGGAGGAACCATGCGAATCACTAATCCGCTCCTGGCCATGTCCCTGGTCATCGCCATGGTGGGGTGCACAAACCTGGATGAAGATTTTTCCAACAACACCGATGGAGGGAATGTGACTCCGGACCTGTTCGGCTCCGGAGCGGACGGCGCCCTGGCCTGCACCGACCCCAGCGCCGACGATGACGGGGACGGCATCAGCAACGCCCTTGAGGGGTGCCTGACCGGGCGGGACTCGGACCAGGACAAGACCCCGGACTGGCTGGACTTCGACTCTGATGGAGACAAGATCCCGGACAGCCTGGAGAAGGGCGCCAAGGACAAGAACGGCAAGTGCGCGGGCTCCAAGAACGGCAAGTACCCCTGTGACACCGACGGCGACGGGGTGCCTGACTACCTGGACAAGGACTCCGACGGTGACGGCCTCCAGGACGGGGAAGAGGACAACAACTACGACGGCCTGCTCGGTTGCTGCCTGAAGAAATGCGGGGAGCCAGACATCAAGTGGCAGAAGGCCAACTGCATCCTGGAAAAGGACGGCTGCGGCAGCGGCCAGAAATGCGTCAACAAGGTGTGCACCCCGTCGGCCGCGTTCAAGTGCTCCGAGGGGGAAACCATCCCGCTGAAGAAGGACACCTTCGGCGACGGCAAGCTGGACAACGAGCGCGGCACCTTCATCTGCCGGGACGCCACCGAGGACAAGCCCGTTGGGCGCAAGCCGGTGCAGCTGCGCCGGGACCAGGACGGTGACTGGTACATCGCCATCGAGAAGTTCGCCAAGTACGGCACCATCACCGTGGCCGGGGCCAACAAGACCAACAAGCTGGCTGCAGGCTCCATCAACTACGACAAGACCACCGACGAGGTGGCCGGCTTCGTGCTCTCCAAGGCCACCTCCAACAGCTCCATCCAGACGGAGATGACCGCCCTGATCGCCCTGCTCAAGAGCGCTGGGCTCGGCACCCTCACGGTGCGGGCCTCCGGAATCCAGGGCAAGAGCCATGACTTCTACGATCAGGTGGAGGGCACCATCGTGGACATCCAGGCCAGCTCCACCGACGTGAGCTCCGCGCGCAACCAGGTGGTGGCGGCCCTGCTGGGCAAGCAGCTGTCTGACCTGACCAACGTGTCCTCGCCCTTCGGCTCCAGCCACTCCACGCTGGTGCTGCGCTTCACCACTGTGCGCCGCTTCGCCTTCAAGAAGGACTCAAAGGGCGAGGTGATCAAGGACAGCAAGGGCTACCCCACCGACGACAACGACAGCACCAAGTGGCGCACCGTTATCATGGGCGCCGTGGCCTCCAAGACCAACTACCAGAACCCGAAGCTGCAGACCGGCTTTTTGGTGAGCGACCTGTCCAACGGGACCGCGGTGGCCATCGCCAAGGACAGGGTGGTCAACGAGTGCGACGTGGGCACCATCATCCAGCTGCCCATCGCGGACATCATCTGGGTCATCGACGAGTCAGGCTCCATGAGCGACGAGCGCCAGGACGTGGTGAACAACGCCAACAACTTCTTCTCCCGGGCCCTGGCCTCGGGCCTGGACTTCCGCATGGGCGTGACCAACGTGGTGCACCCGCCCAACACCAAGTGCATCGGCAAGTTCTGCTCCAAGATCAGCTCCAACACCTCGGACGACGGCGGGACAGATCGCTTCCTGCTGCCCACCGAGCAGAACATCTTCTCCTCCTGCATCAAGAACCCCACCTGCTACGAGGGGGGCAGCGAGTACAGCCTGCTCAACGCCAAGACCGCGGTGACCCGGCACCTGCCCCGGGCCTCCAACGATCCGCTCAAGATCCGCACCAACGCCACCCTGGTGATCATCGTGGCCACCGACGAGATCGCCAACGGCCTGTCGGGCATCCTCGGTTACTCCTCCAAGCCATGCCCCCTGGACGCCACCACCAAGACCAAGCTGGACCAGGCGCTGCAGCCCTACCTGAACCTCTTCACCGGCGTTACAGATCCGGAGGCGCGGGCCATGTACCACATCATCGGCAACGTTTGCGGCAGCAGCACCTCGCAAGTAAACCACGGCCACATGACCCTGGCCAACAAGCTGGGCGGCCAGTCAGCCTCCATCAAGCAGAAGAACCTGGGCAACACCCTGCAGGTGATCATCGACGCCATCATCGGCGAGGCCTCGCCCGTGAAGCTGGACTACGTGCCCATCTCCTCCTCCCTGGCAGTGGCCATGGACGCGGTGGAGGTCAAGCGCAGCCGCACCAACGGCTTCGACTTCAGCACCCAGACCAAGTCGCTGGTCTTCATCAACGTGAAGTACAAGAAGGGCAGCGAGGTCATCGCCTCCTACAAGCGGTGGCAGCGGCAGTCCAACGAGCCCGGTTAAGAAGCAGGCGGTCCCCTCCGCCACATTCTCTCGGGAACCAATTACATCCCCCGGCGTCTAAGCCTCCTGTGACCGCCTGATAGGCGGCTCGACATCCATTCATCGATCACTGCAGGAGGGAGCCATGGGTATCCGCCGCCCGGGTGGAGTGCTGTTCGTCTGTCTTACCGTCGCCGTTTCAGTGCTGTTCTTGCCGTGGATCGCCCGGGCGACCAGGAAGCCGGAGGTGTCCAGCGGCGGCTACATGAAGGCGCGGGACAAAAAGGGCAAGACCCTGGTCCTGCCCCTGCGGCACACCGCGGTGGACGCGCAGGTGGCCGGGGCCGTGGCCTCGGTGAAGGTTACTCAGCACTTCGTGAACCCCTCCAGCGGCCCCATCGAGGCGGTGTACGTCTTCCCGCTGCCTCACCGGGCGGCGGTGTACGGCATGACCATCACCGTGGGGAACAGGCGCATCCGGGCCGTGGTCAAGGAGCGGCGGAAAGCGCGGGCCGTGTACCTGCGCGCCAGGGCGGCGGGCAAGACGGCTGCCCTTCTGGAGCAGGAGCGCCCCAACATCTTCACCCAGTCGGTGGCCAACATCATGCCCGGCGAGCAGATCCGGGTGGAGCTCAAGTACGTGGAGGACCTGCTCCCCGACGGGGCCCGCTATGAGTTCGTGTTCCCCATGGTGGTGGGGCCGCGCTACATGGGCGGCAGCGCGCCGGCGAGGACCTCCAGCGGTGGGAAGGGCTGGGCCAGGGACAGCAGGCGGGTGCCGGACGCCTCACGCATCTCGCCCAGGCTGCTGCGCAAGGGCAAGCGGCCGGGGCGGGACATCTCCCTTCGCCTGCGCATCGACGGCGGGGGTGTGGCGGTGAAGCACCTGCGGGTGATCACCCATGGCGCCAGCGTGAGCGACAACCAGGGCGTGCCCACCGTCACCCTCGACCCGGCGGACACCATCCCGAACAAGGACTTCGTGGCGCGCTATCAGCTCTCCGGCGCGCGGCCGGAGGTCGGGGTGCTCACCCACCGTGACGCCCGCGGCGGGCACCTGCTGCTCATGATCCAGCCCAGGGAGAAGATGCGGCCGGAGCACATCGCCCCGCGTGAGTTCGTCTTCGTGGTGGACAACTCCGGCTCCATGTACGGCTTCCCCATGCAGCAGGCGCGGGCGGTGATGCGGCGGTCGCTCAAGAGCCTACGCAACCGGGACACCTTCCAGGTGATCAAGTTCGCCGGGGCGCCGGACCAGCTGGCGCGGAGGCCGCTGTTCGCCACGCAGGCCAACATCCGCCGGGGCATGAGGTACATCAAACGCATGCAGGGCGGGGGCGGCACCGAGTTTCTGCCCGCCCTGCAGCGGGCGCTGCGCGCGCCCAAGGACCCCACCCGGGCGCGGGTGGTGCTGTTCATCACCGACGGGTACATCGGCTACGAACATGAGGTGCTGCGCTACCTGCGCAAGTACGGCGGCGAGAGCAACATCTTCGCCCTGGGCATCGGCTCCTCGGTGAACCGCTTCCTCATCGACGGAATGGCCCGCATCGGCGGCGGGCGGCCCTTCTACCTGCTCAACCAGGAGAACGCCTCGGCCAAGGTGGAGAAGATCTTCTCAACCATCTCCCGGCCCTCCATGACCAACATCGACCTGGAGTGGCGCGGGGTGTCGGTTTCGGACATGAGCCCGCGGGCCATCCCAGATCTGTTCGGGGGGAGGCCTGTGGTGTTGGCCGGGCGCTTCTCCGGCTCGGGGCAGGGCACGGTGACGGTGCACGGCCGGCTGGCTGGCAAGCCGTTTCGCAAGGAGGTGAAGGTCTCTCTGCCCGCACGGCCCGGCGGGAGCAACGAGGCGGTGGCTTACCTGTGGGCCAGGCGCCGCATCGCCAACCAGATGGACCGCTACGCCACGGAGCAGGGGGAGCAGAAGGCGATCAAGAAGTCGGTAACCAGCACCGCGCTGGCCTACAACCTGATGAGCCGCTTCACCAGCCTGGTGGCCGTGGACGAGCGGGTGCGCAACATCACTGGCCAGAGCAAGAGGGCGGATGTGCCGGTGCCGTTGCCCGCCGGGGTGAGCGAGCGCGCTGCGCCTCCGGGGGCGTATGGCGTCAGGGGGCCAGCCGCCGCCGCCAGCAGGAGCGGCGTGCTGGGGCTGCTCAAGAGCGGCATGCACAAGGGGGAGGAGGGGAAGATGGCCTTCGCGGAGGGATCGGCCCTGGGCTCCGACGCTGACAAGGCCATCGGCAGCCTCATCGGCGGTCAGGTGGGCGAGACATACGGGATCGGCGGGCTGGGGCTCAAGGGCACGGGCCGGGGCGGCGGCGGCGGCACCGGGTCTGGCACCATCGGGCTCGGTACCCTGGGGACCATCGGAAAGGGCGGCGGCGGTTCGGGCGCGGGGTACGGGCGCGGCGTGGGCCGGCTGCGGGGACGGCGGGCCAGCGCCTCATCGGTGAGGGCTGGCAACGCCACGGTCCGCGGGGCTCTGTCCAAGGAGATCATCCGACGTGTCATCCGGCGCCACAGTAACGAGGTGCGTTACTGCTACCAGAAGGGGCTCCAGGGTGATCCGGCCATGGCTGGCCAGGTGAAGGTCGGCTTCACCATCTCGCCCTCGGGGCAGGTGACAGGGGCCAGGGTCTCCGGCTCCAGCCTGGGCGACGCGGAGGTGGAGGAGTGTGTGACGGAGGCGGTGGGGCGGTGGCAGTTTCCGCAGCCGAAGGGGGGAGGGATGGTGATGGTTAATTATCCGTTCAGGTTGGGGAAGGAGGCGGATATCAGGGCGAAGGAGGCGGCGGCAAAAAAACCGAAGAAGGCGGTTGAGAAACCCTCGACGTCGCCGGCCGCACCTACGTCCAAGCCTACGGCCGCACCCGCGCCCACGCCTGCGCCAGCGTCCAAGCCCAAGCATGCGCCCTCGCCCCCGCCCAAGGTCAGGGCGAAGCCGGATCCTCGGTCGCCTGAGAGTGATGGGGGGTGCAGTTTGGGTGGGGCTTCTCGGGGAGGGTGGTTAATGTTGCTGTTGCTCTTCCTGCGGCTGCGTTTCAGACGCTGATGTCCGCCATCCTGGCCACGCCCGCTGCCAGGCGGGTCGCGCCTCCGAGGCCCACGGTTGGGGAGACCGCCACGCGGATGGTGGGGCCGAGGGCCACGGTGATGGGGGCGCCGTTGCTCGTTATCACCTCTCCATCCACGGTGTAGATCGGCTCGTTGGTGCGGATCTCGAATCGCTGGGCCGTGGTGTTGATGTAGCGCGGATCCACGGGAAATGAGTCCTTGCCCAGGTAGGCCAGGGCCAGCCGCTTCCAGGTCGAAACCGGCTCCAGCAGCGCCTTGGCGTCAATGGGGCGGTGGCCGCGGATGAGCATGGGGAAGAGCAGCGCGAGCTCCCTGCGGCTGATGGCGTAGTTCATGGTGTAGAAGGTCTCGCGCCCCCGGGGGCCAGGGAACGGCTCAGCGGCGATATGAACCTTGCCGGTGACGTTGCAGAAGGCGCCGGCCCAGCGGTCGTACGGCAGGCGCTCCTCGTCGAGGTAGATGTCGCCGTCCATCTCGGCCAGCACCGGCTGGAAATCGTCGGGCTTGCCGGTGAAGGCCGAGGTCATGGACTTGCCCGCGATGGCGAGCGCGGCCGGGATACCCTTGGTGCCGTTCTCATACTCGTTGAGGATGCGCACCAGCGGGCCCATGCCGAAGGTGAAGCAGTAGTGCAGGTCGTCGCCCTGGCGCACCTCCAGCAGGGGCACCTCCTTGAGCAGCAGCTCCCCACCCCTGTAGGCCCGGATGATGTCCTGGAAGTTCTGCGCCGGCTTGCCGCTCATGCCGCACCAGCGGGCGGCCACGTTCATGGTGCCGCCGCCGATGAAGGCGAGCTGGGGCTGCTCCTCCTGCATCTCGGTGAAGAGACGGTTGAGGATGCGCTGGATGGTGCCGTCGCCGCCGTAGATGCAGAGGAGCTGGGTCTTCTGGCCCAGGTCGCTCAGGGCGGGGCCGATGTCCGAGATCCGGTCGGTGACGATGCGCCGCACATGCTGAGCTTCATCCGAGTCGAAGATGGCAGCCAGCTTCTTCCAGCGCCCCCCCGCCTGGGGATTGCAGAGGATGACGATGTCCAGGTCGGACGGTACATCGTCCTCGTCGCCCTTCTTATTCTCTTTCTTTTCGGCCTCGCTCATGCCCCGGATGCTAGGCAGCCAAGGCGCGCCAGGTCAAGGCGTAGCGACCCAGATGGGGCTGCTCCAGGCCGATTCCCCGTCCTCTTGCACCAGGGTTACACGCAAGACGCTGGCCTCCTGGCCCCGAGGGGGGGCCACCGTGTGCCGCAGGATCAGGTTCGGTCCGCCCGCCCCGGAGGCCACCACCTCGCCGTCCTGAAGCAGGGCCAGCCGGCTGATGGGCGCGGTGCCGTGGGCGCGCACCACGAGCTCCGCCGGGCCAGGCAGGTCCACCTCGCTGCCCATGGGCGAGCCCTGGAGATCCATGTGCAGCAGGATTCGGGCGCCGCTGGTTGCGTAGCAGCGGCGGGCGCGCAGACCCGCCAGCAGTGACTCCCGCGTGTGCTCGCAGAACACGGCGGCCAGGCCGCAGCGGTTGGGGTCAGCCTTGAAGCCCACCCCGTGGTGCCAGCGCAGCCCGTGGGCGTCGGTGCCGCCGATGAGCCCGAAGCGGAGACCCGCGGTCAAGGCGTCCTGGATGTACTGGCCCGGGAGCAGGACATCGGGCCTGGGCGGCAGGTGGGTGTCGCCGCCGTCCTCATAGGAGCCGTGCACCGAGCAGACCTCCCACACGGGCTGCACCGTCGGGTCGTGGCGATCCAGATCCGCGCCGGTCCAGGCGGTGTGGTGGGGCGCGGCCAGCGAGGGATGCGCGGCCAGCATCTTGTCCAGCTCATCCGGATCGCGGCCGGGGAGCGCCGCCGGCACCTCGTGATCGAAGTAGACGCACTTATGCCCGCGGCCAGGGAGGCGGCTGCCGGTGAACTCGAACCCGCGCAGGGTGACGAAGCGGCCTGGCTCGTAGAAGGCGTCGGCCAGCTCCACCTGCCGGCGCCAGGTCAGGGGGCCGATGCAGCCGCCGGCCAGGCCGTCGTGATCCGTGAGCGCGGCGAAGTCATGGCCGTACAGGTCCCGGGCCCGGCGGTACATATCCTCCGCGGTGCCGAGGCCGTCCGACTCCAGGGAGTGTTGGTGGATGTCGCCGAACAGGGGTCGCTCCCCGGATGCCGGCTCGGGGCCGGGCACCATGGGCTCCGTGGCGGGCGCCTGTCCGGACGGCGCGGCCTCACCTTCGGGCGCACAGAGCGTGGCCAGGGACATGCCCTTGGGCGTGCCCCGCAGCAGGCGCACCGCTCCGTCCAGCTCCGCCAGGCAGAGGGTCCGCGATCTGCCGCTCCACCCGGTGCGGCCAAGGTCCAGGCGCGGGGTCCAGCGATCCCCGGACAGGTACTGGGCGCGGAAGCCCTGGGCCGACCGGCCAGCCAGCCAGGCGCCATCTCCGCGGCAGAGCAGGGCGGGGGCCTCCCAGCCCTGGTCCTCGCCAGCGTCTCCTCGCTCCAGGTGCATGTCTTCCAGGGGGAGGGGCGGGTCCAGGCGGCGCCACTGGCCGTCTCCCTCCAGCCGGGCCAGCCGGGGCCAGCGCAGCACGCCGTGGGCGCAGGGGCCCTGCCACGCTGCGTACCAGCCGCCCTCTGCGTCAGCCGCGAGCACCGGCAACTCGGCCCGCGGATCCCGGGCCAGGAGCTCAGCGTCCTCCGGCCCATCCGGGCCCAGGCGGGCGCACCACACCTGATGGTCAGACACCCAGATCAGGCGGGCCTCCTCGCCCGCGCTGCCCAGCCCGCACGCCGTGCCAGGGAAGGAGCGCATGTGCTCAAAGTGCCCGCCGGCGTCGAGCCGCCCCAGCCGCACCTGCCACGCACGTTCGCGCCTGCGGCCGCTCAGATCATGCTCGCACCAGGCGGCCCATGCCACCTCGGCGCCGCCCGCCAGGCAGGGCCGGTGACCTGGCGCCAGCCCCAGAGTCACGGGCTCGCCGCCGTCAAGCACCATGGTCGGGCGCAGGTCCGGAGCGCCGAGGAAGAGCAGCAGCAGGCGCCCGCCGAGGTTGGCCAGCCGGGGCTGGATGCCGTCCCAGCCGTCCTCCTCCCGCAGCCGCCCCCCGAGGTCCACGGTGCCCAGGTGGATCACCTCGCGCCTGGGCGTGGCGTCGGCCCATACGGCGCGCAGGAGCTGCTCGCCTGGCAGGGGCAGGGCGTCCACCTCGGTGGCCAGGGAGCGCGGTTCGAGCAGGAGATCATCTGATGGCTGCATCTGCTTCATCCTCGGCGTGTTGCGTTTTGGGCTGGCGTGCGACATAAACTACGGCAAAACGTCCATCCAATGTCCCTGTCCACCAAATCCCTCCTCGGCTCCTTTCTTTGCCTGACCCTCGCCCTCTCCGGGTGCAAGGGGAGCGAAAAGAAGAAGGGTAGCGCGCCGACGGTGCGGGCCGCCACCTCCAAGGCCAAGGAGAGCGTGCGGGCGGGGCGCCATGTGGTGCGCTCCCTGCTGGCCGAGGCCGCCCGGGCCGAGCTGGAGCAGCGCGGGCTTTTCATGCACTTCGGCACGGCTGACCAGCACAAGTACACCCTCGGCGGCTGGAAGACCGGCTGGGCCGAGACCGGGGCCCAGGACGGGATCCCGTACGCCAGGATGGAGCGCCGCGCCCGGTTGCGGTTTAGCCTCCGGGGGGCGGGCGCCCAGAAACTTGTGTTCCGGGGCAGGAGCCCGGGCGCTCCCATCAGGATCAAGCTCAAGGTTGACGGCGAGCACGCGGGCCAGATCAAGCTGGGCAAGGGGTGGGCGGAGCACGCGGTGTTCCTCAAGGAGCCCCTGGCCGGGGGGCACCACCGCTTGAGCCTGGAGGCGGAGAGGCCCGGCGCCCGGCTGGCCTGGATCTGGTTCCCGGAGGGCCAGAACCGGGAGTCGCCCCTTAGCCCGAGGGTGGGCGCCCTCAAGCTGGACCGGCCCATGCGCGCCCTGCTGTCCACGCCGCCCCACCGGCTCACGTACCACCTGGTGGTGCCCGAGGATGGGGCCCTGGTCTTTGATTATGGATCGCGTAAGCCCACCCGCTTCCGTGTGCTCCTGGCCCGGGATGGGGCCGAGGAGAAGGTCTCCTTCGAGGGGCTCGGGAAGCCGGCCTGGCAGCAGGCCCAGGTTGACCTCGCCGCCCACGCAGGCCAGGTGGTGCGCCTGACCCTTGAAACCACCGGGGAGGGAGGCGGCGCTGGCTGGGGCGAGCCGGACCTGGTGCGCCCCGGACCGCGGCCCAGCGTGCCCCTGGTAACCTCCGACGTCCGGGCCAAGAACCTGATCTACATCCTCATCGACACCGCCCGCCAGGACGCCTTCTCCGTGTTCAACCGGACCACGCGGGTGAAGACGCCGACCTTCGACAACCTGGTCACCTCGTCGCTGGTATTCACCGACGCATACAACAACGACAACTGGACCAAGCCCTCGGTGGCCACGATCCTGTCGGGGATGTACCCCTCCACCCACGGCACCACCGGCAAGTGGAGCGTGCTCCCCAGGGAGGTGACGCTGCTGAGCCAACACCTCCGGGACCAGGGCTTCTCCACCGCCGGCTTCATCGCCAACGGCTACATCTCGGACAAGTTCGGGTTCAAGAAGGGGTGGGGAACCTACAAGAACTGTATCCGCGAGGAGACGCCGTGCGAGGCGGACAAGGTCTACGGGGACGCCCGCGGCTGGCTGGACAAGCGCGGGGAGGGGCGCTTCTTCCTCTATATCCAGGCCATCGATCCACACGTGCCGTACGCCGTGCCGCGCAAGTGGCTGGAGCACTATTTCGAGGGGGAGTACGAGGGCTCCCTGGGGCCTTCCGTGTCCGGCTACGAGACAAAGGCCTGGCGCGACGGCAAGCGCGAGTTCGACAGCGTGGACAAGGCCTACATCCGGGCGCTGTACGATGCCGAGCTCACCTACCATGACCACTACATGGGTGAGTTCATGCACTACCTCGAGGAGAAGGGGCTGCTTGAGAACACCCTGGTGGTGGTGAGCAACGACCACGGCGAGGAGATGTTCGACCACGGCAAGATCGGCCACGGGCACTCCCTCTACGACGAGCTGCTGCGCAACCCGCTGCTCATGCGCTTCCCGAGCCTCCTGCCGGCCGGGCAGCAGGTGTCCGGGCCGGTGGAGACCGTGGACCTGGCGCCGACCTTGCTGGACCTGCTCAAGGCTGAGCCGCTCAAGGAGGCGGAGGGGGTCTCCCTGATGCCCACCATCTTCGGCATCCCGCCGCTGGGTGAGAAGTACGCCGTGTCCGAGCAGGAGGAGCGCGGCCGCGCCATCCGCCTGGGGCCGTACAAGCTCATCGTGCGCAAGGCGGCGGAGCAGCTGTTCAACCTGGACGAGGACCTGGGCGAGGCGCGGAACCTGCTGGCCAGCCACCCGGTGGCCCGCCGCGCCTGCGAGGTCTACCTGGGAGAGGCCCTGGCCACGCCGGCCAAGTCAGCCCGCCTCGCCGGCACCTCGCTGCGCCGCAAGCTCAAGGCCGGAGACGCCACCGTGGACGACAAGCTGCGCAAGCAGCTCGAGGCGCTGGGGTATATCGACTGAGCGCCGCCTGAATCAGCTGAGCGCGACCTTGATGGTGTCTGACCTTGCGCTCCCCTTGGACGCCAGCCCCTGGACCTCGATCTTGCACGAGGAGGCGTACGGCGTGATGAACTCGGCCCGGTAATAGTCGGCGACCTTGGTCATGGGGTACCAGGGCCCGGCGTCGATGCGGTAGCGGACGCTCAGGATCGGGGTCGGGGCGAAGACGCCCGCGTGCAGGACATGCCCCTTTGTGTTCTTGGTCAGCGGAACGGCCCACGGGTTGGTGGCCGTGCTCGTGATCTTCTTGCCGAGGTTGAGATCCGCCGGCCTGGTGATGACCACCTGTGGCCACTTGGCCGAGATGTTGGTCTTGTTGCCCGAGAACCAGGCGACCCTGGCCACCGGCCCCTGATCCAGCGCGAATATGTTGAACCCCGGGACCGTGGCGCCGGGGATGCCTTCACTGGGGTTCCCGAGGCTCGGGGCCTGGGCCATGAGGGTCTTGCCTTCCCAGTTGGTGAAGTACATGTGCATGTGCCCGTGCAGGTAGGCCGCGGCGGAGGTGGCCTTGAGCAACCTCCGCAGGTGTTTGTCAGTCCCCAGCAAGGCCAGGCCCATGGGCGCGGTGGGGGGGTGGTGCCCGAGCACGATGGTGGAGTGGACCTTCACCGGGTCGGCGGCGATCTGCTTGAGCAGCCCGTCCACCTGAGAGCTCTGCAGGTAGCCCGTTGAGTCCTTGAGCACGTTGCCGCCGCTGCATGTGTTCAGGGCGATGATCCGGATCCTGCGCCCCTGGTGCGTCCGGTGGTACAGCCCGAACTTGCCGTGGCCGTTGCGGCCCGCCAGGGTGTACTTGACGTAGTTGGTCAGCTTGCCGTCCAGGAAGGCGTCGTGGTTGCCCGGGACCTCAATGTAGTCGTCGGGCTTCAGGCCGGCGCCGTCCACGGCCTTCTTGTAGTCCGCCCAGTCCTTGACGTCGTTGCCGGTCTCGTTGAGATCGCCGGTGGCGACCACCGGGATGGAGGGGAAGGAGGGCAGCACCGTGTTCAGCCCGTACTTGAAGGCGGGCATGGCCAGGCTCCCCGAGCCGATATGGATGTCAGTGAAGTGCACAAAGAAGATGGGGCCGGGCAGGGTCTTGGCGACGGCGCTGTCCGGTTGCTGCTGATCCGGTTGCAAGAGATCGGGAGAGGGGGCCGTGTCCGCGCCCATGTCCACGCCCGTATCCACACCCCCGTCGGGCAGGGCGGCGGCGTCGGCGGGAGAGTCCCCGGTGGGCTCGTCCGCGCACCCAATGACGCCCCCGACCATGGTCCCGCCGGCGAGCTTGAGTAAGGTTCGGCGCGAGAGCCTCCGGGGATCGGAAGGGTAAGGCATCAGTTCCTCCTTGCTGGGGAGGGTATCACTGAACAGGGGAGCGCCACACGGCGCCAGGGCTGGTCAACTGACCGGCGAGCCGCTATGAATGAGAGACACGCAAGCGGGAAAGCCAAGGAGGGCTAGCGAGGTGACAGTCAAAGACTACCCCCCGTCGGACAAGCCCACCTGGCGCCTGGTGTCCGAGGAGCTGCTCGCCGCGGCCGCGGCTGGCCTGCTCATTCCGCTTGGCCTGGGCCAGGACCGGCGGCGTACCCCGCGCAAGGAGATCCAGCGTACGGTGGTGCTGGTGCACGGCTACCTGGCCAAGCGCTCCACCCTGCTGCCCCTGGCCACTTACCTGCGCGCCCGCGGCCTCAAGCAGCAGCTCTACTTCAGCTACCGCTCCGGCGACGGCGTGGAGCCCGCGGCCCGGGCCCTGCGCGAGCACCTGCGCCGCAACGTGGGGGGCGGCCGCATCGACCTGGTGTGCCACAGCATGGGGGGGCTCGTTGCCAGGGTCTACCTGCAGGAGCTGGGCGGCCACCGACGGGTGGACAACTGCATCACCATCAGCACGCCCCACCGCGGCACCTACAACTCCTACTGGGTCCCCTCCCGGGTGGGGCGGGAGCTCCGGCCAGACTCCCCCCTGCTGGAGCGCCTCAACGGCTCCATGGACAGCGCCGGCGAGGTGCGCTTCCTCTCCATCACCGGAGGCACGGACAACATCGTCGTGCCGCGCGTCTTCGCCAGCCACGAGGACGAGGTCCACCTGCCCGACCTGGGCCACCTGGGCGTGCTCTTTTCGCCGACGGTGTTCAAGGCTGTTGGGGACCGGCTGCTTTCAGGGGCGGGATAGACGTACTCAGGTGGCCCGCACGGGCCGACCCTCGATGTACCCGCGGTAGCCGGTGGGCTCCAGCTGGAAGCGCGGGGCGTCGTCGTCGGCCCACTGGTAGCCGATGAGGGCGGGGTCGTAGCTGTTCATCACATCCCAGAGTGACTCGATGGCCTGCTCGAACTTCTCGTCCTCGAAGGGCGGCCCCTGGAAGACAAGCAGCCTGGCCGCGGGCAGGTCGATGATCTCAAACCCCTCGGGGATGTCCCCGGCATGGTCGGCCGGCACCTCCACCCCCTGGGCATAGACCGAGGTGCCGTCGGTGCGGAACCGGTCGGGCAGCCACATGCCCATGGGCTCGTGCAGGGCCCCCTCCACCCGGGTCAACACCTCCCACACCTCGCACCCAACCTCCTCGCAGTAGGCAAAGTAGTGGGCGGCCTCGCGTCCCCGCTTGAGGATAAGCCGGCGCTCCGGGCGCTCGATGATCTGGACGAACACCACCTCTGGCTTCTTCTTTTTGGACTCCTCCGTCATGGTCTCCTCTCCTGCCTGCTTGTTCGTGTAGTGGTCGCGCACGCGCCCGGGCGAAAAGAGCGGCACCTCTGCCCGCGTCCGTCGGTACTCGGACGGGGTCATGCCGAACTGCCGGGCGAAGGCCCGCGTGAAGCCCTCGTGTGAGTCAAAGACGAAGTCGAAGGCCACATCAGTGATCCGGACCTTCTCCTCGGCGAGGACCCGCGCGGCGGCGGACATGCGCATGAGGCGGATGTACCTGAACGGGCTCTGGCCCGTGAGCTCCTTGAACATCCGCGCTGCATGGTACGGCGAGTAGCGCGCCGCCCTGGCCAGGGCATGCAGGGTGATCTGTTCCTGGAGGTGGGCGTCGATGAAGTCCTGCATCCGCTCAACGGCCTTCACCTTTTCCCAGCGGACAACCATGGCGTCTCCTGATGCTGATGGTTCGAAGATACCCGGCCCGGAGAGGGGTTGCTTGACCGTGCTTGCGAAAGTTCCTGTTAGTCCAGGTCGATGTCGTATCTCTCCACTTTCCAGATATCCCGGACGTAATCCCGTATGGTCCTGTCCGAGGAGAATTGGCCTGTGTTGGCGATGTTGGCCAGGGCCATGCGGCGCCAGCGGCCCTGGTCCTGGTAGGCGTCGTCCACGCGCTGGTGGGCGTCGCGGTAGGAGGCGAAGTCGGCCAGGTGTAGGTAGTGATCGTTCTCCAGCAGGTCCTGCACCAGGGGCATGTGGCGGTCGGGCTCCTCGGGGGAGAAGTGGCCGCCGGCGATGAGGTCAAGGGCGCCGCGCAGGTCGGCGTCCTGCTCGTAGTGGTCGCGGGGGCGGTAGCCGCCACGGCGCAGGTCCGCCACCTGGTTCACGTCCAGCCCGAAGATGAAGATGTTGTCCTGCCCTACCTCCCGGGCGATCTCCACGTTGGCCCCGTCCATGGTGCCCAGGGTGAGGGCGCCGTTCATGGCGAACTTCATGTTGCCCGTGCCGGAGGCCTCGAACCCGGCGGTTGAGATCTGCTCCGAGATGTCAGCTGCGGGGAAGAGGCGCTCGGCCAAGGAGACGTTGTAGTTGGGCACGAAGTGCACGCGCAACTTCTGCGATACCTCCGGGTGGGCGTTGACCCTGGCGGCCACGTCGCAAGTCAGCTTGATCACCGCCTTGGCCACGTGGTAGCCCGGCGCCGCCTTGCCGCCGAAGATGAAGGCCCGCGGCGTGGCGATGGCCTGGGGATCGCGCTGCAGGCTGCGGTACAGGTGCACGATGTGCAACAGGTTGAGCAGCTGCCGCTTGTACTCGTGGATCCGCTTGATCTGGATGTCGAAGAGGAAGTCCGGGTTGAGGTCGATGCCGTGCCAGGCGCGCAGGTGGTCCGCGAGCCGCGCCTTGGCCGCGCGCTTGGCCCAGGCCATGGTGTCCAGGAAGGCGGCGTTGTCCGCCATGGGCTCCAGCTCACGCAGCTGCTCCAGGTAGGTGATCCAACCGTCGCCGATGGTGTCGGTGATCAGCCCGGCCAGGTCGGGGTTGCAGCACCGGAGCCAGCGGCGCTGGGTTACGCCGTTGGTCTTGTTGTTGAGCTTGTCAGGCCAGATCTGGTGGAAGTCCTTGAGCACCCGGGTGCGCAGCAGCTCGGTGTGCAGCTCGGCCACCCCGTTGACCGAGAACGAGCCCACCACGGCCAGGTTGGCCATGCGCACCTGCTTGGGCGGCCCCTCGTCGAAGATGGAGACCCGCCGCACCAGCCCCCCGTCCCCGGGGAAGCCCGCGCGAACTCTCTCCAGGAAGCGGTGGTTGATCTCCCCCACGATCTGCAGGTGGCGGGGCAGCAGCTCGCCCAGCAGGTCCACCCGCCACCGCTCCAGCGCCTCGGGCAGCAGGGTGTGGTTGGTGTAGGCCAGGGACTTGCCGGTGATCTCCCAGGCGTCGTCCCAGGTGTAGCCCCGCTCGTCCACCAGCACGCGCATGAGCTCGGGCACGGCCAGGGCGGGGTGGGTGTCGTTGAGCTGGAAGACCGCCTTCTCGTGCAGGTTGTCCAGGCTCTTGTGGTTCACCAGGTGGCGGCGGATGGCGTCCTGGAGGGTGGCGGCCACCAGCAGGTACTGCTGCTTGAGGCGAAGCACCTTGCCCAGGTGGATGTTGTCATTGGGGTAGAGCACGCGGGTGAGGTTCTCGCTCATCACCCGGTCCTCCACCGCGCCCACGTAGTCGCCCCGGTTGAAGTCCGAGAAGTCGAAGGCCTCGCTCGGCACCGCCCGCCACAGGCGCAGGGTGTTGACCGTGTTCACCCCGTAGCCTGGGATCGGCGTGTCGTACGGCATGGCCAACACGGCCTCGGCCGGCCGCCAGGTGGCGCCACCGTCGCCGCCGCGCTCCACCTCTCCGCCGAAGCCCACGGGCAGCAGGTACTCTGGCCGCGGGTACTCCCAGGGGTAGGGCAGGCGCAGCCAGTCGTCGGCCTCCTCCACCTGGCGGCCGTCCTCCAGGCGCTGGGCGAAGATGCCGTAGTCGTAGCGCAGGCCGTAGCCGTAGGCGGGCAGGCCCATGGTGGCCATGGAGTCGATGAAGCAGGCGGCCAGGCGCCCGAGGCCGCCGTTGCCCAGGCCTGCGTCCGGCTCCAGCCGCTCCAGGTCGGCCAGCTCGATGCCCTCCTCCTTGAGGGCGGCGCGGCACACCTCCACCATGTCGAGGTTGACCAGCGCGTTATGCAGGGCGCGGCCCATCAGGTACTCCATGGAGAGGTAGTAAACCCGGCGGGCGTCCTTCTGGTAGTAGGTCTGCTGGGTGTTGACCCAGCGGTCCACGAGGCGGTCGCGCACAGAGAAACAGAGGGCGTAGTAGTGATCCAGGGTGGTGGACGAGTACTCGTCCTTGGCCAGGGAGCTCTGCAGGTGCCGGGCCATGGCCTGGCGGATGGATTCGACGGTGGCGGGACCTTCCAGCTGGCGCCAGATGGCCGCTCTACGCTTGCGGGGCACGGGGATCTCCTAAGGGTGAACGAGTGGTTACGCAGTGAGCTACGTGGGGAAGCTTAGCAGAAGGGGAAAGGGAGTGTAGGGCAAGGAGGGCAAGCGCAAGCGCGAGCGCGAGCGCAAAGGTGGGACGCTCTTAACTCTTAAGGATGTCGAAGATGCCCTTCTGGACGTCCTCCAGGGAACCCTCGCCCGGGGCGCGGCGCAGCAGGCCGGCAGCCTCGTAGAACGGGATCAGCGGGGCGGTCTTCTCGTGGTACTCGCCCAGGCGATCGGTGAGGACTTCCTCGGTGTCGTCGGCGCGCTGGATCAGGCGGTCGGCGATGTCCGCGGGGGGCGGGTCGAACTTGATGTGGTAGACATGGCCGGTTTCGGGATCGCTGCGGCGGCCGCAGATGCGCTCCACCAGCACGGCGTCGTCCACCACCAGCAGGAGCACATGGTCCAGCTTGGTGCCCAGGTTCTTGAGCATCACGTCCAGGGCCTCGGCCTGGACCACGGTGCGGGGGAAACCGTCAAGCAGGAAGCCGGGCTTGCAGTCGTCCTGGCTCAGCCGGTCCTCAACCATGCGGTTGACCAGCTCGTCCGGCACCAGCTTGCCAGCGTCGGTGTAGCTCTTGAACTCCTTGCCCAGCTCGGTCCCGCCACGGATGGCGGCCCGGATAATGTCACCGGTGGAGATCTGCGGAATGTTGTACTCGTTGACAATGGCCTTGGCCTGGGTGCCTTTACCTGCTCCGGGAGGGCCGAGAAAGATCAAGTTCATGGGTCGTCTCCTATCAGTTGGGGGCGTTTTATCGCAGAAGGAGGGCCCCTTACAAGGGGCAAGGGGGCTGCTACTTGATCAGCACCCCGTCAAGGTCCCGCAGCTGCGCCTTGCCGTGGGCGGCTTCCAGCGGCTCTCGGATCTTTGCCAGGTCCCCGGCCACGGCGATGGTGGCCTTGCCCGCTCGAACCAGGCGGCGGGCGGCGGCGGTGACCCTGGCCGCGGTGAGGGCGCTCACCTCCCCTGCCAGGCTGTCCAGGCGGCTGAGGGGGAGGCCGTTGAGGGCCAGGTCGGCATGGGCCTCCACCAGGCCAGCCACGGTTTCGGCCCGTGCTGGCTGCTCCTCCACGAGCAGGCGCTTTGCCTTGGTGAGCTCGGCGCTGGTGAGCGGGCGGGAGACGGCGCCCTCCAGCTCCTTGAGGATCTCAACCAGCGCGGCGGCGGTGTCCTCCGTCTCCACCGATGTGGAGGTGATGAACATGCCGCCCGCGCGTCGGGTCAGGAACATGGAGCGGACGCCGTAGGTGAAGCCGTGCTCCTCGCGCAGGTTTTGGTTCAGGCGGCTAGTGAAGCTGCCGCCCAGGACGGTGTTGAGCGCCTCCATGGCCGCGTACATCTTGGTGCCTCTGGCCGGGCCCAGGTGGCCCACCCTGATGACGGACTGGGTGGCGCCGGGCCGGTCGACCAGCACCAGGCGGGGGCCGCCGGCAGGAGGATTGGCTGGTTTAGGTGGGGCAGGGGGCTTCCCCTGCCAGCCCGTGAGGCGCTGCTCCAGCAGGGCACGCAGCTCTGCCGCCGTGATGTCCCCGGCCGCGATGACCATGGCCCCCTCCGGACGGTATCGCTCCTGGTGGAACTGCTTCACCCGCGCCGGGGTGATGGCCGCGAGCCAGGCCAGATGGGGCAGCACGGGCCGGCCGTACGGGTGGTCGCCGAACACGGCGGACTTCAGGGCCAGGTGGGCGATCTGGGCTGGCTTTGCCCTGCGCTGGGTCACCCGCCCGCGGAGTTGCCGCTTGAGCCGGTCCAGCTCTCCGCCGGTGAGCCGTGGCCGCAGCAGGGTGTCGGCCAGCAGCTCCATGGCGGTTTCAAGGTTCCGGCGCAGGGTGGCCAGCTCCAGCTGCGCGTGGTCCTGATCCACCCAGGAGACCAGGGTGGCGCCAAGATCCTGCAGCGCCCCGGAGAAGGCCAGAGCTGAACGCTTCCCCGCGCCCCGCTCAAGCATGTTGGCCGTGATATGAGCCAGGCCCGGAACCTTGGCCGGGTCCGCGCCGGAGCCGCCGTCGAAGGCCACGCGGATGCGCACCAGGGGCAGGTCCGGCCGCGGGATCAGGATCACCCGGACGCCGCTTTTCAGGCGGAACCGTTCTGCCCGGGGGAACTTGAACGTGGCGGGGGGGCCCAGGCGGGGTTGCTTGTTCATGAAAGCGGGGATTGGGGTGGGCTTGGGGGTCACGGTTGTACTCCTCTGGGGCAAGGGTCGAGGGGTGCAGGCAAGGAGGGCCAGGGCCGGGGCCAGGGCCAGGGCCAGGGTTTTACTTCCCACTGGGGACGACCCTCAGGATCACAGCCTTGCTTGGGGCCAGGGTGGTCTTGGCCAGGTCGTGCAGGCCCTGGCGGGTCACGGCGCGGTAGCGGGCCAGGTCCTGCTCCACATGGTCGGGCTCGCCGGTGCGGTTGAAGTAGGTGTTGAGCAGCTCGGCGCGGTTGCGGAGCCGCTCAAGCCGGCGCACGAACTGCACCTCGAAGATGTTGCGGGCCCGGGCCAGCTCCTGCTCGGAGGGGGGCTCGGCGCGGAAGTCGGCCAGCACCTTTGCCACGGCCTTCTCCAGGGCGTCCAGGGTGACGCCCTCAATTGCGGTGGCCCTGACCACAAACTGTGATCCCAGCGCCCGGGACTCCTGGTACGCCACCGCGTCCAGGGCGACCTTCTGCTCATAGACGAGCGCCTTGTACAGACGGGATTGCTTGCCCTCGCACAGCACCTCGGCGGCCAGGTCCATCTCCGCGTCCCCGGGGGACATGTGGGCGGGGGTGCGCCAAACCATGTACAGCCGGGGCAGCTTCACCCGGTCCTTGATGGTGCGCCGAACCGCGACCGCTCGCGCCCTGGCGGAGGGGGCCACCTTGGGGGCGCGGGCCCTGCGCGGAGCCGGCCTGGACGGGATCCAGCCGAAGTACTTCTCCACCAGCCGCCGTGTACGGGCCATGTCCAGCTTGCCGGCCACCACCAGCGAGGCGTTGCGCGGCGAATAGTAGCGGGCAAAGAGCCGCTGCAGATGGGGCACCTTCACCTTCGCCAGGTCCTCCAGGGTGCCTATGACCGGGCGGCCGTACGGGTGGTCGTCTCCCCAAACAAGGCCGGGCATGGTGAGCCCCGCCTTTCCATAAGGGGCGTTCTCGTAGCTCTGACGGTACTCGTTGACCACCACATCCCGCTGAAGGTCGAGCTTCTTGTCGGTGAGCGCGCCGGCCAGGGTGGCCATTCGGTCCGCCTCGATCCAGAGCAGGGTCTGGAGCAGGCGCGCGGGCCCCACGTCGTAGTAAACGGTCTGGTCCTGGCTGGTGTAGGCGTTATTCCATCCGCCCGCGCCCTCCATGATCCGGTCGATCTTGCCCTCGGGTACGCGATCGGTGCCCATGAACATCAGGTGCTCGAACAGGTGGGCGACCCCCGACTGGCCAGCCGGATCGTCCCGGCCGCCGATGCGGTAGAGCAGGTTCACGGCGACCTGTGGCAGGCGCTGATCTTGGTGGAGGATGACCGTGAGGCCGTTGTTCAGGACAAACTTCTCGTGCGGGATCTTCAAGGGGGCACCCTGGGCGCTGGGGGTAAGGAACAGCAGCGTGGCGGTGAGCCAGGCGAGGCGAGTCATGATGGGGGAGTGTTAGCAGATGTGGCTTGATGGGTCAGGGGAAAAGGGGGGAGCGCCAGGTTACTGATATTCAAGCCAGGTGGAATTCAGTGTGCTCTGCCCACGGGCCCATAGTGGGATGCCCGCAAAAATCGCAACGCCCGTTAGCAATGAGCCTGATATGCCCATTGCCATCCCGGCTTTTGCGCCCCCCACATTTTTGTTTCCGTCGTAGAAATTCCAGCCGAATCCCGCCAGTGCAGGCCCCAAGATTCCGCCAACGAAGACGAGAACCATTCCTGCGGTCCGAAGACGCTTACCTTTGTGGTAACTGGGATCTTGCAGGTATGTCCCATGCCCGGCCTCGTCGGTTGACCTGTTGAGAACTTCCTCACCAAGAGGGCGTCGGAGGCGTGTTTCGACGACCTCATTGCTTAGTCCTTCGACTTCGCTGATCGGTCTCCACTCCGTTTCTCCGGAGCACAATACCCTGTCGCTCGGCGTGAGTATGCTCTTGCGGAGCAGGCGCTTGAGCGCATCAGTAGTCAATGGTCCAACCGTCTCCTGGTCTCTCACAGTGAACCAGGTCACAAGCACTGCAAACTCTGGAACGTCCCACAGAGGCGTCCACTTCTTCTTACCTTTGCGCCAGACCTTCGTCCTGCCCGTGAGTTTTTTTTGCCTGTACAAGACGCGTACCCTCTCCACAGATATGGGGCCTTGCTTCTTGTCACTTTCCAGGTAGTACCAATCGGCTTGCTCCAAGCCAGCCAGAGACTGTGGAAGATCTTCCAGTGAAGGTGAAGGGGAGCTCTTCAGGGCAGGGAATACTTTGAATAGAACATGCTCCACTGCACCGTTGAGCTGTTCCATGTCGCAGGCACTTTCCTCGGCCGCTTGAGCCTCGACATATGCCATCGAGATGTCGTGTTGCTCCACGGAGGTCGTGCACTTTCCTTTGCCCTTCTCCACAATCCTCAGAATGAGTGCCTTTTTGGCTCCCAGGTTGCTGGCTACTTTCAACACGCAGGATGTATCAACACAGCCTGGCGGCAGGATTGCGTCCTTTTTATTGCCTTTGGAGCCCGCACTCCCCATGAAGGCGACGGAATATCTCTGCTCCCTGGAAAGTAGATCCTGTGCTCTTTCCATCAGCTCTTGGGTGGCCGTCCTGTCTCTCTGGTGGAGCGCCCCCATTATGGGGATAACCGCCATGACAGGTTTGCTCTCTTCGGCAATGGAAAGGGTGGGCGAGAAGACGCTCGAAAAGGCAAAAACCGTCGCCACGGCACAGCGCCATGAAGTGGCCCCGCAAGGATCCATTCGACACCTCATTTCTGAGAAAGTTGAACGCCTGAAGTCGCTTATGAGCACATTTTAAGGTGGACCAGCACAAATACCAATACTGACGCTCCCCGGTGAGCACCTACATAAAAAGCAAAATGTTGGCAGAGATGGCTGCTTTGGACTTCATCGGAGGTCTGAAGTATCGGTGGAGCTGACCCAGCACCAGGATTGTTCTGGGGGGAGCGCCAGGAAGGCACAGGGGGAGGAGGGGGAGGGCTAGTACTGGAGCTTCGCTCCTAGTACTCCACGCCGATCTTTTTACCCTGCTCCTTCAGCGCGGCCTCGATGGTGTCGTCGAAGGAGGTGCCCTTGCTGGCGGCGGGGCGCTTGGCCTTGATGTAGGCCGACCGCGACGCGGACAGCTTCTTGATCTTGCGCTTCAGCTTGGCCCGCTTCTGGGCCACCTTGGCCACGTACCCCTTGCGCTCGGCCCTGGGCATGGCCGCCACCGGGGCGGGGAGCTCCTCCTCCGAGAAGGCGTCCAGGTCCTTGCCCTTGGCCATGCCGGCCAGCAGGTCGGTGCTGTCCAGCTTGCCCGAGGCCGCGCGGTACTTGGCGCTCTCGGCCTGCACCTCGGCCTTCATGGCCATGTTCATGGTGGCCCGGCGGCGGGCGGCGCGCTTGGCCACCTTGTCGCCGGTGGGCAGGATGGTGGCGGAGAGCTCCATGTTCAGCTCCTTGAGGCGCTCGTCCACCGGGGTCTTGATGGCCACCATGCCGCCGTCCTGGCGGATGGAGGCGTACATGCCGCCGCTCATCTTGGCGATGCGCTTCCAGGCCGAGGCCGTGGCCCCGCTGCGGCCGCAGCGCACGGCGTTGAGGGCGATGCCCTTCTTGACCGCCATGCGCGCCAGGGAGCGGGAGTAGAGCCCGTCGCGGCCCTCATGGGGCGGGGCGTCGCCCACCAGGAAGACCAGGCGCAGAACGTCCTGGCCCTGGCGCCAGCTCATCTTGTTCATGGCGTCGTACAGGGCGCGGTTCACATGCTCGGGGGTGTCCCCGCCGCCCTGGGCGCGGAAGCGCTGCAGGCTCTCGTAAATGTCGTCGATGTCCTCGGTGAGCTGGTAGCGCCGGGTGACATAGGCGTCTCCCTTGTCCCGGTAACCCACCAGGCCGATGCGCACGTCCGGCCGGGGCTGGCCGCTGACGATCTGGTTCGCGATGGACCAGATCTTCTTCTTGGCGCCGGCGATGAGCCCGCCCATGCTGCCGGTGGTGTCCAGGACGAACACCACGTCCACCTTGGGGGGCTCCTTGACCTTGCGCTCGATGATCTGCACCGGCTTCTTCACCACCTTGACCACCTTGACCGGAGGCTCACCAGGGCTGGGGATCGAGACCTTCACCTTGGGGCCCGAGGCCGCCGCGTTGCGCTGCTGGGCGGCAAGACCCAGAGCCAGGACCAGGGCGCAACCAGCCGCCACCAACATGGTTGCCGTGACCTTCTTCTTTCCCGAGCTAGACATTGACGCCTCCTTGACGTGGGGTTTTTCGCTGATGGCCCTGTAACAACGCACCGGATCCGGGGAGGGTCTAAGCAAAGTTTCAACCGGCCTTCCACGTATTAAATGACGTGCTAAAATGAGGCGTTCCGTGATGTTAACTGCTCAGGATCCACTCGAAAGGAACACTGTGTCCGCAATCCCCAAAGAGTCGGAAGTGCACCCGGCGGAGGTAGCCGGGAATATCGAGCAGGTGGTGAGCAAGGTGATCCGCGGCAAGGCCGAGGTGATCCGGTTGCTCATCACCAGCCTGTTTGCCCGCGGCCATGTGCTGCTGGAGGACGTGCCCGGCGTGGGTAAGACCACCCTGGCCCGCGTGCTGGCCCGCGCCCTGGGCGGCACCTTCCGGCGCATCCAGTTCACCAGCGATCTGCTCCCATCCGACATCCTGGGCGTGTCGGTGTTCAACCAGCAGAAGGGCGAGTTCGAGTTCAAGCAGGGGCCCATCTTCGCCAACGTGGTGCTGGCAGACGAGATCAACCGCACCACGCCGCGCACCCAGAGCTCACTGCTCGAGGCCATGAGCGAGGGGCAGGTTTCGGTGGACAACAAGACCTACCCCCTGGATGACCCCTTCGTGGTGGTGGCCACCCAGAACCCGCTGGAGCACTACGGCACCTACCCCCTGCCCGAGTCGCAGATGGACCGCTTCCTGCTGCGCCTGCGCATGGGGTATCCGGCTCAGCCCGAGGAGCGAAGGGTCATCGCCGAGCGCGGGGGCTACGACCCGGTGGATGGGATCAGCCCGGCCGTGACCCGCACGCAGGTGCGCCACATCCAGGAGCAAGTGGACCGGGTGAAGGTGGACCCGGCCCTGCTGGATTACGTCATGAGCCTGGTGGCTGAAACCCGCCGCTCCCCCTTCCTCTCGCTGGGGGTGAGCACCCGCGGGGCGATCTCCTGGTACCGGGCCAGCCAGGCCCTGGCCCTGGTGGAGGGGCGCACCTACTGCGTGCCGGACGACTTCAAGATCCTGGCCCACCCTTGCCTGGCCCACCGCGTGGTTACCGCCTCGCCCCAGGAGTCTCTGGGCCGTACGCGCGAGGAGGCGGAGCGCGTGATCTCCGAGATCCTGGAGCGGGTGCCCGTCCCCGCGTAGACGGCGCCGCCCCATGTCCCGGCTCAAAAAACTGCTCAAGCCGCCGCGGCGGTTGAAGTTCACCCGCGAGGGCAAGTACTTCGTGGCGCTCACTCTGGGCATCGGCTTCGCGGCCATCAACACCGGCAACAACCTGCTCTACCTGCTGCTCGGCATGATGATGTCTCTGATCCTGGGCAGCGGCGTCCTCTCCGAGTTCTCTCTGGGCGGGCTCACCGTGCGGCGCATGCCGCCGGATCGCGTCTTCGCGGGCAGCCCCTTCCTCATGGGCATCGCCCTGCGCAACCCCCGGCGGTGGCTCCCCTCATTTTCCATCGAGGTGGAGGACATGCTGCTCGGCAAGGCCCTGGAGCGGCGCTGCTACTTCCTCAAGACGCCGGCCGGGCGCACCCAGCGCACCTCCTACCGCCACAGCTTCGACCGCCGGGGCGCGTACGCTTTCTCCGGCTTCCGGGTGAGCACGCGCTTCCCCTTCACCTTCTTCCGCAAGTCCCGCGAGGTGACATCGCAGGAGGAGGTGCTGGTCTTCCCGCAGGTGTTCCCGGTGACGCCGCCGCAGAGCGAAACCCAGGCCCAGACCGAACAGCACTCCATGCGCCTGGACCGGCGGGGCGACTTCTTCGCCTTGCGTGAGTACCAGGAGGGCGACGACCCCCGGGACATCCACTGGCGCAAGTCCGCGCGCCAGGGGCGGCTGGTGGTGCGCCAGCACGAGGACCAGCAGGGCAGGCGCATGGCGGTGTACCTGGACAACCATGAACCGGAGGAGACCCTCTCCGTAGATCAACTGGACCAGCAGGAGCGCGCGGTGAGCCTGGCCGCGTCCCTGGCCAAGCACTACGTCGAGCGGGGCTACTCGGTCTCCCTGGTGACTCGTGACGGGGGCGTCTCCGAGGGCGCTGGCCAGGCGCAGCTCACCCGGATTTTGCGCGTCCTGGCGCTGGTGAGCTTTCACCAGGACGAGCGCCCCTACTCCCTCGAGCCGCCTCCCGGTGGGGCTTGCATCTTTGTGCGCCGCGGGGGCTGCTCACTGGGCCGGCCGCCAGCGAGGGCCGCGTAGATGCGCTTCTCTCTGGTCCACAAGCTCGCCTCCTACATGATGGTGCTGGCCGCTGTGGCCACCCTCTGGTTCAGCGACGACGTGAGCATGCTGGTTAAGATGCTCTCCCTGGGAGCCATCCTCGCCAGCTGGTTCGTGGACCCGTCGCGGCTGCCGGTGCCCCCGGTGCGCTGGGCCACGGGCTGGAACATGGCCACCATCGCCGTGTTCGTCTACCTGGTCGTGGACGTGATGTACGACGCCGATGTGATAAACGCGGGCATCAGCTTCCTGCTCTTCGTGCTGGTCAACAAGCTGTTCAACCGCTTCACAAGCAAGGATTACCGTCAGGCCTATGTGGTGAGCTTCCTGGTGCTGGTTGCGGCCACCACCCTGAACACGGGGCTCTCCTACGCGGTGTGTTTCGGCTTCTACATCATCGCCACGGTGTGGGCGCTGACCCTGTTCCACCTGCGGCGGGAGATGGAGGAGAACTACCTGCTGCGGCACGGGGCCGAGGGGCAGAGCGAGAAGGTGGAGGTGGAGCGGATCCTGAACTCGCGGCGCATCGTGGGGGTGCCCTTCCTGGCCGGCACCTCCGTGGTGGCCCTGGGCGTGTTAATCAGCAGCATCACGGTGTTCATCGGCTTCCCGCGGGTGGGCTTCGGGCTCTTCCTGGGCGCGCGGCGGGGCGGCACCACCATGGTGGGCTTCCGCGAGCGGGTGGAGCTGGGGCAACACGGCACCATCCGGGACAACCCGCAGGTCGTGATGCGGGTGACCTTCCCCAAGGGGAAGCCCTCGAGGCCCCTCTACTGGCGCGGCTCGGTTTACGACCACTACCAGGACGGCGTCTGGAGCCACGCCGCGGACCAGGCGGGCAAGTACCGGCGGCTGGTGCTCACCGACGATATCTACATGGTGATGCACGCCCCTGGCATGCCGCGGGACTTCGGCCCCGAGTACGTCAAGCGCAACCTGCTGCGCCACGAGATCTACCTGGAGCCTCTGGACTCCAACGTCGTGTTCGCCGCTGACCGTCCGGTGGCGCTCAAGGTGGGTAAGACCTCGGTGGGCAACCGGCGGCTCTTCACGCCGGCCCTGAGCCACCTTGGGGAGATTCGGGCCATCCGGCGGGGGCAGGCCGGCGTGATCTACACCGCCTGGTCGCACCCGCCGAGGCTGAGCCAGGCGCACCTGGAGCGGGCCGGGCCCATCGTGGCCAGGGATCGGCCGCGGTTTCAGCGGTTCCTTCAGGTGCCTCAGCGCATGCCGGAGCGGGTGCGTGACCTCGCCTACAGCATCACCGCGGGCAAGACCACGGTGCACCAGAAGGTAAGGGCGGTGCAGGCGTACCTGCGCAAGAGCTACCGCTACACCACCACCCTGCGCCATGACGACAAGCTCGAGCCGGTGGACGAGTTCCTCTTCGAGAACCGGGAGGGGCACTGCGAGTATTTCGCCTCGGCCATGGCTCTGCTCCTGCGTTACGCGGGCGTGCATACCCGGCAGGTCAACGGGTTCGTGGCCGGCGCGTGGAACAGCTATGGCAACTACCTGGCCGTGCGCCACGGCGACGCTCACGCCTGGGTGGAGGTGCTGTACAGCAACACCGGCTGGGTCACGGTGGACCCCACGCCATCGGGGGGGGCGACACCCACGGCTGACGGGGGCGTGGCGGGGCGGATGCGGCACATGGTGGACGCGGTGCGGTTGCGCTGGTTCAGGTACGTGGTGGAGTACAACCTGAGCAAGCAGCTCTCCCTGTTCCGCGCGGTGGGGCGGGCGTTCCAGCAGAAGGGGAAGGATCCGCTGGGCGGGAGGGCGGTCCCGTACTGGGTCCTCTATGTCCTGGGGGCGCTGGCCGGGGCGGGGTTGACCGTCTGGGTCTGGCGCAGGTACGGCGGGCGGCTGAAGGCGCTGCTGGGGAGGCGGCAGGCGTTGGGGCAACGGGCCAGCGCGGCGGTGAGCGTGTATGGGAGGCTCCTGGCCCTGCTGTCCCGGGCAGGACACGACAAGCCCCCCGGGGCCACGCCCCTGGAGTTCGCCTCGGGGCTGGTGGAACATGGCCTGCCCGGGGCCGAGCTGGTACAACGGTTCACGCTGGTTTACTACGGCGTTCGGTACGGCGGAGAGGAGCTGGACGCGTCGCGCAGGACCGAGCTCGCCGAGCTTCTGGCCGCCATCCAGATGAGGCTTAAACAGGGGGCATAGGGGTGGGTCTTGCGCCCGCCCGTATCGGAGATTGAGATGTTGCACACCGTCGCAGTTGTGGGTGCCACGGGCGCCGTTGGGGAGCAGATGTTGGAGATACTGGAGCGGCGGGACTTCCCCGTGGGGAAGCTGCTGCCTCTGGCCTCGGCCCGGTCCGTTGGCAAGGAGGTGTCCTTCCGCGGGGCGCCGCACGCGGTGCAGGAACTCACGGCGGAGAGCTTCACCGGCGTGGACCTGGCGCTCTTCTCGGCGGGCGCCACGGTGAGCCGGGACTTCGCGCCGACCGCGGCGGCAGCCGGTGCGTGGGTTGTTGATAATACTAGCTATTTTCGTATGCACGACGACGTGCCCCTGGTGGTGCCCGAGGTGAACCCCGCGCACCTGAAGGACGCCCCGCGCCGCATCATCGCCAACCCGAACTGCTCCACAATCCAGATGGTGGTGGCCCTGGAGCCGCTGCACCGGGCAGCCGGCATGAAGCGGGTGGTGGTCTCCACTTACCAGGCCGTTTCCGGCGCCGGCCGCAAGGCCATGGAGGAGCTTGAGGCCCAGGCCCGGGCGTTTGCCGCTGGCGAACCACTGCCCGCTCCCGACAAGTTCCCCCACGCGATCCTGTTCGAGTGCCTGCCTCACATCGGCGCCTTCCTGGACAGCGGCGACACGGTGGAGGAGCAGAAGATGGTGCTGGAGACGCGCAAAATCTTCGGCCTGCCCGACCTGGCGGTCACGGCCACCACGGTGAGGGTGCCGGTGATGGTGGGGCACAGCGAGGCTGTGAACGTGGAGACCGAGCGGGAGCTATCGGCCGAGAAGGCGCGCGAGCTGCTGGCCGGCAAGTCCGGCGTGGAGCTGCTGGACGATCCAACAACGGCGCGCTACCCCCTGGCCCGCCCTGCAGCTGGCACAGATCCAGTCTACGTGGGCCGCGTCCGCCAGGACCCCTCCGTACCCCACGGCCTCAACATGTGGGTGGTGGCCGACAACCTCCGAAAAGGAGCCGCCCTCAACGCCATCCAAATCGCCGAATTACTATTTTAGGGACGGTGTTGCTTTGTTGCTATTTTTAGGGCGGTGCTGCTATTTTTCTGGATGTTGAATAATGTCAGGTACTTTGATTGAAGCAACTGATGCCTGGTCGCTCTGGGCTGCCCTGGCGCTATGCGCTTGGGCTGGTGTTCGGCTGGAGCGGACCCGCCTGGGAACGCGGATTTCAGGTGCGGTGATCACCATGATCATCGGATTTGCCCTGTCCAATACCCGGGTAATTCCCGCAGACGCCCCCACCTACGGCGTGGTCTGGTCCTTCCTGGTGCCCCTGGCGATCCCAATGCTCCTGCTGCGAGCGGACCTGCGGCGCATCATCCGTGAGGCCGGGCCGCCGCTGCTGGCATTCGGGGCCGGGGCGGTTGGCACGGTGCTCGGAACAATCCTGGCCACTGCGCTCATGGACCTGGGTCCAGAGGAGCACAAGCTGGCCGGGGTGTTCTGCGCCACCTACATCGGCGGCTCAATCAACTACGCCGGCGCGGCCGAGGCCCTGGGCCTGCGCGACGGCACCCTTCTCTCGGCCGGCGTGGCAGCGGACAACCTGATGATGACTGTCTACTTCATGGTTCTGTTCGCGCTCCCTTCATGGCCCTGGTTGCGTGGGCGATTCCGGCGGCGGGTGGAGGAGAGTGACCCAGCAACGGACAAGGTGGGGCAGGGCGGGGCCACGGGGGGGCCGAGCCTGGGAGAGGCATCCGCGGCCCTGGCCCTGGCAGCCGGGGTGTGCGCGGTGGGCTTCGCGGTGCAGCGGGCGGTGGGGATCAAGGGGGCGGGTATCTTGACCCTCACGGCGCTCACGGTGGCCGGCGCGACGCTGCTCCCGCAGGTTATGGCGCGCCTGGCCCGGGCAGAGTTGCTGGGCGTGTTGCTGATGCAGGTCTTCTTCGCAGTCATCGGTGCGTCGGCCAACGTGGCCATGGTGCTGCGGGTGGGGCCAGTGCTGTTTCTGTTCGCTGGCGTAATCCTCAGCGTGCACCTGCTGTTCGTGCTCCTGTCCGGGCTGGTGTTCAAGCTGGACCTGGCCGAGGTGGTGGTGGCCTCCAACGCCAACATGGGCGGGCCCACCACCGCGGCGGCCATGGCTGCAGGGCGGCGCTGGACCGGACTGGTGGTGCCAGCCATCCTGTGCGGCACCCTTGGCTACGCCACTGCCACCTTCATCGGGGTCGCCGTGGGGCACTTTTTGGGCTAGTTGAATCAGAAATAGCAGCACCGCCCAAAAAATAGCAACAAAGCAACACCGTCCCCCAAATGGGTACGCTATTGCACTTCTGTCCCGCTCTGTTAAGAATGGCTGCCACTTTGGCACTGGACCGTGTACAGTGAGCCAGCCGTTTGGAATTTAACTTGTTTAAACGAATGAACAATCCTCTGTCCGCCCCCGCGCCGGAACGTGGCACGGGCGTTGCACAACAAGCGATCATGTCTCTTACACGCATCCCTGTAGCGCTGCTGCTCCTGGTGGGAGCAGGGCTCCTGATTCCAACCCAAGCCCATGGCCAGTGCGCCCCCAAGTTCGATTCGGTGGAGTGGTACGAAAAGAAATCTGAGGGGTCATGGAACAAGCTGACCACCACCGAGATCAACGAGTACTTCAACAAGGCCCGGTGCGCGTGCGGCACGAAGATGCGCATCCGCATGAATTTCAAGGGGTACGGCGATACCGCGTGCTCTGGCGGCGAGGTCGCGGTCTATGCAGGCCGCGGCTGTTACGACACTACGACTAACGACATTAGCAAAACCGCTAAATGCACCAAGATCTGGGGTTTGTCACCCATTAATGCCTACTGGAAAGGGAATGCAGAGGTGTTCGATGTGCCGGCCTACAACTTCATGGGCGGGTCCTCCTGCACCGTGGCCGATGCGCAGAATAACGCGCTGTTTGCACTGGTGAAGGACTCCTCCGCATCTGGAAAGTGGACCCAGGCAGACAGCAAGAGCTACACCATCGACACCTCGCCCCCATCAGCCCCCACCGGCGGCAGCGTGGCGGCTGGCGAGAACCTGATCAATGTCTCGTTCAGCTCCCACACAAGCAGCTCGGGCACCAGCGGCGGCGACGCGGGCTCGGGTACCGGGGTCAAGGACGCCAACTTCAAGGGGTACCAGGTCCTGTGCGAGGCCCTGAACAGCTCGGGCACCAGCACGGGCCCGGCCTTCTCCAGCCC